>NZ_JBVHWN010000014.1:211411-215872 GCF_055564335.1 Streptomyces sp. NPDC029139 | reverse complement strand
ACGCCCGGTTACATTCCGAACCCGGAAGCTAAGCCTTTCAGCGCCGATGGTACTGCAGGGGGGACCCTGTGGGAGAGTAGGACGCCGCCGAACAACCCGCCCTTTTAGCTCAGTCGGTAGAGCGTCTCCATGGTAAGGAGAAGGTCAACGGTTCGATTCCGTTAAAGGGCTCAGAGAAAAGGCCCCCGCCTCATGGCGGGGGCCTTTTTGCGTTGTCCCTTCGTGGGAGAAGGGAAGGGAGTGGCTCGTCGGGCCCGGCGACGCGGGCCCGACGAGAGCGATGTCAGTCCCCGTGCCGGGGCTCGGGGATCCGCATGGCCAGGATGGCCATGTCGTCCGAAGCGGGCTCCTGGGCGAAGCGTTCGACCGCGCGCAGGATGCGGGCGGCGACCGCGCCGGCCGTGAGGCCCGTACACGTCTTGAGAACCTCGATCAGGCCGTCGTCGCCGAGCATCCGCGTGCCCTCGCGGCGTTCCGTGACGCCGTCGGTGACACAGAGCAGGACGTCGCCCGGGTCGAGCGTGATGGTCTGCTCGTACAGTTCCAGGTCCTCCAGGACGCCCAGCAGCGGCTGCGGATCGGCCGCGGGGACGACCGAGCCGTCCTGACGCAGACGGAGCGGCAGCGGGTGGCCGGCGCAGACGACCTTGAGGACGGCCGAACCGTCCTCCTGCGGCCACAGCTCGCCGTACAGCAGCGTCAGGAAGCGGCTGCGGGCGCCCTCGTCGAGGATCGCCGCGTTGAGGCGCTCCAGGACCGCCGGGCCGCCGAAGCCCTCACGGGCCAGCAGACGCAGGGCGTGCCGGGCCAGGCCCGTCACGGCCGCGGCCTCCGGACCCGTACCGCAGACGTCGCCGATGGCGAAGCCGTAGGCGTTGTCCCGGATCGGGAAGAGGTCGTAGAAGTCTCCGCCGACCTCGTTGCCCTCACCGGCCGCGCGGTAGATGACGTCCACCTCGACACCGGGGATGTCGGGCAGGCCCGGCGGCAGCAGGCTGCGCTGGAGGGACTGGCTGATGGCCACGCGCTCCGAGTAGAGACGGGCGTTGTCGAGAGCGAGGGCCGCCCGCCGGGACAGATCCTCCGCGAGCTCCAGGATCTCCTGACGGAAGTGGTCGTCGGACGGCTTGCCCAGGGTGAGCATGCCGATGACGCGGTTGCGAGCCACGAGCGGCAGGACCACCGTCTCACCGCCGACGACGTTCGCGGTCGCCAGCGTGGCGTCGATCCCGGAGGACAACAGGCCGCCCGTGCCCCCCAGTTCGCGCATCGAGGTGGAGAGGGCCGCGCGGTGCGCGGCCTCGGCCGGGGCCGACCAGACGCGGGCGCCGGGGGTGGGCACCGGATCGGGCGGAGCGATGGAGGACAGCAGGGCCTTCAGGCCGTCGATGCGGTCCTCGTCCTCGTGGAGGACGTACGAGAGGTACGGGTCCGAGACCTGGTCGGCGATCGTGTAGACGGCGCACCAGGTGGCCAGGGTGGGGACCGTCATCTGGGCCATGAGGGCCAGCGTCTGATCGCGGTCGAGAGTGCCGGCCAGCAGGTCGGAAGCCTCGACGAGGAAGCTGAGGGACCCGCGGCGGAGGCGTTCGAGCTCTCCGAGACGGGCCGATTCGACGGCGAGGGCGATGCGGTCGGCGGCGAACTGCAGGCGCAGGGCCTCTTCGTTCGAGTAGCGGTTCGCGCTCTCGGCCGCCACCCCGAGGGAGCCCGTGAGGCGCCCCTCGACCTTGAGGGGGACCGTCACCACCGAGCGCATCCCGGTGCCCTCCAGGAGGGGAACCGCGCCGGGGACGGCGGCCAGGTCCTCGTGGACGGCCGGCATCCGGGCGGAGCCGTAGCGGCTGGCGCCGGTCTCGACGGGGACGCGGGCGAACCGCTGGCGGGCGGAGGGGAGGCCGGTCGTGGCCCGTACCTCGAGCTCCGTCTCGTCGTCCGTGGCGAGCAGCAGGAAGGCGGAGTCGCCGTCGAGCATGTCGCGGGCGCGCTCCACCGTGCGCTGGAGGAGGCCGTCGAGGTCGTCCGGGGCGGGGGAGCCGATGAAGACCTCGAAGGGGTCGGTGGCGCGGCTCTCGGCGCCCGAGTCGGAGACCGGGGTGCGCTGCGGGGTCTGGAGGACCGCGCGCTCGTACTCCCGTACCAGGAGGCAGACCGTGGAGGGCTCGCCCTCGGCGTCCCGGACGCGCAGATGGGAGGCGTACACGGGGATGACCCGGCCGTCGGCGCAGCGGATGCCGTAGCTGCCCTCCCAGCGGGAGAGGCGGAGGGCCTCGGCGAGGCCGGTGCCGATTCCGGGGGTGTGCGGCCAGGCGGCGAGATCGCCGAGCGGCTTGCCGGTGACCTGCTCGGCGCCGTAGCCGAAGAGTTCCTCGGCGTCCTCGTTCCAGGCGCTGATGGCGCCGCCGCGGTCGATCTGGGCGACGGCCACGCGGACGCGGGTGTCCGCGACCGGCAGGAGGGCGTCGGGGACGACCGGGCCCGCGGAGCGGGTGCCGATCGTGCGCTCGGGCAGATCGAGGTGGAACCAGACGCGCTTGTGCGTGGGGGTGTAGTCGACTCCCCAGCGGGTGGCGAGGGCGGCGCACAGGAGCAGGCCCCGGCCGTTCTCCCGGTCGGGGTGGGCGACCGTGCGGCCGCCCTGGAGGGGGATCTCGCGCTCGGGGTAGCGGTCGGCGACCTCGACGCGGACCCCGTCCTCGCTCCGCAGGCACAGGACGTCGGCCGCGGTGCCGGCGTGGACCACCGCGTTCGTGACGAGCTCGCTGGTGAGGACGACGGCGTCGTCGACGACCTCGGCGTACCCCCACCCCTGGAGCGTGTCCCGGACGAAGGCGCGGGCGGTCGCGACGGACCGCCCGACGGGGTCGAAAGTGGCAGCCGCCCGCGCGGTGATCACAGAACTCCTCGTACGCGTATCGACGCCCGGCTCCGCCATGGTCGGTCTGCCCCTCCCGCTGCCCGGTGGTCGTCTTTCGCGCCACCCCACCCCCGCCGGGCGGACCGGGGCGGTTGGACAGCCGGATGCCAGGTTACTTACCTTCGCTGTCCGAGCGGATGCCGGTCACCACTGTTTCCGTCCCCGGACGGCGGGGACGCTATGCGAAGCTGCCGAACTGTTATCGCCAGGTTCCGCAGCGGTGAAACACTGGGCAGGCTTGTGGTGACGGCCCGGGCAGTACGGTCAACCCCTTCGGGAGGGACACGGTGGAGTCTGGCACGGCGGCGCCTCGTCGCGGCGGCAGCGGCGCGCGCGCGAGGGGCGGACGGTCTCGGAGTGGTGGGACGGTGCAGGTGGACGCGGCGGCCATGGAGCGGCTGCTCGCTGCCCTGGTCTCGATGAGGGACGGGAACTTCCGCAAGCGGCTGACCGTGTCGGGCGACGGTGTGATGGCGGAGATCTCCGCCGTTTTCAACGAGGTCGCCGACCGGCAGATGCATCTGACCGGCGAGTTGTCGCGGGTACGGCGCATGGTGGGGCGTGAGGGCAAGCTGTCCGAGCGCCTCGAGGCGGGGGCCAGCGAGGGCGCCTGGGCGGCGGCGATCGAGGCCGCGAACGCGCTGGTCGACGACATGACGCGGCCCGTCTCCGAGGTGGGGCGGGTTCTCTCGGCGGTCGCCGAGGGTGACCTGGACCAGCGGATGGACCTGCGTTCGGACGGGCCGGACGGGGCGGCGCGGCCGCTCCGTGGGGAGTTCCTGAAGGTCGCGCGGACCGTGAACAACCTGGTCGACCAGTTGTCGGCGTTCACCGACGAAGTGACACGGGTCGCGCTGGAGGTCGGTACCGAAGGCAAGCTGGGCGGTCAGGCCCAGGTCCGCGGAATGTCCGGTTCGTGGAAGGACCTGACGGATTCCGTCAACACGATGGCGTACCGGCTGACGGCGCAGGTACGTGACATCGCTCTCGTCACGACGGCGGTCGCCAAGGGCGATCTGTCGCGGAAGGTCACGGCGCACGTGGCCGGCGAGATGCTGGAGCTGAAGAACACCGTCAACACGATGGTGGACCAGCTGTCCTCGTTCTCCTCCGAGGTGACGCGAGTCGCGCGCGAGGTGGGTACCGAGGGCGAGCTGGGCGGTCAGGCGGAGGTGGCGGGGGTCGCCGGCGTCTGGAAGGACCTGACCGACTCCGTCAACACGATGGCGGGAAATCTCACCAATCAGGTGAGGGGTATCGCCGAGGTGACCACGGCGGTCGCCAACGGCGACCTGTCCCAGAAGGTCACGGTCAGCGCGCGCGGCGAGGTCGCCCAACTCGCGGACACCATCAACCAGATGACCGAGACGCTGCGGACGTTCGCCGACGAGGTGACGCGTGTGTCGGGCGAGGTCGGTGCGCAGGGTCTGCTCGGCGGTCAGGCGCAGGTTCCGGGTGCGGCGGGTACGTGGAAGGACCTGACCGACTCGGTCAACACCGTCTTCCGCAACATCACCACGCAGGTGCGGGACATCGCGCAGGTG
>NZ_JBVHWN010000014.1:0-211314 GCF_055564335.1 Streptomyces sp. NPDC029139 | reverse complement strand
GTGACGACGGCGGTCGCCAACGGTGATCTGTCGCAGAAGGTCACCGTGGACGTGGCCGGCGAGATGCTGGAGCTGAAGAACACCGTCAACACGATGGTCGACCAGCTGTCCGCGTTCGGTTCCGAGGTGACCCGGGTGGCCCGGGAGGTCGGCGTCGAGGGTCTGCTCGGCGGTCAGGCGCAGGTTCCGGGTGCGGCGGGTACGTGGAAGGACCTGACCGATTCGGTGAACACGGCGTTCCGGAATCTGACCGGTCAGGTGCGGGACATCGCGCAGGTGACGACGGCGGTCGCCAACGGTGATCTGTCGCAGAAGGTCACCGTGGACGTGGCCGGCGAGATGCTGGAGCTGAAGAACACCGTCAACACGATGGTGTCGCAGCTCTCGTCCTTCGCCGATCAGGTGACGCGGATGGCCAGGGACGTGGGCACCGAGGGCCGTCTGGGCGGTCAGGCCCGTGTCGACGGCGTCTCCGGTACGTGGAAGGAGCTCACCGACTCCGTCAACTTCATGGCCGGCAACCTGACGTCCCAGGTGCGGCAGATCGCGCAGGTGACCACGGCCGTGGCGCGCGGTGACCTGTCGCAGAAGATCGACGTGGACGCGCGCGGCGAGATCCTGGAGCTGAAGAACACCATCAACACGATGGTCGACCAGCTGTCCGCGTTCGCGGAGCAGGTGACCCGGGTGGCCCGCGAGGTGGGTACCGACGGCCGGCTCGGCGGGCAGGCGCAGGTGCCGGGCGTCGCCGGTGTGTGGCGCGACCTGACCGACTCGGTGAACGGCATGGCCGGGAACCTCACCGCCCAGGTCCGTAACATCGCGCAGGTCGCCACCGCGGTGGCGCGCGGTGACCTGTCGCAGAAGATCGACGTGGACGCGCGCGGCGAGATCCTGGAGCTGAAGAACACCCTCAACACGATGGTCGACCAGCTCTCCAGTTTCGCGGAGCAGGTGACGCGGGTGGCCCGTGAGGTGGGTACGGAGGGCATCCTGGGCGGTCAGGCCGAGGTGCAGGGCGTCTCCGGCACCTGGAAGGACCTCACCCAGTCCGTGAACTTCATGGCGAACAACCTGACCAGTCAGGTGCGCAACATCGCCGAGGTCACCACGGCGGTCGCCAAGGGCGACCTGTCGAAGAAGATCACCGTCGACGCCAAGGGCGAGATCCTGGAGCTGGTGACGACCGTCAACACGATGGTCGACCAGCTGTCCAACTTCGCCGACGAGGTGACGCGAGTCGCCCGTGAGGTGGGTACGGAAGGCATCCTGGGCGGCCAGGCGCGGGTGCGCGGGGTCACCGGAATCTGGAAGGACCTGAGCGACAACGTCAACCTGATGGCCAACAACCTGACCAGTCAGGTGCGGAACATCTCCCGGGTCTCCTCGGCGGTCGCCAACGGTGACCTGACGAAGAAGGTCACGGTCGAGGCGCGCGGTGAGGTCGCGGAGCTGGCCGACACCGTCAACACGATGGTGACGACCCTGTCGTCGTTCGCCGACGAGGTGACGCGAGTCGCCCGTGAGGTGGGTACGGAAGGGGAGCTGGGCGGTCAGGCGCGCGTGCCGGGTGTCTCCGGCACCTGGAAGGACCTGACCGAGTCGGTGAACTCGATGGCGTCGAACCTCACCGGTCAGGTGCGCCAGATCGCCGCCGTCACGACCGCCATCGCCAAGGGCGATCTCACCAAGAAGATCGACATCGACGCGCGCGGTGAGATCCAGGAGCTGAAGAACACCATCAACACGATGGTCGACCAGCTGTCCTCGTTCGCCGAGGAGGTCACGCGCGTGGCCCGTGAGGTGGGTACGGAGGGCATCCTCGGCGGCCAGGCACGGGTCCGGGACGTCGACGGGACCTGGCGGGACCTGACCGAGTCCGTGAACGAGATGGCCGGGAACCTGACGCGGCAGGTGCGCGCCATCGCGGCCGTGGCGACCGCGGTGACCCGCGGCGACCTGAACCTGAAGATCGACGGCGTGGACGCGGCGGGCGAGATCCAGGCCCTCCAGGACAACATCAACACCATGATCGCCAACCTGCGGGACACCACCCTCGCCAACGAGGAGCAGGACTGGCTCAAGGGCAACCTCGCCCGGATCTCCGGCCTGATGCAGGGACGGCGCGATCTGGACGACGTCGCCTCGCTCATCATGAGCGAGCTGACCCCGGTCGTCTCGGCCCAGCACGGCGCCTTCTTCGTGGCGATGCCGACCGGCTCCTCGACCGGCAGCGCCGAACTCGGCGGGCAGGGTGAGGGCGCGTACGAGCTGCGGATGCGCGGCAGTTACGGATACTCCGCCGGGTCCATGCCCACCTCCTTCCGTCCCGGCGAGACGCTCATCGGGACGGCGGCCGAGGAGAAGCGGACGATCCAGGTCAATGTGCCGCCGGGCTATCTGAAGATCTCCTCCGGCCTCGGCGAGGCGGCCCCGGCGCATGTGATCGTGCTCCCCGTCCTCTTCGAGGGGAAGGTCCTCGGCGTGATCGAGCTGGCCTCCTTCCAGCCCTTCACCCAGATCCAGCGGGACTTCCTCAACCAGCTCGCCGAGCTGATCGCGACCACCGTCAACACCATCAGCGTCAACACCAAGACCGAGGTGCTGCTCAAGCAGTCGCAGGAGCTGACCGAGCAGCTGCGCGAGCGTTCCGCCGAGCTGGAGCACCGGCAGAAGGAGCTCCAGGGCTCCAACGCGGAGCTGGAGGAGAAGGCGGAGCTGCTGGCCCGTCAGAACCGCGACATCGAGGTGAAGAACACCGAGATCGAGGAGGCGCGGCAGGTCCTGGAGGAGCGGGCCGAGCAGCTCGCCGTCTCCATGCGGTACAAGTCCGAGTTCCTGGCCAACATGTCGCACGAGCTGCGCACCCCGCTCAACTCGCTGCTGATCCTGGCCAAGCTGCTCGCCGACAACGCGGACGCCAACCTCTCGCCCAAGCAGGTCGAGTTCGCCGAGACCATCCACGGCGCCGGATCCGACCTGCTGCAGCTCATCAACGACATCCTCGACCTGTCCAAGGTCGAGGCGGGCAAGATGGACGTCTCCCCGACCCGTATCGCGCTGGTCCAGCTCGTCGACTACGTCGAGGCGACCTTCCGGCCGCTGACCGCGGAGAAGGGGCTCGACTTCTCGGTCCGGGTCTCCCCGGAGCTGCCGGCGACGCTGCACACCGACGAGCAGCGGCTTCTGCAGGTGCTGCGCAACCTCCTGTCGAACGCGGTGAAGTTCACCGACACGGGCGCGGTGGAGCTGGTCATCCGGCCGGCCGGGACGGACGTGCCGCAGTCGATCCGCGAGCAGCTCCTGGAGGCCGGTTCGCTGCGCGACCCGGAGGCCGAGCTGATCGCGTTCTCGGTGACGGACACCGGCATCGGGATCGCGGCGGGCAAGATGCGGGTGATCTTCGAGGCGTTCAAGCAGGCCGACGGGACGACCAGCCGCAAGTACGGCGGTACGGGCCTGGGGCTCTCCATCAGCCGCGAGATCGCGCGGCTGCTCGGCGGTGAGATCTACGCGGCGAGCGAGCCGGGCCGCGGCTCGACGTTCACGCTCTACCTCCCGCTGAGCCCCAGCGAGCTGCCGCCGCACGGTTACGGCCCCGGGGAGCAGGGCTCGACGGACCCGCACACGGGTGCGGAGCAGGGCCAGGGCGAGGACGGTGCGCCGTTCGCGCCCAGCCCCATGGCTGCCGATCTGCGCTCCGGGGCGGGCGCGCTCTTCCGGCACCGGCGCAGGACGGCGCAGGCCGGCCTGGACGCGCGGCCGGCGCTGCCGGGCCAGCCGGGCAGGGCCGGTCAGGCCGAGCAGACGGCCGACGACAGGGCGGAGGCCGAGCCGCGCCGTACGTTCTCCTTCAGCGGCGAGAAGGTGCTGATCGTCGACGACGACATCCGGAACGTCTTCGCGCTCACCAGCGTCCTGGAGCAGCACGGTCTGGCGGTGCTGTACGCCGAGAACGGTCGCGAGGGCATCGAGGTGCTGGAGCAGCACGACGACGTGACGGTCGTGCTGATGGACATCATGATGCCCGAGATGGACGGATACGCGACGACGACCGCGATCCGGCGGATGCCCCAGTTCGCCGGGCTGCCGATCATCGCGCTCACGGCGAAGGCGATGAAGGGCGACCGGGAGAAGGCGATCGAGTCGGGGGCGTCCGACTACGTCACCAAGCCCGTCGACCCCGATCACCTGCTCTCCGTGATGGAGGAGTGGATGCGCGGAAACGGAACGGAGGGTTGTTGACGGACTGTCGCCGAGGGCGTGTGAGAGGGCGGTATTCGGGGAACCTTCTGGTCTCTCACCGCGTTTCTGCTACGTGCACAGTGACATCGCGGTGACAGGGTGTGGCGACAGGCGGGGTGCGGCTACCATGACCGGCACAAGGACGGACGGCGCATGGGAGTCGTCTTCTGGGGCGGCGCCCGGTGCTTCCCCCGACTCGGCGAGTCGGGGAGAGCCGATGCCGGGGCGAGGAGGACGGGGCATGGTGCAGAAGGCCAAGATCCTCCTGGTCGATGACCGGCCGGAGAATCTGCTGGCGCTGGAGGCCATTCTCTCCGCGCTCGATCAGACGCTGGTACGGGCATCGTCCGGGGAGGAAGCGCTCAAGGCGCTGCTGACCGACGACTTCGCGGTCATCCTTCTGGATGTCCAGATGCCTGGAATGGATGGATTCGAGACCGCGGCGCACATCAAGCGGCGTGAGCGGACCCGGGACATCCCGATCATCTTCCTCACCGCGATCAACCACGGACCGCACCACACCTTCCGTGGTTACGCCGCGGGCGCGGTCGACTACATCTCCAAGCCGTTCGACCCGTGGGTCCTGCGCGCCAAGGTGTCGGTCTTCGTCGAGCTGTACATGAAGAACTGTCAGCTGCGGGAGCAGGCCGCGCTGCTCCGGCTCCAGCTGGAGGGTGGCAGCGGTCAGGGCGGTCACGCCAGGGAGTCGGCCGGGCTGCTGGCCGAGCTCTCCGCCCGCCTCGCCGCGGTCGAGGAGCAGGCCGAGGCGCTGTCCAAGCAGCTCGACGACGACTCGGCCGATGCCGCCGCCGTCGCCACCGCCGCCCATCTGGAGCGCAAACTGACCGGGCTGCGGCGGGCCCTGGACGCGCTGGAGCCGGGTACAGGCGGCCCTTCCGTCCTCCCCTCGCAGAGCTGACGCATCGTCAACGCCCGGGTGCCGGCGGTGAGCGGGCGTCAGTTTCACGCCCCGGCAAGGGCGACACGAACGGGTGAGGCCGGACGCGCACGTGTCCGACGCCGCTCACACCGGTAACCTCAGCATCATGGCCTCACGTACGTCCGGCAAGGGTTCCCAGGGCACGGCGGGCACCGCGAAGCCGCGTGCCGGCCGTACGACGGGCGCCGCGAAGAAGGCGGCGCCCGCGAAGGCGCCCGTCAAGCCCCCCGCGAAGAAGACCGCGGCCAAGAAGGCCGCGCCCGCGAAGCGGGCCCCCGCCAGGAAGAGCGCGGCGAAGAAGGCCGCGGCACCCAGGCCCGCGCCGTCCCCGACCGGTGGTGTCTACCGGCTGGCCCGCGGCCTCTGGCTCGGCCTCGCGCACGGCGTGGGAGCGATGTTCCGGGGCATAGGACGGGGAGCCAAGGGCCTCGACCCGGCGCACCGCAAGGACGGCCTGGCGCTCTTGCTGCTCGGCGTCGCACTGATCGTCGCCGCCGGCACCTGGTCGCATCTGCGCGGGCCGGTCGGCGACCTCGTGGAGATGCTCGTCACCGGCGCCTTCGGCCGCCTGGATCTGCTCGTGCCGATGCTGGTGGGCGCGATCGGCATCCGGCTGATCCTCTATCCGGAGAAGCCGGAGGCCAACGGCCGGATCGTGATCGGCCTCTCCGCCCTCGTCATCGGCGTGCTCGGGCAGGTCCACATCGCCTGCGGCTCCCCGGGGCGCGACGCGGGCACCGAGGCCATGCAGGACGCCGGCGGGCTCATCGGCTGGGCCGCGTCCAAGCCGCTCGTCTTCATGATGGGCGAGGTCCTCGCCGTCCCCCTGCTGGTGCTGCTCACCCTCTTCGGGCTCCTCGTCGTCACCGCCACGCCCGTCAACGCCATCCCGCAGCGGCTGCGCGCCCTCGGCGCCAAGCTCGGCATCGTCGAGCCGGCGTACGACCCCGAGGCCGCCGAGGAGCTGTACGAGGAGGACTGGCGCGAGGCCGTCCCCCGGCCCGCCGCCCGTCCGCGCCGCGGTGCCCCCGCCTCCCGTGGACCCGGCGACGTGTACGACGTCGACCGCGCCGAGGAGGAGGCGCTCACCCGGCGCAGCCGCCCGCGGCGCCCCTCGGGGCAGCCGGCCTTCGACCGGCCCATGGACGCCGTGGACGTCGCCGCGGCGGCGGCCGCCGCCCTGGACGGTGCCGTGCTCAACGGGATGCCGCCCTCCCCGCTGGTCGCCGACCTGACCCGGGACGTCACCGCCGAGCGGGCCGCCGCCGTGGCCGCGGCCGCCGCGGAGGCCGCCGAGGCTCCGGAGGCCCCCTCGGCCGCCCCGGTGCCGACCGCCCGCGGGGAGAAGCCCGGACGCGTCTCCGGAGCCGTACCGGATCTGACCAAGCCGGCGCCCGAACACACCGAGCTGCCGCCGCGCGCGGAGCAGCTGCAGCTGTCCGGGGACATCACGTACGCCCTGCCCTCGCTCGACCTGCTGGAGCGCGGTGGCCCGGGCAAGACGCGCAGCGCGGCGAACGACGCCGTGGTCCACGCGCTCTCCAACGTCTTCAGCGAGTTCAAGGTCGACGCGGCCGTCACCGGCTTCACGCGTGGCCCGACGGTCACGCGGTACGAGGTCGAGCTCGGCCCGGCCGTGAAGGTCGAGAAGATCACGGCCCTGACGAAGAACATCGCGTACGCGGTGGCCTCCCCGGACGTGCGGATCATCTCGCCGATCCCCGGGAAGTCCGCGGTCGGCATCGAGATCCCGAACTCCGACCGGGAGATGGTCAACCTCGGCGACGTGCTGCGCCTGGCCGCCGCGGCCGAGGACGACCATCCGATGCTGGTCGCGCTCGGCAAGAACGTCGAGGGCGGCTACGAGATGGCCAACCTGGCGAAGATGCCGCACGTCCTGGTCGCCGGTGCCACAGGCTCCGGAAAGTCCTCGTGCATCAACTGCCTGATCACGTCGATCATGATAAGAGCGACCCCCGAGGACGTCCGGATGGTGCTCGTCGACCCCAAGCGGGTCGAGCTCACCGCGTACGAGGGCATCCCGCACCTGATCACGCCGATCATCACCAACCCGAAGCGGGCCGCCGAGGCCCTGCAGTGGGTCGTGCGCGAGATGGACCTGCGCTACGACGACCTGGCCGCCTTCGGCTTCCGGCACATCGACGACTTCAACGAGGCCATCCGCAGCGGCAAGGTCAAGCTGCCCGAGGGCAGTGAGCGCGAGCTCAAGACCTATCCGTACCTGCTGGTGATCGTGGACGAGCTGGCCGACCTGATGATGGTCGCGCCCCGGGACGTCGAGGACGCCATCGTCCGTATCACCCAGTTGGCGCGCGCCGCCGGCATTCATCTGGTGCTCGCCACGCAGCGGCCGTCCGTGGACGTCGTCACCGGTCTGATCAAGGCGAACGTGCCCTCACGGCTCGCCTTCGCGACCTCCTCGCTCGCCGACAGCCGCGTCATCCTCGATCAGCCCGGCGCCGAGAAGCTCATCGGAAAGGGTGACGGTCTGTTCCTTCCGATGGGGGCGAACAAGCCCGTCCGTATGCAGGGCGCCTTCGTCACCGAGGCCGAGGTCGCGGCCGTGGTCCAGCACTGCAAGGACCAGATGGCGCCGGTCTTCCGGGACGACGTCACCGTCGGTACGAAGCAGAAGAAGGAGATCGACGAGGAGATCGGTGACGACCTCGACCTGCTGTGCCAGGCCGCGGAGCTGGTCGTCTCGACCCAGTTCGGTTCGACCTCGATGCTCCAGCGCAAGCTGCGCGTCGGGTTCGCCAAGGCGGGCCGGCTGATGGACCTGATGGAGTCGCGGAACATCGTCGGGCCGAGCGAGGGCTCCAAGGCACGTGACGTGCTCGTCAAGCCGGATGAGCTGGACGGGGTACTGGCCGTCATCCGCGGGGAGTCCACGGAGTGAACCGCGGGGGAGACCGGGCCGTCCCCGGGAAGGTCGTACGAGAACGAGACCGGGTCGAGACTCACTCGTAAGGGAACGTGGGCAACCGTTTCCCTTGGGCATCCGTCAAGTTGGAGGGAGGGACGGAATGATGTCCCAGCCTCATGGCGTACAAACTGCGTCCGCCCGGTTGCCCCACCCTTTCGTACCACCCATAGACTGAACGTCCAGCAGGTGGTTACACGCTCGAAAGGCGCTCTCGTGTCCATCGGCAACTCCCCCGAATCCCCCGAAGACGACCGGAACTTCCCGGCAGATGACCGGGATTCGATCGGTCGTGCCCTCCAGCAGGCCCGGATCGCCGCCGGTCTCACCGTTGACGAGGTCAGTGCCTCCACACGCGTCCGCATCCCGATCGTGCACGCGATCGAGGAGGACGACTTCTCGCGCTGTGGCGGCGACGTCTACGCCCGCGGCCACATCCGTACGCTCGCCCGCGCGGTGGGACTCGATCCCACGTCGCTGGTCGAGCAGTACGACGCCGAGCACGGCGGTCGGCCCGCGCCCACCCCCGCCGCACCCCTCTTCGAGGCGGAACGTATCCGCCCCGAGCCGCGCCGGCCCAACTGGACCGCCGCCATGGTGGCCGCCATCGTGGCGGTCGTCGGCTTCGTCGGCTTCACGATGTTCAACGGGACCGACCCGACGACCAGCAGCGGCGCGGTGGCCGAGGGCCCGGCCCCCGAGAAGAAGACCACCACTCCCACCACCAAGCCGACCAGGACCACCAAGCCGGCGCCCACCGGAAGCGCCATCGCGGCGGTCCCGAAGGACAAGGTCACGGTCAAGCTGACCGCGGTCGACGACAAGAGCTGGATCTCGGCCAAGGCGAGCGACGGCAAGCTGCTCTTCGACGGGCTCCTCCTCAAGGGCGAGTCCAAGACCTTCCAGGACGACGAGCGTGTCGATCTGATCCTCGGCAACGCCGGCCCGATCGAGCTCTACGTCAACGGCAAGAAGATCGAGGACAAGTTCGAGTCCGGTGCCGTGGAGCGGCTCTCCTACACCAAGGGAGACCCCCAGGCCGGCTGACGTTCCCGGCGGCCGTCGCGCAGGTGAACCCTGCGCGGCGGGGGCACGGCCAGGACGAAGTAGTCTTGAGTCCATGCCCGAACGCCGTACCGTCGCCCTTGTCACTCTTGGCTGCGCCCGTAACGAGGTGGACTCGGAGGAGCTCGCAGGCCGCTTGGCAGCGGACGGCTGGGAGCTCGTCGAGAACGCCGAGGACGCCGATGTCGCCGTCGTCAACACCTGTGGATTCGTCGAGGCCGCCAAGAAGGACTCCGTCGACGCCCTCCTCGAAGCCAATGATCTGAAGGATCACGGCAGGACCCAGGCCGTCGTCGCGGTCGGCTGCATGGCCGAGCGGTACGGCAAGGAGCTCGCCGAGGCCCTGCCCGAAGCCGACGGTGTGCTCGGCTTCGACGACTACTCCGACATCTCCAACCGCCTGCAGACCATCCTCAGCGGCGGCAGTGTCGAGGCCCACACCCCGCGCGACCGGCGCAAGCTGCTGCCGCTGTCGCCGGTGGAGCGCCAGCAGGCCGCCGCGGCGGTCGCCCTCCCGGGCCACGGCGCCGTGGACGAGCTGGAGAGCGCCGACCTCACGGATCTTCCGGAGGGGCTCGCCCCGGCCTCCGGCCCGCGCGCCCCGCTGCGCCGACGGCTGGACCGCAGCCCCGTCGCCTCCGTGAAGCTCGCCTCCGGCTGCGACCGCCGCTGTACCTTCTGCGCCATCCCGTCCTTCCGCGGCTCCTTCGTCTCGCGGCGTCCCTCCGACGTCCTGAACGAGACGCGCTGGCTCGCCGAGCAGGGTGTGAAGGAGGTCATGCTCGTCTCCGAGAACAACACCTCCTACGGCAAGGACCTGGGCGACATCCGCCTCCTGGAGAGCCTGCTGCCCGACCTCGCGGCCGTCGACGGCATCGAGCGGGTCCGGGTCAGCTACCTCCAGCCCGCCGAGATGCGGCCCGGCCTCATCGACGTCCTGACGTCGACCGAGAAGGTCGCCCCGTACTTCGACCTGTCCTTCCAGCACAGCGCCCCGGACGTCCTGCGGGCCATGCGCCGCTTCGGCGACACCGACCGCTTCCTGGAGCTCCTGGACACCATCCGCGGCAAGGCCCCTGCGGCCGGCGCCCGGTCCAACTTCATCGTCGGCTTCCCCGGCGAGACCGAGGCGGACTTCGCCGAGCTGGAACGCTTCATCACCCACGCGCGCCTCGACGCCATCGGCGTCTTCGGTTACTCCGACGAGGACGGCACGGAAGCCGCCACGTACGAGCACAAGCTCGACCAGGAGGTCGTCGACGAGCGGCTCGCCCACCTCTCGCGGCTCGCCGAGGAGCTCACCGCCCAACGTGCGGAGGAGCGGATCGGCGAGACCCTGGAAGTACTCGTCGAATCCGTCGACGAGGAGGACGGCGTAATCGGCCGTGCCGCCCACCAGGCTCCCGAGACGGACGGCCAGGTCCTCATCACCACGGACTCGGCCACGAGCCGTGATCTCGCTCCCGGCCGTATGGTCGTGGCGAAGGTCGTGGGCACGGAAGGCGTCGACCTGGTGGCCGAGTGTCTTTTCGAGGAGGCGGGCAGATGACCGGAGTGCCGGCATCCGCGACGGGCGGGACCGGTAGGCCCACGCCCGGCGGCAAGCTGGGCACTGCGGCCGTCGATCAGGCCGGCCTCTGGAACATCGCGAACATCCTCACCATGATCCGCCTGGTGCTCGTGCCCGGCTTCGTGGTGCTGCTGCTCCAGGACGGCGGGCACGACCCGGCCTGGCGCGCGTGGGCCTGGGCCGCTTTCGCCGTCGCCATGATCACGGACGTCTTCGACGGTCACCTGGCGCGGGCGTACAACCTGGTCACGGATTTCGGGAAGATCGCCGACCCGATCGCCGACAAGGCGATCATGGCCGCCGGACTGATCAGTCTGTCGGCGCTCGGGGATCTGCCCTGGTGGGTGACGGCCGTGATCCTGGCGCGCGAGCTGGGGATCACGCTGATGCGGTTCTGGGTGATCCGGCACGGGGTCATTCCGGCCAGCCGCGGCGGCAAGATCAAGACGCTGGCGCAGGGGACCGCGGTCGGCATGTACGTGCTGATGCTCACCGGTCCACTCGCCACCTTGCGCTTCTGGGTGATGACGGTGGCCGTCGTGCTGACGGTCGTCACCGCCCTGGACTACGTGCGCGAGGCCGTCGTCCTGCGGCGCCGGGGGCTGGCGGCGGAACGGGCCGCGCAGGCGGCCGCGGGTCCGGAAGCCGGCGAGGCCGACCGGACCGGTGACGCGTCCGGCGGTGCCGGCGAATCCGTGCCGGGGCCCGCCACGGGGGCTGACGGCGAGACGCCCGGGGCTTCCGCGAAGGGCCCGGCTGCGGGGTCGGCACGATGAACGAAGCCGCCCGGGCCATGGAACTGCTCGCGGAGCGTGGTCACACGGTGGCCGCCGCAGAGTCCCTCACGGGCGGTCTGGTGGCCGTGGAGCTCACCGCGGCACCAGGAGCGTCGAAGAGCTTCCGCGGGTCCGTCACGGCGTACGCAACGTCCCTCAAGCACGAACTTCTCGAGGTCGACGAGACCCTTCTGGCGGAGCGCGGGGCGGTCGATCCCGAGGTCGCGCTGCAGATGGCGGCGGGTGTGCGGCTGCGGCTGGGCGCCGACTGGGGTGTCGCGACGACCGGCGTCGCCGGTCCCGACCCGCAGGACGGACAGCCCGTCGGAACGGTGTACGTGGCCGTGGCGGGGCCCGTCGGAGCCGGGAAAGTGGCCGCATTGCGGTTGAACGGCGGCCGTGCGGAAATCCGTAGGGAGAGCGTACGGAGCGTGCTGGAACTGCTCGTCGACGAACTCTCGGGAAATGCGCGGGCACAGGATACGGAACAGAACGGGGGGAATTGATGTTTGCAGCCCTGAGTGAACACGACATCGCTCCCCGCACGGCCGCAGCGCGAGGCGGTACGGTGGGGCGTGAAGGATGCGGCTACGCGGTCCGAGGAGGGAGCCACCGATGATTCTGCTCCGTCGCCTGCTGGGTGACGTGCTGCGTCGGCAGCGCCAGCGCCAGGGCCGTACTCTGCGCGAAGTCTCCTCGTCCGCCCGAGTTTCGCTCGGCTATCTCTCCGAGGTGGAGCGGGGGCAGAAGGAGGCTTCCTCCGAGCTGCTCTCCGCGATCTGCGACGCGCTGGACGTACGGATGTCCGAGCTCATGCGTGAAGTGAGCGACGAACTGTCACTGGCCGAACTGGCCGAGTCGGCAGCGGCGAGCGAACCGGTGCCCGCACCGGTACGTCGTCCGATGCTCAATTCGGTGTCGGTGACGTCGGTGGCCGGTGTGTCCACCGAGCGGGTGACCATCAAGGCGCCCGCGGAAGCGGTCGACGTCGTCGCTGCCTGAACCGAAGTGGGCGAACGCCCCGGTTGGTGTCCTGTACGGGCCCCGGCCGGGGCGTTCGTCGTTCTCCCGGCCTTTTCGGGCGTGCTCCGCGCACGCGTTTGAGATGTCCGATTCGGGTGATGCGTGCCATGGTGGGAGAACGTTCGACTGGTTGGAGAACACGCATGTCCGTCGTGAAGAGTTCGCTGTCCGAAGCCGACCTGAAGACGGTCGGCAACGCACTGCAGGGCGCGTTGGTCGACCTCGTGGACCTCGCGCTCGTCGCGAAGCAGGTGCACTGGAACGTCGTCGGCCCACGGTTCCGTTCCGTCCACCTCCAGCTCGACGACGTCGTGGCCAGCGCGCGGCAGCATTCGGACGTCGTGGCCGAGCGGGCCTCGGCGGTGGGCGTCAACCCGGACGGCCGAGCCGCCTCGGTGGCCTCCGGAAGTGCGATCGGTGACGTACCGACGGGCTGGATCAAGGACGTGGACGCCGTGAAGATCATGGTGGACGCCCTGGGAGCGGTCATCGCCCGGATGCGGGAGCGGATCGAGGTCACGGACGAGCCGGATCCGGTCACCCAGGACATCATCATCGGCCTGACGGCCGACCTCGAGAAGCACGCCTGGATGTTCCAGGCCGAGAGCGCCTAGGCGTGGCGCGGATGCTGCCGGTGCCGCCGATACCGCGGGCGTCGTGCCCGTGGTGTCCGGCACGCGCCGGGTCTGCTTCCCGTGCGCCCTCCCGCCGCGTCATACGCCCGGTCTAGCGTCGACCGGAGGAGGCGGCCATGGTACGGCGACGGGTCCCGCCGGTGACGCTCGCGTGGATCGCGGGTGCGCTGGCGGTCGGCGGGCTGTGGTGGTGGGCTGTGCTGCGTCTGGTGCTGGTCCCCGGGCAGTCGGGGCTGGTGGAGGGGGCGGTCGCGGCCGGCGGCTGGGGGTTGAGCCTGCTCCCCGTGCACGTGACGGCGTCCGCCGCGGGCCGCCGCAGGGCGGGGGTCGCCTCGGGTCGACGCAGGGCGGGGGTCGCCTCGGGCCGCCGCAGGGCGGGGGTCGCCTCGGGCCCGCGCTTCACCAGGGCATCGCTACGCCGCCGTTGGGGCGGAGGATCTGACCCGTCGTGAAGGACGAGGCGTCCGAGGCGAGGTGGAGGACGGCATGTGCGACGTCCTCCGGCTCGCCCACCCGGCCCAGGGGAGAATGACGGACCATGGCCGCCTCCGCCTGCTGCTGAGCGGCCGACTCGTGACGGTCGGTCATCGGGGTGCGGATCCACCCGGGGGCGATCGCGTTGACGCGGATGCCGTGCGGTCCGACCTCGGTGGCCAGCGTCTTGGTCAGCTGCACGACGGCGGCCTTGGTGACGCTGTAGCAGAGCAGGCCCGGGCTCGCGGTGTCCATCGCGCCCGAGGCCATCGTGACGATGGAGCCGCGGATGCCGGTCGCGATCATCGAACGCGCCGCTTCCTGGCAGGCGTAAAGAACTCCCTTGAAGTTGACCGCGAGCAGGCGGTCCAGGTCCTCCTCTCGCGTCTCCAGCACGGTGCTCGTGTGCATGATCCCGGCGACGGCCGCCATCGTGTGCAGCTCGCCGGCGCTCGCGACGGCGGCGGCGAGGGCGGCGCGGTCGGTGACATCGAGGGTGTGCGTGTGCGCGGTGCCGCCCCGCTTCTCGACGAGAGCGGCGGTCTCGCGCAGGCCGGGCCCGTCGCGGTCCGCGCAGTGAACGGTGGCGCCCGCCTCCGCGAGGAGGGCGGCGGTCGCACGGCCGATCCCGCTCGCCGCGCCGGTGACGAACGCGGTGCGGCCGGTGAGGTCGTACGCCGTGAGGGCCATGACCGGACCGTACGACGGTATCTGACGGTCCGTCAATTGATCCGGGCGGATTCTCCGGAGGCGCCGCCGAAGGGGCCCTTCTGGCAGCCGGGGCACCAGTAGGAGATGCGGTCGCCGAGTTCGGCCTTGCGGATGGGGGCACCGCAGCGCAGACAGGGGCGGTGCTCACGGCCGTAGACGTAGAGAGAGTGCCCGAGCTGCCGGGGCGTGGTCGTGCGGCGGTCGGAACGTTCCTTGTTCGCGTCGAGGAGGCGGTGGGCGGTGGCGACGAGCCGCTCGGGGACACCGGGCGCCAGTTCGCCGACGGGGAGCCACGGACTGACCGCGGCGAGGAAGGCCAGCTCCGACTTGTAGACATTGCCGATGCCCGCGAGATTCCGCTGGTCCAGGAGGGCCTCGCCGAGCGGGCGGGCGGGGTCGGCGGTGAGCCTGCGGACCGCTTCGGCCGAGTCCCAGTCCGGGCCGAGCAGATCGGGGCCGAGGTGGCCCACGACGCCCTGCTCGTCGGCGGTGCGGATCAGTTCGAGGACCGGGAGGCGGTAGCCCACGGCGGTCTGCTCCGCGTTGCCGAGGATCGCCCGGATCTGGTGGGCGGGGCCGCCGCGCCAGCGCTCACCGGTGGCGTACACCTGCCACGAGCCGTCCATCCGCAGATGGGAGTGGAGGGTCAGCCCGCCGTCGAACCGGGTGAGCAGGTGCTTCCCCCGGGACGTCACGTCCAGGACGGCGCGACCGGTCAGATCCGCGGTGGCGAATCGGGGCACGCGCAGGTCCGACCGGGTCAGCACACGTCCGGCGAGCGCGGAGTGCAGGCGGCGGGCGGCCCGCCAGACGGTGTCTCCTTCGGGCATGACTCCATGATGCGCGACCGGGCGGGACCGCACGCGGCCCGCACTCCGCGCGCGCCGCCAGGGCCCCGGCCCTGCGGCGGGCGGGACGGCCCGGAACCCGTACGAGCCCGGCCTCATCGACAAGACGCCCCTAGGGACGCAGGCGCAGGCCGCGCGGCGTGGCGTGGAAGCCGGCGGCCTCCAGGGAGCGGGCGAGCGGAGACGTGAGCGCGGCAGCGCCGTTGACCCGCTCCACCGTGACCGTGCCCAGGGAACCGGCGAGGGCGGCAGCGGCCAGCGACTCGGCCGCGGCTCTCAGCGCCGGGTCCTCCGGGTCGGCGGGCCAGGACAGCAGGGTCTTCCCACCGCGCTCCATGTAGAGCGTCAGCTCCCCGTCGACCAGGACGACCATCGAGCCGGCCTTGCGACCCGGCTTGTGCCCCGCACCGGTCGGCGGCTCGGGCCAGGGCAGCGCTGCCCCGTACGCGTTGGCGGGGTCGGCCGCCGCCAGGACCACGGCCCGGGGGCCCGCGCCCGCCTCCGCCCCGCGGTCACGGGCGGTGGCCGCCGCGCGGAGCCGGTCGACAGCGCCGTCCATGGCGAACTGGGCCGCCCCGAGCCCCTCGACGACATAGCCGCGCCGTGCCTGCCCACTGTCCTCGAAGGCCGACAGGATGCGGTACGTGGCGGAGAAGCCGCCCTCGACGCCCTCGGCGGCCACCGCGCCCCGGGTGACCACGCCGTGCCGGTCCAGGAGCGTGCGGGCGAGGGCGTGGGCGCGGTGGGTCGGCTCCGGCTCGGGGGGCGGCAGCAGCGACCAGCGGCCGCTGACGGTGGGCGGTCCGGTCCGGGAGGCGGGCCGGGCGGCCGCGGTGAGCGTGCCGTAACGGCCGCGCGGGACCGTCCGCTTGGCCCGGTGGGCGGTGGACCCGGCCGTCCGCCCCGAACCGAGCAGGGAGCGCAGCGGGGCGAGCGTGTCGTTCGTGAGCCGCCCCGACCAGGCCAGGTCCCAGACCGCGTCGGCGAGCTGCGGATCGGTCGCGTCCGGGTGCGTGGTGGCCCGCACCTGATCGGCGATCTGACGGAAGAACAGGCCGTACCCGCCGGAGAGGATGGTGAGCACCGACTCGTGGAGCGCGGTGGTCTCCAGCGGATGCGGGGGCGGCAGCAGCAGGGGCGCCGCGTCGGCGAGGTAGAGGGAGACCCAGCCGTCCTTGCCGGGCAGGGCTCCCGCACCGGCCCAGACGACCTCGCCGGTCGTGGTCAGCTCGTCGAGCAGAGCGGGGGAATAGTCCCTGACCCGGGACGGCAGGATCAGCTTCTCCAGGGCGGAGGCCGGGACCGGCGCGCCCTGCAACTGCTCCACGGCGCGGACCAGTCCGTCGATCCCCCGCAGGCCGTTGCTCCCCAGGTGCTGCCACTGCGGCAGGAAGGTGGCGAGTGCGGCCGGGGGTACGGGCTCCAGTTCGTGGCGCAGCGCGGCCAGCGAGCGGCGTCGCAGGCGGCGCAGGACGGCGGCGTCGCACCACTCCTGGCCGATGCCCGAGGGATGGAACTCGCCCTGGACGACCCGGCCGGCCGCGGCCAGGCGCTGGAGGGCACCGTCGGTGACGGCCGCACCGAGGCCGAAGCGGGCGGCGGCCGCGGAGGAGGTGAACGGACCGTGCGTGCGCGCGTGGCGGGCCAGGAGGTCGCCGAGGGGGTCCTTGACCGGCTCCATGAACGCCTCGGGCACCCCCACGGGCAGGGCCGTGCCGAGGGCGTCCCGCAAGCGGCCGGCGTCCTCGATCGCCGCCCAGTGCTCGGCGCCGCCGATCCGGACCCGGATGGCCCGCCGGGCGACCCCCAGCTCCTGGGCCCAGCCGGGCTCGCCCCCGCGCTCGGCCAGCTCGGCCTCGGTGAGCGGGCCGAGGACCCGCAGCGCGTCGGCGACACCCTCGACGTTCTTGATCCGGCGGTCCTCGGTCAGCCACTGGAGCTCCCTCTCCAGCTCGGTGAGCACGTCCGCGTCGAGCAGCTCGCGCAGCTCCGCCTGGCCGAGCAGCTCGGCGAGGAGGCGCGAGTCCAGGGAGAGGGCGGCGGCCCGCCGCTCGGCGAGCGGGGAGTCACCCTCGTACAGGAACTGGGCGACATAGCCGAAGAGGAGGGAGCGGGCGAAGGGGGACGGCTCGGGGGTGGTCACCTCGACCAGGCGGACGCGGCGGGACTCGATGTCGCCCATCAGCTCCTGCAGCCCGGGGACGTCGAAGACGTCCTGGAGGCATTCGCGGACGGCTTCCAGGACGATCGGGAACGAGCCGAACTCGCTCGCCACCTGCAGCAGTTGGGAGGCGCGCTGGCGCTGCTGCCAGAGCGGGGTGCGCTTGCCAGGGTTGCGCTTGGGCAGTAGCAGGGCCCGCGCGGCGCACTCGCGGAAGCGGGAGGCGAACAGGGCCGACCCACCGACCTGGTCGGTGACGATCTGCCCGATCTCGCCCTTGTCGAAGAGGGCGTCCGCCGCACCGATCGGGGCCTGGTCGGAGTCGTACGTCGTGTCGAGGTGGCGGTCAGGGCTCACCGGGTCGCCGTCGAGAAGGTCCAATCCCATCAGATCGGCGTCCGGCAGGCGCAGCACGATCCCGTCGTCCGCGTGCATGACCTGGGCGTCCATCCCGTACCGCTCGGCGAGCCGCGCCCCGAGGGCCAGTGCCCACGGGGCGTGGACCTGGGCTCCGAAGGGGGAGTGGATGACGACCCGCCAGTCGCCCAGCTCGTCCCGGAAACGCTCCACCAGGATCGTGCGGTCGTCCGGCACATGGCCGCAGGACTGGCGCTGCTCGTCCAGATACGACAGGACGTTGTCGGCGGCCCAGGCGTCCAGACCCGCGGCGACCAGCCGCAGGCGGGCGTCCTCGGGGGACAGCGATCCGACCTCGCGCAGGAACGCGCCGACCGCGCGGCCCAGTTCCAGCGGGCGGCCCAGCTGGTCGCCCTTCCAGAACGGCAGCCGGCCCGGCACACCGGGAGCGGGGGAGACCAGGACCCGGTCCCGGGTGATGTCCTCGATCCGCCAGGACGTCGTGCCCAGGGTGAAGACGTCGCCGACCCGGGACTCGTACACCATCTCCTCGTCCAGCTCCCCGACCCGGCCACCGCCCTTCTTGGGGTCGGCGCCCGCGAGGAAGACCCCGAACAGGCCGCGGTCGGGGATCGTGCCGCCCGAGGTGACGGCGAGCCGCTGCGCGCCCGGCCGCCCGGTGACGGTCCCGGCGACCCGGTCCCAGACGACGCGCGGGCGCAGCTCGGCGAACGCGTCCGAGGGGTAGAGGCCGGCCAGCATGTCCAGGACGGCCGTGAACGCGGACTCGGGCAGCGAGGCGAACGGCGCGGCCCGCCGGACCGTGGCGAGGAGGTCGTCCACCTGCCAGGTGTCCAGGGCGACCATCGCCACCAGCTGCTGTGCGAGGACGTCCAGAGGGTTCGCCGGGATGCGCATCGACTCGATCGAGCCACTGCGCATCCGCTCGGTGACCACGGCCGCCTGGACGAGGTCGCCTCGGTACTTGGGGAACACCACGCCCGTGGAGACCGCGCCCACCTGGTGTCCGGCGCGTCCCACCCGCTGGAGGCCGGAGGCGACCGAGGGCGGCGACTCGACCTGCACGACCAGGTCCACGGCGCCCATGTCGATGCCCAGCTCCAGGCTGGACGTGGCCACCACCGCGGGCAGCCGGCCCGCCTTGAGGTCCTCCTCCACCTGGGCGCGCTGCTCCTTGGAGACCGAGCCGTGATGGGCGCGGGCGAGCAGGGCGGGCGCGCCCTGAGCGGCGCCGGACTGGGCCATGATCTCTGCGGGTGGCGCGTTGTCCGGGAGGGCCTCGCCGGTGGCGCGCTCGTACGCGATCTCGTTCAGACGGTTGCAGAGCCGCTCGGCGAGCCGACGCGAGTTGGCGAACACGATGGTGGAGCGGTGGGCCTGGACGAGATCGGCGATCCGCTCCTCGACATGGGGCCAGATCGAGGGTCTGTCGCCACCGTCCGTCGACTCGGAGGCCGGGGAGCCTCCCAGCTCTCCCATGTCCTCCACCGGGACGACCACTGACAGGTCGAACTCCTTGCCGGACGGCGGCTGGACGATCTCCACCTTGCGCTGCGGCGAGAGATAGCGGGCCACCTCGTCGACGGGGCGGACCGTCGCCGACAGGCCGATGCGGCGGGCGGGGCGGGGCAGCAGCTCGTCGAGACGCTCCAGGGAGACCGCGAGGTGGGCGCCGCGCTTGGTCCCGGCGACCGCGTGCACCTCGTCGAGGATGACCGTCTCGATACCGGCCAGCGCGTCGCGCGTGGCCGAGGTCAGCATCAGGAACAGCGACTCGGGGGTGGTGATCAGGATGTCCGGCGGCTTCGTGGCCAGCGCCCGGCGCTCGGCGGGCGGCGTGTCACCGGAGCGGATGCCGACCCGGACGTCCGGCTCCGCCAGTCCGAGCCGGACCGACTCCTGGCGGATGCCGGTCAGCGGGGAACGCAGATTGCGCTGGACGTCGACGGCGAGCGCCTTCAGCGGGGAGACGTACAGCACGCGGCAGCGCTTCTTGGGGTCCGCGGGCGGCGGGGTGGAGGCGAGCTGATCGAGGGAGGCCAGGAAGGCGGCCAGGGTCTTGCCGGATCCCGTCGGGGCGACGACGAGCACGTCCGAGCCCGCGCCGATGGCCTGCCAGGCGCCCTCCTGCGCCGCCGTGGGCGCGTGGAAGGCCCCGGTGAACCAGCCGCGGGTCGCGGGGGAGAAGGAGTCGAGCGCAGACCTGACCATGCCACCCATCGTGCACCCCGCCACTGACAACCGCCCGGACCTGGGGAAAGCCGGTCGGTGTCGAAGCGGCCCGTGTCGCAGAATGGAGGCATGGCGAGTGGGGAGCGGGCACGGTACTGGCAGTACCCCGAGCTGCCCGGCGTCGACCTGCTGCACGCCCACTACGTCCGCAAGGCCTTCGCCCGGCACACCCACGAGACCTTCGTGTTCGCCGCCATCACGGAGGGCGTGGAGGCCTTCCACTACCGCGACGAACTCGTGCACGCGGGACCCGGGCAGATCGCCCTGGTCAACCCGGACACCGCGCACACCGGGCACGCGGGCGTCCCCGAGGGCTGGACCTACCGCACGATCTACCCGGACGCGGAGCTGATCCGGTCGATCGCCGCCGACACCATCGCGCTGCGGGGATCGGTCGGCTTCACCCAGCCCGTGGTGGACGATCCGTACGCCGCACAGCTGGTCATCGGGGTCCACCGAGCCGCCGAGGAAGGCAACGCGCTGGCCGCCGACAGCCTGCTGCGACTGGTCACCGCGCGGATGCTGCGCAGCCACGGGGGCCGGCTCGCGCCGCTCGCCCCGCGTTCGGCGGGCGCACGCGACGCGGCACGCGCGCGTGCCGTCCTCGAGGAGCGGATGGCCGACCCGCCGACGCTGGAACGCCTCGCCGCGGAACTCGGCACGAGTCCCTTCGCCCTGCTGCGCGCCTTCCGGGACACGTACGGGATGCCGCCGCACACCTGGCTGACCGACGCGCGCGTGCGGCGGGCCCGGCGTCTCCTCGACGCGGGTACGGCGCCGGCGGAGGCGGCCGTGGCCGTCGGCTTCACCGACCAGCCGCACCTCAACCGCCACTTCACCCGGAGCGTGGGCGTCCCGCCCGGGGCCTACCAGCGCGCGCGGGGCACGAGAAGGTAGGGAAGGCACAAGAAGGTAGGGAAGGCACAAGAAGGTAGGGAAGGAACGTAGGGCCCGAAGCGCGCACGAGAGCGTGGGCGAGGGGAGCGCGGCACCGGAGTGCGGGTGCAAGAACGTACAAGACCGCCGGTGGCCGGGGCTCGTAACGTCCCTCGCGTGGCAGAACAGACAGCACCCCCAGTCGTACCGGTGAGAACGAAGGCGGACTCGGCGGTCGTACGCGACGCGCTCGGGGTCGGCATCGCCGTCGGTCTCTCGGGCTTCGCCTTCGGAGTCACCTCCGCGGGATCCGGCCTCAGCCTGCTCCAGACCTGCGCCCTCAGCCTGCTCGTCTTCACCGGCGCCTCGCAGTTCGCGCTGGTCGGGGCGCTCGCGGCGGGCGGGAACCCGTTCACGGCGGCGGCCGGCGCCTTCTTCCTGGGCACGCGCAACGCGTTCTACGGGCTGCGGCTGTCGCAGCTCCTGGCCCTGCCGCGCGGCGCCAGGCCCTTCGCCGCGCAGTGGGTGATCGACGAGACGACCGCGGTGGCGCTCGCCCAGCCGACGCGGCGGGCCGCCCGGATCGGGTTCACGGTCACCGGGCTCACGCTCTACGTGCTGTGGAACCTCACCACGCTGCTCGGCGCCCTCGGGGCGGAAGCACTCGGCGACACCGACGCCTGGGGCCTCGACGCGGCCGGACCGGCGGTCTTCCTCGCCCTGCTCGCCCCCATGCTGAAGACGGCGACGGAGCGGTACACCGCGGCGATCGCCGTCGTCCTGGGCCTCGGCCTGCTGCCCGTCCTGCCGGCCGGAGTCCCCGTCCTGGCGGCAGCGCTCGCCGCGCCGCTCGTGCTGTGGGTACGAGGCCGCCGCATGGGCGTGACCCGCGGTGACGGCGCGACCGGTGGAACGGACGAGGAGGAAGCCCGATGACTGTCTGGATCGCGATCGGCCTCACCGTCGTGGGCTGCTACCTCGTCAAGCTGCTCGGGCTCCTCGTGCCCGCGGGCGCCCTGGAACGCCCGCTCGTCCAACGGCTGGCGGCCCTCCTGCCGGTCGCCCTGCTGGCGGCTCTGACCGCCCAGCAGACCTTCGGCGCCGGGGGCGCCCTCACCCTGGACGCCCGCGCGGCGGGCGTCGCGGCGGCCGCCGTCGCCCTGGTCCTCCGGGCTCCCTTCCTGGTCGTGGTGGCCGCGGCGGTGCTGGTCACGGCGGGGATCAGAGCCCTGGGCGGGTGACGGGCGGTCGGAGCCCGGGGCGGGATCGTGACAGGTGGACAAGCCACTGACAGGTGGACAGGCCACCAGTTGTGCGGGGCGACGGGCCTCGCCGGGCCCGGGCCCGCGCGTGGCGACGGCCCCGCGCGGGGCCCTTCGGGCGGAGGCCCGCCTCAGGCGATCGGGCGGCCGTGGGCGCGCAGGGTCCGCAGCGCCTCGATGGTGACGATCGGGCGGGCCTCCAGTGCCGTGCCCGGAGCCCACTGCCGCCAGGTGACCGGCCAGCCCCCGTCCTCCCGCTGGGCGGCGGCGAGGTGGTCCAGCGACCGTGCCATCTCCTCGTCCGTGAACCAGCGGCGCGCCAAGGAGTCCGGCACGCGCGCGTAGTCGTAGGGAAAGTGGTGCTCGCCCGGCGCGTACCCCGGCGCCACGGGGAACTCGTCGAGGCGCTCCGGGTCCAGGACCACCAGCCGCTGCTCCCGCACCAGCCGCCCGAGCCGGTCCGCCACCGCCTGCGCCCGCGAACGGTCCGGGACGCCGTCGAGGAACGCGACCGCCGCCTGGATCTCGTACGGGTGCGAGGTCTTCAGGGACTCGACCGCCGACCAGCAGAACTCCGTGGCACGGAACAGCCACGCGTGCCAGACCTGGTTCCGGTGGAGCAGCCCGACCACGGGCCCCGTGGAGAGAAGGGCGCCGGGCGGATCGTCGACGATCGGGACGAAGGGCGCCGCGGGATAGCCGCGCAGCGACGGATGGACCGCCGGCAGGGCCCCCTCGTGCGTGGAGACGTCGGTGAGGTAGCGGCAGATCCGCTCGATCCGCAGCCCGCCGCAGCGACCGATGGAGTCGAGCACCTTCAGCGCGTGGCCGGTGTGCAGCGGTTGGCTGACGGGGCCGCGCAGATCCGGTTCGAGGGCGTGACCGTAACCTCCGTCCTCGTTGAGGTACGCGTTGAGGGCGACCTCGACGGGTTCCGCGCCGCCGCGCAGGAAGTGGTAGGCGAACCGGCGCTGTTCGAGCACGCGCGCCGTGAGCCAGACGAAGTGCTCGGCACGCGAGAGGAGCGTCTGGTGTGAAGCCGCGAGAGGAGTTCCAGCCATGGTTCGACCGTAGGCCGCGAAGAGCGTGTGACAAGGCTTACGGACCGGGCTGCACTCTTGGGGGCGGGATACTGGGTGCATGCGGTTGACGATTTTCTGGGAGCGGATGGCGGACCACTTCGGTGCCTCCTACGCCGAGTCCTTCGCACGGGACCATGTGATGTCGGAACTGGGCGGTCGTACGGTGCACGAGGCACTGGACGCCGGCTGGGAGGCGAAGGACGTGTGGCGGGCGGTCTGCGCCGCCGTCGACGTACCGGCCGACAGGCGCTGAGGCACGGGCCGGGGCGGAATGTCCGCGCGGTGCGCGAGACTGGCCGGGTGGCTCCGACCGACGAAAACGACGAGACCGACACGACGACCTCCGACGGCACCTCCGACGGCACCTCTGACGGGATCTCCCGAGAAACCTCTCGCGGGACCTCCGCCGGGGCTTCCGACGCGCCCCTCGCCGGAGCCTTCACCCCGCCGGTGACGGCGCCGTCGACGCCCGCTCCGTCCGATGCCGCCGCTCCGGGAGCGGCCGGTGCCGGCGCGGCCGGCTCCGGTACGGCCGGACCGACCAGAGGCGGCACCGCTTCGGGGATGCCCCGTTGGCTGCCGCGCGCCCTGGTGCTCGCGTTCGCGCTCTACGCCTGTTTCCAGTTGGGCAGCTGGGCCTTCCACCAGCTCGTCGGCCTCCTCGTCAACATCCTCGTCGCGTTCTTCCTGGCCCTCGCCATCGAACCGGCCGTCGGGCGCATGGCCGCCCGGGGGATGCGGCGCGGCCTCGCCACGTTCCTCGTCTTCTTCACCGTCATGGTCATCAGCGTCGGCTTCGTGGTGCTGCTCGGCTCGATGCTGGCCGGCCAGATCGTCGACATGGTCGAGAACTTCCCGAAGTACCTCGACTCGCTGATCAACTGGATCAACCAGACCTTCCGGACCGAGCTGTCCCGCGTCGAGGTGCAGGACAGCGTCCTCCGCTCCGACTGGCTGCGGAAGTACGTCCAGAACAGCGCCACCGGCGTGCTCGACGTCTCCGCGACCGTCCTCGGTGGCCTCTTCAAGCTGCTGACGATCTTCCTGTTCTCGTTCTACTTCGCGGCCGACGGGCCCCGGCTGCGCCGTGCCCTCTGCTCGGTCCTGCCGCCGGCCCGCCAGACCGAGGTGCTGCGCGCCTGGGAGATCGCCGTCGACAAGACCGGCGGTTACCTCTACTCCCGCGGTCTGATGGCGCTGATCTCCGGCGTCGCCCACTACGTCCTGCTGGAGATCCTGGGCGTGCCGTACGCGCCCGCCCTCGCGGTCTGGGTCGGGCTGGTCTCGCAGTTCATCCCCACCATCGGTACGTATCTGGCGGGCGCGCTGCCGATGCTGATCGCCTTCACCGAGAACCCCTGGTACGCGCTGTGGGTGCTCGCCTTCGTCGTGGTCTACCAGCAGTTCGAGAACTACGTCCTCCAGCCGAAGCTGACCTCCAAGACGGTGGACATCCATCCGGCCGTGGCCTTCGGCTCGGTGGTCGCCGGAACGGCGCTGCTCGGTGCCGTCGGCGCGCTGATCGCGATCCCGGCCGTCGCGACCCTGCAGGCGTTCCTCGGCGCCTATGTGAAGCGGTACGACGTCACCGACGACCCGCGCGTCCATGGTCACCGGCGCTACGGGGAGGCTGTGGTCGCCCGGCTCCAGAAGGCGCTGCACCAGAGGAAGGACCAGGGCCAGGCGCCGCCGCACGCGCGGGACAAGTCCTCCCGGGACGACACCTGACTTCCGTGGCCCGCGGCCCGAACCCTAGGTTGCGGTCCGGCACGCGGTCCGATCCCGCACGCTGGGCCGGCCGCAAGGCCGACCCCCGAGGCGGCCCCGCCGAGCCGGGCGTCAGTCGCGTTCCAGCCGTACCGTCGGGAGCACCCGCTTCAGCGGGGCCGGGAGCCACCACGCGCGCCGGCCGAGCAGCTGCATCACCGCCGGCACGATGAGGCACCGGATCACGAGCGCGTCCAGCAGGATCGCCACGGCGAGGCCGAGCCCGAACTGCTGGAGCATCCGGTCCGGGCTCAGGATGAAGGCCGCGAACACCACGATCATGATCGCCGCGGCGGCCGTGATGACCTTTCCGGTCGCCGCCAGGCCCTCCCGTACGGCCCCCTGCGGGTCCTGGGTGCGCTTCCACTCCTCGTGGATCCGGGCGAGCAGGAAGACCTCGTAGTCCATCGACAGACCGAAGACGATGGCGAAGATCATCACGGGGATGAATGCCTCGATCGGTCCGGGCTGCACGCCGAACCAGCCGTACTGGAAGACCAGGGTGATCACGCCGAGCGCCGCCCCGATGCTGACCAGGTTGAGCAGCGCCGCCTTCACCGGGACGAGTACGGACCGGAAGACGAGGAGCAGCAGGAGCGCGGACAGACCGACGACGATCGCGACGAACAGCGGCATCCGGTCGGAGACGGTCGACGCGAAGTCCTCGGTCGCCGCCGTCGGCCCGCCCACCAGCAGATCGGCGCCGGTCTCCCGCTCCAGCGGCGGAAGGACCTCCGACCGCAGCCGGTCGACGAGTTCCGAGGTCGCCTCGGCCTGCGGAGCGGACTCGGGGAAGGCGATGACCGTCGAGACGGAGGCGTTCTTCGTCGGGATCGGCGCGGTGGCCGCCGCGACGCCCTCCGTGTTCGCCAGGGCCTCGCGCAGCGCGAGCGCGGTCCGCTGCCCGCCGCCGTCCGCGACCACGATCAGCGGCCCGTTGAACCCGGGCCCGAACCCCTCGGCCAACAGGTCGTACGCCTGCCTGCTGGACTTCGCCGGTGCGTCGTTGCCCGCGTCGGCGAACCCGAGCCGCATGTCCGGCGCGGGCGCGGCGAGCGCGCCCAACGCCACGACGGAGACGAGCAGCGCCGCCCACGGACGTTTCTGCACCGCCCTCGCCCAGCCGCGCCAGCGGTCGCCCTCCGGGCGCACCGCCTTCGCGGCCCGCCCGGCCACCTGACGCCGGATGCGCCGCCCGAAGATCCCGAGGAGCGCCGGGAGCAGCGTGAGCGAGGCGGCCATCGTGACCAGGACGGTCAGGGCGACGGCGAGGGCGACGCCCTGCAGCGAGCCGAGCCCCAGCGCGACCAGACCCATCAGCGCGATGATCACCGTGCAGCCCGCGAAGAACACCGTGCGTCCCGCCGCGTCCAGCGCGGTCCGGGCGGCCTCCTCGGGCTCGGCGCCGTGCAGCAGCTCACCGCGGTAACGGGCGAAGATCAGCAGGGCGTAGTCGATGCCGACACCGAGGCCGACCAGCATCATGATCGGCGGGGTGAAGTCGGCGACGTCCGCGAGGTGGGAGGCCAGCGCGATCAGCCCGATCGAGCTGCCGACGGCGAAGACCGCGGTGACCACAGGCAGGCTCGCGGCGACCAGGGAGCCGAACAGGAAGACCAGGATGACCAGCGCGCCGAGCATGCCCGCACCCTCGGCGGCGCCGCCTCCGCCCTCCTCGGCGCCCCGTGCCGCCTCACCGCCGACCGCCGCGGTCAGCCCGTCGCCCTGCGCCGTGCGCACGGTCTCGATGATCTCCAGTACCTCGGCGCGGTCGGTGTTCGCCGCCTCGCCGTCGAGGGTGACGGTGGCGTAGCCGACCCTTCCGTCCCGGGAGACGGCCGCCCCGTCCTCGTACGGACTGTGGACACCGGTCACGCCGGGCAGGCCCTCGACCTTGTCGAGCAGCCCCTCCACGCGCGCGTGGACCGTCTTCGCCCGGATACCGTCCTCGTCCTTGACGACGATCTGCAGCGTCGCGTCCGTGGCCTGTGCCGAGCCGTGCCGCTCCAGGACGCTGCGCGCGGCCTGGGAATCGGTGCCGGGCAGCGAGAAGTCGTTGTGGTACGCGCTGCCGACGGCCGTCGAGGCGCCGGTCGCGGCGGCCACGACCACGATCCACAACAGCACGGCGGACCAGCGGTGGCGGTACGAGAAGGCGGCCCGGCGCTCGAAGACGCTGCCCCGCCGGGCCGTCGGGGCCGTCGGCGGCGTCGGCGCCGGCGGTTGTGCCGTGGGATCGGTGTCCCGGCTGAGGGTCATGATCGTTCTCCTTCTGGAGTCACAGGTACGAGGGGTGGGTCACCCGGTGCCGGAAGGTGCGCCAGGTCCACACCTGAGCGGCGACGAGCAGCGGGGTGATGACGAGCAGCGCGGGGACGAGAAGGGTGAGGGTCGCACCGTCCGCGGCCCTCTCGGTCAGCGGGAGGGCGGTTCCGGCGAGCAGCGGAAGCACCCCCAGGAGCACGGCCGTCAGGGCGAAGGACTGCCAGGGACGGCCGGTCCGTCCCACCAGCAGGCGGGCACGTTCGTACGGGAGGCCGGTCAGTCGCAGCGCGGCGAAGCCCAGCCCGTGCGCGGCGAACAGGGCGGCCGAGGCAAGGGAGGCGAGGAGCGCGGTCGGACCCGTGGCGATCTCGTACGGTGTGCCGAGCAGGAGAGCCGCAAGCAGCAGACCCCAGGCCAGCGCGACCGTCCAACTGCCGCACACCACCGCCCCGTCACACACCGCGCGCCAGAGGCGACCACGGCCCCGGCCGCGCGACCACAACCCGATGTCACGGACGATCCAGCCGGTCAGCAGGGGGACGAACACCGCGAACTGGCCGGTCAGCAACTCCCCCTCGAGATCCGGGAAGCAGCCGACGAGCACACCGGCCGTGGCGATCAGCCACACCTCGTTGCCCAGGAAGAAGGGGGCGAAGGAGGCGATGACGAGCCGCCGCTCGTGATCGGTGCGGCCGAGGTACGGGGTCAGCATCCCGGTCCCGATGTCCGCCCCGGCGAGCACGAAGTAGCCCGTGGCGAAGAACGCGAGCAGCGCGATGGCGAGGGATTCGACGATCGACATGGTGCGTCCGCTCCTCAGTAGCTCGTGGCGGGCAGGGAGTCGGCGGCGTCGTCGTTCCGGGGTCTGTCCCGGTCGTCATGTCCGAGACCGGCGTCGACCGGGCCGCGGCGGGCCCACCGGGCCAGCAGCCAGGCGTTGAGGACGACGAGCAGCCCGAAGAGCGTGGTGAAGACCAGCAAGGAGGTGCGCATGGCGGTGGGGGAGAGGTCGGAGACCGCGTCCTCGGTCTTGAGCAGCCCGTACACGACCCAGGGCTGTCGGCCCGCCTCGCGGAAGATCCAGCCGCTGATCATCGCGATGTAGGGCAGCGGTACCGCGGCCATCAAGGTCAGGTGCCAGAGCCTGAAGCGGAAGACGACCTTCTTGAAACAGGCCAGGATCAGTCCGGCGAAGGTCAGATACATCATCAGGCTGAAGCAGATGAGCATGACCAGACCGCCGCCACGCGTCCACGCCTCGGAGGGCACGTAGTCGCCGGGACCGAAGCGCGCGACCATGTCCGCCTGTATCTGCGCGATCTCAGCCGTCTTCTGACTGAACACAGCCGACTTCATGGGCTGAAGGGTCCGAAGCGCGCCGAGCTGGATGCCACCGAACACAGCGGTGACCATGAGCGCGGGAAAGGACAGGAACACCCCGATCCGCAGGCTGCGGCCGAAGAACTCCCACTCGGGCGTGCGCCGGAAGAGGTGGTACGCGCTCACCCCCGCGACGAAGAAGCCGGCCGTCAGCAGCGCCCCGGCGAGGATGTGCCCGAAGGCGAGCAGGGCCGAGGGGTTGGTCAGCACGGCCACCGGGTCGTCCAGGACTAGCTTGCCGCCCTCGGTCCGGTGCCCGACCGGGTTGTTGAGGAAGCCGTTGGAGACCAGGATCCAGTAGGCCGAGAGGTACGCGGTCAGGGTGACGACCCAGATCATCGCCAGGTGGACCCACCGGCCGAAGCGGTGCCAGCCGAAGATCCACAGGCCGAGGAAGGTCGACTCGACGAAGAACGCGACGATCGTCTCGACCGCGAGGGACGCGCCGAAGACGTTGCCCGCGTAGTGCGTCAGCCCGCTCCAGCTCATCCCGAACTGGAACTCCATCACGATGCCGGTCACGATCCCGACCGCGTAATTGATGACGTACAGCTGCCCCCAGAACCGGACCATGCGCGCGTGCAGCGGCTTTTGTCCGATCGTCGCCACCGTCTGGACGACGGCGACGACGGTCGCGAGCCCGAGGGTGAGGGCGACGAAGAGGAAGTGGCCGCCCGCCGTGAGGGCGAACTGCAGCCGGGCGAGATCGAGGACGTCTGGATTCACGCTGCCAGCGTCGGCGTACGACTACCTCGGCGGCGTCGCCCGGTGGTGGTCAGTGGGCGTACCCCCGCGGTTGCGCCGCCCCACGCGCGCGTACCCCAGGAGTTGCGCCCACGGGCGCGTTCCCCCTAGGGGTGCGCGCCGTGTCACCCCAGCCAGCCGGGCGTGATCATCCCCGACTCGTACGCCAGGATCACCAGCTGCGCCCGGTCCCGGACGTCGAGCTTGGTCATGATCCGGCTGACATGGGTCTTCGCCGTCGCCGGCGAGAGCACGAGGCGCCGCGCGATCTCGTCGTTGGAGAGCCCCGCGCCCACCAGGCCCATGACCTCGCGCTCCCGCTCCGTGAGGGCGTTCAGGCGCGGGCCGGGGTCCGGCTGCTTGGAGCGCCCGGCGAACTCCGCGATCAGCCGGCGGGTGACGGCCGGGGCGATCAGCGCGTCTCCCCGGGCCACCACCCGCACCCCGTGCAGCAGCTCCATGGGCTCGGTGTCCTTCACGAGGAAGCCGCTCGCCCCGGCGCGCAGCGCCCCGTAGACGTGGTCGTCGATGTCGAACGTGGTCAGGATGACCACCCTGACCTCTTCGAGCCGGGCGTCGGCGGTGATCCGCCGGGTGGCTTCCAGGCCGTCCAGGCCCGGCATCCGGATGTCCATCAGGACCACGTCCGGCCGCAGCTCGCGGGCGAGAGCGATCGCCTGCTCGCCGTCCCCGGCCTCCCCGACCACCTCGATGTCGTCCTCGTCGGCCAGGATCGAGCGGAAGCCCGCCCGCACCAGGGTCTGGTCGTCGGCGAGCACGACACGGATCATCGGGGGTCCCCCTCGGAAGTGGCGGTCGTGGATGCCGGGGCCTCGAGCGGCAGTCGGGCGTCGACCCGGAAGCCCCCGGCGGTGCTGTGGGCGGTCAGCTCGCCGCCGAACGCGCGGGCGCGTTCGGCCATGCCTTGGATGCCGCTTCCCCGAGGCTGCTCCTCCGCGGACCCCTCACCGTCGTCCTCGATCCGCAGGCGCAGCTCGTCCGCGCGCCAGTCGAGCGCGATCGTGGCGGTACGGGCGCCGGAATGCCGGGTCACATTGGTCAGCGACTCCTGCACGATCCGGTACGCGGCGAGGTCGACCGGCGGCGCCAGCGGTACGGGCGTCCCCGTCTGCTCGGTCCGGACGTCGAGGCCGGTGCTGCGGGCCCGCTCCGCCAGCTCCCCCAGCAGCGCGAGCCCGGAGGTCGGCGAGGTCGGCGCGGCCTCGTCGGCCTGGCGCAGCACCCCGAGTGTCGCGCGGAGCTCGCGCAGGGCGTCCTTGCTGGTGGCCTTCACCGCCTCCAGCGCCTCCGCCGCGGCGGCCAGCGCGACCTCCGGTTCCGGCTTCTTGCCGAGCCGGTGCAGCACCGCGCCGGACTGGACGTGGATCAGCGAGATGCTGTGGCCGAGCACGTCGTGCAGCTCCCGGGCGATCCGCAGTCGCTCCTCGGTGGCGCTCTGCCGGGCACGCGCCTCCTGCTCACGCTCGGCCGCCAGGGCTCGCTGCTCGACCTCGTGCAGATAGGCGAGACGGGTCCGCTGGGCGCGGCCCACGGCGACCAGACTGATCAGCCAGCCGGCCAGCATCGCGAGCGAGGTGTCGTCGATCTGGCGGTGGCCGGGCGCCTGCCGGAGCTCGCCGAGCCCGACGGCGAGCAGCGTGACGGCGGCCAGCGCGACGGCGGCGGTGAAGCGGCCCTCCGCGGCGGTGGTGTACAGCGCGAGCGCGAAGGCGATCATCAGGGGACCGTCCTGGGCGGACGCCGGGTAGTAGACCGCGCAGGCGAGAAGCGTGACGACCGCGACCGTGACCGGTGCCCGCCGACGGAAGTACAGCGCCCCGCATCCGACCACGATCAGTGCCCAGCCGACGAGGGTGCGGCCCACGGGCTCACTGGCGTACCGCGCCGACACGAGCGTCCAGACGGCCACGACGAGCGTGACGACCAGCGCCACGGCGGCATCGGCCGCCCGCGGGGACACGCGGCCGCCACGGACGCGGAAGGGGAGGGGCATGTCAGGAAGGATAGGCGCGGACGCGCCGGCCCGGCGTGCGGCTGGAGCGCGGGCGGCCTGGGAGCACGCGCGGCTCAGCACGTTCGGTTCCGAGTACGGCGGGGTCGGAGCACGGTCGGGTCGGAGCACGCGCGGCTCAACACGCTCGGCTCCGAGCAACGGTCGGGTCGGAGCACGCGCGGCTCAACACGCTCGGCTCCGAGCAACGGTCGGGTCGGAGCACGCGCCGCCTCGCACGGTCGGCCGCCGGCACGCTCGGCTCCGAGTACGGCCGGGTCAGAGCACGCCTCCGGCCTCGTCGTGGAACACCTCCGGCCAGTAGCGGTAGTCGTCCTCGCCCGTCGAGGGGAGACAGGCGACCGGGTCCACCGACGCGAGGACCTCGATCATCGTGTCCGCGAGCTGGTGGTAGAAGTCCTGAGTGAAGTCGTGCTCCTGGTCGAGCCGTTGTTCCCGGCTGAACATCCACATCGTGAACGCCAGCGTGGAGACGTCGGCGTTGAGAGGGGTCGTCGCCTCGCCGTCGTAGAAGCGGTACGAGAGCAGGCCGGTGCGGCCGTCGATCAGGACCTCGAAGTCGTGGATCAGGCTGCCCAGGCAGATGAGGTGGTGCGCGTCGGCCGGGAGCCGGGAGGAGCCTTCGTCCGCGACCTGACCGGACTCCCCGAGCGTCCGGAGAAAGTACTCGTCGCGCCACAGGCCGAACATGAGCTCCACCTTCGGGAGTCCGACCTCCATGAGGAACCGGCGTGTCGGCTCGTGCACCAGGGCCGCGGGAAGCGCGGACGGTTCGACGCGAACCATCTCGTCCTGGCCGAACTCCGCGTCCAGAAGGCCCGCGGGCAGGTCCAGCCGAAGACCCTCACCCGGTCCGGCGACCAGGGCCAGCGGCCGGACGGCGGCGGCGATCCGCCAGAACGCCGGAAGGGGGTGCTCCCAGGTGGACGGCGGGCCCGCGCTGCCCCATCCGTCCTCGCCCCAGTCCTCGCCGGTGAAGCCCGCCGTCAGCAGCTCCGCAGCCTCCGCCACCACGGCGGTTCCGGTCCGCCCCGCCAGCGCGGCGAAGCTGCCCCGCAGCGTCCGAAAGTCGTCCACACGGGCGAGGAAGCGCGCCAGGGCGTCGACGGAGGGGGCGAGGGGAGTCACCTCGATGAGGCCGGGCGAGCCCTCGAAGAGGTACATGCTGAAGACGCGCCCCGAGGCACCGTCGAGGACGACCTCCTGACCCTCGTCCTCCTCGCAGCGAAGGTGACCGATCAGGAGCAGGCCCGCGATGTACGGATCGAGCTCGCTCCGGTCGGCCCCCGCGGCGAGCAGCTCCGGGACGGATACCACCCGCGCCTCGGCAAGCGGCGTGAACCGGATCAGCCCGTGCTCCGCGGGCAGGCCGGGCCCGGTGAGCCGGCGCCGGGTCGCCTCGTGAGTGAGGGCCGGATGGAGCTCGTGTGCGGGCACGACGACATCGGTCGCGGACATGGTTCCCCCATGGTGCTGAGCTGTGATCTGCCTACGGTCGTCACCGTAGGCGCCGGCACCGACAAGCGGCCGGCAGCGGCGTGGGGGTGACGCGAGCGTTCCCGGACGGCCCGCGTGGTGCGCTTGACACTGAAATCGAACATCCATTCTTATGGGACTCCGGCCCTTGGAATCGCGGGGTTGTGGGCGAGTTATCCACAGGTCGGAGGGACGTCGGGGCCCATTGTCAGTGGCAGGGGTTAGCGTCTTTCACATGAAGCGATCGACTCAAGCAAATCGGGTGGAACCCATGGCAGGTACCGACCGCGAGAAGGCACTGGATGCCGCCCTCGCTCAGATTGAACGGCAATTCGGCAAGGGTGCCGTCATGCGCATGGGCGACCGCACCCAGGAGCCGATCGAGGTGATCTCCACCGGCTCGACCGCCCTCGACATCGCGCTCGGTGTCGGCGGCCTGCCGCGCGGCCGTGTCGTGGAGATCTACGGACCGGAGTCCTCCGGTAAGACGACCCTGACCCTCCACGCCGTCGCCAACGCCCAGAAGGCCGGCGGCCAGGTCGCGTTCGTGGACGCCGAGCACGCCCTCGACCCCGAGTACGCCAAGAAGCTCGGCGTCGACATCGACAACCTCATCCTGTCCCAGCCGGACAACGGTGAGCAGGCCCTCGAGATCGTCGACATGCTGGTCCGCTCCGGCGCCCTCGACCTGATCGTCATCGACTCCGTCGCCGCGCTCGTCCCGCGTGCGGAGATCGAGGGCGAGATGGGCGACTCGCACGTGGGTCTCCAGGCCCGTCTGATGAGCCAGGCCCTCCGCAAGATCACCAGCGCGCTCAACCAGTCCAAGACCACCGCGATCTTCATCAACCAGCTCCGCGAGAAGATCGGCGTCATGTTCGGCTCGCCGGAGACCACGACCGGTGGCCGTGCCCTGAAGTTCTACGCTTCGGTGCGCCTCGACATCCGCCGCATCGAGACCCTCAAGGACGGCACGGACGCGGTCGGCAACCGCACCCGCGTCAAGGTCGTCAAGAACAAGGTCGCGCCGCCGTTCAAGCAGGCCGAGTTCGACATTCTCTACGGCCAGGGCATCAGCCGCGAGGGCGGCCTGATCGACATGGGCGTGGAGCACGGCTTCGTCCGCAAGGCCGGCGCCTGGTACACGTACGAGGGCGACCAGCTCGGCCAGGGCAAGGAGAACGCCCGGAACTTCCTGAAGGACAACCCCGACCTCGCCGACGAGATCGAGAAGAAGATCAAGGAGAAGCTCGGCGTCGGTGTCCGGCCGGAGGCCGCTTCGGCCGAGCCGAGCGCGGACGCCGCGGCCGGCGCGGGTGCCACCGAGCCGGCGGCGGCGGACGAGGCGGCCAAGACCGCCCCGGCGGCCAAGGCCACCAAGGCGACCAAGGCCCCGGCGGCCAAGAGCTGACCCGGTGACCGGTCGCACCGAATGGCCGGGCGACAGCCCCGACTCGTCGAGGGCCGAGAAGGAGCTGTCGCCCCAGGATCCGGCTGAGCGGGCGCGGGCGATCTGCCTGCGCCTGCTCACCGGGACCCCCCGCACGCGCAAACAGCTCGCCGACGCCCTGCGCAAGCGCGAGATCCCCGACGAGGTCGCCGAGGAGGTCCTCTCCCGCTTCGAGGACGTGGGGCTCATCGACGACGCCGCCTTCGCGGACGCCTGGGTGGAGTCCCGGCACCATGGGCGGGGACTTGCCCGCCGGGCCCTCGCCCGGGAGCTGCGGACCAAGGGCGTCGACCCCTCGCTGATCCAGGAGGCGGTCGGACAGCTGGACTCCGAGCAGGAGGAGATCACCGCGCGCGAGCTCGTCGACCGCAAGCTCCGCGCGACCCGCGGTCTCGAAAGGGACCGCAGGCTGCGGCGGCTCGCGGGGATGCTCGCCCGCAAGGGATATCCGGAGGGCATGGCCCTGCGGGTCGTCCGTCAGGCTCTGGAGGACGAGGGCGAGGACACCGACGGTCTGGACGAGCCCTTCTAGGCGGTCATGACGAGGGAGCGAGCGGCGACGGGCCGTGCGGCGAGGCGCTGGGGGCTACGGGTGGCCCTCCGCCGCCGGTGACAGCACCGGCAGTCCCGCCGCCTTCCACGCCTGGAACCCACCGATCACATCGGTGGCGCGGTGCAAACCCAACTGCCGCAGAGAAGCCGCCGCCAGCGAAGACGCGTACCCCTCGTTGCAGAGCACGACCACCCGGAGGTCGTGGCTGGTCGCCTCCGGAGCGCGATGGCTGCCCAGCGGGTCCAGCCGCCACTCCAGTTCGTTGCGCTCCACGATCAGGGCGCCGGGGATCAGCCCGTCCCGTTCGCGCAGCGCCGCGTACCGGGTGTCGACCAGGAGCGCGTCACCCGCCTCGTACGCCTTGTGGGCGGTGCGCGCCTCGATCCGGTTCAGACCGGATCTGACACGCTCCAGCAGCTCGTCGATTCCTACGGGCGCGGCCGCGGTCCGCTCGCCGCCCGCACCTCCTGTGCTTCCCGCACTGCCTGCGCTTCCCGCGTTCACGGCGCTCACTGCCAGTCCTCCGGACGCTCGACCTGCTCAAGACGGAGCACCGCGCCCGCCCGGCTGAACCGCCGGATCAGCGGGAGCGGCGGATAGTACGCGTGCACCGACACGGCGTGCGCGTCACGGGACTCGTTGAGCACCTCGTGCACATGGTGCTGCCCGAACGCGCGCCCCTTGCCCGCCGGCAGACGTCGTTCACGGTCGACGCCGTCGGCCAGTTCCAGGGTCTTCCAGCCACCCGACGGCAGCCGTACCGTCAGGGACTTCTCCTTCAGGGTGCCGCGCGCTGTGGTGAAAGCGCCGTGCGACTCGGCGTGGTCGTGCCAGCCGGTCCCGGCCCCGGGCGGCCAGCCGATGAGCCATGCCTCGCTGCCGCCGGGCCCGTCGAGACGTACCCACGTACGCCCCTCGGGATCGAGCGGCAGGGAGTCGACCAGTTCGGTGTCGGCGGCGGTACGGCGGACGAAGTCCAGAAGATCGGCCGCGGTGGGCGCGGGGCAGCCGGAGGGGCCGGACGACCCAGAAGCAACGGGAAGACCGGCAGGACCGGGGGAGACAGCGGGGGGCGCGGAGACATGCTGGGGCACGGGGGACCGTCCTGAGGGTTCGCGGAAGGAGCGCGCGACAGGTACGCCGACGTCAGCGGCGAGGGCACGCGAGGGGGGAAGGCGAATTCAGCAGGACGGGCGACACACGCAGCCCGCGTAGCGGACGAGGTCCATATGGACCCTCCGCCACAGGCGCGCAAAGGTGTCGGTCACGCTCCGGAGTACACCATGTGCGCCGGTGAGGGTCAATTGATGTCCGCGGTGCGGTCGCCCTTCTTGGTCGCCGACTTGGGCACACCCTTGCTGCCAGGCTTGGCCGCCGACCTGGGCGTCGCCGGGGCCGGGGGCGAGGCCGGGACCGGGGCCACGGACTTTGGCCCAGCCTTGGGCCCAGACTTCGACGACGACACGGACGCGGCCTTGGCCGCCGGCCTGGGCCCCCGTACCGAGGCACCCTTCCCTGCCGGCTCGGGCGCCGGCTCGGGCGCCGGCTCGGAGATCGTGCCGCCCCGCGTCGCGTCCGCCGCCGCGTACAGCTCCTTCGGCCGTACGCCGGGGAACGACGCGACGAGATGCCCGTCCGGCCGCACCAGCAGGACCGTGTGGGCGGCGGCGCCCGGATACGCCTCCGTCACCAGCAGCTCCGCCTTCACCGGCAGTGCCCGCACCGCCTCCACGAGCCGGGGCATCACGCCCGCGCTCATCCAGTGCCTGCGGTCCCACACCCCCGTCCCCGGTGCGACGAGGACCACCAGGAGCCGTCCCTGCCCGAGCCGGTCCCGGAGCCGTACGGTCGTACCGTCCGGGGCCGTCACCCGGACGTCCTCGACCGGCGCGCCCTCGTCCGTGCCCACCGCCACCTGGGACGCCCCGGCGTCCAGGGGTGCGAGGGGGGAGTGCGGGTACGCGGGGGGTGCCCCCAGCGGGCCACGCCCCAGATGGCCGTCCGTCAACAGGCTGTCGTGTCCGCGCGTGCCGCCCGCGAGGTACGTCCGCAGCCCCCCGCCGCCGCGCAGCACGGGCAGCGACTGGTCGGCGGCCCGCAGCCGGGAGGCCACGGCCGCCCGCCGCTCGCTCTGGTAGCTGTCGAGCAGGGTGTCCGAGGCCATGTGGTGCCAGGCGTACGCGAGCTTCCACGCCAGGTTGTCGGCGTCCCGCAGGCCCTCGTCGACGCCCTGCGTGCCGACCGCGCCGAGCAGATGCGCGGCGTCGCCCGCGAGGAAGACCCGGTCGACCCGCCAGCGCCGGGCGAGCCGGTGGTGCAGGGTGTGGACCCCGGTGTCGATCAACTCGTACGGCGGTGTCTCCCCGCCGCACCAGCCGGCGAGCGTGTCGCGGATCTTCATCACGAGCGCGTCAGGGGTGACGAGATCGCCCCGCGGCGGCAGCAGCCAGTCGATCCGCCACACCCCGTCGGGCAGGGGGCGGGCCGTGACCTCCTCGCCGCCGCCCCGCCACGGCGGTTGACGGTGCAACAACGCCTCGCCCGGCCAGGGCAGTTCCGTGCGCAGCGCGGCGACCGCGTGCCGCTCCACCGCTGTACGCCCCGGGAAGCGGATGGAGAGCAGTTTGCGCACCGTGGAGCGGGCACCGTCGCAGCCGACCAGATGACTGCCGCGCCACCAGGTGCCGCCGGGGCCACGGGTGTGCGCGGTGACACCACGCCCGTCCTGCTCGATCGTGTCCAGCCGGGCCTCGGTGACGAGCTGGATGAGTTCCTGCCCGGCGATCGCGTCGCGCAGACCGCGCGCGAGGGCGTGCTGGGGGATGTGAAGCGGGGCGGCGGGGCCTTCTCCGTCACTCTCCGTACCGCCGAGACCGAGATTCAGCTCGATGTGCCTCATCTGTTGCTTGCGACGCAGTGAGCGCCAGCCGACCCAGCGGACCCCCTCGTCACGGAGGGTGGCGCAGCCGAGCCGCTCCACCATCGCGGCCATGTCGGCGCGCAGCACGACGGTGCGCGCGGGGCGCGGTTCCTCCTTGCCGGGCCCCTCGTCGAGGACGACGCTGGGAACACCCTGCGAGGCCAGGGCAAGGGAGAGCGCGAGGCCCACGGGCCCCGCGCCGACGATGATCACCGGGTCCACGGCGCGGCTCCTGAAGGCCGTTCGGTCATGCGGGTAGCACAGCGAAGAGTGGCGCGAGCCCGGTGCGTGATCACAGAACGTATGCAACCCATTGCGGGTGCTTGCGTCAAGCGACGGGGCAGCGGCGCGAACGCCACTGCCCCGGGATGATGTCACATACTGTCAGTTCTTCGTGATACCGGGCCCGTCGGCCCTGTCACCGGCCGGCGCCGCGTCGTCGAGCACCCCGGGCGCCTCGGCCGGCTCGGCCGCCGCGTGCACCGCGATCCCGGTCTTGGCCCGTCGGCCCCGCTTCTCGATCCAGGTCGCGAGCGCGGAGAGCGCCAGACACATCGCGATGTAGATGGTGCCGATGACCACGATGGTGGACACGTACGGATACTGGCCGTTGACCTGCGTGTTCGAGGCGATCAGGCGAGCCGTCTGGAGCAGCTCGGGGTAGAGGATCACGAAGCCGAGCGAGGTGTCCTTCAGAGTGACCACGAGCTGGCTGATGATCGTCGGCAGCATCGCCCGGACAGCCTGCGGCATCAGGACGGTCCTCATCACCTGGCTCTTGCTCATACCCAAGGCGTACGCGGCCTCGCGCTGCCCCTTGGGCACCGCGTTCACGCCGGCGCGCAGGATCTCGGCCTGCACACAGCCGTTGTAGACCGAGAGCCCGAGCGCCAGCGCCCACATCGAGTAGTCGATCAGGAAGCCGACCCACACGGCGTAGATCGTGATCAGCAGCGGGATGGAGCGGAAGACTTCGATGAAGCCCGTGGCCAGCAGGCGGACCGGCTTGTGGTCGGAGAGTCGGCCGACGGCGAGGAACACACCGAGGATGATCGAGCCGACCGCCGCGAGGCCGAACGCCTTCAGGGTGGCGACGACGGCGTCGGCGATGTTCTGCCGGATGCCCGCGTAGTTGAAGATGTCCCACATCGCGGGGTCGAGATGACCCTTTTCGCTCAGCCGGACGATGCTCACGGCCAGGAGCGCGATGATGGCTACGGTGCCCAGGACGGCGTAGATCCGGTTGCGGACGCGCGCCTTGGGGCCCGGGGTGTCGTAAAGAACGCTGGCACTCATCGGGCGACCTCCATGCGGCGCTCAAGGAGAGTGAAGATCCCGCTGATCGTGAAGGTGACGACGAGGTAGGCGGCGGCGACCCACACGAAGATCGGGACGATGTCGTAGCCCTGCTCGCTCATCAGGGTCTGCCAGCCGAACAGCTCGGTGACGCTGAAGGCACCCGCGATGGCCGAGTTCTTGGTGAGCGCGATGAAGATCGAGCTCAGCGGCGGCAGCACGGTCCGGGTGGCCTGCGGCAGCACGATCATCCGCAGGGTCTGGGAGAACGTCATTCCGAGCGAGCGGGCCGCCTCCGCCTGGCCGATCGGCACCGTGCTGATGCCGGACCGGACGGCCTCGCAGATGAACGCGGAGGTGTAGAAGCCGAGCGCGAGCGAGCCGAGCACGAAGGGGCTCATACCCGGGAAGAGGATCTCCGGGATCACGAAGAACGAGACCAGGAAGAGCAGGGTCAGCGGGGTGTTGCGCAGCAGCGTGACCCAGAGGGTGCCGAAGAAGCGCAGCGGCGGCACGGGCGAGACCCGGAAGCCGGCGACGATGATGCCGAGGACCAGCGCGATGACCGAGCTGACGGCGGTGATCGACACGGTTCCTATGAAGCCGTCGCGGAACTCCGGGAAATGGTCGAGCAGTACGTTCATGAGGTCTCCGCGTCGGCGGTCAGCGGCTTACGGGCAGGAGGAGGGGCGCCCCGTACTCCCGTACGGGGCGCTCGACTTCAGGCGAAGGATCAGTAGCGGTTGACCGCCGGCGGCTCGACGTACGCGGAGCCGGACAGACCCAGAGTCGCCTCGTAGATCTTCTTGTACGTGCCGTCCTTCACGTACTTCTCCAGCGTGTCGTTGATCTTGTCACGCAGGACCTTGTCGTCCTTGGGCACGCCGACACCGTAGGGCTCCTCGGTGAAGGGCTTGCCGACGACCTTGAGCTTGCCGGCGTTGGCGGCGGCGTAACCCTTGAGGATCGAGTCATCGGTGGTGACCGCGTCGACCTGCTTGGTCAGCAGCTGCTGCACGCAGTCCGAGTACTTGGCGAGCTCGGTGGTCTCGGCGCCGTACTGGGGCTTCTTGATCTCCTGCAGCGGGGTGGAACCCGTGATGGAGCAGACCTTCTTGCCCTTGAGGGTCTCCGGACCGGTGATCGCGGTCTCGTCCTTGCGGACCAGGAGGTCGGCGCCGGCCTTGTAGTACGGGCCCGCGAAGCCGACCTGCGCCTTGCGCTTGTCGTTGATCGTGTACGTGCCGACGTAGTAGTCGACCGTGCCACCGGAGATCGCCGTCTCGCGGGACTTGGAGTCGACCGTCTTCCACTCGATCTTGTCCTCGGTGAAACCGAGCTCCGCCGCGATCATCTTGGCGATCTCGACGTCGAAGCCGGACCGCTCCTTGGTGGCCTGGTCCTCGAAGCCGAGGTAGGGCTGGTCGGCCTTGGAGCCGACGATCAGCTTGCCGCGCTCCTTCGCCTTCTTGAAGGTCGGCGAGTCAAGGTTCACGTCGGTGGCGACGATGTACTTGGGGAGCTGGGGGGCGCTCGAGTCGCCGGGCTTCACGGCGGGCTTGTCGCCGGCCGAGCCCTCCTTGCCACCACAGGCGGTCGCGGTGAGCGCGAGCACGGCGACGGCCACGGCCGCGGACTTGCGGAGCTTCATGGTGAACATCCCTTGGTTCGTGGGTTGTTGGACGCAGGGTGAATCATGCGGGCTGACCGTCGTCAGTGGTGCAGGATTTTCGAAAGGAAGTCCTTGGCCCGGTCGCTGCGCGGGTTGCTGAAGAACTCGTCCGGCGTGGCCTGCTCGACGATCTTGCCGTCCGCCATGAACACGACGCGGTTGGCCGCGGAGCGCGCGAAACCCATCTCATGGGTGACGACCACCATCGTCATTCCCTCGCGCGCCAGCTGCTGCATGACCTCGAGGACCTCGTTGATCATCTCGGGGTCCAGAGCCGACGTCGGCTCGTCGAACAGCATGACCTTCGGGTCCATCGCCAACGCCCGGGCGATGGCCACGCGTTGCTGCTGACCACCGGAGAGCTGCGCCGGGTACTTGTCCGCCTGAGTGCCGACACCCACCCGGTCGAGCAGCGCGCGGGCCTTGGTCTCGGCGGCCTTCTTCTCGGTCCTGCGGACCTTGACCTGCCCCAGCATCACGTTCTCGAGCACGGTCTTGTGCGCGAAAAGGTTGAACGACTGGAAGACCATGCCGACGTCGGCGCGCAGCCGGGCCAGCTCCTTGCCCTCCTGGGGCAACGGCTGGTTGTCGATGGTGATGGTGCCGGAGTCGATCGTCTCCAGGCGGTTGATGGTGCGGCACAGCGTGGACTTACCGGACCCCGAGGGTCCGATGACGACCACGACCTCGCCACGGGCGATGGTCAGGTCGATGTCCTGGAGCACATGCAGCGCGCCGAAGTGCTTGTTCACGTCGGACAGCACGACCAGGTCGCCCGCCGCCGCAACGGCGTCTTCCGAGCCCTTGGTCACTGACACTCCGCTCATCGGCTTCTTGCTCCGTCCTCCTCGGTTGGGAGGACACTAGGCACGTGGTGCGACGAGCGTCATTACATCTGAGCGGAAATTGAGGATAACGATACGGCCGCAACCGGACACACTGCGTGAACGGGACGGCCGGTGGCGTACCGGGTGGATAACAGAAACCCCGGCGTGACAGAGGGACACTTGACTGTGACGCCGATGATCGGCGTTCATGCCCTGGTACACAGATAGCCATCACACGCTCACGAAGTCACGCGAAGCCATCCGCTCACGAGCCACCCGCTCGCCAGAGACCCGCTCACGAGCCACCCGCTCGCGCGACACACGACGCCACCGGAGGGGGGCCATGAGACTCCTGCTCGTCGAGGACGACGACCATGTCGCCGCGGCCCTGTCCGCCGTACTGGCGAAGCACGGGTTCGCGGTCACCCACGCCCGCAACGGCGAGGAGGCCCTGCAGGCGGTCCTGCCCGCCGCGCACGGAGAGCGCCCCTCGTACGGCGTGATCCTGCTCGACCTCGGCCTGCCCGACCAGGACGGATACCAGGTCTGCGGCCGGATCCGTAAGCTCACCACCACCCCCGTGATCATGGTGACCGCGCGGGCCGACGTGCGCTCCCGCATACACGGGCTCAACCTCGGCGCCGACGACTACGTGGTCAAGCCGTACGACACCGGCGAACTGCTCGCCCGGATCCACGCCGTCAGCCGGCGCACGGCCGGGGGCGAGGAGTCCGGCGCGGCCGGCGAGGAAGCCGCGCTGCGGCTCGGCTCCGTCGTCATCGAGCTGCCCACCCGCCGCGTCAGCGTCGACGGCAACGCCGTGCAGCTCACCCGCAAGGAGTTCGACCTGCTCGCGCTGCTCGCCCAGCGGCCCGGTGTGGTCTTCCGGCGGGAGCAGATCATCAGCGAGGTCTGGCGCACCAGTTGGGAGGGGACCGGCCGCACGCTCGAGGTGCACGTCGCCTCGCTCCGCTCCAAGCTGGCCATGCCCGCCCTGATCGAGACCGTGCGTGGCGTCGGCTACCGCCTGGTCGCCCCGGACGCGTAGCCGCCGGGGTCCCACGTGCGCACGCGTCTCCTCCCGCTCCTCCTCGTCCTCATGGCCGGGGTCCTGCTCGCCCTCGGCTTCCCGCTCGCCGCCAGCCTGGCCGCGGCCGAACAGCAGCGCGTCGTCGTCGACCGGCTCGACGACGCGGCGCGGTTCGCCGCGCTCGCCCAGTTCGTCAGCGAGTCCGACCCCGGCATCGACGAGCGCCGCACGACACTCCGCGGCGAACTCGCCAGTTACCACGACGTGTACGGCATCCGGACCGGCATCTTCTACCGCGACCGCCAGGCCATGGCCGCCGCGCCCGAGGACTGGATCGTCCCGTACGAGGGGGAGGGCCGCCGTGCCTTCCAGGAGGCGCTGCTCGGCCGCCGCAGCCACGACCCGCCGCAGGTCTGGCCCTGGCAGCCGAACGCTCGTCTCATCATCGCCTCGCCCGTCGTGCGGGACGGTGACGTCGTCGCGGTCGTGGTCACCGATTCGCCCACCGGGCAGCTCCGTTCGCGCATCCTGCACGGCTGGCTCATCATCGCGGCGGGCGAGTCGGCGGCGATGCTGCTGGCCGTCGGCGCCGCGTTCCGGCTCACCGGGTGGGTGCTGCGGCCCGTCCGCGTGCTGGACGCCGTCACCCACGACATCGCCACCGGGCGGATGAAGTCCCGGGTGGCCGCGGCCGGCGGACCGCCCGAACTGCGCCGGCTCGCCCGCTCCTTCAACGAGATGGCCGACAACGTCGAGGACGTGCTGGAACAGCAGCGCGCGTTCGTCGCCGACGCCTCCCACCAGCTGCGCAACCCGCTCTCCGCGCTGCTGCTGCGCATCGAGCTGCTCGCCCTCGAACTGCCCGAGGGAAACGCGGAGATCGCGTCCGTCCGTACGGAGGGCAAGCGGCTCGCGCAGGTGCTGGACGACCTGCTCGACCTGGCTCTCGCCGAGCACACCTCCGCGGATCTGCGGCTCACCGACATCGGCGCGCTGGCGGACGAGCGGATGACCGCCTGGCGCCCGCTGGCCGAGGAGAAGGGCGTGCGGCTGACCGGGGAGCGGCGGGCGGTGACGGCGTGGGCGGACCCGGTGGCGCTCTCCAGCGCGCTGGACGCGGTGATCGACAACGCGCTGAAGTTCACGCCGGCGGGGGAGGAGGTCACGGTCAGCGTGGCCTCCGGCGGCGACACCTGCACGATCGTGGTGGCGGACCGCGGGCCCGGGCTGACGAGCGAGGAGCTCGAACGGGTCGGTGACCGCTTCTGGCGCAGCAACCGCCACCAGAACATCAAGGGCTCGGGGCTGGGCCTGTCCATCTCCCGGGTGCTGCTGACGGCGGGGGGCGGCTCGATCACGTACGCGCCGAACGAGCCGCACGGGCTGAGGGTGACGGTCACGGTGCCGAGGACGCGACCGCAGGGGTACTGAAGGGCGGTTCCGGCGAGGGGGTCGAGCACGGCTGCGGCGTCGCTACGGCGTTGGCACCGGCACCGGCTTCGGCACCGGCTTCGGCACCGACTTGGGTTTGGGCGTCGGCACGGCTTGCGCTACGGCGCGGCTACGGCTTCACGGAGCGGTAGTAGCGCCGGGCACCCTCATGGAGGGTCAAGGGCTCCGTGTAGACGGCGGTCCGCAGGTCCACCAGCTGGGCGGGGTGCACCTGACTGCCGATCCGGTCGCGGCTTCTGATCACGGTGCGGGTGAAACCCTCCACGAGCGCCGGATCCGCGGCCTCGGTCGTCACCAGGAGGTTGGCCACGGCCAGGGTCTCCACCGGCTGGCCGTCCTGCGCGCGGGTGTAGGCGTCCGCCGGGATGACGGCGGAGCGGTAGTGGCGGTTCGACTCGCCGACGTCGTGAAGGTTGTCGATCAGCGTCGCGTCCAGCGGAACGAGTCGTACCGGGAACCGCTCGGACAGCGACTGGACGGCTTGGGTGGGCAGGCCGCCCGACCAGAAGAACGCGTCCAGCTGCCGGCGCTCCAGCAGGCCCGGCATGGTGTCGATGCCGGCCGGCACGGGCTCGATCTCGACGTCGGGCGTCAGGCCGCCCGCGGCCAGGACGCGGTCCGCGATGAGCCGGACCCCGGAGCCTTCCTGGCCGACTCCGACCCGCAGCCCGCGCAGGTCGGCCACCGACCGCACGGGCGAATCCTTGCGGACGACGAGCTGTACGTAGTCGTCGTAGAGGCGGGCGCACCCGCGCAGCCGGTCGAAGCCCGGTTTGCGGTCCCGCTGGTACTGGGCCACGGCGTCGGACGTCGCGATGGTGAAATCCGCCTCGCCGGAGGCCAGCCGCGCGAGGTTCTGCTGGGAGCCCTCGCTGTTCTTCAGCGCTATCGACACGTCCGGCAGATCGCGGGCCAGGGCCTGCTTGAGCAGCTCCCCGTACCGCTGGTAGACGCCGGTCGGGACGCCCGTACTGAACGTGACCCGGCCGCTGGGCGCCGGTGTACCGAACGGAACAAGCCACCACACGAGCAACCCACACACCACCAGCAACGCCGCCGACGCCTGGAGGAGGCGGCGGCGGGCGGCACGGGAGAGCGAGGCGAACATGGCGCGATCCTGCCAGCTCCCTCCCCATGCTGGCCAGGCCGATCATTCGGCTCCATGATCACGCGCGCGTGGCCCCGGACGGCGCGAGACTCCGTGACGACATCGCCCGTGAACGCCATGAGGCGCCCACGGGGGCCGACCCGCCTCGTCGGGAGCCGGGCGCGGTGGGCCCGTGGGTCACAGCTCGGCCGCCTGGCTCCTCAGCCATCCGAGCAGGCCGGCGACCCGCTCGTCCTGCTCGGGCGGCTGCGGGCTGAGCAGGTGGTAGCCCGTGCCGTCCTCCACCAGTCCGAAGGGCGCCACGAGCTGGCCGCGCATGAGGTCGTCGTGCACGAGCGCGTACGGACCGATGGCGACGCCGATCCCGGCGACGGCCGCCTGCAGGGCCAGGTAGAAGTGCTCGAAGGTCTGCTCTCCCGAGGCGTCGACCCGGTGGCGCGTGAGCCGCTTCCAGTCGTCCCAGGCCCGCGGCCGGGTCTTCGTGTGCAGAATCGTCACGCCGACGACGCCACCCTTGCCCATCACCCGCTCCGCCATGTCCGCATCGCAGACCGGACCGATCCGCTCCAGGAAGAGCGGAGAGCGGCTCACGCCCTCGGGCACGGGAAAGTCGTCGCGGCGCAACGCGACGTCCACAGGGTCCCGGTCGAAGGACACGGGCCCGCCTCCCGCCGACAGGTGCACGTCGAGACCGGGCACCCGATCGGCGAGGTCCGGCAGACGAGGGATGAGCCAGCGCATCAGCAGGGTGGGCTCGCAGGAGAGAGCGAGCGGGCCGCCGCGCTCCCGGCGCGAGACCTCCCGGACCGCCGTGTTCACCTGGTCGAGCGCGTCGCGGACGGCGGCCACCAGGCGGCGGGCCTGCGGCGTGGGTCGCAGGGATCTGGTCCCACGCTCGAAGAGCGTGATGCCCAGGGACTTCTCCAGGTTCTGGATCTGACGACTGACCGCACCGTGGGTCACATGGAGCTCCTGGGCGGCCCGGGTCATGCTCGCGTGGCGCACGGTCGCCTCGAAGGGCAGCAGTGAATTCAGCGGAGGGAGATCGGGCCAGCGCATGCGTGCAATTTACTCACAGATGCGGTGAGAAGGAATCGCTTGTCCAGCCGCTCTCCGAACGCCAGTGTTGATCTCGTCACCGGTCACAGATCCGAGGAGGGCGCAGCATGATGGTGGGACCCCAGGCCGATCCCGTCCCCGACCCCGGCCCCGATGCCGTCCCCGAGCCCGTTCGCGTTCCTGTCGCGGGCATCGCGGGCATCGCGGGCATCGCGGTTCTCGCGGACGACCTCACCAGCGCCGGCGACGGCGCGGCGCCCTTTCGCAGAGCCGGCCACCGGGCGAGGGTCCTCCTGGAACCCGGCGCCGGGTCAGCGTTCGACATCTCGGCGCCCGCGCCGGCGTTCGACGGGGTCGTCGCCGTCGACCTCGGCAGCCGACTGCTGGACGAGCCCGCGGCCGTTCTCGCGGCCGCGCGGGCCGCCGGTGCGTTCGCGGCGGCCGAGCTGCTGATCAAGACGGTCGACTCGACGCTCCGGGGGCATGTGGCGGCCGAGGTCCGCGCCGCCCACGCCGCCTCGGGCCGACGGGCCGTCGTCGTCGCGCCCGCGTTCCCGGCCGAGGGCCGGACCACGGTCCAGGGGGTCCAGTACGTGCACGGCGTGCCCGTGCACGAGACGGAGTTCGCCCACGACCCCGCCCACCCCGTGAGCTGCTCGGACCTCGCACGGCTGCTGCCGGAAGCCGACCTTCTGGAACCGGACCAGTTCGGGAAGCTGCCCGAACTGATCGAGCGGGGAGGTACGTTCGTCTGTGCGGCGACCACGGACGCCGACCTCGACCGCCTCGTCGCCTCAGTGCCACGAGCGGGCGAGGTGCTCTGGGTCGGCTCCCCGGGCCTCGCCACGGCGCTGGCCCGGCACCACCCCCGTACCCCGGCGGGCGCAGTCCCCGAACCCCCCGTCGCCCGGCGCCCGTTGGTGGTCGTCGGAAGTGCGAACCCCGCCACACGGCGCCAGCTGGACCGCCTACGGGCGAGGGTGGACGTGACAGCAGCCGCTGCCGTGGACGACGTTTCCACGGCCGTCGACGCCCTGCGCAGGTCTCCCGCTCCCGTGCTCGCCGTCCACACCCCCGACGAGCGCCGCGCGGCGGCACCTGGCTCGCTCACGGCCGACCTGGCCCGAGTGGTACGCGATCTGGTGACGGGAGGGCCGGTCGACGGACTCGTCCTCACCGGAGGAGAGACCGCCGTGGCGGTCCTCGAAGCTCTCCGCTCCGAAGGCATCGACCTGGTCGACGAACCCGAGCCCGGGGTCGCTCGCGGCGTCCTGCCCGGACCCTCCCCCATCCCCGTTCTGATCAAAGCGGGCGGCTTCGGTGACGAGGGGACCCTCGACCGGCTGTGCCGTCTCCTGATGGAGGGCGGGCCTGCCGCATGAACCCTCACACCGCTGCACCCCCCGTCGCCGTCACCATGGGCGACCCGAACGGCATCGGGCCCGAGATCACCGTCAAGGCGTACGCCGACCCCCGCCGCCGCCCTCCGGTCGTCGTCATCGGTGACCCGGACGTTCTCTCCAGGGCCTGCCGCATCACGGGCGCCGCGCTGACCGTCCGGCCGGTCGACTCCGTCGCCGAGGCCACCCACAGCGCCGGCGTCATGGAGGTCCTGACCGAGGGCACGCTGCCCGCGGACCTCGCGCCGGGGGTGGTGGACGCCCGCGCCGGAGCGGCTTCCTTCCGTTACGTACGCCGTGGCACCGAGCTCGCCCTCGGTGGCGAGATCCGGGCCCTCACCACCGCGCCGATCAACAAGGAGGCCCTGAGACTGGCGGGTCTGCCCTACCCGGGGCACACGGAGATCCTCGCCGAGCTCTCGGGCACGAGCGACTACGCCATGATGATGGCGAACGACGAGCTACGGATCGTCCTGGTCACCGTCCACCAATCACTGCGCTCGGCACTCGACTCGCTCACCACTGCCCGCGAGCTGGAGATCATCCGGCTGACGCACCGTACGCTCCGGACCGGCGGTCGAACGGGACTCCGTCCCCGTATAGCCGTCGCTGCCCTCAACCCCCACGCGGGGGAGAACGGGCTCTTCGGCCGCGAGGACCTCGACATCATCGAACCGGCCGTCCGAGCCGCCCAGCGCGAAGGCATCGACGCCAGCGGCCCCTGGCCCGCCGACACCGTCTTCATGCGCGCCCGCGCCGGCGAGTTCGACGCCGTCGTCGCCCAGTACCACGATCAGGGGCTCATACCCGTCAAGTACCTGGGCCTGGAGCACGGCGTCAACATCACCATCGGCCTGCCCTTCGTACGGACCAGCGTCGACCACGGCACGGCCTTCGACCTCGCCGGCCAGGGCACCGCCGACCACACCAGCCTGCTCACGGCTCTGCACCACGCCGACGACCTCGCGGGGGAGTGACCGTCGCCGCCCCGATGGCGATCCCGACCAGTGAACGCCGACAGAGCCGGCCGTTCCACGCCGACCGACAAAGCCGGTCGCCGTTCCACGCCGACCGACAAAGCCGGTCGTTCCACGCCGACCGGCAGGTGACCGGCGGCACCCTCGCACAGGTTCGTCCCCATCCGTCTCGCACCGACCCCGAGGAATCCCACCGTGGACTTCATCTTCATGCTCACCCGTGACGACCGGACGGTCACCGACTGCCTCGACGTCCTCGACGCCGTCCGGGACTTCGGCACCGCCCCCATCGGTCACATCGGCTTCAAGGACGTCGGCGTCGGTCCCACCACGCTCGCCCGCCTCCACCAGGAGATCAAGGACATGGGCGCCACCAGCTACCTCGAGGTCGTCAGCACCACCCGCGAGCAGGCCCTCGCCTCGGTGCGGTCCGCGATCGACCTCGGCGTCGACCGGCTGATGGGCGGCACCTGGATCGACGAGACACTGGCGCTCCTCGCCGGTACCGGCATCGAGTACCTCCCCTTCGTGGGCGAGCCGCTCGGCCGTCCCACACGCCTGGCCGGCGATCCGGCCCGCATCGCCGAGGACTGCCGACGGGCCGAGGCGGCCGGCTGCGCGGGCGTGGACCTGCTCGCCCACCGCGCCACGGACGCCGATCCGCCGGCCCTGGTCCGCGCCGCCCGGGCCGCCACCACGGGCCGGCTGGTGGTCGCTGGCAGCATCACCACGGCCGGTCAGATACAGGCCCTCGCGGACGCCGGAGCCGACGCCTTCACCATCGGTTCCGCCGCCTTCAACGGCTCACTCCGCCCCGACGCGGGAACACTCGGCGCCCAGCTCGCGGCAGTCGTCGCGGCCACCGCCACGGCCGCGGGCTGAGGGCAGGCGGCGGGCACCGGGCGCGACGCGACGCCCTCCTGGTGGCCTCCCGGCCACCCGGCGGCGGCTCGGGGCGGGGCAATGCCTGGCACCGCATACCCTTGTTCCATGACCAGCAGCGACCGGAGCCAGACAGTGGACGTTCAGCGAACCTACGAAGTGCGCACCTACGGGTGTCAGATGAACGTCCACGACTCCGAGCGGCTCTCCGGTCTGCTGGAGGACGCCGGGTACGTCCGGGCCCCCGAGGGCTCCGACGGTGACGCCGACGTCGTCGTCTTCAACACCTGCGCGGTCCGCGAGAACGCCGACAACAAGCTCTACGGCAACCTCGGCCGGCTCGCCCCCAGGAAGACCACGCGTCCGGGCATGCAGATCGCCGTCGGCGGCTGCCTCGCCCAGAAGGACCGCGAGACCATCGTCAAGAAAGCCCCCTGGGTCGACGTCGTCTTCGGCACGCACAACATCGGCAAGCTGCCGGTCCTCCTGGAGCGCGCCCGCATCCAGGAAGAGGCGCAGATCGAGATCGCCGAGTCGCTGGAGGCATTCCCCTCCACCCTGCCGACCCGCCGCGAGTCCGCCTACGCCGCCTGGGTCTCGATCTCCGTCGGCTGCAACAACACCTGCACCTTCTGTATCGTCCCGGCGCTGCGCGGCAAGGAGGAGGACCGCCGTCCCGGCGACATCCTCGCCGAGATCGAGGCGCTGGTCGCCGAGGGCGTCTCGGAGATCACCCTGCTCGGCCAGAACGTCAACGCGTACGGCTCCGACCTGGGCGACCGCGAGGCCTTCTCGAAGCTGCTGCGCGCCTGCGGCGAGATCGAGGGCCTGGAGCGGGTCCGCTTCACCTCGCCGCACCCCCGCGACTTCACCGACGACGTCATCGCGGCGATGGCCGAGACGCCCAACGTGATGCCGCAGCTCCACATGCCGCTGCAGTCCGGCTCGGACACCGTCCTGAGGGCGATGCGCCGCTCGTACCGCCAGGAGCGTTTCCTCGGCATCATCGAGAAGGTGCGCGCGGCCATCCCGCACGCCGCCATCTCCACCGACATCATCGTGGGCTTCCCCGGCGAGACCGAGGAGGACTTCGAGCAGACGATGCACACCGTCCGTGAGGCCCGCTTCGCCAACGCCTTCACCTTCCAGTACTCCAAGCGGCCCGGGACCCCCGCCGCCGAGATGGACGGGCAGATCCCCAAGGAGGTCGTGCAGGCGAGGTACGAGCGTCTCGTCGCCCTCCAGGAGGAGATCTCCTGGGTGGAGAACAAGAAGCAGGTCGGCAGGACGCTCGAGGTCATGGTCGCCGAGGGCGAGGGCCGCAAGGACGGCAGCACGCACCGCCTCTCCGGTCGCGCCCCCGACAACCGGCTCGTCCACTTCACCAAGCCGGACGAGGACGTCCGCCCCGGCGACGTGGTGACCGTCGAGATCACCTACGCCGCCCCGCACCACCTGCTCGCCGAGGGCCCGACGGCATCGGTACGCCGTACCCGCGCCGGCGACGCCTGGGAGAAGCGCACCACCGCGGCCGTCACCCAGCCGGCCGGCGTCCTGCTCGGACTGCCGAAGATCGGCGTTCCGGAGCCGCTGCCCACGGCCTCGGCGCCGGCCTGCGGAAGCCACTGACACCGGCGACCGAGACCGGCGAGGCTACGGCCTGGCCCGTGCGAGGGCGGTCCACCAGGCCACGCCGGGTGCCCGTTCGCGCTCGGTGACCGAGGCGGGAGGGTCTCGCAGTAGGCTGCGGATCATGCTTGTCGCCGCAGCTGTGTGCCCCTGTCCTCCCCTGCTCCTGCCCGAGGTGGCGGCCGGGGCCGCCGGTGAGCTCGACGGAGCCCGCACGGCCTGTTCCGACGCCCTCGCACTGCTCGCCGCCTCCCGGCCCGACCGGCTCCACGTCGTCGGCCCGGCGGACGAGAGCGGGGGCGGAGCATTCCCCGCCGGTTCGGCCGGCGGCTTCGCGGGTTTCGGCGTCGACGTCTCCGTACGGCTCGGTGACGGGCCGGCCGGGGAGCGGCCGCTGCCCGCCTCCCTCGCCGTCGCCGCCTGGCTTCTGGAGCGCACGGCCTGGGCCGCGGCGCCGGTCGAGGGGCTGGGCGTCGACGCGTCGCTGGACACCGCGAGGTGCGTCTCCACCGGACGGGAGCTGGCCGCCACGGCCGACCGTGTCGCGCTCTTGGTGATGGGTGACGGCAGCGCGTGCCGGACGCTCAAGGCCCCGGGCTACCTGGACGAGCGCGCCGCCGCCTTCGACGCGGAGGCCGCCCGTGCCCTGGGCGAGGCCGACCTGGACGCCCTCGTCGCGCTGGACCCGAACCTCGCGCACGAGCTGAAGGCGGCCGGGCGGGCCCCCTGGCAGATCCTCGCGGGCGCCGCCGAAGGAGCGGGCCTGGACGGCAGGCTGCTCTACGAGGACGCGCCGTACGGCGTCGGCTACTTCGTGGCCGCCTGGGCGTAGACCGGCTTCCTTGGCGCTGCCGCAGGCCCCGCAGCGCGAACGGCGGACGGCCGCGGAGCAGCGCGCTCTGCGGCCGTCCGCCGGGCGGAGGGGCTGTCGGTGACGCCGGGCGTCAGCCGGCCGGCGGCGGCGGTGTCGGGCTCTCGCCCTTCGGGCCGCCGTCCTTGTGGGCGATCCGGTCAAGGGCGCCCTTGGCCTTGCCGGTGCCCGACTCGATCTTGGCGCTGTACTTGCCCTTGGTCTTCTCGTCGACCAGCCTCGCGGCCTTCTCCAGGCCGTGGTCGATCTTCTGCTCGTGCTGCTGCGCGAGACCGGAGACCTTGTCCTTGGCAGGGGCGAGCTTGGCCTTCAGTGAATCCAGGAGACCCATGGGTCACCATCCCTCCGGTACGTCCGTTGTGCCGAGCCCTGTCGCCAGGAGCTACTTCCGGGCGCCTTCGCCGGCCTCGTTGTCCGCGGCCGCCTCGGCGGACTGCTGCTTCGGGATCTCGACCGCCTCGACCGCGGCCTCGGCTCCGTCGTCGCCCTCTTCCGCCACCCCGGTCACCTCGGCCCCGGTGGCGCCTTCCGTGGCCTCGGGCTCGGAGTCCCCGGCCTCGCGGGAAGTGGCCTCGGCCTCCTCCGACTCCTCCGTCAGAGCGACGGCCTGGGCCTCCTCCGTCGACGCCTCGGCAGCTTCCTTACCCTTGCGGCGAAACAATGCAAAAACGCCCATTACCACTCCATAGCGTACTCGTGTGGGAGAGGTCCCGCGGCGCCCGGGGCGCCCCATTGCGCCACCCGGCGCAGCCGGTACGGAAACCGGCGGTCGGAACCTCGCAACTGGCAACGAACCCGGTTGCGGGCCGTCACGTCGCTCGTTCGGGGACCCGCCGGGAGGTTTGCGAGACTGGGGCGGTGAGAAGTGCAGCTCCCGCCCCGCGGGTCATCGCCGTCGTCGGTCCCACAGCGGCCGGAAAGTCCGATCTGGGAGTATTTCTGGCCCAGCAGCTCGGCGGCGAGGTCGTCAACGCCGACTCGATGCAGCTCTACCGAGGGATGGATATCGGTACCGCCAAGCTGACGCTCGAGGAACGCGGTGGCGTCCCCCACCACCTCCTCGACATCTGGGACGTGACGGAGGCCGCCAGCGTCGCCGAGTACCAGCGCCTCGCCCGCGCCGAGATCGACCGGCTGCTCGCCGACGGCCGGACCCCCGTCCTCGTCGGCGGCTCCGGCCTGTACGTGCGCGGCGCCATCGACGCCCTCGAGTTCCCGGGCACCGACCCGGCCGTACGGGCGCGCCTGGAGGCCGAGCTCGAGGAGCGGGGCCCCGGCGCACTGCACGTCCGCCTCGCCGCGGCCGACCCCGAGGCCGCGCGCGCGATCCTGCCCAGCAACGGCCGCCGCATCGTCCGGGCCCTCGAGGTCATCGAGATCACCGGCAAGCCCTTCACGGCCAACCTGCCCGGCCCGGACTCCGTCTACGACACCGTGCAGATCGGCGTCGACGTCGAGCGCCCGGAGCTGGACGAGCGGATCACCGCGCGCGTGGACCGGATGTGGGACGCCGGGCTGGTGGCGGAGGTCCGCACGCTGGAGGCACAGGGCCTGCGAGAGGGACGCACCGCCGCCCGCGCGCTCGGCTATCAGCAGGTGCTGGCGGCGCTCGCGGGAGAGTGCACCGAGGAAGAGGCGCGCGCCGAGACCGTGCGCGCCACCAAACGCTTCGCGCGCCGCCAGGACTCCTGGTTCCGGCGCGACCCGCGGGTCCACTGGCTCAGTGGCGCCGCGGAACACCGCGGGGAACTCCCTGGTGAGGCGCTGGCGTTGATCGAACGAGCGGTTACAGCCTGATCACGTGATGGCATCGGGACGCCATGCCCGTCATTCCAGCGGTCCTTGGCGTGCCATCATCGAGCATCGATCGACGCAGTGGAGTCCGAGTGGGAGGGCGCGTGGCGATGGAGGCCGGCCCTCGCGACAGAGAACAGCACGACGCGATCCGCGGTGAAGCCGCAGGTGACACGCCCGGATTGAGCCCGGACGGTCCCGACGACGCCGAGGGCACGTCCGTCGAGGTCGACACCGACGAGGTCGAGGTCGAGCTGCGGCCGCAGCGTCGCCTGCGGATCTGGCAGCTCGCGCCCATCGTCGGCCTCGCCGCCGTCGGCTCGCTGATGTTCGCCTTCCCCCTCGCCTTCGGCTCCGGCGAGGGCGGTGCCGTCGTCGCCATGCTGGGCCTGCTGATCAGCTCCTGCGCGGCCGGCTGGGGCATGATGGCCGCCCGCAAGGTGGGCCACACCTGGCCGGGCCTCCCGGCCCGCGGCTCCGGCGAGCGGCCGAACTGGCGCGTGATCGCCCTGTACACGTTCTTCAGCGCGCTCCTCGTCGTCCTGGCCGTCTGGCGCGTGGCCCGCCTCCGCTGACCGGGACAACCCGGGACCCGGCACCGACGGCGTTCCGGGCGCCCGCTCCAGCCCGGGCCTTCCCCGACCGGGAGCCACCCCGTCTCCCCGCCCCGGCTCCCCGCTCCGGGACCCACCCCGTCTCCCCGCTCCGGGACGCCCCACGGCTCCCCGCGCCGGAGCCCGCCCCGGCTCCCCGCTCCGGAGCCCCGGCCCGGACCTTCCCCGCGCCGCCGCTCGCTCCGTGGACCGTCGAGGGCCCTGTCGGACCCGCCCCGTACAGTTGATCCCGTGACCACCACGCAGACCTCGCCGCTCGCATTCCTCAAGGGCCACGGGACCGAGAACGACTTCGTGATCGTCCCCGACGCCGACAACGCCGTCGACCTTCCCCCCGCGGCCGTCGCGCGCCTGTGCGACCGGCGGGCCGGAATCGGCGGCGACGGTCTGCTGCACGTCGTCCGCAGCGCCGCCCATCCCGACGCCCGGGACATGGCCGGCGAGGCTGAGTGGTTCATGGACTACCGCAACGCGGACGGCTCGGTCGCCGAGATGTGCGGCAACGGAGTCCGCGTCTTCGCCCGCTACCTCCAGCACGCCGGACACGTCACCGCCGGCGAGGTCGCCGTCGCCACCCGCGGCGGGGTCAAGCGGGTCCACCTCGACAAGGACGGCTCCGTCACGGTCTCCATGGGCCGCGCCCTCCTCCCTGAGGACGGCGTCACCGTCACCGTGGAAGGCCGCAGCTGGCCCGCCCGCAACGTGAACATGGGCAACCCGCACGCCGTCGCCTTCGTCGAGAGCCTCGACCACGCAGGGAACCTCTTCACCGAGCCGCCGTACAGCCCCGCCGAGGTGTACCCGGACGGCGTCAACATCGAGTTCGTCGCCGACCGAGGCCCCCGCCACGTCGCCATGCGTGTCCACGAGCGCGGCGCGGCGGAGACCCGCTCCTGCGGCACGGGCGCGTGCGCGGTCGCCGTGGCCACCGCGCGCCGGGACGGCGCCGACCCCGCCCTGAGCGGCACCCCCGTCACGTACACCGTCGACGTCCTCGGCGGCACGCTGATCATCACCGAGCACCCCGACGGCGAGATCGAGCTGACCGGTCCGGCGGTGATCGTCGCCGAGGGCACGATCGACCCGTCCTGGCTCGCCGACGGAGAAATCGAAACAGTCAACGACTGATCCTTCGCTCGATCGGGTGATCCGGTTCACGCTGGGCGAGAGCAGGACTGCGCTCCGTGGTGGGGTCGGTAGCATCAAGCACCGGCCCGGCGTGCACGCCTTGCCCGCCCACCGCCGGTCGACGCCGCCGGAGGTGCCCATGAGTGCAGAGGCCACCAATCCTGTGAGCGCAGCGGAGGCCAACGGCCCCGACGCTCCCAGCCGCAGGCGCGCCCGGCCGAGGATCGACCTCCGCCGGCTGGGCCGTGCCGCTCTCCTCGGTCCCGCCTCCCGGGGCCGGCTGCCCGACGCCATCGGGCATGTCGCCGAGGCGCACCGCGCCCACCATCCCGACGCCGACCTCGCCGTGCTGCGGCGGGCGTACGTCCTCGCCGAGTTCTCGCACCGCGGACAGTTCCGCAAGAGCGGCGAGCCGTACATCACCCATCCGCTCGCGGTCACCCTGATCCTCGCCGAACTCGGGGCCGAGACCACGACCTTGACCGCCTCCCTCCTCCACGACACCGTCGAGGACACGGAGGTGACGCTCGAACAGGTACGGGAGCAGTTCGGCGACGAGGTCGCCTACCTCGTCGACGGCGTGACCAAGCTGGAGAAGGTCGACTACGGCGCCGCCGCCGAACCCGAGACCTTCCGCAAGATGCTCGTCGCCACCGGCAACGACGTCCGGGTCATGTCGATCAAACTCGCCGACCGGCTCCACAACATGCGCACGCTCGGCGTGATGCGCCCCGAGAAGCAGGTCCGGATCGCCAAGGTCACACGCGACGTCCTCATCCCGCTCGCCGAACGGCTCGGCGTCCAGGCGCTCAAGACCGAGCTGGAGGACCTGGTCTTCGCGATCCTCCACCCCGAGGAGTACGAGGACACCCGCGCGCTCATCGCCGAGAACACCGGCGCCGGCGACGCGCTCGCCGTCATCGCCGATAGCGTCACAACGGTGCTGCGCGAGGCGGGCATCGCCGCCGAAGTCCTCGTACGGCCGCGGCACTTCGTCTCCGTCCACCGTGTCCGCCTCAAGCGCGGCGACCTACGGGGCAGCGACTTCGGGCGGCTGCTCGTCCTCGTGGGCGAGGACGCCGACTGTTACGCCGTCCTCGGCGAACTCCACACGTGCTTCACCCCGGTGATCTCCGAGTTCAAGGACTTCATCGCCGCACCCAAGTTCAACCTGTACCAGTCGCTGCACACCGCCGTCGCCGCCCCGGACGGGGCCGTCGCCGAAGTCCTCATCCGTACGCACCAGATGCACAAGGTCGCCGAGGCCGGCGTCGTCGCGCTGGGCAACCCGTACACCCCTCCGACGGGCGGCGACGGCACCGAACCGGCCGACGACGGGGAACGCGCCGACCCCACCCGCCCCGGCTGGCTCTCCCGGCTCCTCGACTGGCAGGAGGCCACCCCCGACCCCGACACCTTCTGGACCTCGCTGCGCGCGGATCTCGCGGAGGACCAGGAGATCACGGTCTTCCGCGCCGACGGCGGCACCCTCGGCCTGCCCGCCGGAGCCAGCTGCGTCGACGCCGCCTACGCCCAGCACGGGGATGCCGCCCACGGCTGCCTCGGAGCACGCGTCAACGGCCGTCTGGCGACGCTCAGTACCGTGCTGAACGACGGTGACACCGTGCAGCTGCTGCTCTCCCAGGACACCACCTCGGGGCCGTCCCCCGCGTGGCTCGAGCACGCCCGCACCCCCGCCGCGCGCATCGCGATCACCGCATGGCTCCAGACGCACCCGGAAGCCGCGAAAGCGCCCGCTGCCGACCCGCGGCCACAGGCCTCCTTCACCGCCGACCGGCGGTCGGGCGCCAAGCTCCAGGCCGACCTGCCGGACGCCACGCCCGCCGCCGTACGACCGGCCGGCTGCTGCACCCCCGTACCCCCCGACGAGATCACCGGCTTCCAGGTCCGCGGCGGATCGGTCACCGTCCACCGCACCGGATGCGCCGCCGTCGACACGATGAGACGGCACGGGCGCATCCCCGTCACCGTCCACTGGGGCGACACCGCCGAGTGCCGCGTCACACTCGTCGCCGAATCCTTCGGCCGCCCCCGCCTCCTCGCGGACCTGACCGAGGTCATCGCCGCCGCCGGGGTCGCGGTCGTCTCGGCGACCGTCGAGCCGCCCAGCGAGCAGCGGGTGCGGCACACGTACACCCTGCAACTCCCGGACGCGGCCGGGCTGCCCGCCCTGATGCGCGCCATGCGGGACGTGCCCGGGGTGTACGACGTCAGCCGAGCCCGGCACCCCGCCTCGCACGACGAGTGACGTCAGGGCGCCGGTGACCCCTTCGGGTGGCAGGCGAGCGCGCCGCCCGGGGGAGGGGCGCCGACCCTGGTAGCCGTAGCCCATGCCGCTCACACCCCGACATCCCGCCCCACGCGCGCGGTGGCTGCGTTCCGCGGTCCTGGTCGCCGCCTCGGCCGGCCTCGTCGCCGCCTCCCTGCCCGCGCCCGCGCCGCTCGGCATCGGAGACCCGCTCTTCCCCCACCTCGGCAACCCGGGGTACGACGTCCTCTCGTACGACATCGACCTCACGTACGGGGGAAAGAACACCGAGCCGCTCGCGGCGGTGACCCGCATCGAGGCAGTCGCCACCGCCGACCTGGAGCGGATCAACCTCGACTTCACGCACGGCAAGGTCGCCTCCGTCACCGTCGACGGCGAAGCGGCCGACTTCGTGACCAGCGGCGAGGACCTCGTGGTCACACCGGCCGGGCCGACCGAGGACGGCGACCCGCTCACCATCGCCGTCACCCACACCAGCGACCCCCGAGGCCCCGCCGACGCCGGCGGCTGGGTCCGCACGGGCGACGGTCTCGCCATGGCCAACCAGGCCGACGCCGCCCACCGGGTCTTCCCCTCCAACGACCACCCCGCCGACAAGGCGCTCTTCACCTTCCGGATCACCGTTCCCAGCTCCCTGATGGCCGTCGCCAACGGTCTGCCGACGGGCCGGACCACGGACGGGTCCACCACCACCTGGACCTACCGCACCACCCACCCCATGGCCACCGAGCTCGCCCAGGTCTCCATCGGCCGCACCACCGTCGTCCACCGCACCGGACCGCACGGGCTGCCCGTGCGGGACGTGGTGCGCACCGCCGACCGTGACCTCCTGGAGCCCTGGCTGAAGCGCACCCCCGGCCACCTGGAGTGGATGGAGCGCCAGGTCGGCCGCTACCCCTTCGAGACGTACGGGCTGCTGGTGGCCGACGCCGAGACCGGCTTCGAGCTGGAGACGCAGACCCTCTCTCTCTTCGAGAGAAGGCTCTTCACCGAGCCCGGGTTCCCGGAGTGGTACGTCGACTCGATCATGGTCCATGAGCTCGCCCACCACTGGTTCGGGAACAGCGTCTCCCCCCGCACCTGGTCGGACCTGTGGCTCAACGAGGGCCACGCGAGCTGGTACGAGGCGCTGTACGCGGAGGAGACCGCCCAGCAGTCGCTGGAGCAGCGCATGAAGGCCGCCTACGGTGCCTCGGACGGCTGGCGGGCGGCTGGCGGGCCCCCGGCCGCACCCGAGCCGCCCTCGCCCGGCAAGAAGATCAGCCTCTTCCGGCCCGTCGTGTACGACGGCAGCGCCCTGGTCCTCTACGCACTGCGCCAGGAGATCGGCAAGGATGCCTTCCAGCTGCTTCAGCGCCGCTGGGTCGGTGATCACGCCCACTCCACCGCCACCACCGCCGACTTCACGGCGCTCGCCTCCCAGGTGGCGGGCCGTGATCTCACGTCGTTCTTCGCGGGCTGGCTGTACGCGGAGAAGACACCACCGATGCCCGGCCACCCGGACTGGCGCTCCCGTCCGGCCGGTGAAGCCCGCAGCGCGGCGAAACCCGGGTGACGGCCCAGGGCGGAGCGTGTCACCATCGTCAGGTCGACGACGCGGCCGACCGGGAATCTTTCCGTGCCGTCACACGTTGTGATCGACGTAACGACTTTCCTATCGACGTAAGGATCAAATGACCTCCTCTTCATCCCCTTCCCAGGACGAGCAGAGCTTCGCGGAGACGAGCCGCACCGAGAGCCTTCGGGCCGATGCCCTGATGGAAGAGGACGTCGCCTGGAGCCACGAGATCGACGGAGAGCGGGACGGCGATCAGTTCGACCGCTCCGAGCGCGCGGCCCTTCGGCGCGTCGCGGGACTCTCCACCGAGCTCGAGGACGTCACCGAGGTCGAGTACCGGCAGCTGCGCCTGGAGCGCGTCGTGCTGGTCGGCGTATGGACCTCGGGGACCGTTCAGGACGCGGAGAACTCCCTGGCGGAGCTCGCGGCCCTCGCCGAGACGGCGGGCGCCCTCGTGCTCGACGGCGTGATCCAGCGCCGTGACAAGCCGGACCCGGCCACCTTCATCGGCTCCGGCAAGGCCCGTGAGCTGCGGGACATCGTGCTCGAGACCGGCGCGGACACGGTGGTCTGCGACGGAGAGCTCAGCCCCGGCCAGCTCATCGCCCTCGAAGACGTCGTCAAGGTGAAGGTGGTCGACCGGACCGCCCTCATCCTGGACATCTTCGCTCAGCACGCCAAGTCCCGAGAGGGCAAGGCGCAGGTCGCGCTCGCGCAGATGCAGTACATGCTGCCGCGACTGCGAGGCTGGGGTCAGTCGCTCTCCCGTCAGATGGGTGGCGGCGGCGGTGGCGGCATGGCCACCCGTGGTCCCGGTGAGACCAAGATCGAGACCGACCGGCGTCGGATCCGCGAGAAGATGGCGAAGATGCGCCGGGAGATCGCGGAGATGAAGACCGGCCGGGACATCAAGCGGCAGGAGCGGCGCCGCCACAAGGTGCCGTCGGTCGCCATCGCCGGCTACACCAACGCCGGCAAGTCCTCGCTGCTCAACCGTCTGACCGGCGCGGGTGTGCTGGTGGAGAACGCGCTGTTCGCCACCCTCGACCCGACCGTGCGCCGGGCCGAGACGCCCAGCGGCCGGGTGTACACCCTGGCCGACACCGTCGGGTTCGTACGGCACCTGCCGCACCACCTGGTCGAGGCGTTCCGCTCCACCATGGAGGAGGTCGGCGACTCCGATCTCATCCTGCACGTGGTGGACGGCTCGCACCCGGCGCCGGAGGAGCAGCTCGCCGCCGTGCGTGAGGTCTTCCGGGACGTCGGCGCGGTGAACGTGCCGGAGGTCGTGGTCGTCAACAAGGCGGACGCGGCCGACCCGATGGTCCTGCAGCGGCTGATGCGGGCCGAGCGGCACGCGATCGCGGTCTCCGCCCGTACGGGCGAGGGCATCGAGGAGCTGCTCGCGCTCATCGACGCCGAGCTGCCGCGGCCGCAGGTCGAGATCGAGGCGCTCGTGCCGTACACCGAGGGCGGTCTGGTGTCCCGCGTGCACGCCGAGGGCGAACTCCTCTCCGAGGAGCACACGCCGGAGGGCACGCTGGTCAAGGCGCGCGTGCACGAGGAGCTGGCGGCGTTCCTGATGCCGTACGTTCCGGCCGCTCACTGACCGGTTCTTCCCGCTCATGCGGAAAGGCCCCGCCCCCTCCGTCGAGGGGGCGGGGCCTTTCCCATGCGTCAGCAACCGTGACATCGTGTCGCGCTTCGGTCCTCCACCCGCGCGGCGTGGCCCGGGTCGGCAGCGACGGATCAGCGAGCGAACTTCTTGCTGACCATCTCGTGCGCGCTCTGCGCACCCCGGCCCAGGAGCGGTCCCGCCAGCCAGCCGTTGCTGCCGGCCGGGCCGATCGAGGTGTTCGAGACCAGGGCGGTCTTTCCGTTCGGCAGCACCCGGAACCAGCCGCCGCCGGAGGAACCCGCCGTCATCGTGCAGCCGATGCGGTACATGGTCGGCGTGGCGGGTGCCGTGACCATACGGCTCGCCCGGTCGAGGCACTTGTGCATGATCACGCCGTTGTACGGCGGCGCCGACGGGTAGCCCCAGGCGCCGATCGTCCCGGCCTGCGCGGGCGTCGGTGCCGAGAAGTCGACCGCCAGCGCGGCACCGACGGTCTCCTCCAGGGACTTCTTGCCCCGCTGCGGCTGGACGTGCAGCACGGCGTAGTCGTAGGGCCAGGCGGCGTTCGTCCCGCCGCGGTTGATCCACTCACCGGAGGTCACGGCCCAGTCGGCCCAGTACTGACCGTAGGGCGCCTCTTCGTGCGGCTGGGCGTTGCGCAGCGCGGACGGGGACTTGCCGAGGTCGTTGTAGGCCGGGACGAAGGTGATGTTGCGGTACCAGCCGCCCCGCTGACCGGCGTGGACGCAGTGGCCCGCGGTCCACACCATGTTGGACTTCCCGGGCCGGCGCGGGTCCTTCACGATCGTGCCGGAGCAGACCATGTGCCCCTTGGGCGAATCGAAGAAGATCTTGCCGACCGGCGCCGCGTTGCGGTGGTACGGCGTCTTCTCCCGCTGGGCCTGGACGGGCCGCGGCAAGGGGTCGCTGCCACCGCCGGCCGTCGTGGCGATCGTCTGGTCCGGGCTCTTCGCCGTCTGCATGCGCTCGGAGTCCCAGAGACCCTCGATGACCGGGTTGACGAAGTCCTCGGCCTCACGCAGCCAGGTGTCGGTGTTCCAGTTCTTCCACTCGCCGTTCTTCCACTTGTCGGGGTCGACGCCGTGCTTCTTCAGCTTGTCGGCGAGGTCCTTGGGAAGAGCGGCCTGGCCCTCTCCCGTGGCGGAGGCGGAGGCACTCGCCCCGGCCGCGGGCTTGTCGGCCGCCGGTGTCTCGGTCGGGCCGCAGGCGGTGGCGGTCAGCGCGAGCGCCGAAGCCAGCGCGGCGAAGGCCGGTATGAGTCGTGTGGTGCGCATGAGCTCGGGATCCCCCTGATGATGATTCCCGCGCCCTGGCCCGGCCGTGGACCTGAGGTCACGGCCTGCTTGCCATGGACGCGTCACTAGCGGTGCACAGTATGCCCGTAGGACGGGGCGGGACCCGCAGGGTCCCGCCCCGTCGAACGAGTCGGCTAGCGGCCGGCGAACTTCTTGCTGACCGCGTCGTAGATGCCCTTCGCCTCCGCGCCCAGGCGCGGACCGGCGAGCCATCCGGCCGTCACCGGCCCGATGGAGGTGTTGGACACCAGGGCCGGCTTGCCGTCCCGGCCCGCGGCCACCCAGCCGCCGCCGGACGAACCACCGGTCATGGTGCAGCCGATGCGGTACATCGTGGGCTGCTCGACCTTCAGCGACAGACGGCCCGGCTTGTCCGTGCACTGGTACATCTTCTGCCCGTCGAACGGCGGGCCCGCCGGGTAGCCGGTCGCCGTCATGCTCGCGATCTTCGGTACCGCGGGAGCGTTGAACTCCACGGGAAGCGCGGAACCGACCGTCTCCTCCAGCGACTTGCCGGTGCTTCCCTTCTCCGGCGTCACATGGATCACCGCGTAGTCGTACGCGGCGCCCTGACCACCGGTCGCCGCGCCCTGGGAGATCCACTGCTCGGACGTCTGGGCCCAGTCGCCCCACCACACGCCGTACGGAGCGACCTGCTCACGCGTGGCGTTCTCCAGCTGCGCGGTCGGCAGCGCATGGTCGTTGTACGAGGGGACGAACGCGATGTTGCGGTACCAGCCGCCCTTCTTGCCGGCGTGCACGCAGTGACCCGCGGTCCAGACCATGTTGGACTTCCCCGGGTTCGCCGGGTCCTTCACGACCGTGGCCGAGCAGACCATCGAACCCTCGGGGCCGTCGAAGAACACCTTGCCCGCCTCGGGGGCGTTGGCGTGGTACGGCGTCGGGACGCTCTTCGCCCTGACCCGCGCGGGAGTCGGGTCGGTGACGCCCTCGTCGCCCGAGATGTCCTCCTCCTCGACCGGCTTGTCCGGGCGCTGCGCATCGCGCATCCGGTCCGGGTCCCAGAGGTCCTCGATGATCGGGTTGACGTAGTCCTTCGCCTCACGCAGCCACTTGTCGCGGTCCCAGTTCTTCCATTCGCCGTTCCTCCACTTGTCCAGGTCGATCCCGTGCTCCTTGAGCCGGTCCTTGAGATCGTCCGGAATCGTGATCTTGTCGGCGGTGGTGGGGCTCGCGGGAGCGCTGGGCTTGTCCCCCGCGTTCTCCTCGGTCGGGCCGCAGGCCGTCGCCGTCAGCGTCAAGGCCGCGACGGCGGCTGCCGCGGCCAGCAGCGGACGAATCGATCGCATCTCGTGATCCCCCTGGGACTACGTCAACTTGTGCATGAGTGAACTGTGATGGCGCCATGACCGGCGCCGATGTGCGCCCCCACTATGCCGGTGCCGGAGGGGACGGTGCGCGGCAGGTCCGCGGTTCCGCCCTGCGTACGGCCGTTGCCGGGCTGTGATCCCGGCCGCTCCAAGGATCTTGCGTTTTCGCCGTGATCCTTGGCAGCCCTTGTCGTTGGTACGTACGGGGGACCCAGAGGAAGCGTTCAGCGCCACCGCCCGCGCGGTGGAGCAACGTACCGATGTGCAACGCAACTGTTACAGCGGGAGGACACCGAGCCGTGGCCGTGACCGAACCAGCTCCGGCCGTACCGTCGGCCGCGCACGCGCACCACGGGGAGCGGAGAGCCGGCGAAGGGGGCGTACTCGAGGGCATTCTGCGCCGCCAGTCGCTGCGGGAATCGGCCGCGCGCACCTACGCGCGCTCTCTGCCGATCGTCCCCGTACGAGCCAGGGGACTGACCATCGAGGGCGCGGACGGCCGGCGTTACCTCGACTGCCTGTCCGGAGCCGGGACCCTGGCGCTCGGACACAACCACCCCGTGGTCCTCGAAGCCATCAGGAAGGTCCTCGACTCCGGAGCCCCCCTCCACGTCCTCGACCTCGCCACCCCGGTCAAGGACGCCTTCACCACCGAGCTGTTCGCCACGCTGCCCGCCGCACTCGCCCGGGACGCGCGCATCCAGTTCTGCGGGCCGGCCGGCACGGACGCGGTCGAGGCCGCCCTCAAACTCGTGCGCACGGCCACCGGGCGGCGCGGACTGCTCAGCTTCACGGGCGCCTACCACGGCATGACGGCCGGGGCCCTCGACGCCTCGGGCGGCGCGACGGACGTGCGCGTCACCCGGCTGCCCTACCCGCAGAACTACCGCTGCCCCTTCGGCGTGGGCGGCGAGCGGGGAGCCGAACTGGCCGCGCGCTGGACGGAGAACCTCCTCGACGACCCCAAGAGCGGGGTCGCCACCCCCGCCGCCATGATCCTCGAACCCGTCCAGGGCGAGGGCGGCGTCATCCCCGCCCCCGACGCCTGGCTGCGCCGCATGCGGGAGATCACCGCGGCGCGCTCCATCCCGCTCATCGCCGACGAGGTCCAGACGGGTGTCGGACGCACCGGCGCCTTCTGGGCCGTGGAGCACAGCGGCGTCGTCCCCGACGTCATGGTCCTCTCCAAAGCCATCGGCGGCTCCCTCCCGCTCGCGGTCGTCGTCTACAAGTCGGAGCTCGACGCCTGGGAGCCGGGCGCCCACGCGGGCACCTTCCGCGGCAACCAGCTCGCCATGGCGGCCGGGGCCGCCACCCTCGCGTACGTACGGGAGAACCGGCTCGCCGACCGCGCGGCCACCCTCGGCGCCCGGATGCTCGGACGGCTCGAGGGCCTGGCCGCCGCCCACCCCTGCATTGGCGACGTGCGAGGCCGTGGCCTGATGATCGGTGTCGAGCTGGTCGACCCGGAGGCAGTGGACCCGGAGGAACCCGCCACCACCGCCCCACCGGCGGACCCCGTGCTCGCGGCGTCCGTCCAGCGGGAATGCCTCGACCGCGGCCTCATCGTCGAACTCGGCGGCCGCCACTCGGGAGTCGTGCGCCTCCTCCCCCCGCTCACCCTCACCGACGAGCAGGCCGAAGCCGTCCTGGACCGCTTCGCCGACGCCCTGGCCGCCGCCGAACGCGCCCATCGCCCCGCGCGGCCCGCACACGTCACGCGTCCCCGGACCGACACCGGACCGACCGGATCGACCGGACCGTCCCACCGATCCCGGACCGAATCCGGACACCCTCACAAGGAAGCCCCGTGAACGCCAGCCCCGCCTCCGAAGCGTCCGACGCCGGCAACGCCGCCTCCGGCCCCCTCACCGTCGAGCAGGCCACCGTCCCCCGCCAGCACTCCGGGCCGTACGATCCCCGGTCCATTCCCACGCCGCATGCTCCCGCGGCGTTGACCGGTGCGGCCTGCCGACCGGACCACCTGGACGATCCGGACACGCGGCGCGCCGCCGACACCGCGACCATCGAGAACCTGCTGCGCTGCTGGGTACGCGAGAAGAACCTGCCCGCACCCAGGACCTCGACCCTCCGCATCCCCCTCGAAGCCAGCGGCGCCGCCCTCCTCGTCCCCGTCCACTACTGGTCGCGGACCGGGTGGCACCGCTTCGGCGCTCCCACCCTCGAAGGGCTGCACTCCACGGCCCCCACGGTCGACGCCGTCACCGTCGCCGCCCTCCTCAGCCGCGAGACCGGCCGCCCCGAAGGGACCGAACTCGTCGGAAGGGTCGCCGACTCGACCCGCCGCACCGCCGCGTTCATCGCCGACCGGCGCCGCCGCCCCGCCCCCGATCCGGAAGCCGATCTCTTCCTCACCGCCGAGCAGTCCCTGCTGCTCGGCCACCCGCTCCACCCCACCCCGAAGAGCCGTGAAGGGCTCTCCGAGGCAGAGGCGCGGCTCTACTCACCCGAGCTCCACGGCTCCTTCCCCCTGCACTGGATGGCCGTCGACAGCACGATCCTCGCCTCCGACTCCGCCTGGACCGAACAGGGGCGTCCGGTCTCCGCCGCCCAGCTTGCCACCGGCCTCGCCGACGGGCTCGAACTCCCGCCCGGCACCGTGCCGTTGCCCCTCCACCCCTGGCAGGCGCGTGAGCTGACCCACCGTCCCGCCGTCGCCGCCCTCCTCGACGCCGGCCTTCTCCACGACCTCGGGCCCCACGGCGCCGCCTGGCACCCCACCTCCTCCGTCCGCACCGTGCACCGGCCCGGCGCCCGCACGATGCTCAAGCTCTCCCTCGGCGTACGCATCACCAACTCCTGCCGCGAGAACCTCCGCAAGGAACTCCACCGCGGTGTCGAGGTCCACCGCCTCCTGCGCACCGGCCTCGTCGACCAGTGGCAGGCCGCCCACCCCGGCTTCGACATCGTCCGCGACCCCGCCTGGCTCGCCGTCGACACCCCGGCCGGGGAGCCCGTCCCCGGCATCGACGTCATGATCCGCCACAACCCCTTCACCGCCACGGACGACGCCGTCTGCATCGCGGCCCTCACCGCCCCCCGCCCCTGGCCCGGCAGCCCGCGGATGCGTTCCCGCCTCGCCGACCTCGTCACCCGGCTCGCCGCCCGCACCGGCCGCCCCACCACGGCCGTCGCCGCCGAGTGGTTCCTGCGCTACCTCGACCAGGTCATTCGCCCCGTGCTCTGGCTCGACGGCACCGCAGGCGTCGCCCTCGAGGCCCACCAGCAGAACACCCTGGTACTCCTCGACCCCGACGGCTGGCCCATCGGGGGGCGCTACCGCGACAATCAGGGCTACTACTTCCGCGAGTCCCGCCGCGAGGAACTGGAGAGCCGCCTCCCCGGCATCGGAGCCGCCAGCGACACCTTCGTCTCCGACCAGGTCACCGACGAGCGCTTCGCCTACTACCTCGGCATCAACAACGTCCTCGGTCTCATCGGGGCCTTCGGCGCCCAGCACCTCGCCGACGAACGCGTCCTGCTCGCCGGCTTCCGCCAGTTCCTCACCTCCGTCACCGGACTCGGCTCCCCGCTGCCGCACCGGCTCCTGGAGGCAGCGACCCTGCGCTGCAAGGCCAACCTCCTCACCCGCCTGCACGGCCTCGACGAACTCGTCGGCCCCGTCGACACCCAGTCGGTCTACGTGACCATCACCAACCCCCTTCGCTCCTGAGGCCCCACCCGACCACCCCGACCCAACCACCCCGACCTGACCACCCGGCGACCCGGCGACCCGACCGCGCGGGCGCGCGGGTGGCGGAACGCGATCGGACCGAACCGCCGAGAGGAGCGCCACCATCCCTCCCACCGATGCGAGCGCCGGCACGGGCTCTCACACGGGCAAGGCCACGGACCCTGCCCTGGTCGGGGACGCCGGCCCCGGACCCGTCGCCCGACCCCCGTCCGACACGGGCGGCGAGGACACGCTCGACCTGCACCTCTCGGACGAGCTCATCGCCCTGCTCGCCACCGGCCACGGCACAGCCGCCACCGACGGCGACCTCCTGGACGACGTCGGCACCTGGGGCCCGGCTCCCACTCCCGCCGGCTCCTTCCACCTCGTACCCGTGCGGATCGAGCGGGACCTGGCGCTCCTCACCCGCTGGATGAACGACCCGGCCGTGGCCGCCTTCTGGGAGCTCGCCGGCCCGGAGACCGTCACCGAGGCACACCTCCTCGCCCAACTCCACGGTGACGGCCGCAGCGTCCCCTGCCTCGGAGTCCTCGACTCCCTGCCGATGAGCTACTTCGAGATCTACCGCGCCGACCTCGACCCCCTCGCCCGGCACTATCCCGCCCGGCCTCATGACACCGGTATCCACCTCCTCCTCGGCAGCGTCGCCGACCGCGGCCGAGGAGTCGGCAGCACTCTTCTGCGAGCCGTTGCCGATCTCGTACTCGACCACCGGCCTCGCTGCACCCGTGTCGTCGCCGAACCCGACCTGCGCAACACCCCGTCCGTCTCCGCCTTCCTGAGCGCCGGCTTCCGCTTCTCCGCGGAAGTCGACCTCCCCGACAAACGAGCCGCCCTCATGGTCCGCGACCGCGCCCTTCGCCACGTCCTGTGAACGCCTCCCTGCCTTGCATACCGCTCGACCCACAGCGGTTCCCACCCCGAGGAGTCCCCGTGCCGTCGTCCCCTGCCACCCATGACTCCGCACTGCTCGCACCCGCCGAGCTGACCCCCGCGGCCTGGACCAGGGCCGCTGCCCGCCTGCTCGCCAAGACCCTCGCGGAGTTCGCGTACGAGGAGATCGTCGAGCCCGTCCTCCTCGACACCGCGACCGACACGACCGCCGCCGACACCCCGGCCCGTGCCGAGACCGCCCCCGCCGACCGCGATCCCGCCGACGCCCCGCGCGAGCCCCGGCGCTACCTCCTCCGCCTCGACGACGGATCGGCACTGACCTTCGCTGCCCGCCGCGGGGCGTACGGAAGCTGGCAGGTCGCACCCGACTCGCTCGCCCTCGACGGGCAGCCGATGACGGACCCCCTCGACTTCCTCGTGCGGGCCCGCAAGCTCCTCCGCCTCGACGGCGCCACTCTCGGCCACCTCATCCGCGAGCTCACCACCACCCTCGCCGCCGACGCACGCCTCGATCGGACGGCGCTGACGGCCGACCGGCTGGCCGATCTCCCCTACGCCGAACTCGAGGGACACCAGACAGGTCACCCGTGGCTCGTCCTCAACAAGGGCCGGATCGGTTTCTCCGCGACCGACGCGGCCCGGTGGGCTCCCGAGGCTCGCAGCGCGACCCGTCTCCCCTGGATCGCCGTGAGCACCGACCTCGCCGCCTACCGCGGAGTCCCCGGCCTCGACACCCCGGACCGGCTCTACGCACGCGAGCTCGGCACCGACACCCTCGAGAGCTTCCGCGCCACGTTGCGCGCCCGCGGCCTCGATCCCGAGACGTACCTCCTCCTGCCGGTCCACCCCTGGCAGTGGGACGAGATCGTCCTGCCGCTCTACGCCCCCGCCGTCGCCGCCGGGACCGTCGTGCCGCTGCCGGCCGACGGGGACCTGCGCGTGCCCCAGCAGTCGATCCGTACGTTCCTCAACACCAGCAGGCCCGACCGGCACACCGTGAAGCTGCCGCTGTCGATCCTCAACACCCTCGTCTGGCGCGGACTCCCCACGGAGCGGACCCTCGCGGCCCCCGCCGTCACCTCCTGGGTCCACGGACTGCGCGACGCCGACCCGTTCCTGCGCGACGAGTGCGGGGTGATCCTTCTCGGCGAGGTCGCCTCCGTCACCGTCGAGCACCCCCTCTACGACCGGCTGCCCGAGGTCCCGTACCAGTACAAGGAACTCCTCGGAGCGATCTGGCGCGAACCGCTCAGGCTCCCGGCCGACGAGCGTGCCCGTACGCTCGCCTCCCTGCTCCACACCGATCCGAACGGCCGGGCGTTCGTCGCCGAACTCGTCGAGCGCTCCGGTCTCGCCCCCGCCGTCTGGCTCCAGCACCTCTTCGCGGCCCTGCTTCCGCCGCTGCTGCACTTCCTCTACCAGTACGGCACCGTCTTCTCCCCGCACGGCGAGAACGCCATCGTCGTCTACGACGACCACGACGTCCCCGTACGCCTGGCGATCAAGGACTTCGTCGACGACATCAACATCAGCGACCGGCCCCTGCCCGAACACGACGCGATGCCGGACGACGTCCGGTCCGTCCTGCTCAGGGAGAAGCCCGGCTTCCTCACCCAGTTCATCCATTCAGGGCTGTTCGTGGGCGTCTTCCGTTTCCTCGCCCCTCTGTGCGAGGACCAACTCGCGGTCCCGGAGGAGGATTTCTGGGCACTGGTGCGCGCCGAGATCCTGCGGCACCAGGCCCGCTTCCCCGAGCTGAAGGAACGGTTCGAGCTCTTCGATCTCCTCACGCCCCGGATCGAGCGCCTCTGTCTCAACCGGAACCGTCTGCACCTGGACGGCTATCGTGACCGTCCCCAGCGGCCCCATGCCGCCGTCCACGGGACGGTCCCGAATCCGCTCGCGTGATCAGACTGTCAGTGCCGCGCCGTAGGCTGGACGAGCTATGACGAAGCCATCCCTCCCCGACCTCCTCCACGCTGCCGTCTCCGCCGTCGGCGGTGTGGAGCGCCCCGGCCAGGTCACCATGGCCGAAGCGGTGGCCGAGGCCATCGACGACAGCTCCCACCTCCTCGTCCAGGCCGGCACCGGCACCGGAAAGTCCCTCGGCTATCTGGTGCCGGCGCTGGCGCACGGCGAGCGCGTGGTCGTGGCCACGGCCACCCTGGCGCTTCAGCGCCAGCTGGTGGAGCGCGATCTTCCGCGTACGGTCGAGGCGCTGCACCCGCAGCTTCGCCGGCGCCCGGAGTTCGCCATGCTCAAGGGGCGGTCGAACTATCTGTGCCTGCACCGACTCCACGAGGGCGTGCCCCAGGACGAGGAGGACGGCCTCTTCGACCCCTTCGAGGCCGCGGCCCCCACGAGCAAGCTGGGCCAGGACCTGCTGCGGCTCCGTGACTGGTCCGACGACACGGAGACGGGCGACCGGGACGACCTGACGCCGGGCGTCTCCGACCGTGCCTGGGCGCAGGTGTCGGTCTCCTCCCGGGAGTGCCTGGGTGCGAGCAAGTGCGCGTACGGGGCGGAGTGCTTCGCGGAGGCGGCCCGCGAGCGCGCCAAGCTCGCCGATGTCGTCGTCACCAACCACGCCCTGCTGGCCATCGACGCCATCGAGGGCGCCCCCGTGCTGCCCCAGCACGAGGTGCTGATCGTCGACGAAGCCCATGAGCTGGTCTCCCGGGTCACCGGCGTCGCCACCGGCGAGCTCACCCCGGGCCAGGTCAATCGCGCCGTCCGCCGTGCCGCGAAGCTGGTCGACGAGAAGGTCGCCGACCAGCTGCAGACCGCCGCCGAGGGCTTCGAGCGGCTGATGGAGCTGGCGCTGCCGGGACGGCTGGAGAAGATCCCCGAGGATCTGGCCTACGCGCTGATGGCCCTGCGCGACGCCTCGCGCGCCGTCATCACGTCCCTCGGCTCCACCCGTGACAAGTCCGTCCAGGACGAGGACGCCGTCCGTAAGCAGGCCATGGCCTCGGTGGAGACCGTCCATGGCGTCGCGGAGCGGATCACGCAGGGCTCGGAGTACGACGTGGTCTGGTACGAGCGCCACGACCGCTTCGGCGCCTCCCTGCGGGTGGCACCGCTCTCCGTGTCCGGGCTGCTGCGCGAGAAGCTCTTCGCGGACCGCTCCGTGGTGCTCACCTCGGCCACGCTCAAGCTCGGCGGCGACTTCAACGGCGTCGGGGCCTCCCTCGGCCTGGCCCCGGAGGGCACTCAGGGCGAGGACGTGCCGGTGTGGAAGGGCATCGACGTCGGTTCGCCGTTCGACTACCCCAAGCAGGGCATCCTCTACGTCGCCAAGCACCTGGCCCGCCCCGCGCGGGACGGCGACCGGACGGACATGCTCGACGAGCTGACCGAGCTGATCCAGGCGGCCGGCGGCCGCACCCTCGGCCTGTTCTCCTCGATGCGTGCCGCTCAGCTCGCGGCCGAGGAGCTGCGGTCCCGCATCCCCGATTATCCGATCCTGCTGCAGGGTGAGGACACGCTCGGCGAGCTGATCAAGAACTTCTCGGCCGAACCGCAGACCTGTCTCTTCGGCACGCTCTCGCTCTGGCAGGGAGTGGACGTCCCGGGCGCCAGCTGCCAGCTGGTCGTGATGGACAAGATCCCCTTCCCGCGCCCGGACGACCCGCTGATGAGCGCTCGCCAGAAGGCGGTGGAGGACGCGGGTGGCAACGGCTTCATGGCCGTCGCGGCCACGCACGCCGCGCTGCTGATGGCGCAGGGCGCGGGGCGGCTCGTGCGGGCCACCGGGGACCGTGGCATCGTCGCCGTACTCGATCCGCGGCTCGCCACGGCCCGGTACGGCAGCTATCTCAAGGCTTCGCTGCCCGATTTCTGGTACACCACGGACCGTAACCAGGTGCGCAAGTCCCTGGCGGCGATCGACGCCGCCTCGAAGGCGGCGGGAGTCTAGAGAACTCGAACAGGGCCCCGCCGCTCCGGCCGGGGCCCTGTGGGGAGACATGGCAGGGCCCCGGGACCGGCGCAGTGGGTCCCGGGGCCCGGTCAGAGCCGGCGGGGTGGTGTCACACCCGCCGCAGGACCGCGACAACCTTGCCGAGGATGGTGGCCTCGTCACCCGGGATCGGCTGGTACGCCGCGTTGTGCGGCAGCAGCCAGACATGGCCGTCCTCGCGCTTGAAGCGCTTGACCGTCGCCTCGCCGTCGAGCATGGCCGCCACGATGTCGCCGTTCTCCGCGACCGGCTGACGGCGCACGGTCACCCAGTCGCCGTCGCAGATGGCGGCCTCGATCATCGAGTCTCCGACGACCTTGAGGACGAAGAGCTCGCCGTCGCCGACCAGCTGCCGGGGCAGCGGGAAGACGTCCTCCACCGACTCCTCGGCGAGGATCGGCCCACCGGCGGCGATCCTGCCGACGAGCGGCACGTACGAGGCGGCGGGCTTGCCCGTGGTGTCCGTCGGCTGCGTGCTGGGCTGGTCGGAGCCGCGCACCTCGTAGGCCCGGGGCCGGTGCGGATCGCGGCGCAGGAAGCCCTTACGCTCCAGTGCCATCAGCTGGTGTGCCACCGAGGAGGTGCTGGAGAGGCCCACCGCCTGGCCGATCTCGCGCATCGACGGCGGGTAGCCGCGTCGCTGGACCGAGTCCCGGATGACCTCGATCACCCTCCGCTGGCGGTCCGTGAGCCCAGAGCTGTCCGCCCTGATCCCTGGAGGTCGCCCGGGCAACGAGCGCGCAGGTCGGCCTGGCTCCCCGTCCCCGTTCATGGCTGCGTCATTCATGGGCATGGCATGCACCGGCTCGAGTCGGCCCTGGGAGCGGTCCTGGGCAGTGATGGTGGCACTGTCTGCGGTGGTGGTCACGTCGGCGGCCCCTCTCGAATGGTCTCCCTGGCTGGCACAACGGTAGTGGCTTTCGAAAGGTTGCGCCAAACACACGTTCGAGTGAAAAAACGCAGATTGCCTTACGTGTATGCGCGGGTGGGTGTATATGCGAGCCCGAGCGCCGGTGCCAATTCGGTCATTACGGTACCGTTCGCCATGCAGCCGCATGGGGGTGGGGGGTGCCTTTCCAGTGTGGCACCCGGGGGCCCGGAATCGGCGGAGCCGCGCGCTTCCCGTACCCTCGTGGCCGGTCGTGGATGCGGGGGCGGCGCGACACGCGCGAAGTGCCGGAAAAGCGCCCCAACCCCAGATCTAGTGGTTGGATTGCATCTACCACCTACAAGTTGTGGTCCCCGGGTCTGACGGGGGTACGCGCATCGCCTATGCTGGTGGTCGCTTCAAAGGGCCTTGACGGGCCCGGCGAAGCTATTCAGTCGTGCCGTGAGGGAGGGTCGGAACCATGCATTGCCCCTTCTGCAGGCACCCCGACAGCCGTGTCGTCGACAGTCGCACCACCGACGACGGGACGTCGATCCGACGCCGCCGCCAGTGCCCCGACTGCTCCCGTCGTTTCACGACGGTGGAGACCGCATCGCTGATGGTGATCAAGCGGTCCGGCGTGACCGAGCCTTTCAGCCGTACCAAGGTCATCTCCGGCGTGCGCAAGGCGTGCCAGGGGCGGCCGGTGACCGAGGACGCCCTCGCCAAGCTCGGCCAGCGGGTCGAGGAGGCGGTGCGCGCCACCGGGAGTGCCGAGCTGACCACCCACGACGTGGGTCTGGCCATCCTCGGCCCGTTGCAGGAGCTCGACCTCGTCGCGTACCTGCGCTTCGCATCCGTTTACAAGGCTTTCGACAGCCTCGACGACTTCGAGGCCGCCATCGCGGAACTCCGCGAGCGGCGGCCCACCGCAGAGGACTGCGGGACCGGAGCGGCCCCAGGGGTCCCCGTTCCCGCCACCGCCGCCGACTGACCGGCGGGCCGGACCCCAGGGTCCGGCCCGGCCGGCCGCGAGCGGCCGAAAAGACGTGTCGCGAGTGCCCTGAGCGGGACTCGCGACAGCAGACAAGAAGACGGTGCCCTGGGACTATCTGGGCACTTCAGGGTGTTTTGCCCGTATATGGGAGGCGGCATGACAGAGACGGCGAGCGGTCCGGCACGAGGTTCCCGCGCCAAGGGAGCCAAGGCGAGCAAGGGCCTGCGCATCGAGCGCATCCACACCACCCCCGGCGTGCATCCGTACGACGAGGTGGTCTGGGAGCGCCGTGACGTCGTCATGACCAACTGGCGCGACGGCTCGGTCAACTTCGAGCAGCGTGGCGTCGAGTTCCCCGACTTCTGGTCGGTGAACGCGGTCAACATCGTCACCAGCAAGTACTTCCGCGGGGCCGTCGGCACCCCGCAGCGCGAGACCGGTCTCAAGCAGCTCATCGACCGGATCGTGAAGACCTACACGAAGGCCGGCGAGGAGTACGGCTACTTCGCCTCGCCCGCCGACGCCGAGATCTTCGAGCACGAGCTGGCGTACGCCCTCCTGCACCAGATCTTCAGCTTCAACTCCCCGGTGTGGTTCAACGTCGGCACGCCGCAGCCCCAGCAGGTCTCCGCCTGCTTCATCCTGTCCGTCGACGACTCCATGGAGTCGATCCTCGACTGGTACAAGGAAGAGGGCATGATCTTCAAGGGCGGCTCCGGCGCCGGCCTGAACCTCTCCCGCATCCGCTCCTCCAAGGAGCTGCTCTCCTCCGGCGGCAACGCCTCCGGCCCGGTCTCCTTCATGCGCGGCGCCGACGCGTCCGCCGGAACGATCAAGTCGGGCGGCGCCACCCGCCGCGCGGCCAAGATGGTCATCCTCGACGTCGACCACCCCGACATCGAGGACTTCATCGAGACCAAGGTCAAGGAGGAGGAGAAGATCCGCGCCCTCCGTGACGCGGGCTTCGACATGGACCTGGGCGGCGACGACATCACGTCCGTCCAGTACCAGAACGCCAACAACTCGGTCCGCGTGAACGACGAGTTCATGAAGGCCGTCGAGTCCGGCGGCAAGTTCGGCCTGCGCGCCCGTATGACCGGCGAGGTCATCGAGGAGGTCGAGGCCAAGTCGCTGTTCCGCAAGATGGCCGAGGCCGCCTGGGCCTGCGCCGACCCGGGCATCCAGTACGACGACACGATCAACCGCTGGCACACCTGCCCCGAGTCCGGCCGCATCAACGGCTCGAACCCGTGCAGCGAGTACATGCACCTGGACAACACGTCCTGCAACCTCGCCTCCCTGAACCTGATGAAGTTCCTCAAGGACGACGGCAAGGGCAACCAGTCGTTCGACTCGGAGCGCTTCGCCAAGGTCGTCGAGCTGGTCATCACGGCGATGGACATCTCCATCTGCTTCGCGGACTTCCCGACCCAGAAGATCGGCGAGAACACCCGCGCCTTCCGCCAGCTGGGCATCGGCTACGCCAACCTCGGCGCCCTGCTCATGGCCACCGGCCACGCGTACGACTCCGACGGCGGCCGCGCCCTGGCGGGTGCCATCACCTCGCTCATGACCGGCACCTCGTACAGGCGCTCCGCCGAGCTCGCGGCGGTCGTCGGCCCGTACGACGGCTACGCCCGCAACGCCGAGCCGCACCAGCGGGTCATGAAGCAGCACGCCGACGCGAACACCGAGGCCGTCCGCATGGACGACCTCGACTCGCCGATCTGGGCCGCCGCCACGGAGGCCTGGCAGGACGTCATCCGCCTCGGCGCCAAGAACGGCTTCCGCAACGCCCAGGCCTCGGTCATCGCCCCGACCGGCACCATCGGTCTCGCGATGTCCTGCGACACCACCGGCCTCGAGCCCGACCTCGCCCTGGTCAAGTTCAAGAAGCTGGTCGGCGGCGGCTCGATGCAGATCGTCAACGGCACCGTCCCGCAGGCCCTGCGCCGCCTGGGTTACCAGGAGGAGCAGATCGAGGCGATCGTCGCCCACATCGCCGAGCACGGCAATGTGATCGACGCCCCCGGTCTGAAGACCGAGCACTACGAGGTCTTCGACTGCGCCATGGGCGAGCGCTCCATCTCCGCGATGGGCCACGTCCGCATGATGGCCGCCATCCAGCCCTGGATCTCCGGCGCCCTCTCCAAGACCGTGAACCTGCCGGAGACGGCCACGGTCGAGGACGTCGAGGAGGTCTACTTCGAGGCCTGGAAGATGGGCGTCAAGGCGCTCGCCATCTACCGCGACAACTGCAAGGTCGGCCAGCCGCTCTCCGCCAAGAAGAAGGAGACGGAGAAGGCCGAGGTCACCGCGAAGACCGAGGCGACGATCCGCGAGGCCGTCGAGAAGGTCGTCGAGTACCGCCCGGTCCGCAAGCGCCTCCCCAAGGGCCGTCCGGGGATCACCACCTCCTTCACGGTCGGTGGCGCCGAGGGCTACATGACCGCCAATTCCTACCCGGACGACGGTCTCGGCGAGGTCTTCCTGAAGATGTCCAAGCAGGGATCGACGCTCGCGGGCATGATGGACGCCTTCTCCATCGCCGTCTCGGTCGGCCTGCAGTACGGCGTCCCGCTGGAGACGTACGTCTCGAAGTTCACCAACATGCGCTTCGAGCCGGCCGGCATGACGGACGACCCGGACGTGCGGATGGCGCAGTCGATCGTCGACTACATCTTCCGCCGCCTGGCGCTGGACTTCCTGCCCTTCGAGACGCGCTCCGCGCTCGGCATCCACTCGGCCGAGGAGCGTCAGCGTCACCTGGAGACGGGCTCCTACGAGCCCACCGAGGACGAGGTCGACGTCGAGGGCCTGGCCCAGTCCGCCCCGCGCCAGACGGAGACCCTGAAGGCCGTCGCCCCGGCCGCCAAGGCGGAGGTCCCGGCCCCCAAGCAGGCGCACACCTCGGCAGAACTCGTCGAGATGCAGCTGGGCATCAGCGCGGACGCCCCGCTGTGCTTCTCCTGCGGGACGAAGATGCAGCGAGCGGGCTCCTGCTACATCTGCGAGGGCTGCGGCTCGACCAGCGGCTGCAGCTGAACCGCTGAGCGGTGACTGACGAAGGGGACCGGCCCATGGCCGGTCCCCTTCGTGGTCGTCCGGCGCCGGCTTGGTCGTCCGGCGCGGGCTTGGTCGTCCGGCGCGGGCGTGGTCGTCCGGCGCGGGCGTGGTCGTCCGGCTCCGGCGCGGCGCCGTCAGGCGTGCCGGGCACCCATCAGCGTCGCGAAGGTCTGCGGGTCCGCGTCGAATCCACGGAGCACCGACCGGTACGACCAGCGGTCCTCGTCGCCCCGGGTGAACTCCACCACCGTCGCGGCCGTGGCCCCGGCGACGTCTTCGAAGCCGTGCTCGGCGAGGTCGGTGTAGCCCTCGCGGATCCGTACGCCGGTGTTGGCGATGTCGCCGAAGGTCAGCCGGCCGCCGCCCTGCTGGACGGCCACGCCCACCACCACGCGCGCGTACCGGGGTGCGAGCCGGTTCAGTTCCAGGACCATGGCCTCGTCGTACCCGAAGCCCTGTCCCGTACGGCTGTCCCGGCTGAGCGCGATCGTGCCGTCGGGGGAGCGGCTGTCGAAGTGCACCAGATAGGCGGGAGAGCCGTAGGGATCGTCCGTCGTGTACACCCCGGCGATGATGTCCAGGTCGTGCGCCGGGGCGCCGATCGGACTGGGGTCCCACTTGAGCGTCACCTCGACCTTGCCGACCCCCTTGTTGAGTCCGCTCACCGTGAATTCCCTCTCTGTGTGTACGACTCGTGCCGATGGACCGGTCAACTGCCCTTGGTCTCGGACAGGTTGTTCATGGTGTCATGTGCGTTCGGTGTTCTCGCGATCATTGTGCGTGCACTGCTCCGTAGTCTGACGGGGGCGCTGTCCCGCCCCGTACGATGGCGCGGTGCTGGTCAAGTGGATTCGCTGCACCGTGGTGGACCGTCGGGGGTTCGAGCGGGGGCAGCGGAAATGGGCGGGGTTGCTCGGTGAACCGGGGTTCCGGGGGCAGGGCGGAGGTTGGAGCCGTGCGCGGCCGGATGTCGCCCATGTCTTCGCCTTCTGGGAGAGCCGCGCGTTCTACGACTCGTTCATGGCGCGCTCGCACGACCGGCTCGCGGCCGCGCAGGCGGGCACGTACAAGGACTTCCAGGCGAAGCTCTTCGACCACCGCTTCGACGTGAAGACCGGCTTCGAGCCGAAGTTCGCCGACGCCGACGTGGCACGGGTGGCGCACTGTCGCGTCCATGAGGACCGGGTCGAGCACTTCGCGCTGATGCAGGAGAAGGTGTGGAATCCTGCGATGGCCGGTTCCCCCGGGATGCTGCGCGGGCTGTTCGGCGAGGCGCCCGGGAACGAGTTCGTGGTGCTGTCGATGTGGCGGTCCGCCGCCGAGCACGGCAAGTACCGGGTCGAGCGCGTCGAGCGGCTCGGACTGCGCGCCCAGACGGACGCCGACGTGGCGGCCTTGACGGGTGACGTGGTGCAGCTCGAGCCGACCTGGACGGTCTGATCACTCGTCGGTGGACGGATCGGGGCTCCCGTCACTCATCGGCGGTTGGGTCTGGGCTGCCGTCACTCGTCGGTGGACGGGTCCGGGCCGCTGTCTTCAGCCCGCTGCCGTACGAACGCGCCGGCGGTGACCGCGGCCCGCGTCGCTCGGGCCGCCTGGTCCGCCGTCACGGTGTCGACCGGCTCGCGGGTGACGAACAGGCGCAGGAACAGAGGTGCGGAGACGGCTCGGACGACCGCGCCGGCGTCCGTGCCCGGGGGCGCCTCGCCGCGGGCCGCTGCCCGCTCGACCACCGCCTCGCAGCGCGCGAAGCGCTCGGTGTAGAAGGCGCGCAGCGCTTCGGCGGCCCGCTCGGACTGGAACGCGGCACCCACGAACGCGGTGGGGGCCGCCGCGACGGCCGGGTCGGCGAATGAGTCGACCACCTCGCGGGCCAAGGCTCGTAGATCGCCCTCCAGGCTTCCGGTGTCGGGTGGCGTCCAGTCGTCCTCGCCCGCGAGGTCGAGGGCATCCGCGACGAGCCCCTCCAGGCTGCCCCAACGGCGATAGAGCGTCGTCTTGTGGACGCCGGAGTGTTCCGCCACGTACTCGACGGTGAGGGCCGGATAGCCGTGCTGGGCCAGGCCCGTCAGGACCGCGTCACGCACGGCGGCCCGGGTGCGGGCGGTGCGGCCGCCGGGCCGTCGGCTGCCGGGCGCGGGCGCCTGCTCGCCTTCGATGGATGCATTCAATTGCTACTCCCGTTGCGTTAGTGATCCGAGTGTGCCACACTCCTCATAACGCCACTCAGGTTGCGTTTAAGGGTCGGGGTGCGGTGCCCGTCGGCCGGCTCTCTCGGCGCGTAGTGGTCGCCTTTCCAATTCCCGCACGGCCCTGCGTGTTTCCTGTTTCGTCCACGCTTGTTCCTGATCGACATCGGAGGCGCCCTTGCCCACACAGATCTCATTACGCGACGTGACCGTGTCCCGCGGCGACCGCCTGCTGCTCGACCGGATCTCGCTCACCGTGCGCCCCGGTGAGCGGATCGGGGTCGTGGGGGAGAACGGTGCCGGCAAGTCCACCCTGCTCCGGTTGCTGGCCGGACTCGAAACGCCCGACGAGGGGGAGGTCGTCACTCTGGTCGACGGCGGCACGGGCCTGCTCGCACAGACCCCGCGGCTGTCGGGCCAGCACACTGTCGCTGATGCGATCGACGACTCCCTGGCAGAGCTCCGCACCATGGAGCGGCGGCTCAGGGAACTCGAAGCGGAACTCGGCACCGCCGACGGAAGCACGCTCTTCGCCTACGGAGAACTGCTGACCGCGTATGAACTGCGGGGTGGCTACGAAGCGGACGCGCGGGTCGACAAGGCCATGCACGGCCTCGGACTCGCCTCCATGCGCAGGGAGCGCCGACTGGGCAGCCTGTCGGGCGGCGAGCAGGCCCGACTCGGCCTCGCCTGCGCTATCGCCGCCGCTCCGGAGGTCCTCCTGCTGGACGAGCCGACCAACCACCTCGACGAGCAGGCCCTCGGCTGGCTGGAGGAGACGTTGTCGGCCCACCGAGGCATCGTCGTGGCCGTCTCCCACGACCGCCTCTTCCTGGAGCGGGTCGCAACGGCCGTCCTCGAGGTCGACGGCGACCGCCGCACGGTCGTCCGGTACGGGGACGGGTACGCCGGATTCCGCGCCGCGCGGGCGGCTGCCCGGCAGCGCTGGGAGCAGGCGTACGAGGAGTGGTGCGCCGAGACCGCGCGGCTGGAGGCGTACGCGGAGACCACCGCGCACGGAGTCGCCACCGGCCGCTCGATCAAGGACAACAACAAGATGGCCTATGACAGGGCCGGCGGCCGGGTCCAGGCATCCGTCTCGGGACGCGTACGCAACGCCCAGGAGCGGCTTCGCCGCCTGCGCGCCGAGCCGGTGGCCAAGCCCCCGCGTCCGCTCGCCTTCACCGCGCAGCCGGTCGCCGGCGGCGCACAGGGGAATCTGGTCACCCTCACCGGCGTGCGTGTCGCGGACCGGCTGAATGTCGATCACCTGACCGTCCGGGCGGGGGAGAAGCTGCTGGTCCACGGCGGCAACGGTGCGGGCAAGTCCACCCTGCTGCGCGTGATGGCCGGCTTGGCCGAGCCGGAGGTGGGAGAGGTGCGCCGACGCGGGCGGATCGGACACCTGGCCCAGGAGATACCGGCCCACCGGCCGGCGGAGCGGCTTCTCGCCGCCTTCGGCCGCGGGCTGGGACTCACCGAGGAGGAGCAGGCCGAACTGCTCCTCTCGTACGGACTGTTCCGCTCCACGGATCTCTTCGTGCCGGTCGGCACTCTGTCCGCCGGGCAGCGTCGCAGGCTCGCCCTGGCCCGCCTGCTGGCCCGCCCGGCCGACCTGCTGCTCCTGGACGAGCCCGCCAACCATCTCGCCCTCGGCCTCGTCGAAGAACTGGAGGAGGCGCTGGAGCAGTGGACCGGGGCTCTGGTCGTGGTCTCCCACGACCGACAGCTGCGTCGCCGTTTCACCGGCCGCATACGCCGGATGGACTCGGGACGCCTCCTCGGCTGAGCCCGGCCGAGGAGGGCGATCTAGGGTCATGGCATGGCACGACCGCGGCGCATCGTTCTCGTACGGCACGGAGAGTCCGACGGCAATGCGGACGACACGGTGTACGAACGGGAGCCGGATCATGCGCTCAGGCTCACCGAGACGGGTCTGCGGCAGGCGGAGCGGACGGGGGAGCGGCTGCGGGAACTGTTCGGGACGGAGCGGGTCAGCGTCTACGTGTCGCCGTACCGCCGCACCCACGAGACCTTCCGGGCGTTCCGTCTCGATCCCGGACGGGTGCGTGTGCGCGAAGAACCGCGACTGCGGGAGCAGGACTGGGGAAACTGGCAGGACCGGGACGACGTACGGCTGCAGAAGGCGTACCGCGACGCTTACGGCCACTTCTTCTACCGCTTCGCCCAGGGCGAGTCGGGGGCCGACGTCTACGACCGCGTCGGGGCGTTCCTGGAGAGTCTCTACCGCAGCTTCGAGGCGCCGGACCATCCGCCGAACGTGCTGCTGGTGACCCACGGCCTGACCATGCGCCTGTTCTGCATGCGCTGGTTCCACTGGACGGTCGCCGACTTCGAGTCCTTGTCCAATCCGGGCAACGGCGAGACGCGGATGCTCCTGCTCGGCGAGGACGGCCGCTACCATCTGGACCGGCCGTTCGAACGCTGGCGTGCCCCCGAGCCGTACGGTCCCACCGGATAGAGTGGCAGGGCGATGACCGCTGACTCCTCTCTCGACCGGCGCTTCGACCGCGCCCTGGCCAGCCTTCGAGGGCTGGCCGTGGGAGACGCCCTGGGCTCCCAGTTCTTCGTCCCCGTCAACTATCCGCTGCTCAAACGACGCGAAGTGCCGTCCGGACCGTGGCAATGGACCGACGACACCGAGATGGCCTGCTCCGTCCTCGCCGTGCTCGCGCGGCACAACCGGATCGACCAGGACGCGCTCGCGCAGGCGTTCGCCGAGCATCACGACTTCGACCGCGGCTACGGGCCCGCGGTCAACCGGATGCTGCGGCTGATCAGGGAGGGCAGCGACTGGCGGGAGCTGGCCGCGGCGCTCTTCAACGGCCAGGGCTCGTGGGGGAACGGTGCCGCGATGAGAATCGCCCCGCTCGGCGCCTGGTACGCGGACGACCCCGAGCAGGCGACGCATCAGGCCGAGATCTCCGCGTACACGACCCACCAGCACCGCGAAGCCGTCGTCGGGACGATGGCCGTGGCCGCCGCCGCAGCGCTGGCCGCCGACCCGGCGGGCCCTCCGACCCCCACGGACCTGCTGGACGGCGTGATCGCGCTCGTGCCGCGCAGCGCCGTCGGCGCTGGGCTGCGCCGGGCCCGCGACATGCTCGACTACGGCGACCCGGCGACCGTGGCCGCGGTCCTGGGCAGCGGTCGCCGTACCAGCGCTCACGACACCGTGCCGTTCGCGCTCTGGTCGGCGGCTCGTGGCCTGGGCGACTTCGAGCGGGTCTTCTGGACGACCGCCCAGGTGGGCGGCGATGTCGACACCACCTGCGCCATCGCGGGTGGCGTCGTGGCCTCCGCCACGACCGGCGCGCCTCCCGCCGCCTGGCTGGAGCAGACGGAGGAGCTGCCGGACTGGCTCCCGTCCGCCGTACACCCCTGACACCTGACCCCTGACACCTGGCGCCCGACGCCTGGCGCCCGACCGCCCGGCCCCTCCGGACCGGGCCGTCCCCGGGGCGTGGCCTTCGACGGGCACAGCCGTCGACACGAGCTCCCGTCGGCCGGGGGCATGTGTCACGGTCCTGCCACAGGCCCGCCCCGGCCGGACCGAAGGCCCGGGGCCAGGGTTAGAGTCGGCCACTCCCAAGCGCTGATCATGAAGAGAGAGCGCCGACGAGACACCCGGACGCAGCCTTCCGCCGTCATGGCCCATGCGCGTACCGGGTCGGGAGGGGGTCCCGTGTCCGACACACCGTCCGCACCACCACCGAAGGACAGCGCTCCGTCCGAGCCGACGTCCGCCACCTCGGCCGCCTCGGCCACGCCGGCGAAGCCGGTCGCCCCGGCCACCGCGGCCACTCCGGCGAAGCCGAGCGGCGCCACATCGCCCGTACCGCCACAGCATCGGGCACCGGCGTCCACCCAGTGGCCGGCGGGGCAAGGGCCGCAGCATCCGTGGAGACCACCGACGCCTCCGACAGCCGGCCCGCTCACACCGCTGCGCCCCGCCGCGCCGACCAGAGCCACGTCCACGACCCTCGCGGCGATCGTGGCCACCGCGTTCCTCAGCGCGCTGCTGCTGGGTGACGGACTCGGCCTCAATCTGGTGCTCGTGGCCGTCCCCGCGACCCTCGCCGCGGCCTTCGCCGCGCGAGCGGCGGGCCGCCGTCTTCGCCCCTGGACGCTGGTCTGGGCGATCGGGGGACTCGCCCTCCTCGGCGTACCCGCCCTGCGGGACGCCGGCTGGCCCACCTTCCTGGCGATCGTCTCCGCCCTGGTACTGACCGCCTTCGCCCTGCACGGCGGCAAGGGCTGGCCGAGCATGCTGTTCGCGCCTTTCGGCCTGATCGACTCGCTGGGCTCCGGTACGACCTGGGCGTGGAAGGGGCTGCGTGACCGCGCCGACGGCTCCCGCGGCCGCTGGGGCCCGGTCGTTCGAACGGTCGGGGTGGCCGTCCTCCTGCTCGTCGTCTTCGGCGCGCTGTTCGCGGGCGCCGACGCGGCTTTCGCCGATCTCCTCGGTTCGCTCATGCCCGATGTCTCGCCGGCCCAGGTGCCGTGGCGGCTCTCGTTCTTCCTGCTGGGCCTGTTCGGCGCGATCTCCCTCGCCCGTACGGCCGCCGCGCCGCTGCGCTGGGACCGCATGGTCATCCGTCCCGGCCGAGCACGGGCACGGTTCGAGTGGGCGGCTCCGCTCATCGTCCTGAACCTGCTCTTCGCGGCCTTCAACGCGGTCCAACTCACGGTTCTCTTCGGCGGATACGACAAGGTGCTCGAAGAGACCGGCCTGACCTACTCCGCGTACGCACGCCAAGGCTTCTGGCAGCTCCTGACAGCCACCCTGCTCACCCTCGCGGTGATCGGGCTCGCCCTGCGATGGGCACCGCGCGCCGAGGCCCGCGACCGGACGCTCGTGCGAGCCGTGCTCGGCACCCTGTGTGTGCTCACTCTGGTCGTGGTCGCCTCCGCGCTGCGCAGGATGGACCTGTACGTGGACGCGTACGGGCTCACCCGGCTGCGTATCTCGGTGACGACCATGGAGATCTGGCTGGGGCTGGTGATCCTGTTGATCATGGCCGCGGGGATCTTCGGTGCCCGCCTGCTGCCCCGCGCGCTGGCCGCGAGTGCCGGCGCCGCCGTACTGGCCTTCGGACTGGCCTCGCCGGACGCGATCGTCGCCGAGCGCAATGTCGAGCGGTACGAGCGTCTCGGAAAGATCGATGTCCCCTACCTCGCAGGGCTGTCGGCCGACGCCGTACCCGCGCTCGACCGGCTCCCCGAGCCGCAACGTTCCTGCGCGCTGATGGACATCGACGCGCGGCTGCGGGCCGACGACGGCGCGTGGTTCGCCACCAGTTGGTCGGAGGCGAGGGCCCGCTCGCTGCTGGCCGAGCGCGGGATCGAGCGGTCCCGGGTGGACTGCTACGGGCCCAGCAGGGAAGACGAGTACGACCCGGACGCCGAGGTGGATCCGTACGGCGCCCCCTGAGCCCGGTCGCCGCGTCCCACCTGGAACGGTGGAGCCCCTGCCCGCTGCCCCCTGCCTCCTGCGCCCGCTCGCCGGGGAAGAGGGCAGGGGCGGGCGGGACCTCCGCGGAGCCGGGCCCGAGACCTGACCACCTCCGGCTCGTAGCTCGAACCCGCCACGGGTGACCCGTCTCCGACGTCGTCCGGGGGCGCCGAAGTGCCGCGCGACGATGCGCGCCGGTGAATCGACGGGCGCCGAGATCCCCGCGATGTCCGGTCACATCTTGGTGTCGCCGATCCGACCTCCGGCGCGTAAATGCGCCTTCGCGTGGCGAGCTTCGGACATCCGACGGGAATCCGGGTATCGCGGGCGGTGTCCGTCGGCGTAACCTGTCTGGCGCCATGCCGTACGAACCACCCACCCACAGCGTCGAGCGATCGCTCCGAGCCACCACCGGCGCCAAGATCGTTGCCGGGGTCGACGAGGTCGGACGCGGGGCATGGGCCGGTCCGGTCACGGTCTGCGCGGCCGTCACGGGCCTGCGCCGGCCCCCCGAGGGACTCACCGACTCCAAACTGATCACCCCCAAGCGCCGTACCGCGCTGGCGGCGGAACTGGAGACGTGGGTCACCGCCTACGCCCTCGGGCACGCCTCCCCCCAGGAGATCGACGAGCTCGGCATGACCGCGGCGCTCCGGACGGCGGCCGTGCGCGCACTGGACGCCCTGCCCGTACGCCCCGACGCGGTGATACTCGACGGCAAGCACGACTACCTCGGCAGCCCCTGGAAGGTCCGTACGGTGATCAAGGGCGACCAGTCCTGCATCGCCGTGGCGGCCGCCTCGGTCATCGCCAAGGTGCGGCGCGACGCGATGATGGCCGAGCTGGAGAGCATGGCCGAGGAATGCTCGGCCTTCGGGTTCGGCGCCAACGCGGGCTACCCCTCGCCGGTCCACAAGGCCGCGCTGGCGGAGCGGGGGCCCACCTCGCACCACCGGCTCTCCTGGTCGTACCTCGACGCGCTGCCCCGGTGGCGGCATCTCAAGAAGGTCCGTATCTCCGCCGAGGCGGTCGCACTGGAAAGCGGGGGCCAGCTCGGCTTCGACTTCTGAACCTCCCGGCAACGCCCACTGCGCAGCCGGGTCGCACGATTGTGCCCACCCGCCGGAGCCTCCCGCACCGGCGTTTGATAGACATCCACCCATGCCTCTCACACCCGAGGAGCCTCAGATTCACGAGAGTGCCCAGGGTCCCCGCGCCACGGCCGCCGGCCACCCCGCGCCGACCCCTCGTCCCGTCCCCGGCCCGCGTTCCGCGGCCTCACCGCGTCCAGGGCGCCCCAGCCCGGCACCGGCCAGGCCCGGCCCGCCGGCGCAGCGCCCGGCCCCCGGCGCCGGGCAGTCCCCGTCGTCCCGCCCGGAGAATCGTTCCGAACAGCGGTCCGGTCCGCAGGTACAGCTGATCCCCGCCCCGGTCGACGGCGCGCTCGACGCCGCCGAAGAGGCCGTCGATCTGCTCCTGGAGACCGGCCGCCCGCCCGGCGACATCCTCGTCCTCACCACCGGTGAGCAGCACCCGTGGGCGGCGCACGAGCTGTCCTTCGGCGATGCCGCCTACTGGGCGCAGCAGGAGGCCCGCGACGACGTGTTCTTCGCGGACGCCGCCGCCGTGGAGCGGGCGTCCGCCCGGCCCGTGGTCGTCGTGGCGGTCAACGGCGGAGCCGATGACGCCGCCGCACGAGCCCTGCCCCTGGCGAGGGGACGCGCGACCGCGCTGCTCATCGTCTGCGGCGACCCGCAGCGCATCAACGCCGCGCTCGGCGCGGGTGTCTGACGCGCGGTACGTCTCGCGGGCCTGACCCGGCTGCCCCCTGAGGGCGGCCGGGCCCGGCCCCGACGTGCCCGCGCGGGCGCTTCAGCGCGCCGCCGTGCGACGCAGCGGCTCCGCCGCGCCGCCCGCCGTACGCGGAGCAGGGAGGCCGAGTTCGGTGGCGACGTCCCCCAGGGCCGCCGGGCGGGAATCGGAGCCCGGCTGCCGCCCGCCCCGGCCCTCACCGAGCACCTGCCAACCGCCACGGGTCAGCGTGATGTACGCACCACAGCGGAGCCCATGGAGCGTGCAGGCATCGCGCAGCCCCCACATCCAGGCACCGTCCTCCTCCGTCCAACGCTCGTCGCCCTCGCGGCAGTAGAGCAGCACAGCCGTCCGTACGGGGGCGCGGCGCCGCAGGTCGTGCGGGATGACACGGCGCAGATGCGCGAGGAGCGCGTTGCGGAACTCCCAGCCGTCCGCCGGAACGGAGCGCCGGGTGAACGACGCGCTGGCGGCGAGCCGTTCCTCGTGATCGAGCACGGCGACGACGGCGGTCGTCGGCGTCGGCCGATGGCGGCTGTGCAGGCCGCTGACGACCTCACGGGGGTTACGGAGCAGCGGGATCCCGGCGGCGGCCCACTCGGACGGTTCCAGCATCCTGGCGAGGCGGCTGGCGGACTCGGACGGCGAGTTGATCGAGGCGGCTGCGGACGGGGCGAATCCGAAGGTCACGGTCCTCCCTTCGGATACGCGCCCGCTGGGCGGGCAGGGTCGAGTGAGGGCGCACCACGGCACAGTCCTTCCGGACCGCGTACAGGGCCGTGCGGGGCGGATTCCCAATTCTTGCGGGCCTGTGGGCGGGCGGCAACGAGCAATTGAGGCCGCTGACTGGAATGGGCAGGTATGGCACTCATATCCCTGCCCAGCCACCCACTGTTCACTCCCCGTTTCACCCCTGGACGGCAAGTACCAGCGGATACACCCCCTCCGCTCCCGCGCGGCGCAGCAGCCGGGCCGCCACGGCGAGCGTCCAGCCGCTGTCCGACATGTCGTCGACCAACAGCACGGGACCGCCGGCCGAGGCCAGTCGCTCGGCCAGTCCCGGCGGAACCGTCAGCGCCTGATGGAGCCCCACCACCCGCTGCGCGCTGTTCGTTCGGGAGATCCGTACGTCCTCGGCCTCGGGGACGTACTCGACCGCACCCAGCAGCGGCATCCGGCCGATCTCCGCGATCCGTCGGCCGAGCGAGCCCACGAGTTGCGGCCTGCTGCGCGAGGCGACCGTGACGACACCGGCCGGCCGGGCAGGAGAGTCCGGCGCCCCGGACGCCCAACCCCCGGGCCCCTTGGCCCAGTCGGCGAGGACGCTCACCACGGCCTGCATCACATCGTCCGGAACCGGACCGTCCGCGGCCCGCTCCGACAGCATCGGACGCAGCCGGTTCCCCCAGCCGATGTCCGACAGCCGCCCGAGCGCCCGCCCCCCGAACGACTGCTCGCCCGCCGGGATACGGCCCTTCAGATCGACACCCACTGCCGTGAGTCCGGTCGGCCACATCTTGCGCGGCTCCACCTCCACGCCAGGCCGCCCGAGCTCACCCTTGGCGGCATCGAGCGCCGCATCGCTCACCTTCGGGTCGAACCGCGACCCCGAGCAGTTGTCACAGCGTCCGCACGGTGCGGCCTCCTCGTCGTCCAACTGGCGACGCAGGAATTCCATTCGACAGCCTGTCGCCGCCGCGTACTCACGCATCGCCTGCTGCTCCGCCGCCCGCTGCCGGGCCACCCAGGCATACCGCTCGGAGTCGTACACCCACGGCCGGCCCGTGCTGGTCCAGCCACCCTTCACGCGGTGGACGGCACCGTCCACGTCCAGCACCTTCAGCATCATCTCCAGCCTGGTCCGCCGCAGCTCGACCAACGGCTCCAGAGCGGGAAGGGAGAGCGGCCGGTCCGCGTGCGCCAGCACGTCCAGGGTGCGGCGCACCTGCTCCTCGGGCGGGAAGGCGACGGACGCGAAGTACTGCCAGATCGCCTCGTCCTCCTTGCCCGGCAGCAGCAGCACCTCGGCGTGCTCGACGCCACGACCGGCACGGCCCACCTGCTGGTAGTACGCGATCGGGGAGGACGGCGAACCGAGGTGCACCACGAAGCCCAGGTCCGGCTTGTCGAACCCCATGCCCAGGGCCGAGGTCGCCACCAGCGCCTTGACCCGGTTCGCCAGCAGATCCTCCTCCGCCTGCTGCCGGTCCGCGTTCTCCGTGCGTCCCGTGTACGAGGACACGGTGTGACCGCACTGGCGGAGGTACGCGGTGACCTCCTCGGCGGCCGCGACCGTCAGCGTGTAGATGATCCCGGATCCGGGAAGCTCGTCGAGGTGGTCGCCCAGCCAGGCCAGCCGGTGAGCGGCGTCGGGCAGTCGGACGACACCGAGACTCAGGCTCTCCCGGTCGAGCGGGCCACGCAGCACCAGCGCGTCCGTCCCCGCGCCCGTTCCCAGCTGTTCGGCGACGTCCGCCGTCACACGGGCGTTGGCCGTCGCCGTGGTGGCCAGCACCGGGACACCGGCCGGGAGCTCCGCCAGCATCGTGCGCAGGCGGCGGTAGTCGGGTCGGAAGTCATGGCCCCAGTCGGAGATGCAGTGCGCCTCGTCAACCACGAGCAGGCCCGTGGCGGCCGAGAGGCGGGGAAGGACCTCGTCGCGGAAGTCCGGGTTGTTGAGCCGCTCGGGACTGACCAGCAGGACGTCCACCTCGCCCGCCGCGACCTCCTGCTGGACGGTCTCCCACTCCTCCGTGTTCGACGAGTTGATCGTCCGGGCGCGGATGCCGGCACGGGCCGCCGCCTCCACCTGGTTGCGCATGAGCGCGAGGAGCGGGGAGACGATCACCGTGGGGCCGCTGCCGGCCTCGCGGAGCAGCGACGTCGCCACGAAGTACACCGCCGACTTGCCCCACCCGGTCCGCTGCACCACCAGCGCTCGTCGCTTGTCGGCGACGAGCGCCTCGATGGCCCGCCACTGGTCCTCCCGCAGCTTCGCCGTGCCGGTCGGGTCCCCGACGAGGCGGGCGAGTACGGCATCGGCGGTGGCTCGGAGGCCCGCGCGGTCGGCGAGTCGGTCTGCGTTGGTCATGCCCCCATGCAACCCGATGGGTCGGACATTGCGCGAACGAGCCGCGCAGCCTGTGGACAACCGGGTCCGAGTCGCCGACCGGGTTATCCACAGGGGTTTCCGAGCCGGGACCGAGCGCGAGACCGTCGTGACCATGAACACGAACCCGCACGAATCCCGTGGACCGGCCGAATCGCAGCAGATCACCCTGCGCGGCCCCGCCGAGCTGGCCGACGCCCTCCCCTTCATGCTGGGCTTCCATCCCACCGATTCCGTCGTCCTCGTCGCCCTCCACGGCGAGCACGGCCGCTTCGGCGGGCGGGTCAGGCTCGGCATCCCGAGCTCGGCGAAGGAGTGGCCCGCGACCGCGGAGCACCTCGCCGGATGCCTCGTCGACGGCTGCGCCCGGCGCGGCACCCGCCCGGACGGCATCGTCGTCTTCCTCTGCCAGGACCCCGAGCCCGGCGAGACCGGCCGCCGGGTCATGGAGCGGCTGCGGCCCTTCGCCCAGCGACTGCGCACGGCCTGCGGTGAGCTCGACATTCCCGTCCACGAGGTCCTGTGCATCTCCGACGGCCTCTACTTCTCGTACGTCTGCCCCGACAGCCGCTGCTGCCCGCCCGACGGCACCCCACTCGCCCTGACCGGTACGTCGGTCATGGCAGCCTCCGCCGCCTACGCCGGAATCCAGGTGCGGGGATCCCTGCGTGACATGGAGGCGCGTCTCAAGCCCCCCGCGTCGTCCGACGGCGAGGCGCAGCGCGAGGCCCTGAACGCGGCCGCGGCCGTGATCGTCCCCAAGATCCTCGCCGACCCGCCGGGTGCGGGGCGGGAGGAGGTCAGGGAGCAGACGCTCACGCTCGCCCGCGAGATGATGCTGCGGTTCGGCGGGCCGGCCACCGTGGCGGAATCACCGGTACGGACGTCCGTGGCGGAACGGGTTCGAGGTCTGGGAACGATGGAGCGCGACGCGGCCGACGACGCGCTGGTCGATCCCGACGAGGCGGCGGCGCTGATCCTCGGCCTGCAGGACCGTGACACGCGGGACCGGGCCGCGGAGTGGATGGAAGGTCCCGAAGGGGCCGCGGCCCTGCGGTTGTGGCGGGTGCTGGCCCGGCGCTGCGTCGCCCCCTACGACGAGCACGCGGCCGCGCCGCTCACCCTCGCCGGCTGGGTGGCCTGGTCCACCGGCGACGAGCCGGCAGCCCGGGTGGCCCTGGGTCTCGCGCTGGACGCCGACCCCGAGTACGTCTTCGCCCGGCTGCTGCATCAGGCATGCAACGAGGGGCTCGACCCGGAGTCGCTGCGCAGTTGCCTGCGAGAGGAACGAGGGGCGAGAGCGGCGACGACCACCGGGACACGCGCCACGGCACGCCGGGTGGCACCCCGTGGCCCCCGTCCGCGGACGGTCAGGAAGGGCGGACCCACCGCCGGCACCCGACCCGGCAAGGCCGCACCGAAGCCGCCGCGGGACGCCTCGGCCAGGCGCACCGGACAGCGGGGGACGAGGAGCGGGCGGTGACGCCCGTGACCAGGCCGCCCGCGGCGGCGTTCAGCTCTGTGGCGGAGCGCCTCGACCCGTCCCGCCGACCGATCACCGGCAGTCCGGATCGCACAGAGAGCGCCACAGACCACCCATGGCTCCCAGTTCCGCCCCGGCCCCCGGACGCCCCGCCGGGCCCGCGACCCTCGCCGGTCTCACGCTCCCGGGCGGCCCACGACCGGGCGACCTGCCGTCGGTGCACCGCGCGCTCATCTGCGTCGCCCTGCCCGCCCTCGCCATCTGTGCCGACCACGGACAGCTCACCGGACAGGGCCTCGAAGGCGTCTACCTGTCCGGACGAAGGCTGCTCGCCCGCTGCGTGCTGCGGGTCGCGGGCCGCGAGCCCCTCGCACTCCAGGGCCGGCGGGCCGCAGCCGACCGGGCCGTGTTCGTCGGTGTCCTGCGTACGACGGCGGACAACGGACCCGACCCCGGGATCACCGTCGAGCGTTCACGCCGCGCCGACGGAACCGAACGAATCACCCTGCGCAGCTCGGCCGACCGGCCGTTGCGGCTCCCGGTGGAAATCGCTCTGGGGACGGATCTCGCGGAGCTGGGGGCGGTGGCCTCCGGGAAGCCCGGGCCCGAGATCTTCCCCAGCGTCCACGGCACCGGTATGCGCTGGACGGCGCACGACGGCCGGTCCGCGGCCGTCACCGCCGACCCGCCTCCGATGGACGCGCTGGCCGCTGCCGGGCTCCTGCGGTGGGAGATCGACCTGGTGCCCGGCGCCGCCGCCACCCTCGAGCTCAGGGTGCGCGGAGATGGGGCACCCGGGTCCGCCCCCGTTCCGGCACCCGGCACCGGTGGTCGGCCGGGCGGGGCCGTCCTGGCGGACGCCCGTGCCGAGGGCGACGATCCACGGGCCGGCGAGCTCCTGCGCACGGCTGTGGAGGATCTGCGGGCTCTCCTCCAGCGAGACCCCGCGCACCCCGCGGACGTTCATCTCGCGGCCGGCGTGCCCTGGCGCTGCGGGCCCGCCACCGCCGAAGCGCTCTGGGCCGCTCGGATGGCCCTGCCGCTCGGCACCCGGCTCGCGGTCACGACGCTCCGGACACTGGCCCGCACCCAGATCGGCGGTTCCGGACCTCTCTCAGGGCTCATCCCCGGCACTCTCCGGGACGCGGGGCCCTACCTGCCACCCCGCTGCACCGGCATCGAGGCCACCCTCGCCTTCCCCGCGGTCCTGGCCGAGGCCAGACGCTGGGGACTGCCCGGCCAGGACCTCGAGGAACTCCTGCCCGCCGCGGAGCGGTGTCTCGGATGGCTGCGGACCGCCTCCGACCCGCACGGGTTCGTCCCGGACCCGGGCCCCGCCGGTCCCTGGCGGGCCGAGACACAGGCCCATGCCCACCGGGCGGCCGTGCTCGGCGCCGACCTCCTCGACGGCTGCGGCATCCCGGGCGGGGACGCCTGGCGGGAATGGTCGAGCACCCTCCGCGCCCGCTTCCGCGCGGAGTTCTGGCTCGACGACCGGTCCGGCGGCCGACCCGCCGCGGCGCGCGTGCCGGGCGGCCGGCCGTGGACCCAGCTCGGGGGCTGGGCGGCACACCTCCTGGACACCGGTCTCCTGGGCGGCGGCCGCCTCGCTCCCGGCCTGCTGGACAGGTCCGAGACCGAACAGCTGGCCCGGCTGCTCGGCACCCCGGCCCTCGACTCCGGCTGGGGGCTGCGCAGCCTCGGTGCCAAGGAGCCCGGCCACAACCCCTTCGGTCACCGGGCCGGAGCGGTGCGGGTCCACGAGACGGCGGTCGCCGTGGCCGGACTCGCGGCGGCGGGCTACGAGCGGGAGGCCACGTCCCTGCTCCGTGGCGCCTTCGACGCGGCCGAGGCGTTCGACCACCGCCTGCCCGAGATGTACGCGGGCCACCAGCGCACGGCCGGGGCGGTGCCGGTGCCGCATCCGGCGGCCTGCCGGCCCGCTGCCGTGGCCGCGGCCGCCGGCGTCCACCTTCTGGCGACACTCGTCGGGATTCGGCCCGACGCGCCGGCCCGGGCCGTGTCCCTGCACCCCGTCCGGTCGGCTCCGCTCGGTGCGGTACGGCTGTCAGGTCTGCGGGTCGCGGCCGAACCGTTCGCCGTGCGGGTGAGCCGGCTCGGGCTCGGCATGGTCGAGGAAGCCGCCGACGGTCTCCAGCTGGGGGGCTGAACCGGACGCGCCGGGACCGAGAGCGAAGCGTCGGGAGAGGGAGAAGAAGTCATGGTCGAAGCGACGGAGGGGAGTGTTTATCGTCAGGAAGACGACTATGATCGCAGCATGCCTCCCTACGACCCGTCGGCCTTCCCGCCCTTCGCCGTCACCGTCGATCTGGTCGTGCTCACGGTGCGGGGCCACGCCCTGTGCGCCCTGGTCGTGAGACGGGGAGAGGCACCGTTCCAGGGCCGCTGGGCGCTGCCCGGTGGATTCGTCCGTGCTGACGAGGACCTCGGAGCCGCCGCGGCGCGCGAGTTGGTCGAGGAGACCGGACTCTGCGTCCACGACCCGGGCGCGCCGTCGCCCATGCCGAGCAACGGCGCCCACCTCGAGCAGCTGGCGACCTACGGGGACCCGCAGCGTGACCCCCGAATGAGGGTGGTCAGCGTCGCGCACCTGGCGCTCGCCCCGGACCTGCCGGCGCCACGCGCGGGTGGCGACGCGAACAGCGCGCGCTGGGCCCCGGTCGAGGAACTGCTGGGCAAGGACGGCTCCGTCGAACGCGAGGAGGGGCAGGGGGAGCCGCTTGCGTTCGATCACGCGCGGATTCTGGGCGACGGGGTGGAACGGGCACGGTCCAAGATCGAGTACTCCTCGCTGGCCACGGCCTTCTGTCCGCCGGAGTTCACGGTCGGCGAGCTCAGAAGGGTCTACGAGGCCGTGTGGGGGGTCGCGCTCGACCCGCGCAACTTCCACCGGAAGGTGACCGGTACCCCTGGCTTCCTCGTCCCCGCCGGGGGCACCACCACGCGCCAGGGCGGGCGCCCCGCGCAGCTCTTCCGGGCAGGTGGCGCGACACTGCTCAACCCTCCCATGCTGCGTCCCGAGGTCTGATCGGCGCGCTCGGAGGCGACCCGGGGCCTCAACCCTGCGCTGAAAGTCCGAAATGTAGCGTTATCTTGCTTCGATAGCCGCCCTGCCGCGGAGCGGTGTCACCTACCGCGAGAGAAGCGATGCTCCAGGCCATCGGACTCACCAGCAGCCCCCGCCGCGACCTCCCACCCGCCGTGGACGATCTCAGTTTCGAGGCGCACCCAGGTCAGGTCACCGCCCTTCTGGGCCCCGCCGGATCCGGAAAGACGACCGCCCTGCGGCTGATGCTCGACCTGGAGCCCGGCCGTGGCGTCACGCACTTCCGCGGTCGCCCGCTCCACCGCATCGCACAACCCGCCGGTGAGGTCGGTGTCCTGCTGGGCGATGTCCCGGGGCATCCCTCGCGCACCGTGCGCAGCCAGTTGCGGATGCTCTGCGCGGCGACGGGTGTTCCCGTGACACGGGCCGACGAGATGCTCCGGGCTGTGGGCCTCGACGGTCTCCAGGGCCAGCGCATCGGCACCCTGCCGCGAGCGATCGACCGCCGACTCGGCCTGGCCTCGGCCCTCTTGGCCGATCCGCACGCGCTTCTGCTCGACGAGCCCGGGGCCGGCCTGTCCGCACGCGACGGAGCCTGGCTGCACGAGCTCCTGCGGGCCCACGCGGTGGAGGGCGGCACCGTTCTCTACACCACCGACGACCCCAAGGACGCGGCCCGCAACGCCGATCGGGTCGTCACGGTCGCCGACGGCCGCCTCGTCGCCGATCAGGACGTCACCGAGTTCGCCCGTACCCGGCTGCGGCCTCGGGTGGTGGTACGCACGCCCCATGCCGCACGGCTCGCCGCCGCCGTCACCCAGGAGGCGCGCGCCGCCCGCCGGACCGTCGAGGTGATCACCGAGCGGGGCAACCGGCTGTCCGTCTACGGCAGCGACTGCGCCGCGATCGGAGAGACCGCGTTCCGGCACGGGGTGCTCATCCACCAACTGTCCGAGGAGGTCGGCGACACGGGCCCGCACCCCCCGTCCGTACCTCCCACGCCGCCCGCCGTGGGCGACCGTGCGCCCGCCGCCGCAAGGGGTGTCGAGTCCGAGCCGCCGGCGGCGCGACGGCCGGCCCGTTCGCCGCTCCGGCCCCTGCGGTACGAGGTCCGCAGGATGCTCGGGGTGCCGGCCACGCCGCTCGTCGCGGCGGCGGTCCTGATCGCCTCCCTCGTGATCTCGTTGGTGCTGGCGCGCGGTGGCCGGGCGCCCATGCCCACGGTCCTCGCCGGCTGGCCCGCCCTCTCCCCACTGCCGCCCGCCGCCCTCGGGGCAGGGTTGCTCGGCGCCTTCTCCTTCGCCGACGAGTACCGCTACCCGGCGCTCACCACCGGCCGTGGCGCGGTTCCGCGCCGCCTCGGGCTGTTGCTCGCCAAGCTCACCGTCGCGGCGGCCGTCGGCCTGCTCCTGGCCGTCCTCGTCGTGGCGGCCGACCTGCAGGTCCTCCGCCTCGTCTATGGTCGTGAGTTGATTTCCGTACCGGAAAACTGGCCGACACTGTGTGCGAGTTGGCTCGGTCTGATCGTCGGCTGCGCCTGGGCCGGGGTGCTCGGGGCCGGGGTCTTCCGGGTGGCCGCGGCGGGTGTGGCGGCGGTCCTCTCGGTGCCGGTGGTTCTCGCGCCCCTGCTGGGGAAGGTCGGCTCCGGTCCTTCGGGACGCCCGATCGCCGGACTCCCCGCCCGGCTGCGCGAATTCGTCAGCCTGGAGTGGCCGCCGGCGGCCGATCGCTGGCTGGCGGGGGCGTTGCGGGTGGTCGCCCAGCCCGTGGGGGTGGCCCTGGCGGTGTCGTTGACCGCCCTGCTCTGCGCCTATCTGTTCACCGGCTTTCGCCGGAAGGCGCGTTGGTGATCGGTTCCAGATCGAAAGTCTCCGCCTGAGCGGCAACTCACTTGAGAATGGCTGGTTATGTCCGATTAATCGTCAATTGTGTGGCGAGTGCCGATCACCCTTTCGTGTGCTTTTCACCAAAGACCTCAAGGGTCACTGGGGCCGCGCCGACAAAGGATGCGTGAGTACCCTTGCGCACACCATGATGACCGCCGCCCGCCCCGTCGACTCCGGCCTCGGCGCCTCGGGCGATCTCGATCGCTACCCGTTTGCGGAGGCCCCCGTCTCCGACCGCGTGGGCCCGCCCTCCTGGGAAGGAGCGGAGACGGACCTCGGCCGGGTCGGCCGCCGCTCGGCCGGCAGCCGCGGCCGCGGCCTGCACGGCCAGCTCGTCCAGCAGCTGGGACAGATGATCGTCTCCGGCGACCTCGGCGCCGACCGGCCGCTCGTCCCGGAGGAGATCGGGCAGCGCTTCGAGGTCTCCCGCACCGTCGTGCGCGAATCGCTGCGCGTGTTGGAGGCCAAGGGCCTCGTCAGCGCGCGCCCCAACGTCGGCACCCGGGTCCGGCCGGTCAGCGACTGGAACCTGCTGGACCCCGACATCATCGAGTGGCGTGCCTTCGGCCCGCAGCGCGACAACCAGCGCCGCGAGCTGAACGAGCTGCGGTGGACGATCGAGCCGCTGGCCGCCCGGCTCGCCGCCGGTCACGGCCGTGAGGACGTGCAGCAGCGGCTCGCCGACATGGTCGAGATCATGAGCCACGCCTACGCCCAGGGCGACGGGATCACCTTCTCCCGGGCCGACGCGGAGTTCCACTCCCTGCTGATCCAGCTCGCCGGGAACCGGATGCTGGAGCACCTCTCCGGCATCGTCGGCGCCGCACTCCAGGTCTCCGGCGGTCCGGTCACCGGCTGCGACCGTCCGGGCGAGTCCTGCCTGGCGCACCACGCGCGCATCGTCGACTGCCTCGCGGCCGGGGACGCGCAGGGCGCCGAGGCGGCCATGCGGCAGCTGCTGATCGTGCACCCGGAGGTGGAGCGCGTCGTACCCGCTCCGCGTGAGCACTGACCCGCGGGCCACGGCCAGGGGTGCGGAGCCGTACGCATCGCGTGCCGCCGGAGCCGCGCGGAGCCCGGGGATCATGACGAATCCCCAGGGTCCGCGGGGGCTCGGGCGGCGCGAATGTGCGACGAACACCCCTTATGGTCGATTCGTCGTGAATGAGGTGTGACTCGGGCCACGCGGATTGGGCGTAACACTCCTCGAAGCCGTGCGATGACCTAAGAGGTGACAGCCGAGGAAGGAATACAGCAGCCGCGAGAGGCGCTGTGCAGATCCCCGGTCCAGCCCGCGCCGTCGGCACATTCCCAGCCGATGGTCGTCGGCTCCGGCCCGATCCTGGGCGGGGCCGGAAGCCGTTTTCCATCGTTCCGAGAGGTTGTTCGTGTCGGCCAGCACATCCCGTACGCTCCCGCCGGAGATCGCCGAGTCCGAGTCTGTGATGGCGCTCATCGAGCGGGGAAAGGCTGATGGGCAGATCGCCGGCGATGACGTGCGTCGGGCCTTCGAGGCTGACCAGATTCCGCCAACCCAGTGGAAGAATGTTCTGCGCAGCCTCAACCAGATCCTCGAGGAAGAGGGTGTGACGCTGATGGTCAGTGCAGCGGAGTCGCCGAAGCGCGCCCGCAAGAGCGTCGCAGCGAAGAGCCCGGCCAAGCGCACCGCCACCAAGACCGTCACCGCCAAGACGACCGTGACGAAGACCGTCGCGGCCGCCACGGCGGCTCTGGCGGACGAGAGCGCGGACCCGGCCGACGAGGCCGGAGCGCCGGCCAAGAAGGCCGCCGCGAAGAAGACCGCGGCCAAGAAGACGGTGGCGAAGAAGGCCACCGCCAAGAAGGCGACGGCCAAGAAGACCGCCACCAAGAAGGACGCCGACGAGGCCGTCGAGGGCGAGGAGCTCCTCGAGGACGTCGCGCCCGGCAAGGGTGAGGACGAAGAGGCCGAGGGCGAGAACAAGGGCTTCGTCCTGTCCGACGAGGACGAGGACGACGCTCCGGCGCAGCAGGTCGCCGTCGCCGGTGCCACCGCCGACCCGGTCAAGGACTACCTGAAGCAGATCGGCAAGGTCCCGCTGCTCAACGCCGAGCAGGAGGTCGAGCTCGCCAAGCGCATCGAGGCCGGTCTGTTCGCCGAGGACAAGCTGGCCAACTCCGACAAGCTCGCGCCCAAGCTCAAGCGCGAGCTGGAGATCATCGCCGAGGACGGCCGCCGCGCCAAGAACCACCTCCTGGAGGCCAACCTCCGACTGGTGGTCTCGCTGGCCAAGCGGTACACCGGCCGCGGCATGCTGTTCCTGGACCTGATCCAGGAGGGCAACCTGGGTCTGATCCGCGCGGTCGAGAAGTTCGACTACACCAAGGGCTACAAGTTCTCCACGTACGCCACCTGGTGGATCCGTCAGGCGATCACCCGCGCCATGGCCGACCAGGCCCGCACCATCCGTATCCCGGTGCACATGGTCGAGGTCATCAACAAGCTCGCGCGCGTCCAGCGCCAGATGCTCCAGGACCTGGGCCGTGAGCCCACCCCGGAGGAGCTGGCCAAGGAGCTCGACATGACCCCCGAGAAGGTCATCGAGGTCCAGAAGTACGGCCGCGAGCCGATCTCCCTCCACACCCCGCTGGGCGAGGACGGAGACAGCGAGTTCGGTGACCTCATCGAGGACTCCGAGGCGGTCGTCCCGGCCGACGCGGTCAGCTTCACGCTCCTCCAGGAGCAGCTGCACTCCGTCCTCGACACTCTGTCCGAGCGTGAGGCCGGCGTGGTCTCCATGCGCTTCGGTCTCACCGACGGTCAGCCGAAGACCCTCGACGAGATCGGCAAGGTCTACGGCGTCACGCGTGAGCGGATCCGTCAGATCGAGTCGAAGACGATGTCGAAGCTGCGTCACCCGTCCCGTTCGCAGGTCCTGCGCGACTACCTCGACTAGTCCGCAGCCGTACGCGCCGAAGGGCCCGGTCCCCCGAGTGGGGGAGCCGGGCCCTTCGGCGTGCGCGGGTGCACGGCGGGGGCGCGTGTACGACGCTGGGTGAATCGACATCACCGGAGAGTCAGGAGGCTCTATGCGTCGCCCCATCGCCCGAGCAGTGACCACTGTCCTGGGCCTGATCTCGGCGGCGGCAGGGCCGTTCGCCGCCGCCTCTCCCGCGGCTGCCGACAGCGTCGTGGTCGGGGGACAGCCCGCGAAGATCACGGACGCGCCGTGGGCCGTGGCGCTCTCCAGCCGTGACCGGTTCGGAGGTACGCGGGCCGGACAGTTCTGCGGAGGCGTGGTGGTCGCGCCGACCCGGGTGCTCACCGCGGCCCACTGCCTGGGCAGGGACGTCCTCGGCGGCGAACCCTGGCAGGTCACCGACCTCAAGGTCATCGCGGGCCGCAGCGCCCTGCGGGACGAGGGAGGGCAGGAGGTCCGGATCTCCGGCACCTGGATCAGCCCGGCCTACGACCCCAGGACGAACGCCAACGATCTCGCCGTGCTGACACTGGCGACCGCGCTGCCGGAGACCTCCGTCATCAAGGCGGCCGGCCCGGGCGACGCGGCCGAGACTCCGGGGACGGAGGCGGACGTCTACGGCTGGGGAGACACCACCGGCAACGGCACCTACGCCTCGAAGCTGCGCTCGGCGCGCGTCCAGGTGCTGCCGGACGCGTCGTGCAAGCGTGCCTATCCGGGGGTCCTGGGGGCCGCGTACCGGGCCGACACGATGCTGTGCGCGGGCGATCCGCGGGGCGGCAAGGACGCCTGCCAGGGGGACAGCGGAGGGCCCCTGGTGGCCGAGGGGCGGCTCATCGGGCTGGTGTCCTGGGGCAGCGGGTGCGGACAGGCGGAGAGCCCCGGCGTCTACACCAGGGTCTCGGCGGTCCTGCCGACGAACTCCTGAGCCTCGCCCGCCCGACGCCCGAGGGGACCTCGGGCCCGGTGCGAGAACGGGCGGCCACCCCCCTTGAACGCGGGGGTGGCCGCCCGTCGTCCGGTCAGCGACCGGCCCTTGGCTCGTCGTGGATGCGAGGTGTCAGCGGTCCTCGTCTACTGCCTTGGCCGGCACGTCGGTGAGCCGGTCCGTCTCATCCTGTATTTCCGCGGCGATCTTCTTGAGTTCCGGCTCGAACTTGCGCCCGTGGTGGGCACAGAAGAGCAAGTCACCGCCGCTGGTCAGGACGACGCGCACGTACGCCTGGGCGCCGCAGCGGTCGCAGCGGTCAGCGGCCGTCAGGGGGCTCGCGGGGGTCAGAACAGTAGTCACGTCGCCTCTTCTCTAGCTCGACGAGCTGTCGTACCAGGGTCAACATCCAACCAGGCCGAAAACGTTCCCGCTCGTGGCTTTTCCTCGAAACTTCTTCCCGAGGTGGCTGTCTGCTGCCGGTTGGCGGCGAATGAGCCGTATTGCGTCGCTCTACGGATTTCGCATTGCTTGTCTCGGTCCGTCCTCCCGGCTGGGTTGCCGGTTGTTCATGAGGACGTGCCCGGAGCCTAAATGGTTCATGCCTGGAAGGGAACGTGATGTTCACGTCACCCCATCGAGGGATCGAACACCCATGCGACTCTGCACTAGCATGAGGAATCGGGAGGGTGGCGTGACAACCGCTCTACCAGGCATCGGTACCCTCAGACCGGTGACCGACGCCGGGCCTTACCCCACCGGGCCAGTTTTCAAATTCAGCGAGGAGCGAACCGCGTGACCGCCGAGACGTCCGTGCCGTCCAGTGCGCTGCTGACCGCAGACCGTGACGGTTCCAACTACACCGCGCGGCACCTGCTCGTACTCGAAGGGCTCGAAGCGGTTCGCAAGCGGCCCGGCATGTACATCGGGTCCACCGACAGCCGCGGCTTGATGCACTGCCTCTGGGAGATCATCGACAACTCCGTCGACGAGGCCCTCGGCGGTTACTGCGACCACATCGAGGTCATCCTCCACGAGGACTCCTCCGTCGAGGTGCGCGACAACGGCCGGGGCATCCCCGTCGACGTCGAGCCCAAGACCGGGCTCTCCGGCGTCGAGGTCGTCATGACCAAGCTGCACGCGGGCGGAAAGTTCGGCGGAGGCTCGTACGCGGCCTCCGGCGGTCTGCACGGTGTGGGCGCCTCCGTGGTGAACGCGCTGTCGGCCCGGCTCGACGTCGAGGTCGACCGGAACAGCTCCACGCACGCGATCAGCTTCCGCCGCGGTGTCCCCGGCATCTTCACCGAGCAGGGCCCCGACAGCCCCTTCGATCCCGGCAACGGCCTGCGCAGGACCAAGCGCGTGCCGAAGGCCCGCACCGGCACCCGTGTGCGGTACTGGGCCGACCGGCAGATCTTCCTCAAGGACGCCAAGCTCTCCCTGGACCACCTGCACCAGCGCGCCCGCCAGACCGCCTTCCTGGTGCCCGGCCTGACCATCGTGGTCCGCGACGAGCGTGACCTCGACGGCGTGGGCAAGAGCGAGGAGACCTTCCGCTTCGACGGCGGCATCAGCGAGTTCTGCGAGTTCCTCGCCCAGGACAAGGCCGTCTGCGACGTGCTGCGCCTCACCGGCCAGGGCACGTTCAAGGAGACCGTCCCGGTCCTGGACGACCGCGGGCACATGACGCCCACCGAGGTCACCCGCGAGCTGGGCGTCGACGTCGCCCTGCGCTGGGGCACGGGCTACGACGCCACGGTCAAGTCCTTCGTCAACATCATCGCCACGCCCAAGGGCGGCACCCACGTCTCCGGCTTCGAGCAGGCCATCACCAAGACGGTGAACGAGGTCCTGCGCTCCGCGAAGATGCTGCGCGTCGCCGAGGACGACATCGTCAAGGACGACGCCCTCGAAGGGCTCACGGCCGTCGTCACGGTCCGGCTGGCCGAGCCGCAGTTCGAGGGACAGACCAAGGAGGTGCTCGGCACCTCGGCAGCCCGCCGGATCGTCGCCAACGTGGTCGCCAAGGAGCTGAAGGCCTTCCTGACGTCCACCAAGCGCGATGCCAAGGCCCAGGCCCGGGCGGTCCTGGAGAAGGCCGTGTCGGCCGCCAGGACGCGTATCGCCGCCCGCCAGCACAAGGAGGCCCAGCGCAGGAAGACCGCGCTGGAGTCCTCCACGCTGCCGGCCAAGCTCGCCGACTGCCGGAGCGACGACGTGGAGCGCAGCGAGCTCTTCATCGTCGAGGGAGACTCCGCGCTCGGCACGGCCAAGCTCGCCCGCAACAGCGAGTTCCAGGCGCTGCTGCCGATCCGCGGCAAGATCCTCAACGTCCAGAAGTCCTCCGTCTCGGACATGCTCAAGAACGCCGAGTGCGGAGCGATCATCCAGGTCATAGGGGCCGGCTCGGGCCGTACCTTCGACATCGACGCGGCCCGCTACGGGAAGATCGTCCTCCTCGTGGACGCCGACGTCGACGGCGCGCACATCCGCTGCCTGCTGCTGACCCTCTTCCAGCGCTACATGCGGCCGATGGTCGAGGCCGGCCGGGTCTTCGCCGCCGTGCCGCCGCTGCACCGCATCGAGCTCGTCCAGCCCAAGAAGGGCCAGGACAAGTACGTGTACACGTACTCGGACAACGAGCTGCGCCAGACCCTGCTCGAGTACCAGCGCAAGGGCGTCCGCTACAAGGACGCCATCCAGCGCTACAAGGGTCTCGGTGAGATGGACGCCGACCAGCTGGCGGAGACCACCATGGACCCGCGGCACCGGACCCTGCGCCGGATCAACATCGGCGACCTGGACTCCGCCGAGCAGGTCTTCGATCTGCTCATGGGCAATGACGTGGCGCCGCGCAAGGAGTTCATCACCAGCTCCGCGGCGACGCTCGACCGCTCGCGGATCGACGCCTGACCGGCGCGTCCCTCAGGGGTGGAGCCAACGGGCTCCACCCCTGAGCCGATCACAGCCACCGCTCCTCTCCGTAGCGACCCGTGGCGTCCGGTACGCATATCAGCCCGGGATCGTCGCACGGCCAGGGCAATCCATCACCTGATGGGGTGAAGAGACAGGGGAGAAGAGTCCGGGATCTTCCCGCTCTGTCCATCCTTGGGCACGCGGCCGAAACGGTTCGCTGACAAGGAGAGTTCACCGGTGGAGAAGCACGAAGGGCCGGGCACCCCGGCAGTGCGGATCGACGACCCCTGGTACGACGCACTGGCCGCCGGATGGGGTGAGGCGGCGACCGACGGCGAGACGCCGACCGGCGCCCCGGCGCACACCGCGCCGGCGCCCGGAGCCGTACCGCGGCAGCGGCCGACCGCCCTCAGCACGGCCGACATCTATCTCGCGGTCCAGCGCAGCCCCGCCTTCCAGGAAGTACGCAGTCGCTACCGGCGGTTCGTGATCCCCGCCGCCCTCGGCTTCCTCCTCTGGTACCTCGCCTACGTCGTGGCGGCGACCGTCGCGCCCGGACTGATGGCCCGGCCCGTCGCCGGCGCGGTGAACGTGGCGATGGTCGCCGGACTCGGCCAGTTCCTCTCCACCTTCCTGCTGACCTGGGCCTACGCCCGGCACGCCCGGCTGCGCCGGGACCGTGCGGCGCTGGAACTGCGCTGGACCGTGTACGACGAGACGCGGGCGCAGGACGCGACGCGAGGGGTGCAGCGGTGATCGACGACCATCAGACACTCGCGCTGCTGCTGTTCAGCGCGTTCATCGCGGTGACGCTGGGGATCACCACCTGGGTGAGCCGCAACCGGCACGGATCCGCCGAGGAGTTCTACGCGGGCGGCAGGCTCTTCTCTCCCATGGAGAACGGTTTCGCCATCGCGGGCGACTACATGTCCGCCGCCTCCTTCCTCGGGATCTCGGGCCTCATCGCCCTCTTCGGCTACGACGGCATGCTGTACTCCGTCGGCTTCCTCGTCGCCTGGCTGGTCGTGCTGCTCCTGGTCGCCGAACTGGTGCGCAACTGCGGCCGGTTCACGCTCGCCGACGTCGTCGCGGCCCGGATGGCGGAACGCCCCGTGCGCATCGCCGCCGGAACGTCCTCCGTCACCGTCTCCGTGCTCTATCTCGTGGCCCAGATGGTGGGCGCCGGCAGCCTCGTCGCCCTCCTCCTCGGCGGCACGAGCGAGGCCGCCCGCTCCTGGACCGTGATCGGCGTCGGCGCCCTGATGGTGATCTACGTGTCGCTCGGCGGGATGCGGGCGACCACCTGGATCCAGATCGTCAAGGCGGTGCTCCTCATGGCCGGCACGGTCACCCTCACCGTGCTCGTCCTGCTCCGCTTCCACGGCGACTTCAACCAGCTGCTCACCACCGCCGCCGAACGCAGCGGACACGGACGGGACTTCCTCGCACCAGGGCTGCGCTACGGCGGGGAGTGGACCGCGCGCCTCGACTTCATCAGCCTCGGGATCGCGCTCGTCCTGGGCACTGCGGGCCTGCCCCACATCCTGTCCCGCTTCTACACGGTGCCCACCGCGCGGGCCGCCCGCCGCTCGGTCGTCTGGGCCATCGGGCTCATCGGCAGCTTCTACCTGATGACGATCGTGCTCGGATTCGGCGCGGCCGCGATCATCGGTCCCGACTCCGTCCGCGCCTCCAACGCCGCCGGGAACACCGCCGTACCGCTGCTCGCCCTCGACCTCGGCGGGGGAGCGGGTTCGACCGGCGGCACCGTGCTCTTCGCGATCGTCGCCGCCGTCGCGTTCGCGACGATCCTGGCCGTCGTCGCCGGTATCACGCTCGCTTCCTCCGCCTCCGTGGCCCACGATCTGTACGCCTCGCTGCGCCACCGCGACCCGCGTGCGAAGCAGTACAGCGAGGTGACCGTGGCCCGGCTGGCCGCCGCCGGGATCGGGGCCGCCGCGATCGGGCTCGGGCTGCTCGCCCGCGATCTCAACGTGGCGTTCCTGGTGGGACTCGCCTTCGCGGTGGCCGCGTCCGCCAATCTGCCGGTGCTGCTCTACTCGCTCTTCTGGCGGAACTTCACCACGCGGGGCGCCGTCTGGTCGGTGTACGGGGGGCTCGTCCCGGCGGTCCTGCTCGTCGTTCTCTCGCCGGTCGTCTCCGGCAGTCCCGACGCGCTGTTCCCGGGCGTCGACTTCCATGTCTTCCCGCTCCAGAACCCCGGGGTGGTCTCCATCCCGCTCGGCTTCCTGGCCGGCTGGATCGGCACGGTCACCTCCTCCGAGCCGCCGGACGCGGCCCGGCACGCGGAGACGGAGGTCAGGGCGCTGACCGGCGCGGGCGCGGTGTGATCCGCCCGCGCGGCGGGAGTCGCGGGAACCGCCGACCACATGGGCGGGGTCGCGGGGGTTCAGCGCGCGGCCGGAGCCCAGACGTAGCGGTGCTCGGGCCGGCCCGTCTCGCCGTACTTCAGTGAGAGGCGTACCCGTCCGGCGCGTTCGAGCAGCTTGAGATAGCGCTGGGCGGTCTGCCGGCTCACCCCGGCCCGTTCGGCGATCTCCTGCGCGGACAGGGCCCCGTGGGCGGCGAGCAGGACCTGTCGTACCAGCTCCGCGGTGGTGGGGGAGTGCCCCTTGGGCAGGTCGGGCTCGGTCGTACCCGCCGAGAGGGCGCCGAAGATCCGGTCCACCTCGGCCTGTTCGGCCTCGCCGCCACCGGCGAGGGTGTCGCGCAGGGCGGCGTACGCCTCCAGCTTGCCGCGCAGCCCGGCGAAGGTGAACGGCTTCACCAGATACTGCAGCGCACCGTGGCGCATCGCCGCCTGGACCGTCGCCACGTCGCGCGCGGCGGTCACCATGATCACGTCGGTCTGATGGCCCTCCCGGCGAAGTTCCCGTACGACCGCGAGGCCGTTCTCGTCCGGCAGGTAGTGGTCGAGCAGGATGAGATCGACCGGAACCTCACCGAGCCGGCTGATCGCCTCCGCCGTCGAGTGGGCGGTGGCGACGACGCGGAAACCGGGGATCTTCGTCACGTAGGCCGCGTTGATCCGCGCGACCCGTACGTCGTCGTCCACGACCAGGACGTCGATCATCACGGCTCCTCGGTCGCCCGGGCCATGGCCGGCTCCGACGGCGGCACAGGCCCAGGTGTCGGCCGCGGGTCGGGTGCCGGCCGCGGGTCCGGGGCCGGCCCAGGTGTCGGCCCCGGGTCAGGCGTCGGCCGCGGGTCCGGTTCGCTCAGCGCCTCCGGGAGTACGACGGTGAACTCGGCGCCTCCCTCCGGCCCGTCGGTGACCCGGGCGCTGCCGCCCCGGCGTTCGGCGAGCCGGCGCACCAGCGCCAGGCCCAGACCCCGCTTGCCGTGCGACGGCAAATCCTTCGTGGTCCAGCCCTCGGTGAAGATCAGCTCGCGCCGGTCGTCGGGCACGCCCGGGCCGCTGTCGGTGACCCGCAGTACGGCGGTGCGTCCTTCGGTCCGCAGGGCGATCTCGACGCGCGACGCGGCGGTGCCGGCGGCGGCGTCCAGGGCGTTGTCGACGAGGTTGCCGACGACGGTGACCAGCTCGCGCGGGTCGACCAGGCGGTCGGGGAGCAGCGAGTCGGGCGAGATCCGCAGGCCCACACCCCGCTCCGCGGCGACCGTGGCCTTGCCGACCAGGAGGGCGGCGAGCAAGGGGTCGTGGACCTTCTCGGTGACCTGCTCTGCGGTGGCCCGGTGGACTCCGACCACCTCGGTGACGAATTCGACCGCCTCGTCGTGCATCTCCAGCTCCAGGAGGCCGAGCAGGGTGTGCAGGCGGTTGGCGTGCTCGTGGTCCTGGGCACGGAGGGCGTCGATCAGACCGCGGGTGGAGTCCAGCTCACGGCCGAGCCGCTCCAGCTCGGTACGGTCGCGCAGGGTCGCCACGGCGCCGCCGTCGTCCGTCGGCATCCGGTTGGCGATCAGGACCCGGTGGCCGCGGACGGTCACCAGGTCCTCACCGGTGACCCGCCCGGCCAGCACATCGGCCGTGCGGCCCGGGCCGAGGACGGCCTCCAGCGGGAGACCGGTGGCCTCCGGGCCGATGCCCAGGAGGCGCTGCGCCTCGTCGTTCATCAGCCGGACGCGGCCCGTGCGGTCGAGGGCGACGACGCCCTCACGGATGCCGTGGAGCATGGCCTCGCGCTCGGCCAGCAGCGCGGAGATGTCGGAGAAGGCCAGGTCGTGGGTGCGCCGCTGAAGTCTGCGGGAGATCAGGTACGCGGCGAGGGCGCCGGCCGCCAGAGCTCCGCCGGCGTACGCGAGGAGCCCCGGAATCGCCCCGAGCAGGCGGTCCTGGACGCTGTCGTACTCGATGCCCACGGACACGGCGCCGACGATGGCCCCGTCGGCGTTCCGCAACGGCGCCTTGCCGCGTGCGGAGCGGCCCAGGGTGCCGCTGTCGATCTCCATGACCTCCCGCCCGGCGAGCGCGGCGCTGGGGTCCGTGGAGACCCGCCTGCCGATCTGCGCGGGGTCGGTGTGGGACCAGCGGACGCCCCGCGTGTCCATGACGACGACATACTCGGCGCCGGTGGACCGGCGGATGCGCTCGGCCTCCTCCTGCACGGGTCCCCGGGCGGAGGGCGCGGAGGTCCTCAGCGCGGTGGCGATCTGCGGTGAGGCGGTCGTCTCGGCGATGGCGAGTGCGCGGCGCATGGCCTGGTCGTCGAGCTGGGCGCTGAGGGGGGCGAGGAAGAGGCCGGTGGCCAGCACGGTGACGCCGGTCGCGATGGCCAGCTGCATGAGGAGGACCTGCGAGAAGACCCGCTGCGGCCAGCCGAACCGCCTGCGTCGCGCGGGGGGCGGCGTGGGGGTGGTCGGTGCGGGGGTCATGGCAGGAACGGTACGGGGCGGGGGGCGGCGACCGGAAATGGCGCGGGTGACGGCGGCCGGGCCGGGGCCGTGACCGCGGTGTTCCGTCCACCCAGGCGGCGAGCTGCGGCAGGCCGCCGGTTCCGAGGTGTGGAGAGACCCGGACCCGCCCAGCAGGAGCGGGTCGGCCGAACCTGGTTCCGGGTCTGCCTATTCTGGGGGCTTTGGTGTGTGCCGAGTCGTCGGAGGGGTTTCCTTGACCAGCCAGCAGATTCCCGTCGTCGTCCTCTCCGGGTTCCTCGGAGCGGGCAAGACGACGCTGCTCAACCATCTGCTGCGCAGCTCCCGGGGCACCCGGATCGGGGTCATGGTCAACGACTTCGGGGACATCGGGATCGACGCCATGACCGTCGCCGGACAGGTCGGGTCCACCGTCTCGCTCGGCAACGGTTGCCTGTGCTGTGCCGTCGACGTGAGCGAGCTGGACGAGTACCTGGAGGTGCTCACCGCGCCCGAGCTGCGTCTCGACGTCATCGTGATCGAGGCCAGCGGGCTCGCCGAGCCCCAGGAGCTGGTGCGGATGGTGCTCGCCAGCGAGAACGAGCGGATCGTGTACGGCGGGCTCGTGCAGGTCGTCGACGCGGCCGAGTTCACCGCCACGCGCGCGCGGCACCCCGAGACCGACCGGCATCTCGCCCTCGCCGACCTGGTCGTGGTCAACAAGGCGGACCGGGTGGACGAGCGGGAGCTGGAGGCCGTGCAGGCCGCCGTCAGAGAGCTCGCCGGGCCCGCCGCGGTGGTCCGCGCCGCGCACGGACGCGTCGACCCCGAGCTGCTCTTCGACCGGGTGGTGCCCGACGGGGAGATCGAGGGCCAGATGTCCATCGAGGACCTGCTCCACGGGGACCCGGACGAGGACCACGACCATCCGCACGCCGCGTACGAGACCCTCTCGCTGGCCTCGGACACCCCCTTGCACCCCCGCAGGCTGATGGATTTCCTGGACTCCCGGCCGGAGGGTCTCTACCGCATCAAGGGATATGTCGACTTCGGCGCCGCCGACCCCGGCAACCGCTACTCCGTGCACGCCGTCGGCCGGTTCCTGCGCTTCTACCCCGAGCCGTGGGAGGCCGGCCAGGAACGACTCACCCAGCTCGTCCTCATCGGCACCGGCATCGACGGCGACGCCCTGCGCAAGGAGCTCGACGGCTGCCGCGTCGACGGCCCGCAGGACGCCCCCGACGAGCACAGCATGTGGGGCGTCCTGCGGTACGTACGACAACACGATGAAGAGCCGGTCGAACTGGACGAGCCGGTCGAGCCGCTCGACTAGCGCGCCGGGCCCGCCAGGACCGCGATCGGCTTCGGCAGCGGCGTGCCCGAGCCGTCGCGGCGCGGGTCGGCCTCCGGCAGCTCCACCGGAGTGCCGTTCTTCTGCGCGGCGAGTGCCGGGGTCGCGCCCGCCCAGGCGAGGATCAGCACGTCCTCGCCCTTCAGGAAGCGCTGGCAGCGCACGCCGCCCGTCGCCCGCCCCTTGCGGGGGTACTGGTCGAACGGCGTCAGCTTCGCCGACGTACCGGCCGAGTCGTCCAGGGTGCCCGTGGAACCCGCGACCGTGAACACCACCGCGTCCGCCGCCGGGTCCACCGCCGTGAACGAGATCACCTTGGCGCCCTCGGTCAGCTTGATGCCCGCCATGCCGCCCGCGGGGCGGCCCTGGGGCCGCACCGACGAGGCCTGGTAGCGCAGGAGCTGGGCGTCGGACGTGATGAAGACCAGATCCTCCTCGCCCGTACGCAGCTCGGTCGCGCCGACGATCCGGTCACCCTCCTTGAGGGTGATGACCTCCAACTCGTCCTTGTTCGCCGGGTAGTCCGGCACCACCCGCTTCACCACACCCTGCTGGGTGCCGATCGCCAGTCCGGGCGAGGACTCGTCGAGCGTGGTGAGACAGACCACCGTCTCGTCGTTCTCCAGCGTGACGAACTCCGCCAGCGGGGCCCCGCCCGCCAGGTTCGGGGCGGCGGCGGTGTCCGGCAGCTGCGGAAGGTCGATGACCGCGAGCCGGAGCAGGCGTCCGGCCGAGGTCACCACGCCGATGTCACCGCGCTGGGTGGCCGGGACCGCCGAGACGATCACGTCGTGCTTGGCGCGCCGGCCGCCGTCCTCGTCGGACGGGAGCTCCGCGGTGGCCGTGCGGGCCAGCAGGCCGGTCGAGGAGAGCAGGACGCGGCACGGGTCGTCCGCGACCTCCAGGGAGACGGCGGTGACGGGCGCGCCCGCCGACTCCAGCAGGACCGTACGCCGGTCGGTACCGAACTTCTTGGCCACCGAGGCCAGTTCGGCCGAGACGAGCTTGCGCAGCTCGTTGTCGGACTCCAGGATGCCCGTCAGCTCGTCGATCTCGCCGTTGAGCCGGTCGCGCTCGGTCTCCAGCTCGATCCGGTCGAACTTGGTGAGCCGGCGCAGCGGGGTGTCCAGGATGTAGATCGTCTGCGTCTCGCTGAGCGAGAAGCGCCCCATCAGCCGCTCGCGCGCCTGCGCAGAGTTCTCGCTGGAGCGGATCAGGCGGATGACCTCGTCGATGTCGAGGAGGGCGATGAGCAGACCGTCCACCAGGTGCAGGCGGTCGCGCTTCTTCGTGCGGCGGAACTCGCTGCGGCGGCGCACCACGTCGAAGCGGTGGTCGAGATAGACCTCAAGGAGCTCCTTGAGGCCGAGCGTGAGCGGCTGGCCGTCGACCAGCGCCACGTTGTTGATGCCGAAGGACTCCTCCATCGGCGTCAGCTTGTAGAGCTGCTCCAGGACCGCCTCCGGCACGAAGCCGTTCTTGACCTCGATGACCAGGCGCAGCCCGTGGCTGCGGTCGGTGAGGTCCTTGACGTCCGCGATGCCCTGGAGCTTCTTGGCGCCGACCAGATCCTTGATCTTGGAGATGACCTTCTCCGGGCCGACCGTGAAGGGCAGCTCGGTGACGACGATGCCCTTGCGGCGGGCCGTCACGTTCTCCACGGTCGCCGTGGCGCGGATCTTGAACGTGCCGCGGCCGCTCTCGTACGCGTCCTTGATCCCGGACAGGCCGACGATCCGGCCGCCCGTGGGCAGGTCGGGGCCGGGCACGAAGCGCATGAGCGCGTCGAGGTCCGCGTTCGGGTGCCGGATCAGGTGCCGGGCGGCCGCGATCACCTCGCCCAGGTTGTGCGGCGGCATGTTCGTGGCCATGCCGACGGCGATTCCGGACGCGCCGTTGACCAGGAGGTTCGGGTACGCCGCGGGGAGCGCGACGGGCTCCTGCTCCTGGCCGTCGTAGTTCGGCGAGAAGTCGACGGTGTCCTCGTCGATCGACTCCGTCATCATCAGCGCGGCGGCGGCCATCTTGGACTCGGTGTACCGCATGGCGGCCGGCGGGTCGTCGTTGCCCAGCGAGCCGAAGTTGCCGTGGCCGTCCACGAGGGGGAGCCGCATGGAGAAGGGCTGCGCCATGCGCACCATCGCGTCGTAGATCGACGCGTCGCCGTGCGGGTGCAGCTTGCCCATGACCTCGCCGACGACCCGCGCGCACTTCACATAGCCGCGGTCGGGGCGCAAACCCATCTCGTTCATCTGGTAGACGATGCGGCGCTGCACCGGCTTCATGCCGTCGCGGGCGTCCGGCAGCGCGCGGGAGTAGATCACCGAGTACGCGTACTCGAGGAAGGAGCCCTGCATCTCGTCGACGACGTCGATGTCGAGGATTCGCTCCTCGAACGCGTCGTCCGGCGGCGGTGTCTTCGTGCTGCGGCGGGCCATCGCGGCTGCGGCTCCTTCACCAACAAGGTTGATCTGACGCGGACCATTGTGGACCGTCCCACCGACAACGCCGACCGCGACCCGGTCCAGGGCCCGCCGCGGCCCCGCTCCAGGCCGGTCCCACCAGTCCGGTCCACGGTCCGCCGCGCCCCCTTCGCCGGCGGTGCCTGAGCCGTGGGTGGCCCCGCGCCTGCCGGTGGGTCGCCCCGGGGCCAGCCGCGTGTGAGCCCCGCGTCGGCCGTACGCGACGTCCGCGCGACCCGGAAGAGGGACGTGGGGAACCGGCGGGAACTTCGCCAGGTGTCGGTGCGCTTGCATAGGGTGGCAGGACTTTTCCATATCGCGATCGAAGGGACGTACATGCCCATGGGTCACACGGCCACGGCAGAGGCCGGCTCCGGCGGCCTGACAGCGACCGAGCACCGGCTGGCCAACGGCCTGCGGGTGGTGCTCTCCGAGGACCACCTGACCCCGGTCGCCGCGGTCTGCCTCTGGTACGACGTCGGCTCGCGCCACGAGGTCGAGGGCCGCACCGGCCTCGCCCATCTCTTCGAGCACCTGATGTTCCAGGGCTCGAAGCAGGTCCACGGCAACGGCCACTTCGAGCTGGTGCAGGGCGCGGGTGGCTCGCTCAACGGCACGACGAGCTTCGAGCGCACCAACTACTTCGAGACCATGCCCACGCACCAGCTGGAGCTCGCGCTCTGGCTGGAGGCGGACCGCATGGGCTCGCTGCTCGCGGCCCTGGACGACGAGTCCATGGAGAACCAGCGGGACGTCGTCAAGAACGAGCGCCGTCAGCGGTACGACAACGTGCCGTACGGCACGGCCTTCGAGAAGCTCACCGCTCTCGCCTACCCCGAGGGCCACCCGTACCACCACACGCCGATCGGCTCCATGGCCGACCTGGACGCGGCCACGCTCGAGGACGCCCGGTCCTTCTTCCGGACGTACTACGCGCCGAACAACGCGGTGCTGTCGGTCGTCGGCGACATCGATCCCCAGCAGACGCTGGCCTGGATCGAGAAGTACTTCGGCTCCATCCCGTCCCACGACGGCAAGCTGCCGCCCCGCGACGGCACGCTGCCCGACACGATCGGGGAGCAGCTGCGCGAGGTCGTCGAGGAGGAGGTACCGGCCCGCGCGCTGATGGCCGCCTACCGGCTCCCGCACGACGGCACGCGCGAGTGCGACGCCGCCGACCTGGCCCTGACCGTCCTCGGCGGGGGCGAGTCCTCGCGGCTGCACAACCGTCTGGTCCGCCGTGACCGCACGGCGGTGGCCGCCGGCTTCGGACTGCTGCGACTGGCCGGCGCGCCCTCGCTCGGCTGGCTGGACGTCAAGACGTCCGGCGGTGTCGAGGTGCCCGAGATCGAGGCCGCCGTCGACGAGGAGCTGGCCCGCTTCGCCGCCGAGGGGCCGACGCCCGAGGAGATGGAGCGCGCCCAGGCCCAGTTGGAGCGCGAGTGGCTGGACCGGCTCGGCACGGTCGCGGGCCGCGCCGACGAACTGTGCCGCTTCGCGGTCCTGTTCGGTGACCCGCAGCTCGCTCTCACCGCCGTCCACCGGGTCCTGGACGTCACCGCGGAGGAGGTGCAGGCGGTCGCCAAGGCCCGGCTGCGCCCGGACAACCGCGCGGTGCTCGTCTACGAGCCGATCGGTACCGAACAGAGCGACAGCGACGAGGAAGAGGGAGCGGACCAGTGACCGACGCTGCCGCGTCTTTGACGAGCATGACGTTCCACCCGCAGCCGGAGCCGGGCACCGCGAAGCCCTGGGCCTTCCCGGCCCCGGACCGCGGAGCGCTGGACAACGGCCTGACGGTGCTGCACTGCCACCGGCCCGGCCAGCAGGTCGTGGCCGTCGAGGTCTTCCTCGACGCGCCGCTGGACGCCGAGCCCGAGGGCCTGGACGGCGTGGCCACGATCATGGCCCGCGCCCTCTCCGAAGGCACGGACAAGCACACCGCGGAGGAGTTCGCGGCCGAGCTGGAGCGCTGCGGCGCCACGCTCGACGCGCACGCCGACCACCCCGGCGTACGGGTCTCCCTGGAGGTCCCCGTCTCCCGGCTGCCCAAGGCGCTCGGGCTGCTCTCCGAGGCGCTGATCGCGCCGGCCTTCCTCGACACCGAGATCGAGCGCCTGGTGCGCAACCGGCTCGACGAGATCCCGCACGAGACGGCCAACCCCGCGCGCCGGGCGGCCAAGCAGCTCTCCAAGGAGCTGTTCCCGGCCGACTCCCGCATGTCGCGGCCGCGCCAGGGCACCGAGGAGACGGTGGCGGCGATCGACGCCGCGGCCGTGCGTGCCTTCTTCGAGGCGTACGTCCGGCCCGCCACGGCCACCGCCGTGGTCGTCGGCGACCTGACCGACGTGGATCTGGACAAGGTCCTCGCCGAGACGCTGGGCGCGTGGACGGGCAACACCGCCGAGCCGCGTCCCGTTCCGCCGATCACGGCCGACGACACCGGCCGCGTGGTGATCGTGGACCGCCCGGGCGCCGTCCAGACCCAGCTGCTCATCGGGCGCGTGGGCGCCGACCGGCACGACCGCGTCTGGCCGGCCCAGGTCCTCGGCACGTACTGCCTCGGCGGCACCCTCACCTCCCGCCTGGACCGCGTCCTGCGGGAGGAGAAGGGCTACACGTACGGGGTGCGGGCGTTCGGCCAGGTGCTGCGCTCCGACGGCCGCGGCAACGGCGCCTCGATGCTCGCCATCAGCGGTTCGGTCGACACCCCCAACACCGGCCCGGCACTTGACGACCTGTGGAAGGTGCTGCGCACCCTCGCCGCGGAGGGTCTGACGGACGCCGAGCGCGATGTGGCCGTGCAGAACCTCGTGGGCGTGGCGCCGCTGAAGTACGAGACGGCCGCCTCCGTCGCCGGAACGCTCGCCGACCAGGTCGAGCAGCACCTTCCGGACGATTTCCAGGCGCAGTTGTACGCCCGCCTCGCCGAGACCGGCACGGTGGAGGCGACGGCCGCCGTCGTCAACGCCTTCCCGGTGAACCGTCTGGTCACCGTGCTCGTCGGCGACGCGGCGCAGATCGAGGAGCCCGTGCGCGCCCTCGGCATCGGTGAAGTGACCGTCGTCACCGGCTGACCGAGGCCCGACCGAGCCCCCTGGAGGACCCCGACGTCACGGTACGTCGGGGTCCTTCCCTATGTCCGTATTGCGGAAGAGGGTGGCTTTATGCCCTGTGGCATGTCTTACAAACAGCCGTGTCTGTTTGCTGATTGAAAGAAGGTCCGCTTAGCGTCGGTCCGGCTGTTCGCCAGTTGCACCCGCCGCGCCCGCGGCATCGGACAGTCATCGCCGAGTCCCCGTCAGGCGCGAGCCTGGGGAGCCGGGGACCCACGAAGTCCCTGGGGTGAATCGGACGCCTTCGCATCCGTGCGGAGGGGCCCGTAGGAGACCTTCCTGCTCCGAACCCGTCAGCTAACCCGGTAGGCGAGAAGGAAGGAAAGGATCAGCCACTACATGGCGTTCACCCGTGCCACCGGGAAGCATCGTGGTCCGAGCCGTCTGGCGCGCCGCAGCGCGGGCATCGCCGGCATCGCGACCCTCGCCACCACCGGCGTCATCGGAACCCTCGCCTCCCCGGCACTCGCCGTCGACGCGGACACTCCGTCCCCCGAGGACACCGGCCTGACCCAGATCGTCGCCGTCGACACCCTCGCGGACACGATCGACGCCCAGGCCGCCGCCCAGGAGCGCGAGGCCGTCGAGGCCCAGGAGCGCGCCGAGGCCGCCGCCCGCGCGAAGGCCGAGGCGAAGCGCAAGGCCGAGGCCCGCGCCAAGGAGATCCGCGAGGCCAAGGAGCGCGCCGCCCGCGAGGCCGAGCGCAAGCGTCTGAACTCCTTCACCCTCCCCGTGGCCGGCTCGTACGTGACCACCGGCTACCAGGCCGGCGGCTCGCTCTGGTCCTCCGGCAGCCACTCCGGCGTCGACTTCCGTGCCGCCTCCGGCAGTCGGGTCGTCTCCGTCGGCTCCGGCACCGTCGTCGAGGCCGGCTGGGGCGGCGCGTACGGCAACAACATCGTCATCCGGATGAACGACGGCACGTACACCCAGTACGGTCACCTGTCGGCCATCAGTGTCTCGGTCGGCCAGTCCGTCACCCCGGGCCAGCAGATCGGTCTCTCCGGCTCGACCGGCAACTCGACCGGCCCGCACCTGCACTTCGAGGCCCGCACCAGCGCCGAGTACGGCTCCGACATCAACCCGGTCGCCTATCTGCGCGCCCGCGGCGTGAACGTCTGACCGCAGGCCCACAGCACGTCAGAAAAGCCCCGGCTCGTACAGAGCCGGGGCTTTTTGCTGGCCAAAAGATATCCATGCTTCCCGGAGACCCGTCGGAAATACTGCTCTGCTGCAATAGAGTCGCCGACGAACCGGTTTCGCGCGGATCAAAGCGGAGGTCGAACATGCGCATTCCCGCGCACTCGGTATGCACGGCGATCCGGGACGACATCGTCTCCGGTGTCTTCGCGTGCGGCAGCCGGCTGACCGAGGAGCAGCTGGCCCGCCGCTACGGAGTCTCCCGCGTCCCGGTTCGCGAGGCCCTGCGCACCCTGGAGTCCGAGGGCTTCGTGATCAGCCGCCGCCACGCGGGCGCCCATGTCGCCGAGCCCACCGAGCAGGAGGCGGCGGACCTGCTGGACGTACGGGCGCTGCTTGAGCCGCTGGGCGCCGCACGCGCCGCCCAGCGCCGCACGGAAGCCCACCTCAAGGTGCTGCGGGGCCTGGTCAGGCTGGGGCAGGAGCGGGCCAGGCGCGGCCAGGGCGAGGATCTGCGCTCGCTCGGCGGCTGGTTCCACGAGACGCTGGCGCAGGCCTCCGGCAGCCCGGCGCTCACGGCGTTGCTCACCCAGCTCCGGCACAAGATCGCCTGGATGTACGCGGTCGAGCCGGCGGTCCAGCCCGTCGAGGCGTGGGCCGAGCACGGCGCGATCGTGGACGCGGTCGCGCGCGGCGACGCCGAACGGGCCCGCGCCCTGACCGCGGCGCACGCGGAGCGCTCGCTGGCGCAGCACCGGTTGAAGCGGGTCGAGCGCGGGCGTGTGAGGGCTTCGCAACACGTCGTACACACCGCGAACGTCCGGAATTAACACGCGGGCCGTATACAAAGAATGCGAATTCGACGGGCTTTCTTTGTGCTGCCCCGAATTCGAGCGGAAAAGACGTGTCGTGTCCGCACCGCAGAACAATGGAGCCGCGCCCCGCCGTCATTTCGGCGTGCGCGGCTCCATCGGAATTCGGTCAGACGGTCTCGGGCAGCTCGTCGAGCCCCTCGGCAACCAGCTTCGCCAGACGGTCCAGAGCGGCCTCGGCGCCCTCGGCGTCCGACGCGAGCACGATCTCCTCGCCGCCCTGCGCGCCCAGACCGAGCACCGCGAGCATCGACGCGGCGTTCACCGGGTTGCCCTCGGCCTTGGCGATCGTCACGGGGACGCCGGAGGCCGTGGCGGCACGGACGAAGATGGAGGCGGGGCGGGCGTGCAGGCCCTCGGCCCAGCCGACGTTGACGCGGCGCTCAGCCATGGTGTTGCCCTTCAAGTCTCAAGCGGGTTGTCTAGACCAGTCTCTCACGGGTCGCGGGGTGCTCGTGGTCGACCTCCGGCGCCTGCGGCGGGGCCCGGCGGGTCTTCCCTACCTTGCACGGCGCCCGGTCGCCGCGCGACCGGTGCCACTGTCGGACCCCGGTCGTACGCTTGCCCCATGCAGAGCGCGTCGGAACGACCGGAGCATCCGGAACACGCCTACCCCGCCCACTGGGAGGCGGATGTGGTCCTCCGCGACGGCGGCACGGCGCGCATCAGGCCCATCACCGTCGACGACGCCGACCGGCTGGTCAGCTTCTACGAGCAGGTCTCGGACGAGTCGAAGTACTACCGCTTCTTCGCGCCCTACCCGCGGCTCTCCGCCAAGGACGTGCACCGCTTCACCCACCACGACTTCGTGGACAGGGTCGGGCTCGCGGCGACCGTCGGCGGGGAGTTCATCGCCACCGTCCGGTACGACCGCATCGACGAACGGGGGCGGCCCGCCGCCGCGCCCGCCGACGAGGCCGAGGTCGCCTTCCTCGTCCAGGACGCGCACCAGGGGCGGGGCGTGGCCTCCGCGCTGCTCGAACACATCGCGGCGGTGGCGCGGGAGCGGGACATCAGGCGGTTCGCGGCGGAGGTGCTGCCGGCCAACACCAAGATGATCAAGGTGTTCACGGACGCGGGATACACACAGAAGCGCAGCTTCGAGGACGGCTCCGTCCGGCTGCACCTCGACCTGGAACCCACCGACCGCTCCCTGGCCGTGCAGCGCGCCCGCGAGCAGCGGGCCGAGGCGCGCTCGGTGCAACGTCTCCTCGCCCCCGGGGCGGTCGCCGTCATCGGGGCCGGGCGCACACCGGGCGGAGTCGGCCGGACGGTCCTGCGCAACCTGCTGGGCTCCGGGTTCGCGGGCCGTACGTACGCCGTGAACCGCGCCCTGGAGGAGGGGACCGCCACGCTCGACGGGGTGCCGGCCCACCGCTCCGTCGGGGACATCGGTGAAACCGTCGACCTGGCCGTCGTGGCCGTGCCCGCCGAGCGTGTGCCGGAAGCGGTCGCCGACTGCGGCGAACACGGGGTGCAGGGCCTTGTCGTGCTCTCCGCGGGGTACGCGGAGAGCGGCCCGGAAGGGCGGGAGCGGCAGCGCGCGCTGGTACGGCAGGCCCGCTCGTACGGGATGCGGATCATCGGTCCGAACGCCTTCGGCATCATCAACACCTCGGCGGACGTCCGGCTGAACGCCTCCCTCGCGCCGGAGATGCCGGCCCCCGGACGGATCGGACTCTTCACCCAGTCCGGCGCGATCGGCATCGCTCTGCTCGCCGGACTGCACCGGCGGGGCGCCGGCCTCTCCTCCTTCATCTCCGCGGGCAACCGGGCGGACGTCTCGGGCAACGACTTCCTCCAGCACTGGTACGACGACCCCTCGACCGATGTCGTCCTGCTCTATCTGGAGTCGATCGGCAACCCCCGCAAGTTCACCCGGCTGGCCAGGCGGACGGCGGCGGTCAAGCCGGTGGTGGTGGTCAAGGGCGCGCGGCACAGCGGGAGCGCGCCGCCGGGACACCGCGTACCGGTCACGCGCATTCCACACGCCACCGTCTCCGCGCTGCTCCGGCAGGCCGGCGTCATCCGCGTCGACACGGTCACCGAACTCGTCGACGCGGGTCTGCTGCTCGCGGGCCAGCCGCTGCCGGCCGGGCCTCGTGTGGCGATCCTGGGCAACTCGGAGTCGCTCGGGCTGCTGACGTACGACGCCTGTCTGACGGAGGGGCTGCGTCCGCTGCGTCCGATCGACCTGACGACGGGGGCGAGCCCCACGGACTTCCGCGACGCGCTGGCGTCGGCGCTCGTGGACGACGCCTGCGACGCGGTCGTGGTGACGGCGATCCCGTGGGTCGGGGAGAACGGAGCGGTCGAGTCCGGCGACGGCGAGGTCCTCGCGGCCTTCCTCCGCGACGCGGTCGCCTCGGTCCCCACCCCCGCGAAACCGGTGGTCGTCGTCCACGTCGAGATGGGCGGACTGGCGGAAGCCCTCGCGGTGGCGACGAGCACGCGCCCGACGAAGCCACGGTCGGCGGCGACGGGCGCGCAGGCGTCGAGCGGCTCGCCGGCCGGACCGGCCGGCTCCGACGACGCCCGTACGCCACGGTCGACGGCGCCGGCTCCCACCGACGGACCGTCCGCGCGTCCGCCCGTCGGGGCGACCGGTGTCTCCGACGACCCGGGCCGGAGCGCCGACGGACCCGGGCCGGCGGGCGCCGCGGCGGGCGGGCCGGAGGCCGGCAGTCGTTCCGAGGCACCGGCGGCCGCGCCCGCCCAGCGGTTCGTCGCACCGGCGGCCGCCGACGACACGCCCGACCGCCGGGGAACCGGGAGCGGGGCTACGGGCAGCGGCTCCGCCGACGGGCCGGCACGCGGCGCGGACCTTTCCCCCCGGCCGGCTCCCCGCGGTGCGACCACGGACGCCCCGTTGGCGACGGCGGGGACGGGAACGGGCGCCGGTACGGCCTCGCGGGCCGGGACCGACGGTGGTGAGGGCATGGCCGGGACCGGAACGGGCGTCGGTGCGGCTTCGCGGGCCGGGACCGACGGTGGTGAGGGCATGGCGGGGACGGGAACGGGCGTCGGTGCGGCCTCGTGGCCCGGGAGCGGGCGTGGCGGTGGGGACGATGCCGCCTTCGGCGGTGCGGGGGCGGCCATTCCCGCCTACCCCGCCGCCGAGCGGGCCGTGCGGGCATTGGCCGAGGCCGTGCGGTACGGGGAGTGGCGCAGGCAGGCCGCCGAGCCGGGCCGGGTGCCCGAGTACGAGGACATCGACGAGGCCGGGGCCGCCGCGCAGATCGAGCGGGTGCTGGGCGCGGCGATGCCGGAAGCGCCGGAGAGCGCCGCCCGGGGCGTGACCCTCGACGCCGACGCGGCGAGCGAGCTCCTCGGGCGGTACGGGATCACCGTGCTGCCCACGCTGCCCGCGCCCAGCCCGGACGCCGCCGCCCTGGCCGCCGCCGGCCTCGGCTACCCCGTCGCCCTCAAGACGACGGCCCCCCACCTGCGCCACCGCCCCGACCTCGGAGGCGTACGCCTCGATCTCGCCACCGAGGAGCAACTGCGGACGGCCTACGCCGAGCTGACCGAAACCCTCGGCAAGCCCGCCGAGCTCCAGCCCGTCGTCCAGGCCATGGTGCCGCGCGGCGTGGACACCGTCGTGCGTTCCGCCATCGACCCGGCCGTCGGCGCCGTGCTCTCCTTCGGGCTCGCCGGAGCGGCCTCCGAGCTGCTCGGTGACATGTCCCACCGGCTCGTCCCGGCCACCGACCGGGACGCCGCCGAGCTCGTACGGTCGATCCGCACCGCCCCGCTCCTCTTCGGCTGGCGCGGCTCCGCCCCCGTCGACACCCCGGCCCTGGAGGAACTGCTCCTGCGCGTCTCCCGGCTCGTCGACGACCACCCCGAGGTAGTCGCCATCGCGCTGGAGCCCGTCGTCGTCGCGCCCCAGGGCCTCTCGGTCCTCGGCGCCACCGTCCGCCTCGCGCCGCCGCCGCCCCGCACGGACCTCGGCCCGCGGCGACTCCCGAACTACTGACGACCCCCCGACGAAGCGGCCAGGAGCGCCCCTTCCGACGGATTAGGATGGAGTCCATGGCAAAGACCGGTACGACGACCCAGGGGCTGCGCGCGGCGATCGAGCGCAGCGGCTACTACCCGGCCCTCGTGGCCGAGGCGGTGGAGGCCGCCGTCGGTGGCGAGCCGATCGCGTCGTACCTGGTGCATCAGGAGACCACGTTCGACTCCAACGAGGTCCGCCGCCATGTCACTGTCCTCGTCCTGACGGCCAACCGTTTCATCGTCAGTCACACCGACGAGCAGGCCGCGGACAGCAGCTCGCCGACGCCGTACGCCACGACGTCCACCGAGTCGGTCAAGCTCGACCGGATCTCCTCGGTCGTCGTCAGCCGCGTCGTCGCCAACCCGGAGTCGTACACCCCGGGCACCCTGCCCCGCGAGGTCGTCCTCACCATCGGCTGGGGCGCCGTCTCCCGGATCGACCTGGAGCCCGCGGCCTGCGGCGACCCGAACTGCGACGCCGACCACGGCTACACCGGCAACGCCACCGCCGACGACCTCAGTCTCCGTGTCAGCGACGCCGGCGACGGCCCGGACACCGTCCGCCAGACCCTCGCCTTCGCCCAGTCGCTCTCCGAAGCAACCGCGGCGACCCGCTGATGGTCCAGCCCACCACCGTCACCGGCTGGCCCGACGAGCCGCTTCCGATCGCGCTCGACACCGCGCCCGTGCCGGAGTACGGCTCCGGCTCGCTGGCCGATCTCCTCCCGACGCTCGTCGCCGGTCAGGGGGTGCCCGGCTTCGACGCCCGGATCACCGAGCTCTGCCCGGCCGACCGGAACTGCCTCTTCCTGATCGACGGTCTCGGCTGGGAGCAGATCAAGGCGCACCCCGACGAGGCGCCGTACCTCACCTCTCTCCTCGACTCCTCGCGCGGCGGCACGGGACGGCCGATCACCGCCGGTTTCCCCGCCACCACCGCGACCTCACTCGCCTCGGTCGGTACGGGACGGTTCCCCGGCACGCACGGCCTGCTCGGCTACACCGTCCGCAACCCCGAGACGGACGAGCTCATGAACCAGCTGCGCTGGAAGCCGTGGACCTCGCCGCGCCTCTGGCAGCCGTACCCCACGGTCTTCCAGCTCGCCCACGAGGCCGGGGTCCACACGGCCCAGGTCTCCTCGCCGATCTTCCAGGACACCCCGCTCACCAAGATCGCGCTGAGTGGCGGAACGTTTCATGGTCGGCTCTCCGGCGAGGAGCGCATGGACTTCGCCGCCGAGCAGCTCGCGGGCGGCGACCGCTCGCTGGTCTACACGTACTACAGCGAACTCGACGGGGCCGGACACCGCTTCGGCATCGACTCCGACGCCTGGCGCGGCCAGCTGATGTTCGTCGACCGGCTCGTGCAGCGCCTCGCCGAGCAGTTGCCGCCCCGCTCGGCGCTGTACGTCACGGCCGACCACGGCATGGTCGACATCCCCTTCGACGACCAGCACCGGATCGACTTCGACGAGGACTGGGAGCTGCGCGCGGGCGTCGCTCTCCTCGGCGGCGAGGGACGCGCCCGCCATGTCTACGCCGTGCGGGGAGCGGAGGCCGATGTGCTGACGTGCTGGCGCGAGGTGCTGGGCGAGCAGTTCTGGGTGGCGAGCCGGGACGAGGCCATAGCGCTCGGCTGGTTCGGCGACGAGATCGACGAGCGTGTCCACGGCCGGATCGGTGACGTCGTCGCCGCGTCCTACGAGGACGTCGTCATCACCGCGTCCGTCAACGAGCCCCACGAGTCGGCGATGGTCGGCATGCACGGATCGATGACTCCCGCGGAGCAGCTGGTGCCGCTCCTCGAAGTCCGTTCCTGACGTCGTCCCGCCCACGCCCGTCCTTCCCAACCTCCCCTCCACGACCTGAAAGGTCCTCGACCCGCCATGCCCGAGCTGGTGTTCTTCTCCGGAACGATGGACTGCGGAAAGAGCACCCTGGCGCTCCAGATCGGACACAACCGTTCTGCACGCGGGCTCCAGGGAGTGATCTTCACCCGTGACGACCGGGCGGGGGAGGGGAAGCTCTCCTCGCGCCTCGGCCTGGTCACGGAGGCGGTCGAGGCAGCCGAGGGCATGGACCTGTACGCGTACCTCGTCGACCAGCTGTCCAAGGGCGGCAAGGCCGACTACGTGATCGTGGACGAGGCGCAGTTCCTGGCACCGGAGCAGATCGACCAGCTGGCCCGGGTCGTGGACGACCTGGGGATGGACGTGTTCGCCTTCGGGATCACCACGGACTTCCGCACCAAGCTGTTCCCGGGGTCGCAGCGGCTGATCGAGCTGGCCGACCGGATAGAGCAGCTCCAGGTCGAGGCCCTGTGCTGGTGCGGCGCCCGCGCCACCCACAACGCCCGCACCGTGGGCGGGGAGATGGTCGTCGAGGGCGCCCAGGTCGTCGTCGGTGACGTGAACCGGCCGGCGGAGGAGATCGGTTACGAGGTCCTCTGCCGCCGGCACCACCGGCGCCGCATGACCAGTGCCTCGGCCCACGCGAGTGCCCTCTCCCCGGACGTCCTCCCCGTCAACAACGCCTGACGGCGTCCCCCGGCGCACACCGGCTGCCCGGCGTCCCCCGGCGCACACCGGCTGCCCGGCGTCCCCGGCGTCCGCCGCGCGGGCGGCCTCAGGCGAGGGCCGTGACGGCCGCAGTGGCGAACGCGTGGTCCTGCTCCGGGGCGCCGCCGCCGACGCCGACGGCGCCGACGAGGCGGCCGTCCCGGTGGACGGGGACCCCGCCGGCGATGAAGAGGAGCGGGCGGTCCAGAGCCGTGGCGAGGCTGTGGAACGGGCCGTCCGGCTTCACCAGATCCACCAGGTCGGCGGTGGGAGCGTTCAGTTGGAGGGCTGTGTACGCCTTGCGGGTGCTGGTCTCACCGGACACCAGGACGGCCCGGTCGTCGCGCCGGAAGGCGAGCAGGTGACCGCCCGCGTCCAGGACGGTGACGCTCACGGTCGCTCCGACGGCTTCGGCGGCGCGGCGGGCGGCAATCAGCAGGGTCTCGGCGTCCTGGGTGCTCAGCGGGGTGACGGCGGTGGTGCTCATGGTGCGTGCTTCCTTCGTCGGGCGAGGAGGGGGCTGGGGTCCGAGGTCAGTGGTGGGCTGCGGCGGTGGCGGCCGCCGGTGACGGCGTGGCGGCGGGAATCACCGCCACGACCCGGGAGCGGGCCTTGGTGCGCCTGTCGAGGAACGCGGCCAAGAGGGCCAGGAGCAGGGCGGTGGCGGAGAGCAGCGCGCCGACCCAGTTCGGGGCGGTGTAGCCGAGACCGGCGGAGATGACGACCCCACCGAGCCACGCGGCCAGCGCGTTGCCGAGGTTGAAGGCGCCGATGTTGGCCGCCGAGGCCAGGGTGGGCGCGGCGGTGGCCTGGTCGAGGACCCACTTCTGCAGCGGCGGCACGGTGGCGAAGCCGAGGGCGCCGATCAGGGTGAGGGTGATCGCGGCGAGCACCTTGTCGTGCGCGGTCGCCGTGAAGAGCAGCAGGGCCAGGGCCAGGGCGCCCAGGGTGGTGAAGAGCAGCGGCATCAGGGCCCGGTCGGCGAACCGGCCGCCGAGGAGGTTGCCCAGGAACATGCCGATGCCGAAGAGGACGAGCAGCCAGGTCACGGCGCCTTCGGTGTAGCCGGTGACCTCGGTCATCATCGGGGTGATGTATGTGATGGCCGCGAACACGCCTCCGTAGCCGAGGACGGTCATCGCCATGGCGAGCCAGACCTGGACGTTCTTGAACGCGGCGAGCTCGGTCCGGACGTTCGCCGTCCGGGGACGGCCCTGCGCGGGCACCAGCTTGGCGACGCCGAGGAGGCCGAGGACACCGAGGGCGGCGACGACGACGAAGGTGACCCGCCAGCCGAGGGCCTGGCCGAGGAAGGTGCCGCCGGGGACGCCGACGATGTTGGCGACGGTCAGCCCCATGAACATCAGGGAGATCGCGGACGCCTTCTTCTCCGGGGCGACCAGGTCCGCGGCGACGACGGAGCCGATGCCGAAGAAGGCGCCGTGGGCGAGCGAGGCCACGACCCGGCCGATCAGCATGACGCCGAAGCCGGGCGCGAAGGCGGAGAGCGCGTTGCCGACGATGAAGAGACCCATGAGGAACATGAGCATCTTCTTGCGGGAGACCTTGGTGCCGAGCACGGTCAGGAGCGGGGCTCCGAGGACGACGCCGAGGGCGTAGCCGGTCACCAGCCAGCCGGCGGTGGGGATCGAGACGCCGAAGTCGCCGGCGACCTGGGGCAGGACGCCCATGATCACGAACTCGGTCGTGCCGATCCCGAAGGCCCCGATGGCCAGGGCCAGGAGCGCGAGAGGCATGGCGAAGCACCTTCCGAAAATATTGCAGGGGAGTCTTACGAGCTTCGACAATAATTGCAGACGCGGTATATGTGCAAGCGGTGGATAATGGCGTGCGAGGGGCAAGTCGCTCGTCCTGGTCCATCGGGCCCCCGCACCTCCTGTTCACCCGTGGTGCGCCCGAAGATCTCCTGGAGATCGGACACGGGACGCCGGACTGGGCGGTAATGGGCCTCGCCACCCGCGTCGCCGCACGGACATCCCGCGCCGCCGCCCGAGCCACCCGCGTCGCCGTACGACCATCCCGGAGGACCTGTGCCCCCTACAGCCGACACCGTGCCCGTCGGCGTACGGCCCCCGGCCGACGGCGGCAGCGACAGCGGCGACGACGGCGGCCGGGCCCGTCCGGCGCGACTGGTCGCCCGCGCCCGGCACAGCATCCGCGTACGGGCGGCCGCCGGCGCGGCCCTCCTGACCTGCCTCGTGTTCTGTCTCGGCGGGCTGCTCGCCGGCACCCACCCCTTCGGCCCCACGACCCGCAACACCGTCGACCTCGGCCAGCAGTACCTGCCGTACCACGCCTATTGGCGCAAGCTCCTGCTCGGCGAGGCGGAGGGTGACCTCTTCCTGAACTGGAGCACGGGCTTCGGTTCGAACTTCCTCGGCGACTACGGCACGTACCTCAGCAGCCCCTTCGACCTGCTGGTCGTGCTCTTCCCTGCCGACCGGATCGAGCTCGCCCTCTACGTCATCACGGCGGCCAAGATCACCGCCGCCGGTGCGGCGATGGCCGTGCTGCTCCTGCGGCTGCGGCGCGGCCCCTGGCCGGTGGCCGCCGTGCTGGGAGCGGCGTACGCGCTGTGCGGCTGGACCTTGAACTACGCGGCCACGGTCCCGATGTGGCTCGACGGGCTGCTGGCCTTCCCGCTCCTGTGCCTCGTGGGGGAGTGGGCCCTGGCCGGGCGCCGCCCCGTTCTCGGCCCGCTGATCGTGGCCCTGGCCTGGTTCGCCAACTTCTACACCGCCTACATGGCGACCGTCGGCGCGGCCGTGGTGCTGGCCGTCCGGCTGTTCACGGCCGACGACACCGGTCGCCTGCGCCTGGCCGGACTGGTGCGCGCCGCCCGGACCGTCCTCGTCGGGATCGCGCTCGCGGCGCCGCTCGTGCTGGTGATCTTCCTGGGCACCCGCGGGGCCGACCCGACCCCCGAGGTGACGTTCACCGCCGTCGCCTGGTCGGAAGTGTTCGCCCGAGTGCTGCCGGCCACGGCGAGCGTCGCCAGCCCCGCCCTGTTCATCGGCACTCCGGCCCTCCTCCTGGCCCTGACCCTCCCCTTCAACCGCGCCGTGGCGCCCCGGGTCCGTATCGCCTGGACGGCCGCGGTCTGCCTGGTCGCGCTGTCGATGCAGTGGGAGCCCACCCATCTGCTCTGGCACGCGGGCGCCTCGCCCAACGGCATCCCGTACCGTCAGACCTTCGTTCTCTGCGGCCTGTTGCTGATCGCCGCCTGGGTGTCCACCGCCCGGGGGCTGCCCGCGCCGGCCGCGCTGCTCGGCGCCGCGGCGCTGCTCGCCGCGATGGCGTACGCCGCCCGGGGCAGCGCCGTCGTCGACCCCTGGACCTACCCCGCCTTCGCCGCCGCCCTGGTCCTCGCCGCGCTCGCCGCCGCGGCCGTACTGCTCGCCCGCCGGTACGCCGCCGGGGCCCGGGTGCTGCTCGCCCTGGCCGTCGCGCTCCTCGTCCTGGCCCAGGCGGGCGAGACCACGATCACGGGCGGCAGGATCGAGAAGAAGCAGCTGAGCCAGGTCTCGTGGTCTCCGCGCGTCGGGCCGTGGCAGAACGACATGGCCCGGGCCACCGCCCGCGCGGACGCCTGGCCACGGCACCGTACGGAGCCGGGCGAGGTGCCGGGCGGCAACGACCCCCTGCTCGTGGGAGGACAGGGCGCGGACCTCTACTCCAGCCTGACCTCGGAGGTCTACTCCCGTACGCTCTCCGCCCTGGGCTTCGGCTACTACGCCAAGGGCCGCCACCCGGTCGGTCTGGACAATCCGGTGACCGACGCGATCTTCTCGATCGGCACCAGGATGCGCTCCACGCCCTCGGCGCCCGTACGGCAGGACACGCTGCCCGAGGCGGTCATCACCACCACCCACACCGTCGTGCCGCCGCTCGTCACCGTCCGCCCGGACGTCCGGCTGCCCGCGCACGGGACCGGATTCGGTGACTCCGCCTTCGCCAACCAGGAGTTGCTGCTCGGCTCGCAGGTGTACGAGGTGCCGGCCGGACCGCGGCGTACGGACGGACCCGCGAACACCGCCACCCTGACGGCCTCCTGTCCCGCGCACAGCCAGGTCTGGTTCTGGGCCCCCGAGTACAGGGGCACCGCGGCCCTGGACGGAGGAGATCCCGTCTCCTTCGTCGGCAGACTGCCCGCCGTGCTCGGTCCGATGCGGCCGCTCGGCACCGTTCCGGCCTCCGGCTCGGTACGGATCGACCTGCGCGGCGACCGGTCGGCCCCCAACCTGCCCCGGCAGCCGGTCGGCTGCCTCGTCCAGGAGCGACTGGACGCGGCCGTCAGAGAGTTGACGGCGACCGGAGCCACCACCGTCCACGTCTCCGGTCACGGCCTCACCGCCGAACTCCCGCCCGGCAGCAAGGGAACCGCCGTCATCGCCGCGCCACGGATCTCCGGCTGGCGCTGCGCGGCCGGCGATGCGCCGCAGGCCCCCGCCCAGCGGTACCTCGGCCTCCTGGCCGTCCCGCTCGACGGCCGGGCGACCACGGTCACCTGCGCGTTCCGGCCCCCGGGCCTGCGTCTCGGTGGCGCGATCGCCGGCGTCGGGCTCCTCGCCCTGCTGACGATCGCCTACCGGAGCCGGTTTCTCCGCAGGACCGGAAGAGTTCACCCGGAGTGCACATCCGGCTCGTCCGGCGGGAATTGACGACGGATACGCTGCCCGCCCGGCCGGCGTTCGTCCGGACGTCGTACGTCGTGACTCGATCACCCGTCAGGGGTCCGATCACCGTCATGAGCTCGATCGCCTGCGTGCCCCGGCGCCTTCGTGATCGACCGATTGCCTGTTCTGTTGAGTGTTGGGATTCCGAGTGCCGAAACTGTCCGTCATCGTGCCGTTCCACAATGTCGGGATCTACGCGCCCGACACCATGCGCAGCCTCGCGAACAACGCGGACCCGGACTTCGAGTTCCTGCTGGTCGACGACTGCTCCACGGACGAGACGCCGTACGTTCTGGACCGCTGGCGGAGCCGCGTCCCGAACGCCACCGTGATCCGCCACGAGACGAACCAGGGGGTGGCGCAGGCCCGCAACACCGGCCTGGACGCGGCGAGAGGGGACTACGTCACCTTCCTCGACGGCGACGACTGGTACGCCCCCGGCCATCTGAGCGCCATGGTCCGCGGCATCGAGGAGCTGGGCTGCGACTTCGCCCGCACCGACCACGTGCAGTCGACCGGCCCCGCACGCAGCATCCGCTACGCGCCCGCCCCCCGGCGCGACACCGTGATGAACCCGCGCGACGGAATCGCCCCCGCCAGCATGGTGACGATGGTGGACTACCCCTTCGTCCCCTTCGGCATCTACAGCGGACGCCTCTTCGAGAACGGCGCCTCACGCTTCGAGACGGCGCTGCGTACCGCCGAGGACCGGTTGTGGATCTGGCGCCTCCATCTGAGAGCCAGGACCTACGCGGCGCTCAGCCTGCACGGAGTCTTCTACCGGCGCGGTGTCACCACCTCGCTCACCCAGATCACCGACAACCGCCAACTGGACTTCATTCCGTCGTACGACCTCCTCCTCGAAGAGGTGTCGAAGGACCCCGAGGCCGACCGCTTCCTGCCGAAGGCGGTCCGCACCTACTGCGCCATGATCGCCTTCCACATGGGCAAGGCCGACCAGTACGAGCCGGCCGTGACCAAGCGGCTCCGGCAGAACGTGACCGACGCCCTGCGCCGCATGCCGCAGCAGGTGCTCGACGAGACCCTGGACACGATGGACAGCACCCGCAGCACGCTGCTGCGGAGCCTGCGCGCCACCGGAAGGACCGCCTGACCCATGACCGCGCGACCACGCATCCAGATCTTCCAGGTGTCGACGCTGTACGGCGCGGCCACGCTGGCGGCGGCGCTCGACGCGGGCCTGTTCGGCGCCCGCGAGGACGCCCGGCGGATCCTGCTCGTGTCCCACAACGCCGAGATCCCGGAGACGGCCCTGCGCCTCGACGCGATGACCGGCTACGACCGGATCGTCGCCCGGTTCGACGAGACCGTCGACTGGAACGAGGCCATCCACCCGCACCACCCCAGCTCCTGGGCCCCCCGCCCCGAGGAGGTGGTCCTGTGGCAGCGGGTCTTCCGCACGGCGTGGGGACTGGGCGACGCTCCGGTCGAGCTGATCGTCGAGTCCATCCAGGTCAATCCCGCCAAGGCCCTCGCCGCCCTCTTCGCCGAGAGTTCCGTCCAGCTGTACGCCGACGGACTGATGAGCTACGGGCCGACGCGCGGCGAGCTGCCGCAGTCGATCGCCTGCCGCGTCCGGCGCCTGCTCCACCTCGACCTGGTGCCGGGGCTGCGTCCGCTGCTGCTGGCCGAGTACGGCGTCGAGCCCGAACTGGTCCCCGACGCGGCGTTCCGCGCCGTGCTCGCCGAGATCGCCGAGGCGGCGGAGGACGACCGGCAGGTGAGGGCGGCGGTCGCGGCCGAGCCCACCGCCCTCCTCCTCGGCCAGTACCTCGCCGCCCTCGGCATCCTCACCGCCGACGAGGAGGAGGAGCTGCACATCCGGATGCTCCGCGGAGCAGCCGCGGCCGGGCACACGTCGGTCGTCTTCAAGCCGCACCCGACCGCGCCCGCCCGCTACTCGACGGCCCTGCACGAGGCGGCCGAGGCGTCCGGCGTACGTCTCACGGTCCTGGACGGCCCGCTGCTCGCCGAGACCTTCTACGAGCGCTGCCGGCCGCGACTCGTCGTCGGCTGCTTCTCCACCGCCATGCTCACCGCGTCCGTCTACTACGACGTCCCGATCGCCCGGGTGGGCACCGGCACGGTCCTGGAACGGCTCAAGCCGTACGAGAACAGCAACCGGGTGCCGCTGACCGTCGTGGACCACATCGTCGCGGACCTGGAGTCCGGCGACGGCCCGGCCGTCCCCGGCGCCGCGCCGGGGACGCTGACCCCGCTCGTGCGCGCCGTGGGCCACTGCATGCAGCCGCGGCTCCACCCCCTCCTGCGCGCGGAGACGGCGGCGTACCTCACGGCGCGTCAGGGCGACGAGGACACCGCCCGGTACTTCCAGCGGGAACGGCTGACCGAGCTCGGACTTCCCGGCGGCGACGCGCGGACGGCCGGGTCCCGGCTCCGCCGGAGCCTCACCCGGAGCGGCCGGAACTGACCCCGCTGGCCCCGGGGCGGCCGGGGGCGACGGCCCCCGGCCCCAGACCGGTCAGGCCGCCGGCGAAGCCGCCGACCGGACGATGGTGAAGACCGCGCCCTCCGGGTCCGCGACCAGGGCGCGCCGGCCCGGCGTGCCCTCCTCCGGCGGCCGCAGCACCCGGCCGCCAAGCTCGGCGACCAGGTGGGCGGCCGCGTCGGTGTCGGCGACCTCGAAGGACGTCATCCAGTGCGCGCCCCGGTCACGGGGGAGGGCCGTACCGACGCCGTTCAGGGACGCGACCGGGCGGCCCGCCAGACGGAGCGTCACCCGGTCGAAGTCCGCGGAGTCGACCGGCTCGGCCTCGTACCCGAACACGCTCCGGTAGAACTTGCCGACCGCCGAGGTCTCGTACGTCAGCAGTTCGTTCCACACCGGCGTCCCGGGCGGCCCCGCGGCCGCGATGCCGTGGTGCAGCTCGGCCTGCCAGACCCCGAAGACGGCGCCGGTCGGATCGGAACAGATCGCCATCCGTCCGGCCTCGGCGGCGTCGATCGGGCCGACGGCGACCGTCCCCCCGCAGCTGCGGATGGCCTCCGCGGTCTCGTCGGCGTCGTCCGTGGCCAGATAGGGCGTCCAGGCGACCGGCAGATGCCGATCGGGCGGCAGCTGGCCGATCCCCGCCACTTCCTTGCCGTCGAGCAGCGCGCGGGCGTACGGGCCGAGCTGCCGCGGCCCGGGAACGAACTCCCAGCCGAACAGCGCGCCGTAGAACTGCTGGGTCGCGTCAAGCCCGTGCACCATCAAACTCACCCAACAGGGTGTACCGGGTGTGCGCCGAGTCGCCTCGGTCATCGTCACTCTCCTCGGACCATCGTCGTGGCCGTACGGGGGGACAAGCCGTGCGCACGGGCGCGTACGGGCGGTGGGAGCCGGGCCCTCAGGGCTCCGTAGCGGATTACTGCCCGCCGTTCGGCTGTCGTACGCGCGGCGGTGCCGCGCGCCCCGTGCAGATGCTCGCACCCCCGGGCGCGCCGCGCGCCAGGGCCGCGCCGTGCTTTGGCGGGATCCCGCGCGAGGATGCCTGGTTCTCCGGTCCGCCGTCCTGCCGTGGTCCGGTGCGGCGCGGGCTGCGCGAGGATGGCACCCATGAAGCCCATCATCACCGCAAGCGAACTCGTGAGTGAGTCGGCCGGGGCCAGGCCGCCGGTCCTGCTGGACGTCCGCTGGCAGCTCGGCGGCCCGCCCGGACGGCCGGCGTACGAGGCCGGGCACCTCCCCGGCGCGGTCTACGTGGACCTGGACAGGGAACTGGCCGGTCCGCCCGGCACCGGCGGGCGCCACCCGCTGCCGGACGTGGCGGAGTTCGGAGCGGTGATGCGCCGCGCGGGCGTCTCGGGGGACACGCCCGTCGTCGTCTACGACGACTGGCTCGGCTGGGGTGCGGCCCGCGCCTGGTGGCTGCTGCGCTGGACGGGTCACGCGGACGTACGGGTCCTCGACGGCGGTCTCGCGGCGTGGACGGCGGAGGGACACGGCCTGTCGCAGGAGACCCCGAGCCCGGAGCCGGGCGACTTCGCGCCGCGACCGGGCGCCGTCGGCCTGCTCGACGCCGACGGCGCCGCTGCCCTGGCCCGCTCCGGCCTGCTGCTCGACGCTAGGGCGGCGGAGCGCTACCGCGGCGACGTGGAGCCCATCGACCCGGTCGGCGGCCACATCCCGGGCGCGGTGTCGGCCCCGACGACGGAGAACGTGGACGAGACGGGCCGCTTCCTGCCCGCGGAGGCCCTGGCGGCGCGCTTCTCGAAGCTCGGCGCCGACGCGGTCCTGGGCACGGCCGGCGAGGCGGCGGACACCGTCTCGGGCGAGGCCGTGGGCGTCTACTGCGGCTCGGGCGTATCGGGCGCGCACGAGGTGCTGGCGCTGACGATCGCGGGCATCCCGGCCGCCCTCTACGCCGGTTCCTGGTCGGAGTGGTCCAACGACCCCACCCGCCCGGTGGCGACGGGCCCGAACCCCTAGACGGCGTATGACTTGCCGTGGGAGAAGGGGCCCGCGCCGAGCAGGCGCGAGCCCCTTCTTCCCTACGGACGTCAGTCCTGCTTCTTCCTTCGCGTGCCGAAGACGATCTCGTCCCAGCTGGGCACCGCCGCGCGGCGGCCCGGGCGGACGCCGTCCGCCTCGGCCTGGCGGTCGGTGGTGCCCGTCAGGCGGTCGCGGTGGCCCGAGACCGCACGGGGCATCAGGACGTCGGCGTACGCCGCGCCCGCGCCCGCCGAGGCGGCAGGTGCCGGAGGCTCTTCCGCCTCGGGGTCGTCGGAGGGCTCGGACGACGGCGGTTCGGAGTTCCGGTCCGGGACGACCATGTCGCCACGGAAGCTCGGCACGGCCTCCAGGAGGCTCGTGAGCGAGTCCCGTTCCTCCTCCGGCTCGGCAACCGGAGCCGGCCGTTCCTGCTGACGCTCCATCTGACGGTCCAGGGCACGGTCCAGCGGCCGGTCGCGCGGCAGCCGGGCGATGCGCGGCACGAAGGGGAAGCTGGGCTCCGGCGCGGCGGCGATCGTGTCGTCCGTCTCGCCGATCAGCGCGCGCGCCTCGTCGTCCACGGCCTGGACGAGCCGCCTGGGCGGGTCGTACGTCCAGCTCGCCGTGTGGACCTCGCCGGCCACCCGGTAGACGAGCAGCACCTCCCAGGTGCCGTCGTCACGGCGCCAGGAGTCCCACTGCACGGTGTCCTTCTCGGCGCCGCGCAGCAGCAGCCGCTCCTGCACCGCCTCACCGAGCTGCGGTCCGGTGTTCTCGCCGGGCCTGCGGACGGGCGTCTTACGGGCCCGCTCCGCCATGAACGCCCGCTCCGCGAGCACGGGGCCCTCGAAGCGCCGTACGCGGTCGACGGGGATGCCGGCGAGCTGCGCGACCTCCTCGGCGGAGGCACCGGCACGTATCCGCGCCTGGATGTCGCGGGGGCGGAGGTGGCTCTCCACCTCGATCTCGATCTGACCGAGCCGCGCGCGGTCGTTGCGCACGGCGGCGCGCAGCCGCTCGTCGATCGGAAGCGTGTACTCCGTGCTGTCAGCAGCCTTCAGCACCAGTCGTGTGCCGTCGTTGGAGACGGCCACGACACGCAGTTCGGGCATGGGGACCTCCCGGGTGGTGCCTGCCGACGTCACGTGCGTCGCTGCTTCCGCTAGTCGAGTGTGGCCTGCCCGGGTGCAGCCTGCCACAACCTTGCCGAGTTGCCCGGCGTGTCGGGCATGGACCCTGGAACGCCGTTATGGCACGGTTACCTGTCTGCAACGCAGAGTGACAGCTCGTCACGCTGTGCATCGGGCGACCGTGCGGTGCCGCGGCGCCGCCGGTTCGAGCGCCACGTTCGGCCCCCTCCCGTTGGACCCCGAGCACCCTCGCGAGAGCCCGGACCCAGGGCTCGACACAGTACTCCATTCGGGCCACCTGAGTGGACCGGCACGCCGCTCAACTTCTCCGGAGGTACGGGAGTTGAGTCTCCGGCATGCCCGCTCGCACGTGTCGCTCTTCACAGAACCAGCAGAAACGGAACTTTTCACTTCGCCCATTTGTCCCTTCTGGGTATGGAGAAGGAGCAGAACGGTGAGAAGAAGAAGCGGCTCGACCTGAGCGTCGCTCAGGTCTCGGGCAGTGCGGTCGCCGCGGTCGTCGCCGCCAAACTCGCCTCCACCCTCGGCGTGTACGGCACGATCCTCGGCGCCGGTGTGATCAGTGTCATCGCGACCTGCGGCGGTTCCGTCTTCCAGCACCTCTTCAAGCGCACGGGAGAGCAGATACGAGTCGTCGCCGTGCCGGCCGAACCGCCGACGGCGGCGGCACGGCGGCAGGCGGCGGACCGCGCGCGGGTTCTCGCGACCGTCGGCGGACGCGAAGCGTCCTCGTACGGCGAGGGAAGCGTCGGGGGAAGCGGCGACGGGTTCGGCGAGGAGTTCGGCAGGGCCACCACGCACGGCACGCGTGTCCGGGGCTGGAAGCGCTCCGGCATCGCGGCCGCGCTCGTCTTCCTCATCGCGATGGGAGGCATCACTACCTACGAACTGATGTCCGATCAGGACTTCAGCGGGACCAAGGGGACCACCACCTTCGGCTCGGTCGTCCGTGGCAACGGCGGCAGCGGCAGCGGCGACGGGAGCGGAGTCCCGACCGATCCCTCGACCGGCCCGACGCCCTCCGGACAACCGTCGAACGAGCAGCGACAGCGGCAGCGGGAGCCGGAGGGGACGGGCGACGGGGCGGTCACGCCGTCCCCGGGCACCGGTGGGAACACCCCCGACCCCGCTCCGACGCCCTCGCGTTCGGCCGGGGACGACCCGAGGCCCCCGGCCACCCCGACGCCCACACCCTCCGGCGCGACGCCGACCGCGGACCCGACGGGGAGCCCGTCCACCGCCACCGGGGCCGGTGGCCAGGAGGCTCCGCCGGCCGGCTGACCGTCAGTCCCCGAGGACCCGGCGCAGATAGTCGTTGGCGAAGAGCCGTTCCGGGTCGAGACGGTCGCGCAGCGCCGTGAACTCGGCGAAGCGCGGATAGACCTCGGAGAAGTACGCGGCGTCCCGGGTGTGCACCTTGCCCCAGTGCGGCCGGCCGCCGTGCGCGGTCATGATGCGCTCCACCGCCGTGAAGTACCCGCGGTAGGGCGTCCCCTTGTAGAGATGGACGGCGATGTACGCCGTATCCCGGCCCGATGCCGTCGAGAGCGCGATGTCGTCGGCGGGGGCCGTCCGCACCTCCACCGGGAAGCTCACCTTGAGCGGCGAGCGCTCCAGCATCGCCTTCACCTCGCGCAGCGCCGCGACGGCCGCCTCGCGCGGCAGGGCGTACTCCATCTCCAGGAAGCGCACCCGGCGCGGGGAGGTGAACACCTTGTACGGGATGTCGGTGTACGTACGGGCCGACAGCGCGCGGCTGGAGATCTTGGCGAGCGACGGAATGACGGGAGGGACCGCACGGCCCAGCGAACAGGCGAGCTGGAAGACCCCGTTGGAGAGCAGCTCGTCGTCGATCCAGCCGCTGACCCGTCCGGGCGGCGCGGCCGGGCCGGCGCTGCGGTTGTTGCGCTTGGTGTTGCAGTTGTCGGTGTGCGGGAACCAGTAGAACTCGAAGTGCTCGTTCTCCGCGTGCAGCGCGTCGAACTCCGAGGTGACCCGGTCGAAGCTCATCGGCTCCTCGCGCGCGGTGAGCAGGAAGACCGGCTCCACGGCGAGGGTGAGCGCCGTGACCACACCGAGCGCGCCGAGTCCGATCCGCGCGGCCGCGAAGACCTCGGGATTCTCCTTCTCGGAGCAGGTCATCAGCCGGCCGTCGGCGGTGACCAGCTCCAGCTCCCGGATCTGCGCGGCGATCGAGGCCGAGTCGCGGCCCGTGCCGTGCGTGCCCGTGGACGTGGCCCCCGCGACCGTCTGCTCCATGATGTCGCCCATGTTCGTGAGCGACAGGCCCTCCCGGGCCAGCGCCACGTTGAGCCGCTTGAGCGGAGTGCCGGACTCCACCGTGACCGTCATGGCCTCGCGGTCGATGTGCCTGATGCCCGTGAGCAGATCCGGCCGGACCAGCACGCCGTCCGTGGCGGCGATCGAGGTGAAGGAGTGGCCGGTGCCGACCGTCTTCACCCGGAGCCCGTCCGAGGCCGCCTCCCTGATCGCGTCGGCCAGCTCCTCGGCCGAGGCCGGGCGCACCTCCCGTACGGGACGGGAAGTGACGTTCCCCGCCCAGTTACGCCACGGGCTGCTCGCCGTCCTTGCGCTCGTCGTCCGCTCTGTCGGCGTCCTGGTCACGCTGCCCCTCCCCAGTCGGCACCGGCCTGCGCAGCCGGCGGTACCCCAGGAGACCCACCAGGGCCGCGAGCGCGCCCGAGACGACGGGCACCACGTACGCCGCTTCCGCGCCCGAGGCGTCGACCATCCAGCCGGCGGCCGAGGAGCCGAGCGCCACACCGATCGCCAGCCCGGTCCCTGTCCAGGTCATGCCCTCGGTCAGCATGGTGCGGGGTACGTGCGCTTCGACGAGGGCCATGGTGGTCACCATCGTCGGTGCGATGGACAGGCCCGCGACAAAGAGCGCCACGGCCAGCAACGGCAAGTTCCCGGCCAGTAGGAGGGGGATCATACTCACGGCCATCGCGCAGACGCCCAACAGCCACCTGCGCGAGGGCTCGCCCTTGAGGTGCAGCAGGCCGAACACGGCGCCGGCCAGGCAGGAGCCCAGGGCGTAGACCGCGAGCACCAGACTGGCGGCGGCCTTGCTGCCCTGCTCCTCCGCGAAGGCCACGGTCACCACGTCGACCGAGCCGAAGATCGCGCCCGTCGCGACGAAGGCGAGGGCCAGTACCTGCAGGCCGGGGGAGCGGAGCGCGGAACCCCCGGAGTGCCCGTCGCTCGGGTGCGGCTCGGGCTCGGTGGCGCGCAGCGAGGTCAGCCAGAAGACGCCGATGGCGAGGAAGACGGCCGCGAAGAGCGGCCCGGCCTCGGGGAACCAGATGGTCGAAAGACCGATGGAGATGATCGGACCGAAGATGAAGCACACCTCGTCGACGATCGACTCCCAGGAGTACGCGGTGTGCAGCCGGCGCGCCTCCCCGTGGTAGATGGCGGCCCAGCGGGCCCTGGTCATGGCGCCGAGGCTCGGTACGCAGCCGATCACCGCGGTGAAGACGAACAGCGTCCAGTCCGGCGCGCCCTGCTGGACGCAGAGCAGCAGTCCGGCGGCGGCGACCAGCGAGACGAGGGTGACCGGCCGCAGCACCCGGCGCTGGCCGTACCGGTCGACCAGCCGGGAGACCTGCGGACCCAGCACGGCGGCGGCCATCGCCATGGTCGCGGAGAGCGCGCCCGCGAGCCCGTACCGCCCCGTGACCTGGGAGATCATGGTGACGATGCCGATGCCCATCATGGACAGCGGCATGCGGCCGATGAATCCGGCGACCGAGAACGATCTGGTGCCGGGCGCCGCGAAGATCGCGCGGTAAGGACTGGGCAAGGGGATCTCCGGGCATCTGCTCAACACGTGTAATTAATAGCTAAAGCCTACGGCCTTGAACTCGGTGCCGCAGCAGCATTTTCGGCCGGGGCGCACCATCGGCCGTCAGCGCCGGGTGGGAGGATCGGTGCCATGTCCGATCAGCACGATCCCGCCCCGTACGACGCTCTTCTGCTGCTCTCCTTCGGCGGCCCCGAGGGCCCGGACGACGTCGTCCCCTTCCTGGAGAACGTCACCCGCGGCCGAGGGATCCCCAAGGAGCGGCTGAAGGAAGTGGGGCAGCACTACTTCCTCTTCGGTGGCGTCAGCCCGATCAACGACCAGAACCGCGCACTGCTCGACGCGCTGCGCCAGGACTTCGCGCGGGCCGGCCTCGACCTGCCGGTCTACTGGGGGAACCGGAACTGGGCGCCGTACCTCACCGACACCCTGCGGGAGATGGTCACCGACGGCAGGCGTCACATCGCCGTCCTCGCCACCAGCGCCTACGCCTCGTACTCCGGATGCCGGCAGTACCGCGAGAACCTCGCCGACGCACTCGCGGAGCTGGAGGCGGAAGGGCTTCCGCTGCCCCGGGTCGACAAGCTCCGGCACTACTTCAACCACCCCGGCTTCGTCGAGCCCATGGTCGAGGGCGTGCTCGCCTCGCTGGCCGACCTCGACGAGTCCGTCCGGGCCGGCGCGCACCTCGCCTTCACGACCCACTCCATCCCCGACTCCGCGGCGGACACCTCCGGCCCCGCCGGCGAGCACGGCGACGGCGGCGCCTACGTGAAGCAGCACCTCGACGTGGCCCGGGTCGTCGTCGACGAGATCCGCGAGCGGACCGGCGTCGAACACCCCTGGAAGCTCGTCTACCAGTCCCGCAGCGGCGCCCCGCACATCCCCTGGCTGGAGCCGGACATCTGCGACCACCTGGAGGAGCTGCACGCAGCCGGCGTCCCGGCCGCCGTGATGGTCCCCATCGGCTTCGTCTCGGACCACATGGAGGTGGTGTACGACCTCGACACGGAGGCCACCGCCAAGGCGGCCGAGCTGGGCCTTCCCGTACGGCGCTCCGCGACGGTCGGGGCCGACCCCCGGTTCGCGGCGGCCGTGCGGGAGCTCGTCATGGAGCGCGCGGCGAGCGAGCGCGGCGTCCGGGCCGAGCGCTGCGCCCTCGGCGCCCTCGGGCCCTCCCACGACCTCTGCCCGATCGGCTGCTGCCCGGCGAGGGCGGAGCGTCCCGCGGCGGCCGGAGCCGACAGCCCGTACGCATGATCCCGCGCACGATCCGTACGCATGAGGAGCACCTGTGACCCAGCCCGTGAACCCTGTGCCGACCGACCCTCTGCTCGCCGAACTGCTCGACCTCGCCCTGGAGGCCGCACGCCGGGCGGGCGCGCTGCTCCGCGACGGCCGGCCCGACGACCTGGCGGTGGCGAAGACCAAATCCAGCCCGATCGACATCGTCACCGAGATGGACATCGCCGCCGAGAAGCTGATCACCGGATTCCTCGCCGAACACCGGCCCGAGGACGGCTTCCTCGGTGAGGAGGGCGCCGCCGCCCCCGGGACCAGCGGGGTCCGCTGGGTGATCGACCCGCTCGACGGCACCGTGAACTACCTGTACGGGCTGCCCACCTGGGCCGTCTCCATCGCCGCCGAGCGCGACGGCGAGACCGTCGTCGGCGTGGTCGAGGCCCCGATGCGGAACGAGACCTTCCGGGCCGTGCTCGGCGGCGGCGCGTACCTCGGCGAGCGCCGCCTGGCCGCCCGCCCCGCGCCCCCGCTGGAGCAGGCGCTGATCTCCACCGGCTTCGCCTACGTGCAGACCCGGCGCGCCCGCCAGGCGGACATCGCGCAGCGGCTGATCCCGCGCCTGCGCGACATCCGCCGCGGCGGATCGGCCGCCATCGACCTCTGCGACGTCGCCGCGGGCCGTCTCGACGGCTACTACGAGCGCGGTCTCGCCCCCTGGGACCTCGCCGCCGGTGACCTCGTCGCCCGTGAGGCGGGCGCCCTGACCGGTGGGCGGCCCGGAGAGCGCCCCTCGGGCGAGCTGGCGATCGCGGCCCCCCGGGGCGTCTTCGAGCCGCTCCAGGAGCTTCTGGAGGAGTTCGAGGCCTGGCACGACTGAGGGCGTCCGCCGCCCGGCCGGCGGACCCGCACGCGAAGGGGCCCCGGTGTCGTCGACACCGGGGCCCCCGCACGTCAGGGATCAAACGCTGACGGCGCCGACCTCCACGCCGTGTTCGGCGGCCAGGCGGTGCAGGTCCTCGAGTTCGGCCTGCTCGACCTCCGCGAGGAAGTCGTCGCCCGTCTCGCGTGCCCGTGTGAGGTCGGTCTGCGCAGTCCTAATGCGCTGCAGCAGTCCTGCGGTGAAAGCGTCCATCGTGCGCCCCCTCGTCATGGGTCGGTGGCACGGGGGTGTGCCGAGGGTGGGTCGGATCACACGCTGCAACCTCTGGGGACAGAGCGGTCGGTGGCGCGCCACATACAGGGCGTGATCTCGGGGTGTGCAGACGTCCTCCCCACGGCGTTCCTCACAGAAACCTCAACTGGCCCGTGAATCCGGTGAATTCTCCGCACGCCCCTTTTCCGACCCCGTCCGTGCACCTACACGCCCCCCACCTCGCCCGCGTGCCTTCCGGCTCCGGCGCCACAGCCGCCTTACAGCCGGTTTACGCGCGTACGGGGCAGGATGGGCACGCACAGTCAGTGCCAGTCAGTGCTTCGGAAACCGCCCCGTCCGTGTGAAGGACAAGGGCCCGCAGGAAGGAATGCGACGTGCGCGTACTCGTCGTCGAGGACGAGCAGCTGCTCGCCGATGCGGTGGCCACCGGACTGCGCCGGGAGGCCATGGCGGTCGACGTCGTGTACGACGGCGCCGCGGCCCTCGAACGCATCGGGGTGAACGACTACGACGTGGTGGTCCTCGACCGGGACCTCCCCCTCGTCCATGGTGACGACGTCTGCCGCAGGATCGTCGAGCTGGGGATGCCCACCCGCGTCCTGATGCTCACGGCCTCCGGCGATGTCAGCGACCGCGTGGAGGGCCTGGAACTGGGCGCGGACGACTACCTCCCCAAGCCCTTCGCCTTCACCGAGCTCACCGCGCGCGTGCGGGCCCTGGGCCGGCGTACCACCGTGCCCCTGCCGCCCGTCCTGGAGCGCGCCGGCATCAAGCTCGACCCCAACCGCCGCGAGGTCTTCCGCGACGGCAAGGAGGTCCAGCTCGCGCCGAAGGAGTTCGCCGTTCTGGAGGTCCTGATGCGCAGCGAGGGCGCGGTCGTCTCGGCCGAGCAGCTCCTGGAGAAGGCCTGGGACGAGAACACCGACCCGTTCACCAACGTCGTACGGGTCACGGTGATGACGCTGCGCCGCAAGCTCGGCGAACCGCCCGTCATCGTCACCGTCCCCGGCTCCGGCTACCGGATCTGATCCGATGGCCGCGACCCCCGCGCCCCCTCAGGCGCCCCCGAAACCCACCTGGGACCCCAGGGACCCGGTCAGGCCCCTGCTGCGGCCGACGATCCGCATACGGCTCACCCTGCTGTACGGCGGCATGTTCCTGATCGCCGGCATCCTGCTGCTCTCGATCATCTACCTGTTCACCGCCCAGGCGCTGGGCGAGAGCGCCTCCGCGCTGCCCTTCAAGGTCGTCGAGGGCAAGGTCCAGCCGACCACCTCCTGGTGCCGGCTGCCCGTCCAGGGCACCGGCGAGCAGCTCAACGAGGCCGTCTCCGCCTGCCTGCGGCACCAGGGGGACATGGCGCTGGACGACCTCCTGCGCCGCTCCCTCTTCGCCCTGCTGGGTCTGAGCATCATCGCCTTCGCCTTCGGCTACGCGATGGCGGGCCGGGTGCTCTCGCCCCTGGGCCGGATCACCCGGACCGCCCGCCAGGTGGCCGGATCGGACCTGGCCCGGCGGATCGAGCTGGACGGCCCGGACGACGAGCTGAAGGAGCTCGCGGACACCTTCGACGAGATGCTGGAACGCCTGGAGCGGGCCTTCACGGCCCAGCAGCGGTTCGTCGCGAACGCCTCGCACGAGCTGCGCACCCCCCTGGCGATCAACCGCACGCTGCTGGAGGTCCATCTCTCGGACCCGGGGGCGCCCGTGGAGCTCCAGCAGCTCGGCAAGACCCTGCTCGCCACCAACGAGCGCAGCGAGCAGCTGGTGGAGGGCCTGCTGCTGCTCGCCCGCAGCGACAACCAGATCGTCGAGCGCAAGCCCGTGGACCTCGCCGAGGTCGCCTCGCGCGCCATCGACCAGGTGCACGCGGAGGCCACGGCCAAGGGCGTCGAGATCCGCGGCGAGCGGGCGCTCGCCGTCGTCCAGGGCAACGGCGTGCTGCTCGAGCGGATCGCCCTGAACCTCGTCCAGAACGCCGTGCGGTACAACCTGGCCGAAGAGGGGTGGGTGGAGGTCACCACCGAGACGCAGCACGGCCAGGCGGTCCTCGTCGTCTCGAACACGGGCCCCGTGGTCCCCGCGTACGAGATCGACAACCTCTTCGAGCCCTTCAGAAGGCTCCGGCAGGAGCGGACCGGGAGCGACAAGGGGGTCGGTCTCGGCCTGTCGATCGCCCGTTCCGTCGCGCGGGCCCACGGTGGCCGTATCATCGCGGAGCCCCGCGAAGGCGGCGGTCTCGTGATGCGTGTCACTCTCCCGATCTGACACACTTCGGGTACCAGCCGGTTCCGTTCGCTTTGCGCGGAATTACCGGGTCCCGTTTCTGAGACGCTCATGTGTGATCGATCACAGGAACGAACACCCGGCTCTCTACTCTCCGTGATCGAGAATGCCCTCGGAAAACCCGGAAACGTCCGGGTTTCCGGGGCCCTGGATGACGGGAAGTACACGGGGTGGCGCCCGTGAAGTACGGCAGGAGGACCGTGTACGGTCCCGTTCGCCACCCAAAGCCGCTCACTCGTGAGAGGGCCGGTTGGGTGTCGATTGAGTAACAGACCTTGATGTGAGGCAAAATCTCCGCCTCGGGTCGGGCACAAGTCCGGCCTCTCACGCGTTACGTGCGCTGGAGACACCGCAACCACCCAGAGGGGGAGAGCGACATGGCAACGGATTACGACACCCCACGCAAGACCGACGACGACGTCGATTCGGACAGCCTTGAGGAACTGAAGGCTCGCCGGAACGACAAGTCGACCTCGACGGTCGACGTCGACGAGTTCGAGGCCGCCGAAGGCCTGGAGCTGCCCGGCGCGGACCTCTCGAACGAGGAGCTCGCCGTACGGGTCCTGCCGAAGCAGGCCGACGAGTTCACCTGCATGAGCTGCTTCCTCGTGCACCACCGCAGCCAGCTGGCTCGGGAGAAGAACGGTCAGCCGATCTGCCGCGACTGCGACTGAGGATCGGTCGGCCGTGGCAGGCGACACACCGTCTCGGAAGCGACGCTTCCGGCTTCCCGGGAAGCCGGAGGCGTATCAGGGCGGCTCGGACCCGGCGAAGGGAGCTCAGGAGGCCCCCGAAGCCGAGCAGACCGCCCACCTGCCCTCCCTCGGCGCACGTGACGTCGAGCGGGGCCCCACGGCCTCGCTCGAAGCAGGTGCGACCGGACCGGCCGGGACACCGGAGGCGGTGGAACGGGAGGCCCCGCGTGACGGGGGCCGTCTCGACGCCGTCAAGCGCGTCGCCAATCCGGCGCGCGTACAGCTGGACCGTATGAAACTCGACCGCGCGCGGATCGACGCCGTCAAACGCGGTGTGAAGCGTGGCGGCGAGAGCGCCAAGGCCGGCCTCGGCCACCTCGCCGACCGGATCATCGAGATCGCCCCCCGCGTCCCCGTGCGGGATCTGGCGACCCTCCGCAAGCAGTTCCCGGGGCTCGGGCCCGAGCAGATCGCCGACAAGCTCATCGCGGGCGCCGCCAACGCCAGCTCGACCGTCGGCGCCGGCATCGGCGCCGCCGCCATGCTCCCGGTACCCCTCGCGATGCCGGCCGAGCTCGCCGCCGAGATCACCGGAGTCGCCGCGATCGAGCTCAAGCTCATCGCCGAGCTGCACGAGGTGTACGGCCTGCGGCCGCCCGGCACCCTCACCCAGCGGTCGACCGCCTACCTGACCTCCTGGACGGAGGAGCGGGGCATCGACCCCACCAAACCGACCACCGTCAACGCGGCGCTCGGCGGACAGCTCAAGCGAGAGCTGCGCCAGCAGATCACCAAGCGCCTGGTGCGCAACCTGCCGAGCCTGATGCCGTTCATGATCGGGGCCACCGTCGGCGCGATGATGAACCGCCGCGACACCAAGAAGGTCGCCGAGCACGTCCGCAAGGACCTGCGGCGCCGCCAGGTCCCCTGGGAGGCCCTGGAAGGGCTGCCCCCGCTGGAGCAGCCCGAGAACCCCAAGGAGATCGGCTTCTAGGGCCTGGGAGGACCGGCTTCACAATGACGGCCTCGGAGGACCGGCGGGGCCGGCCTCAGGAGACCGGCTTCTGCGCCTCGGCGTCCGAGGCGTCGCTGTCCGGGCTCTCCGTGTGCCTGTCCGGGCTCTCCGCGCGCGCGGCCTCCAGAGCCGCGGCCAGGCCCTCCGGGTCACGGCTGGACAGGTACACGTACGGCGTCGGGTCCGCCGGATCGGTCACCTCGATCCGGACCGCGCGCGGGACGTAACCGCGCAGCAGCATGAAGGCGCGCGGATCGGCCTTGAACGTGCGCCAGGCGCGCGCCTCCTCCGCGTCCAGCACCTCCGGAGCGCCCAGCGCCGCCACCGGGATCCGCGCGTCGCCCGCCACCAGCGAACCGGCCACCACCCGGATCCGCGCCGAGCCGTACGAGGAGACGACGACCGCCGCCAGCGCCCCCGCCGCGATCAGCCCGCCCAGCGTCGGGACCGTGCCCAGCGGGAACATGACCAGACCGCCGGACACACCCAGCAGAGCCGTGATCACCCACCACGAGCGGGGGGCGGTCAGACGTTCGTCGAAGCGCGGCGCGGAGGGAGGTACGGAAGGCTGCATACGTCCAAGCTTGGCACGGCGCGACCCACGCCCGGCCTCGCGGGTAAGGTCTGCGGCTGTGACTGCAACATCTGCCGCCCTCACCCCGCCGGCCGACGCCATACCGCCGGTACGCCACCCCGACGCGCCCGCCCCGGGCGAGCTGCTCGGCGCGCACTACGCGTACTGCTTCGGGTGCGGCGGCGGACAGCCCCACGGTCTCCACCTGGAGGCCCGGGCCGGCGAGGGCGTGCGCGTCAGCGCCGAGTTCACGGTGACCCCCGACCACCAGGGCGCGCCCGGCCTCGCGCACGGCGGCGTCCTCGCCACCGCGCTCGACGAGACCCTCGGCTCCCTGAGCTGGCTGCTGCGGGTCATCGCCGTCACCGGCCGGCTGGAGACCGACTTCGCGCGGCCCGTACCGGTCGGCACCGTCCTGCACCTGGAGGCCGAGGTCACCGCTGTGCACGGGCGCAAGATCTACTCGACCGCCACCGGCCGGATCGGCGGGCCCGACGGCCCCGTCGCGGTCCGTGCCGACGCCCTCTTCATCGAGGTCAAGGTCGACCACTTCATCGACAACGGCCGCCCGGAGGAGATCCAGGCCGCCATGTCCGACCCCGACCAGGTCCGGCGCGCCCGCGCCTTCGAGGTGAACCCCTGATGCGCAATCCTGTCGACGTACTGATCCGGCGCCTGGACCCGGACGTACCGATCCCGGCCTACGGCCATCCCGGCGACGCCGGGGCCGATCTGGTGACCACCGAGGCGGCCGTCCTGGCCCCCGGGGAGCGGGCCGTGCTGCCCACCGGAGTCTCCATCGCCCTGCCGGACGGCTACGCCGCCTTCGTGCACCCGCGTTCCGGCCTCGCGGCCAGGTGCGGAGTCGCCCTTGTGAATGCCCCGGGGACGGTGGATGCCGGGTACCGTGGAGAGATCAAGGTGATCGTGGTCAATCTCGACCCGCGCGAGAGCGTGCGGTTCGAACGGTTCGACCGGATTGCCCAACTGGTCGTCCAGCAGGTCGAGAAGGTGCGCTTCCACGAGGTGGCGGAGCTTCCCGGCTCGGCGCGGGCCGAGGGGGGCTTCGGGTCCACCGGCGGTCATGCCGCCGTGGACGGCACCACGGGTGGGAATCGATACGCTTCGGTCGTATCCGACCGGGAAGGACAGTGACGTGTTCGGACGTCGCAAGAAGAGCGGTACCGCTGAGGACGCAGCGGGCGAGGCCGAGCAGGTCGTCGACGAGGTCGACGCCGACGACGCGGCCGGCGCGCCGCGTCGGGTGAACCTTCCGCCGGCGCCCCGGCCCGACGGGCCGTGGGACATCTCCGAGGTCTCCAAGCCCGAGGAGGGGCGAGTGGACCTCGGCGGCATCTTCGTGCCCGGAGTCGAGGGCATGGAGCTGCGGGTCGAGGTCGCGGGTGACGCGATCGTCGCGGCGACCGTCGTCCTGCGCGACAGCGCCGTGCAGCTGCAGGCCTTCGCCGCACCGAAGAAGGAAGGCATCTGGGGCGAGGTCCGTGAGGAGATCGCCTCCGGCATCACCCAGCAGGGCGGTGTCATCGACGAGGTCGAGGGCCCGCTGGGCTGGGAGCTGCGGGCCCAGGTCCCGGTGCAGCTGCCGGACGGCACCGGCGGTGTGCAGCTGGTGCGCTTCGTGGGAGTCGACGGCCCCCGCTGGTTCCTGCGCGGAGTGATCTCCGGGCAGGGCGCGGTGCAGCCGGAGGCGGCCGGTCTGCTCGAGCAGATCGTGCGGGACACCGTCGTGGTCCGGGGCGACGGCCCCATGGCCCCGCGCGACCCGATCGTCCTCAAGCTCCCGAACGACGCGCAGATGGTGCCCGAGGGCATCCAGCAGGAGGAGCAGGAGGGCTCGCGCTTCTCCGGAGGCATGGGCCAGCTCCAGCGCGGACCGGAGATCACCGAGGTCCGCTGAGACACGATTCGCCGAGGGCCGGTGGGCCGCATTCCGAACACATCGTCCGGAACGCGGCCCACCGGCGTCTCCAGGACCTGGTCCGGCGGCCCCTCGGCGGCCCATACTGACCGCCGCAGGCGTACGACGAGGGGGAGTCACGCGATGACAGACAGCAGCGCGCGGTCCGGCACGGGCTTGATCCAGGACCCGCCCGGCGGACCCATGGTCCGGGTGGAGAACCTCCGGCGCTCGTACGGTACGGGCGCCGCGGCCGTCCACGCCCTGCGCGGGGTCTCCTTCGACATCCCGCAGGGCGAACTCGTCGCCCTCAAAGGCCGCTCCGGCTCCGGCAAGACCACGCTGCTCAACCTCGTCGGCGGCCTGGACACCCCCGACGGCGGGCGGATCACCATCGACGGGACGGAACTCGCGGAGCTCGGCGAGAACGGGCTCCTGGCGCTGCGCCGTGACCGTATCGGCTTCATCTTCCAGTCCTTCGGTCTCCTCCCGATCCTCACCGCCGCGGAGAACGTCGGCGTGCCCCTGCGCCTGCGCAGGGCCGACCCGAAGGAGCGCGAGGAGCGGGTCGCCCTCCTCCTCGCCCTGGTGGGCCTCGCCGACCACGCGGCCCAGCGGCCCGGGGAGCTCTCCGGCGGCCAGCAGCAGCGCGTCGCCATCGCCCGCGCCCTGGCGAACCGGCCGGCCCTGCTGATCGCCGACGAGCCCACGGGCCAGCTCGACGCCGAGACGGGACTCGCGGTGATGGAGCTTCTGCGGGCGGTGGTCCGCAGCGAGGGCGTGACGGCGCTGGTGGCCACGCACGACACCCAGCTTCTCGGGCTCGCCGACCGGGTCCTGGAGCTGAGCGACGGCGAGATCATCGAGCACTGACGTCCGGAGCGGATCCGCGGCCCGGGCCATCAGAATCCCGTCAAGAGGGCCGCGGGCGCCTGCCCCTCGTGCGGAATGTCCCTTTCGCTGCACGTAAGGTCATGCCATGGGACGCGGCAAGCTACGGATCTACCTCGGAGCGGCACCGGGTGTCGGCAAGACGTACGCCATGCTCTCCGAGGGACACCGGCGCGTGGAACGCGGCACGGACTGCGTCGTCGCCTTCGTCGAGCACCACGACCGCCCCCGCACCGAGGCCCTGCTGCACGGGCTGGAACAGGTGCCCCGCCGCACGCTCGCGCACCGCGACACCACCTTCACCGAGATGGACGTGGACGCGGTCCTGGCCAGGAAGCCGGCCGTCGTCCTCGTCGACGAACTCGCCCACACCAACGTGCCCGGCTCGCGGAACCCCAAGCGCTGGCAGGACGTCCAGGAACTGCTCGCCGCCGGGGTGGACGTCATATCGACCGTCAACATCCAGCACCTCGAGTCACTGGGCGACGTCGTCGAGTCGATCACCGGGGTGCGCCAGACGGAGACGGTCCCCGACGAGGTCGTACGCCGCGCCGACCAGATCGAACTCGTCGACATGTCGCCCCAGGCCCTGCGTCGCCGCATGGCCCACGGAAACATCTACAAACCGGACCGGATCGACGCGTCCCTCGCCAACTACTTCCGCCCCGGAAACCTGACCGCGCTCCGGGAACTCGCCCTCCTGTGGACCGCCGACCGGGTCGACGAATACCTCCAGCAGTACCGGGGCGAACACAACATCCGCTCCACGTGGCAGGCCCGCGAGCGCATCGTCGTCGGTCTCACCGGCGGGCCCGAGGGCCGCACCCTCATCCGGCGCGCCGCCCGGCTCGCCGAGAAGGGCGCGGGCGGTGAGGTCCTCGCCGTCTACATCGCCCGCAGCGACGGCCTCACAGCGGCCTCGCCCAAGGAGCTCGCCGTCCAGCGGACCCTCGTCGAGGACCTCGGCGGAACGTTCCACCACGTCATAGGCGACGACATACCCTCCGGACTGCTCGAATTCGCCCGGGGCGTCAACGCCACCCAGGTCGTCCTCGGCTCCAGCCGCCGCAAGACCTGGCAGTACATCCTCGGCCCCGGCGTCGGCCAGACCGTCGCCCGCGAGTCGGGCCCCGACCTCGACGTCCACATCGTCACCCACGACGAGGTCGCCAAGGGCCGCGGGCTGCCCGTCGCGCGCGGCGCCCGCCTGGGCCGCTCCCGGATCATCTGGGGCTGGCTTGCCGGCATCGCCGGCCCCGCGCTGCTCACCCTGCTGCTCACCCACGTCGACGCCGACCTCGGTCTGGCCAACGACATGCTCCTGTTCCTGGCACTCACCGTCACCTCGGCGCTGCTCGGCGGGCTCCTGCCGGCGCTGGCGTCGGCCGCCTTCGGGTCCCTGCTGCTGAACTACTTCTTCACCCCGCCGCTGCACCTGTGGACCATCGCCGACCCCCGCAACGTCGTCGCCATCGCCGTCTTCTTCGCCGTCGCCGCCGCCGTGGCCTCCGTGGTCGACCTCGCGGCCCGGCGCACCCACCAGGCCGCCCGGCTCCGCGCCGAGTCGGAGGTCCTCTCCTTTCTCGCCGGGGGCGTCCTGCGCGGCGAGTCCAGCCTGGAGGCCCTCCTCGAACGCGTCCGCGAGACCTTCTCCATGGAGTCCGTCGCCCTGCTGGAGCGCGCGAGCGACGTCGAGCCGTGGACCTGCGCCGCGAGCGTCGGCTCGCGCCCCGTCGAACGCCCCGAGGAAGCGGACGTGGACATGCCGGTCGGCGAGCACCTGGCACTCGCCCTGACCGGCCGGGTGCTGCCTGCCGAGGACCGCCGTGTGCTCGGCGCCTTCGCCGCGCAGGCCGCGGTCGCACTGGACCGGCAGCGGCTCGTCGGCGAGGCCGAGGAGGCCCGCAAGCTCGCCGAGGGCAACAAGATCCGTACGTCCCTGCTGGCGGCCGTCAGCCATGACCTGCGTACCCCGCTCGCCGGGATCAAGGCGGCCGTCTCCTCCCTGCGGTCCGACGACGTCGAGTGGTCCGAGCAGGACCGCGCCGAACTCCTCGCCGGCATCGAGGAGGGCGCCGACCGCCTCGACCACCTGGTGGGGAACCTCCTCGACATGTCCCGGCTCCAGACCGGCACCGTCACCCCGCTGATCCGCGCCATCGACCTGGACGAGGTCGTCCCCATGGCCCTCGGCGGGGTTCCCGACGGCAGCGCCGAGCTGGACATCCCCGAGACCCTGCCGATGGTCGAGGTCGACAAGGGGCTCCTGGAGCGGGCCGTCGCCAACATCGTCGAGAACGCCGTGAAGTACAGCCCGCAGGGCATGCCGGTGGCCGTCTCCGCCAGCGCCCTGGGGGAGCGCGTCGAACTGCGGGTCGTGGACCGCGGGCCGGGCGTGCCCGACGAGAGCAAGGACGGCATCTTCGAACCCTTCCAGCGCTTCGGCGACGCCCCGCGCGGCTCCGGGGTCGGCCTGGGCCTCGCGGTCGCCCGCGGCTTCGTCGAGGCGATGGGCGGCACCCTCACCGCCGAGGACACCCCCGGCGGCGGACTCACCATGACCCTCACCCTCAGGGCCGTGCCGGGCCGGCGGCCGAAGCCGGCCGCCGACGTACCCACGCGGGCGGGCTCGTGACCGCGCGATCCGCCCCCGCGCCCCGCGGCCACGCCGTCCGGCGGCCACACCGACAGAGAGAAGGAAGCCCTCGATGACCCGGGTTCTCGTCGTCGACGACGAGCCGCAGATCGTCCGCGCGCTGGTGATCAACCTCAAGGCGCGGAAGTACGAGGTGGACGCCGCGCCCGACGGCGCCACCGCCCTCCGGCTGGCCGCCGAACGCCACCCCGACGTGGTCGTTCTCGACCTCGGACTGCCCGACATCGACGGGGTCGAGGTCATCAAGGGCCTGCGCGGCTGGACGCGGGTGCCGATCCTCGTGCTCTCGGCACGGCACACCTCCGACGAGAAGGTCGAAGCACTCGACGCGGGCGCGGACGACTACGTCACCAAGCCGTTCGGCATGGACGAGCTCCTGGCCCGGCTGCGCGCCGCGGTCCGCCGGGCCGAGCCCGTCGGGGGCGGCGAGGACGGCGTCGTGATGGTCGAGACCGAGGGCTTCACGGTCGACCTGTCCGCGAAGAAGGTCCACCGGGAGGGGCGGGACGTACGCCTCACGCCCACCGAGTGGCACCTGCTCGAAGTGCTCGTCCGCAACAGCGGTCGCCTGGTCAGCCAGAAGCAGCTCCTCCAGGAGGTCTGGGGCCCGTCGTACGGCACCGAGACCAACTACCTGCGGGTGTACATGGCGCAGCTGCGGCGCAAGCTGGAGGCCGATCCCTCCCACCCGCGCCACTTCGTCACCGAGCCGGGCATGGGCTACCGCTTCGAGCGCTGATCCGGTGCGGCTCCGGCGCGGAAGCCGGGGCCGGTGCCGGGGCGGTCCCGCCGAGCCCGCCTGGGCGGCCCTGCCGCCGGCCGGGGCCGGTACGCTTTCTGTATGAGTGCTGCACCGCGTACAGAGAAGCCGGCAGGGCGCTTCCGCCGGATGCTCGACCGGCTGTCCACCTCGCAGGAGGAGCTGGAGTCCGAAGAGCTCCAGGAGGACGCCGAGGCGTCGGGGTGCACGCGTATCTGCGACTGCTCCGACCGCCAGATAGTCAAGGTGACTGGTACCTTGCGCACGGTCACTCTGCGTCCCCGGGCCGGTGTGCCGGCCCTCGAGGCCGAGCTGTTCGACGGCACGGCCCCGCTGGACGTGGTGTGGCTGGGCCGGCGGTCCATCATGGGCATCGAGCCGGGCCGCAAGCTGATCGCCTCCGGCCGGATCTCCATGAGCCACGGCCGGCGGGTCCTCTTCAACCCCAAATACGAGCTCCGACCGCTCGGACAGGAGTAGCCGGTGACGTCGCTCGACAAGCCGACGACGGATCAGGACGCCCAGGACGCGCGGGGCGGCCAAGCCCCCCAGGACTCCCAGGCCGCGAAAGAGGTCACCGAGGCCGCGCTCTTCGAGGCCTTCGGCGGCCTGCGGGGCATGGTCGAGACGGTCGTGCCCGGCCTCCTCTTCGTCACGATCTTCACGATCAACAAGAACCTGCACATCTCGGCGATCGCGGCGCTCGCGGTCTCCCTGGTGCTCGTCGCCGTCCGGCTGATCCGCCGGGACACCGTCAAGCACGCGTTCAGCGGCGTCTTCGGCGTGGCGTTCGGTGTGGTCTTCGCGATGATGACCGGCAACGCCAAGGACTTCTACCTGCCGGGCATGCTGTACACGCTGGGGCTCGCCCTCGCGTACATCATCACCACGCTCGCGGGCGTCCCGCTCATCGGCCTGATCCTCGGCCCGGTCTTCAAGGAGAACCTCTCCTGGCGGACCCGTAACCCCGGCCGCAAGAAGGCCTACGCCAAGGCGAGCTGGGCCTGGGGCCTGATCCTGCTCGGCAAGTGCGCCATCCTCTTCCCGATGTACTGGTGGGCCGACACGACCAAGTTCGGCTGGGTCCTGGTCGCGCTGAAGATCCCGCCCTTCCTGCTCGCGGTGTACCTCACCTGGGTCTTCCTCGCGAAGGCCCCGCCGCCGATCGACGTCTTCGCCGAGATGGAGGCGGAGGAGGAAGCCGAGAAGGCGCGCAAGGCCGCCGCGGTGCGCGAACCGGAGGCGTAAACCGCCACACCCGGACACGGGAAAGGGCCCGGACCTCGACGAGGTCCGGGCCCTTTCCCGTGGTGCTTCCGTACGTGTTCCCCTGCGGCCCGGCCCTCGCCGGGCGGCGTACGCCGGTCCGGACGTCAGCCCTTCGGCGACGTCTCGTCGCGGACCGAGAGCAGGTCCTCCAACTGCTCCTCGCGCGCCTGCGCGGCCACGAAGAGGAGCTCGTCACCCGCCTCCAGCGTCTCCTCCGGGCTCGGCGTCAGCACCCGCGAGCCACGAATGATCGTCACCAGGGAGGTGTCCTGCGGCCAGGCGACATCGCCCACCACGGTCCCCGCGATCGCCGACTCCGGCGGAAGCGTCAGCTCCACGAGGTTCGCGTCGCCGTGGCTGAAGCGCAGCAGCCGGACCAGGTCGCCGACGCTCACCGCCTCCTCCACCAGGGCCGACATCAGACGTGGCGTCGACACGGCGACGTCCACGCCCCAGGACTCGTTGAAGAGCCACTCGTTCTTCGGGTTGTTCACCCGGGCGACCACGCGCGGCACGCCGTACTCGGTCTTCGCGAGCAGTGAGACGACCAGATTGACCTTGTCGTCACCCGTGGCCGCGATCACCACGTTGCAGCGCTGCAGCGCCGCCTCGTCCAGCGACGTGATCTCACAGGCGTCGGCCAGCAGCCACTCCGCCTGCGGCACCCGCTCCACCGAGATGGCGGTCGGCGCCTTGTCGATCAGCAGGATCTCGTGCCCGTTCTCCAGGAGCTCGCCCGCGATGGAACGGCCCACCGCACCCGCGCCCGCAATAGCGACACGCATCAGTGACCGCCCTCCTCAGGCCCCTCGGCGAAGGCCTCCTCGACCTTCGCGATCTCGTCCGTACGCATCATCACGTGCACGAGGTCGCCCTCCTGCAGCACGGTCTGCGAGGAGGGGATGATCGCCTCGCCCAACCGGGTGAGGAAGGCCACCCGCACGCCCGTCTCGTCCTGCAGCCTGCTGACCTTGTGACCGATCCACGCCGCGGAGGTGTGCACCTCGGCGAGCTGCACCCCGCCGCTCGGGTCGGTCCACAGCGGCTCGGCGCCGGACGGCAGCAGCCGCCGGAGCATCTGGTCGGCGGTCCAGCGGACCGTGGCGACCGTGGGGATGCCGAGCCGCTGGTAGACCTCGGCCCGCCGCGGGTCGTAGATGCGGGCCGCCACGTTCTCGATGCCGAACATCTCGCGCGCGACCCGCGCGGCGATGATGTTGGAGTTGTCACCGCTGCTCACCGCGGCGAAGGCACCGGCCTCCTCGATCCCCGCCTCGCGCAGCGTGTCCTGATCGAAGCCGACGCCCGTGACACGACGGCCGCCGAAGCCGGAGCCCAGACGGCGGAAAGCCGTCGGGTCCTGGTCCACGACGGCGACGGTGTGCCCCTGCTGCTCCAGGGTCTGCGCGAGAGCGGCTCCCACTCGCCCGCAGCCCATGATGACGATGTGCACGTCCCCTTACCCCGCACTCCTGATCGTCTTACTGACCTGCGAATACACCCTGCTCACAACTTTCCTCACCCGACTGGCCCGGGCCGCGGCGGGCAGCGCCCTGCCGTGCTGCCCGATCCGAGCTTATGCGGCAACCCCGAGCGGGACCTCATCCGAGGTGGCACCAGGGAGATTCCGTGCGGATCGGGGGTCGCGGTGAGCATGGCTCTTTTCGAACGCTTACGATCCTCTCCGTGTCCAAACTGACCGACCTGCCCAAACGGATCCTGATCGGACGGGCTCTGCGCAGCGACAAGCTCGGGGAGACCCTCCTCCCGAAGCGCATCGCTCTCCCCGTCTTCGCCTCCGACCCGCTGTCCTCGGTGGCCTACGCACCCGGTGAGGTGCTGCTCGTCCTCTCCATCGCAGGTCTGTCGGCGTACCACTTCAGCCCGTGGATCGCGCTGGCCGTCGTCGTCCTGATGTTCACGGTCGTCGCCTCCTACCGGCAGAACGTCCACGCCTACCCGAGCGGCGGCGGCGACTACGAGGTCGCCAACACCAACCTCGGCCCCAAGGCGGGACTGACGGTCGCCAGCGCCCTGCTCGTCGACTACGTCCTGACCGTCGCCGTCTCCATCTCCTCCGGGATCGAGAACCTCGGCTCGGCCATCCCGTTCGTCGTCGAGCACAAGGTCGCCTGCGCGGTCGCCGTCATCGTGCTGCTGACCGTGATGAACCTGCGCGGGGTGAGGGAGTCCGGCAGCCTCTTCGCCATCCCGACGTACGTCTTCGTCGCCGGCGTCTTCCTCATGATCGCCTGGGGCGCGTTCCGGGGGATCGTCCTCGACGAGACGATGAAGGCGCCCACCGCCGCCTTCGAGATCAAGCCCGAGCACCAGGGGCTGGCCGGCTTCGCGCTGGTCTTCCTGCTGCTGCGCGCCTTCTCCTCCGGCTGCGCCGCCCTCACCGGCGTCGAGGCGATCTCCAACGGAGTCCCCGCCTTCCGCAAGCCGAAGTCGAGGAACGCGGCCACCACCCTCGCCCTCATGGGCGGCCTGGCCGTCACCATGTTCTGCGGCATCATCTTCCTGGCCATGGCCACCGACGTACGGATGGCCGAGAAGCCCGCCGAGGACCTGCTGCTCAACGGTGTCCCCGTCGGCGAGAGCTACGTCCAGGACCCGGTCATCTCCCAGGTCGCGGCCGCCGTCTTCGGCGACGGCACCTTCCTCTTCATCGTCCTCGCCGCGGCCACGGCGCTCGTCCTCTTCCTGGCCGCCAACACGGCGTACAACGGCTTCCCGCTCCTCGGCTCGATCCTCGCCCAGGACCGCTACCTGCCGCGCCAGCTCCACACCCGCGGCGACCGCCTCGCCTTCTCCAACGGCATCGTGCTCCTGGCCGGCGCCGCCGCCCTCCTGGTGTGGGTCTACGGGGCCGACTCGACGAAGCTCATCCAGCTGTACATCGTCGGCGTCTTCGTCTCCTTCACCCTGAGCCAGACCGGCATGGTCCGGCACTGGAACCGGCACCTGAAGACCGAGCGGGACCCGGCGCAGCGCCGCCGCATGATCCGCTCCCGGGCGATCAACACCTTCGGCGCCTTCTTCACCGGCCTCGTCCTCGTCGTCGTCCTCGCCACCAAGTTCACCCACGGCGCCTGGGTCGCCCTGCTCGGCATGGTGATCTTCTACGGGACGATGACCGCGATCCGCCGGCACTACGACTCGGTGTCGGCGGAGATCGCCGCCGCCGAGGAGCGCCCCGACGAGTACGTACGCCCCTCGCGCGTCCGTTCCGTCGTCCTCGTCTCCAAGCTGCACAAGCCGACGCTGCGCGCGCTCGCCTACGCCAAGCTGCTGCACGCGCACGAGCTGGAGGCGCTGAGCGTCAACGTCGACCCGGCCGAGACCAAGGCGCTGCGCGAGGAGTGGGAGCGGCGCGGGATCAACGTGCCGCTCAAGATCCTCGATTCGCCGTACCGCGAGGTCACCCGGCCGGTGATCGAGTACGTCAAGAACATCCGCCGCGAGAGTCCGCGCGACGCCGTCTCCGTCTACATCCCGGAGTACGTCGTCGGCCACTGGTACGAGCACCTGCTGCACAACCAGAGCGCGCTGAGGCTCAAGGGGCGCCTGCTCTTCACCCCCGGCGTGATGGTGACGTCGGTCCCGTACCAGCTGCGGTCCTCCGAGGCCGCGAAGAAGCGCGCCAGGAAGCACCAGGACTGGAACGCGCCGGGCGCGGTGCGCCGGGGCCCGGTCGAGAAGCGGGCGAAGGAATCGTCCGGCAAGGGCACGTAGACTGGTGGGCTGCCGCCCGCGGCACCCCACCTCTCTCTTTCTCTGGAGTCACCCCGTCATGCAGAACGCACCTGTTTCTTCGTTGGTCGGGGAAGAGTACGAGGTCGAGGTCGGACCGGTGGCCCATGGCGGTCACTGCATCGCACGGACGGAGGCGGGCCGGGTCCTCTTCGTCCGGCACGCGCTGCCGGGCGAGCGGGTCGTCGCCCGCGTCACCGAGGGCGAGGAGACCTCCCGCTTCCTGCGCGCGGACGCCGTCTCCGTACTCGAAGCCTCCAAGGACCGCGTGGAGGCCCCCTGCCCCTTCGCGGGACCGGGCAAGTGCGGCGGCTGCGACTGGCAGCACGCCAAGCCGGGCGCCCAGCGCCGCCTCAAGGGCGAGGTCATCGCCGAGCAGCTCCAGCGGCTGGCCGGGCTGACCCCCGAGGAGGCCGGCTGGGACGGCACCGTCATGCCGGCCGAGGGCGACAAGCTCCCGGCGGGCGAGGTCCCGCAGTGGCGCACCCGCGTCCAGTACGCGGTGGACGCCGAGGGCCACGCGGGTCTGCGCAAGCACCGCTCGCACGACGTCGAGGTGATCGACCACTGCATGATCGCGGCGGAGGGCGTCAGCGAGCTGGGCATCGAGAAGCGGAGCTGGGAGGGCATGGCCTCGGTCGAGGCCATCGCCGCCTCGGGCTCCGGCGACCGCCAGGTCGTCCTGACCCCGAGGCCCGGCGCCCGCCTTCCCCTGGTCGAGCTGGACAAGCCGGTCTCGGTCCTCCGGGTCGACGAGAAGGACGGCGGCGTCCACCGCGTCCACGGCCGCCCGTTCGTCCGGGAACGCGCCGACGACCGCACGTACCGCGTCGGCAACGGCGGCTTCTGGCAGGTCCACCCGAAGGCCGCGCAGACGCTGGTCCTCGCCGTGATGCAGGGCCTGCTGCCCCGCAAGGGCGACACGGCCCTCGACCTCTACTGCGGCGTCGGCCTCTTCGCGGGCGCGATCGCCGACCGCGTGGGCGACGAGGGCGCGGTCCTCGGCATCGAGTCGGGCAAGCGCGCGGTGGAGGACGCCCGCCACAACCTCCAGGACTACGACCGCGTCCGCATCGAACAGGGCAAGGTCGAAACGGTCCTCCCGCGCACCCGCATCACCGAGGTCGACCTGATCGTCCTGGACCCCCCGCGCGCGGGCGCCGGCAAGCAGACGGTGAAGCACCTCTCGGGCCTGGGCGCCCGCCGCATCGCCTACGTCGCCTGCGACCCGGCGGCGCTGGCCCGGGACATCGCGTACTTCAAGGAGGGCGGGTACAAGGTGCGGACGCTGAGGGCGTTCGACCTGTTCCCGATGACGCACCACGTGGAGTGCGTGGCGATCCTGGAGCCGGTGAAGAAGGACGCCTGACCTGCCGCCCGCTCGCTGTGCCTCCCGCCGAGTTCTCGACGACAAGCGCGGTGGCTCGCTCGGACCTAGCGTGGATTCTGGTACCCGAGCCGACGGAGGGACCCTCATGGGACGGAACGACGCCCTCGACAAGGCCAAGGCGAGACTCAAAGTGATCGCCGGAAAGGTCACCGGGCACGAGCGCCTCGAGGCCGAAGGGAGAACGGACGAGGTGAAAGCCAGGATCCGCCAGAAGGCGACCCGTATGCGCCACCGCGCCGAAGGCATCAAGGAGTCACTCAGACGCGACCACTCCTGACGCTCGCCGGTCGCAGGAGCCCCGAAGACGGGAGCCGGCCGGCGGGCACGAGGGGACGGACGGCGGAAGTGGGCTCGAACGCCGGGCGGCGCGTCGCGGCAGTGTCGCCGCCATGCGACTGACCCCGTGGCGGGTCGCAGGGTGCTCCTGGGATCCACTGCCATCATGCATCCATGCCCACTCCTGCTGACGTTGCCGCGAGGCCGGCCGCAGAGCGCCTCGTCCTTCTGACACTGGCGTCGGGTCAGTTCCTGATGGCGCTCGACAGCTCTGTCATGAACGTGTCGATCGCGACCGTGGCAGAGGACCTGGACACGCCGGTGACCGGGATCCAAGGGGCCATCACGGCCTACACCCTCGTGATGGCGATGTTCATGATCCCCGGTGGCAAGGTCGGTGCTCTGATCGGCCGCAGACGCGCGTTCATGATCGGCTGCGCTGTCTACGGCTGCGGCTCCCTGACGACGGCGCTCGCACCGAACCTGACCGTCCTGCTGATCGGATGGGCGTTCCTCGAAGGCATCGGAGCGGCGCTCATCCTGCCCGCGATCGTGACGCTCGTGGCGAGCAACTTCGCCGTGGAACGTCGTCCCGCCGCCTACGGACTCGTCGCTGCCGCGGGGGCCGTGGCCATCGCGCTGGGGCCGCTCATCGGAGGTCTCGCGACCACCTACTTCTCCTGGCGTTGGGTGTTCGCGGGTGAGGTCGTGATGGTGCTCGGCATCGTGCTGCTGGCCCGCCGGATCGCCGACGCGCCGCTCGGCGAGCGCGGTCGTATCGATATCGTCGGGGCGGTGCTCTCCGCCGCCGGGCTCGGGACCTTCGTCTACGGGGTGCTCCGGTCGGACGAGTGGGGCTGGTTCCGGCCGAGGCCCGGCGCTCCTTCGTGGCTCGGGGTCTCGCTGGTCGTATGGCTGATGCTGGCCGGCCTGCTCCTGATCTGGCTGTTCCTCCGCTGGGAGGCCCGCGTGGCGGACCGGCGAGGGGAGCCGCTCGTGGACCCGGCCATGCTGCGCAACAAGCAGCTCACCGGCGGCCTGACGATGTTCTTCTTCCAATACCTCGTACAGATGGGCGTGTTCTTCGTCGTACCGCTCTATCTGTCGGTCGCCCTGGGCATGTCCGCGCTCCAGACCGGCGCCCGCATCCTGCCCCTCTCGCTGACCCTGCTGGCGGCCGCGATCCTGATCCCGCGCTTCCTTCCGGACGTCTCGCCGCGGCGGGTGGTGCGGCTCGGAGTCCTCGCGCTCCTCGCGGGAGCGGTGGCCCTGATGGCCGCGCTCGACGCGGACGCCGGTGGAGAGATCGTCACCGTCCCCCTTCTGCTGATCGGGCTCGGCATGGGCGCCCTGGCGTCCCAGCTCGGTTCGGTTACCGTGTCCGCGGTGCCCGCAGCGCGGAGCGCGGAAGTCGGCGGCGTTCAGAACGCCGTCACCAACCTCGGCGCCTCCATCGGAACCGCGCTCGCCGGGTCGATGATGATCGCCGCGCTCACGTCTTCGTTCCTCACCAGCGTCGAGCAGAACCCGGCGGTACCGGACCAGGTCAAGAGTCAGGCGTCCGTCCAGCTGCAGAGCGGTGCGCCCTTCCTGTCGGACGCGCAGCTGAAGGAGGCACTCGACGATGCCGGAGTGAGCGCGGAGGTGTCCCAGGACGTGTTCGACGCGAACGCCGCAGCGAGGCTCGACGGCTTGAGGGCCGCCCTCGCCGCCCTTGCCCTTGCCGCTCTTCTCGCCCTGTTCTTCACGTCACGGATCCCGACGACCCAGCCGCACGCGCCGAAGGCGGCGTAGCTCCCGGGCGGAGCGGCCGCGACTCGTTTCCGGCACATCCGGTCGCTCTCCCCGTTCGCCACGAGGGCCGGACGGCGGACACGCGACAGGCCCGGCGGCCGCTGGAGGCCCCAGCGGCGGATGGCGGGGCTGTCCTCAGGCCATCGTGATGACGACCTTGCCGGCCTTCGCCCGGCCCTTCTCGACGTACTCCATGGCCTCGCGGGTCTGCTCGAAGGGGAAGACCCGGTCGATGACGGGACGGATCTTTCCGGCGTCGATGAGCGGCGTGAGTTTGCTCAGCTGTTCCCCGTCGGCCTTCATGAAGAGGAACGAGTACGTCACGTCGCGGCGCCTGGCCCGGCGCCGGGTCCTGAAGCTCAGGGCGCTCATCGCCAGTCGGAGGACCGGGTTCGCTCCCAGCTCGCGGGCGAAGGCGGCGTCGGGAGGGCCCGCGACGCTGATGACCTTTCCGCCGGGCTTGAGTACCCGCAGGGAGTTCTCGAGCGTCTCGCCGCCGAGGCTGTCCAGGACCACGTCGTAGTCGTGGAGGAGCGTCTCGAAGGACTGCTTCCTGTAGTCGACGACGACGTCCGCGCCGAGCTCCTGCACCAGGTCGACCTTGGCCGTGCTCGCGGTGGCGGCCACGTGCGCACCCAGCTGTTTCGCCAGCTGGACGGCGATGGTGCCGAGGCCGCCGGAGCCCGCGTGGACGAGGACCTTCTGGCCCGGCCGTACGTGGGCCCGCTCGACCAGGGCCTGCCACGCGGTCAGGGCGACCAGGGGGAGGGACGCCGCCTCCTCCATGGTGAGCGTGGCCGGTTTGACCGCCAGGTCGTCCTGGTGGACGGCGATGAGCTCGGCGAACGTGCCGATGCGGTCCTTGTCGGGCCGGGCGTAGACCTCGTCTCCCACCGCGAACCGCGTGACGGCCGCTCCGACCCGGACCACCACCCCGGCGAAGTCGTTGCCCAGCACGAGCGGCAGCCGGTACGGCAGGATCAGCTTGAAGTCCCCGTCGCGGATCTTGAGGTCCAGCGGGTTGACGCTCGCCGCGTGGATCCGGACCAGGACGTCGTCGGCGCCCACCTGCGGGTCGGGCATCTCGGCGGCGCGCACGCCGGCCTTGCCGTACCGCTCGATCATGAAGGTCTTCATGGCTTCTTCTTCGGTCTCGGTTCGTCAGGGCTTCAGCCGCGGGGGTGCCTCACGCCGCACTCGGGGAGGCGGCCAGGCTCTGCCTGACGAACCGGGTGGTCTCGTCGGCGAGGATCTCGGGCTGCCCCGTCTCGATGCCGTACAGCGCCTGGGCGGCGACATCGGCGGGGTCGGACTTCTGGTCGGCGGGGACGCCGGCGGCCATGTCGGTGTCCATGTATCCGACGTGCAGCGCCGAGACGCTGATGCCACGCGGCGCCAGTTCCTCGCGGGCCGCGTTCGTCAGCGCCCAGGCCGCCGCCTTGGCCGCGGCGTAGGACCCGAGGCCGGCCGGGTGCATCCAGGACAGGACGGACAGGACGTTGAGCACGGCGCCGCCGCCGTTGCCCTCGATGACGGGGGCGAAGATCCGGGTCGTGGCGAGCGGACCGAAGAAGTTCGTCTCCATCTCCAGGCGCACCGCGTCCAGGCCGCCCAGAATCAGCGGCGTGGCGGTGGAGATGCCCGCGTTGTTCACCAGCAGCGTCGCGTCGGCCGCGATGCCGGCCGCGACCCGGATCGACTCCTCGTCCGTCACGTCCAGACGCAGCGGGACGACGCCCGGCAGGTCCACCGTCTCGGGGCGGCGGGCCGCCGCGTACACCTTCGCTCCCCGCTCCGTGAGCTGGGCGGCCAGATGCCGTCCGAGCCCCCGGTTGGCTCCGGTGACCACCGCGACCGCGTCCTTCAATTCCATGTCGACTCCCAGGGTTGCGGGTGGCAAGCCCACCCACGCTAATTAGATGACGACTGCAATCTAACGCCTGGTCTATGATAGATGTCAAACGACATCCAATCGGGAGGTGGCTCATGGGCCGCGTATCGCAGGCGCAGGCGGAGGAGAACCGCCGACGCGTCGTGGAGACCGCGTCCCGGCTGTTCCGGGAGCGGGGCACCCACGTCAGCGTCGCCGACCTCATGAAGGCGTCCGGCCTGACGCACGGCGGCTTCTACAAGCAGTTCGCCTCCAAGGAGGCGCTCGTCGACGAAGCCACCGCCCACGCGTTCGCCGAACTCACCCGGCTTCGCGAGGACGGACTCGAGCGGCATGACGGGCAGCGCGACGCCGCCCAGCGGACGCTGATCGACACCTATCTCTCGGTCGAGCACCGCGACAGCGCGGCGAACGGGTGTCCGGCCGCCGCGCTGGTCACCGACATGGCGCGCGAATCCGGAGATCGCGAGGCCCGTCGTGTCTACACGGAGGGCGTGGGTGACTTCGCCGAGTGGCTCACGACCGAAGACGAGGACGGCATCACCCGGCTGTGCACCATGCTCGGCGCACTCGTCCTGGCCCGGGCCACCAAGGGATCCCCCCTGTCCGAGGAGATCCTCGCCGCCGCCCGCGCGGCCTTGACGGAAGCCGGGGGTTGAGCGGTGCGGTCCAGGGGGTGGACAGACCGTCGACGCGGCCATAGCCTCCCATGCACCTAATCAACTTGTTGTGTGTATGGGGAGCGTGCGTGCACCCGTTTCGTCAAGCTGTCGAGAACCGTGACGCGGACGCCTTGGCCGACTTGCTGGCCGAGGATGTCGTGTTCACCAGTCCGGTCGCGTTCAAGCCGTACGCAGGGAAGGCCATCACCGCGGCGATCCTCCGCGGTGTGCTGCGCGTCTTCGAGGACTTCGCCTACGTACGCGAGATCGCGAACACCGACGGCCGGGACCACGCCCTCGTGTTCACCGCGACCGTGAACGGGCGTCAGATCCAAGGATGCGACTTCCTCCACTTCGACGAGAACGGCCGGATCGACGACTTCACCGTCATGGTCCGGCCGTTGTCGGCGGCGCAGGCGCTCGCCGAGGCGATGGGGGCGCAGTTCGACCGCATCGCCAAGGAGGCCGCCGACGCGTGAGGGGCGTGAGGGGCGGGACGGCACGAGTCTGTGAGGGGGGCGGGAGGTTCCGGGACGGGGGAGGGCCGTCCGCTCCGTGAGGGATCAGGCCCGTGAGGGCTGAGGTCCGTGAGTTCCGTGAGTTCCGTGAGGTCCGTGAGGTCCGCGGAGGCTCAGGTCCGTGGGCGTCAGGGCAGCTTCTTCAGGAGTTCCTTCGCGAGCGGGGCGGCGGACGCCGGGTTCTGGCCGGTGAGGAGATTGCGGTCGGCCACGAGGTGCGGGGCCCACGGCTCGCCGGTCCGGACGTCGATGCCCGCTTCCGTCAGGCGGGTCTCCAGGAGCCACGCGGCCTTGTCGGCGAGGCCGGCCTGGGTCTCCTCGGCGTTGGTGAAGGCGGCGACCTTGTAGCCGGCGAAGGCGTTCGTACCGTCGGCCTTCGTGGCCGCGAGGAGCGAGGCCGGGGCGTGGCAGACGACGGCGAGAGGCTTACCGGACTCGAGGGCGTCGATCAGGAGCCTGCCGGAGGTGGCGTCCACGGCCAGGTCCTCCATCGGGCCGTGGCCACCGGGGTAGAAGACGGCCGCGTAGTCGTCGAGGTTCACGTCCTCCAGGGGGATCGGGTGCTGGAGCTCGGCGAAGGACGCGAGGACGGCGGCGATCCTGTCGGCGCCTTCCTGTCCGCCGTTCGCCTCGGGCGCGAGGCTGCCCCGGTCGACGGTGGGGACGACGCCGCCTGGCGTGGCGACGACGATCTCGTGCCCGGCGGCCTTGAACGCCTCGTACGGCGCCGCGGCCTCCTCCGCCCAGAAACCGGTGGGGTGCTTGGTACCGTCGGCCAGCGTCCAGTGGTCGGCGCCGGTCATCACGAAAAGAATCTTCGACATGCTGAGTCACTCCGGAGGGCGAGGGCCTGAGGCCCGCGGATGGGTGATCTCCTCGACGCTATGCCTGTCGCCGACAGCTTTCCAACGGGGAATCGCACGGCGGGGCGGGATCCGGAAACTCCGGCGCCGCCGCCGGCCGGCGCCGGCCGTCAGCGCTGAGGCGACAGACCGCCCCGGAAGGTCCGCCGATAGGCGAGCGGCGAGACCCCGATGGCGGCGTGCAGATGCTGGCGCAGCGAGGTCCCCGTGGCGAAGCCGACCTGGCCCGCGATGTCGTCCACCGGCAGGTCGGTGGACTCCAGCAGCTGCCGGGCGTGCGCCACGCGCTGCTGGATCAGCCAGCGGCCCGGGCTCATGCCGACCTCCTCGTTGAAGCGGCGGGCGAAGGTGCGCAGGCTCATCCGCGCGTGGTCGGCGAGCTCCGTCAGGGTCAGCGGCTCGTGAAGGTTCTCCAGGGCCCACTGACGGGTGGCCGAGGTGCCGTTCGCGTCGGGCTCCGGCACGGGCTGCTCGATGTACTGGGCCTGGCCGCCGTCCCGCCATGGCGGTACGACGCAGAGCCGTGCCACCCGGTTGGCGAGCGCGGTGCCGTGGTCCTTCCGTACGAGGTGCAGGCAGACGTCCACCCCGGAGGCCGCGCCGGCCGAGGTCAGCACGTCTCCGTCGTCGACGAAGAGAACGTCCGCGTCCAGGTCCACCCGGGGGAACCACGCGCGGAACACCTCCGCCAGCGCCCAGTGCGTCGTGGCCGGCCGGCCGTCGAGGAGCCCCGCCGCCGCGAGGACGAAAGCCCCGGTGCAGATGGACACGATCCGCGCGCCCGGGCGGACGGCGGCGAGGGCTTCGACGACCTCGGGCCGCGGTTCGCGGGTGATCTCGGCGGTGTCGAAGGGCGGGAGGACGACCGTGTCCGCCGTGCGCAGCGCCTCAGGCCCGTGCTCCACCGTGACGGAGAAGTCGGAGTTGGTACGCACCGGGCCGCCGTCGACGGAGCAGGTCACGACCTCGTACCGGCCGTCCGCCGCCCCGAAGACGCGGCTGGGGATGCCGAGTTCGAAGGGGTACACCCCGTTCAGGGCGAGGACGACGACGCGGTGGGGGCGAGCACGCGGGGGCATGGCGTGCTCCGGTGTGGCGTGCTCCGGCGCGGCGCGGTCCTGGGAGGCATGGTCCTGGGCGGCGTGACCCTGCATGGCGTGATCCTGGGAGGCGCGGTCCTGCATGGCACGATCCTGTCGAAAGATGGCAATCATGCCATGGTACGCCTGGTGGGCCGGCAAGGAAGCTGGACGCATGACGAACAACGCCACCCTGCGCGACACCATGCGCGCCATCAGCCAGGACACCCACGGCACCCCCGACGTGCTCAAGGAGGTCCTGCTGCCCCGGCCCGTCCCCGGCCCCAGTCAGATCCTGGTCGCCGTCCGCGCGGCCGGCGTCAACCCGACGGACTGGAAGCACCGCTCCCAGGGACTGTTCCTCGACCGTCTGCCGCTCGTCCTCGGGTGGGACGTCTCCGGCGTCGTGGAGGCCGTCGGCTACGGCGTCACGCTCTTCAAGCCGGGCGACGAGGTCTTCGGCATGCTGCCCTACCCCTACGGAGTCGGCTCCCACGCCGAGTACGTGACCGCCCCCGCCCGTGCCTTCGCCCACAAGCCCGCCGGTGTCGACCACGTCCAGGCCGGTGCCCTCCCGCTCGCCGCGCTCACCGCGTACCAGGCGCTCGTCGACACCGCCGCGGTCGCCCCCGGGCAGCGGGTCCTCGTCCACGCGGCCGCCGGTGGCGTCGGCCACCTCGCCGTCCAGATCGCGAAGGCCCGGGGCGCGTACGTGATCGGCACCGCGAGCGCGCCCAAGCACGACTTCGTCCGCTCCCTCGGAGCGGACGAGGTCATCGACTACCGCACCACCGACTTCCGTGACGTCGCCCGCGACATCGACGTGGTGCTCGACGTGATGTCGGGCGAGACCCGTGCCCGTTCCCTGGAGGTCCTGCGGCCCGGCGGCGTCCTGGTCTCGCTCCTGCCGCCCACCGACCCCGACGAGGCGCGGAAGGCGGAGACGCTGGGCGTTCGGGTGGCGACCCTCCTCGTCGAGGCCGACCACGCGGGCATGAACGCCATCGCCGGACTCGTGGAGACGGGCGCGTTGCGCGCCCATGTGCAGGCCACCTTCCCCCTCACGGAAGCCGCGAAGGCCCACGCCCTGGGCGAGACCGAGCGTACGACCGGCAAGATCGTCCTGGTGGTCTGACACCGTGCAGGCGGGCACGCCGACCGGTGACGCTGGGCGGAGTTGCTAGCGCAGCGGCCGCGTCGTGCCCGTCAGGTGCTCGGGGGTGAGCAGCTCCGCGATGCGGGCCGCGGGCAGAAGGCCCTTCTCCAGGGTGAGTTCGGCGACGCCGCGGCCCGTGAGGAGGGCCTCCTTGGCGATCGCGGTGGCCGCCGTGTAGCCGATGTGGGGGTTGAGGGCCGTGGCCAGGCCGATCGAGTTCTCCACGGTGGCGCGCAGGGCGTCGGTGTTCGCCGTGATGCCCACGACACAGCGTTCGGCGAGGGTGAGGCAGGCCGCCCGCAGAGAGGTGATGCTCTTCGCCAGGGAGTGCAGGATGACCGGCTCGAAGGCGTTGAGCTGGAGCTGGCCGCCCTCCGCCGCCATCGTGATGGTGATGTCGTTGCCGATCACCTCGAAGGCGACCTGGTTCACGACCTCGGGGATCACCGGGTTGACCTTGCCGGGCATGATGCTCGAACCGGCCTGCACGGCGGGGAGGTTGATCTCGTTCAGGCCCGCGCGCGGCCCCGAGGACAGCAGGCGAAGGTCGTTGCAGGTCTTGGAGAGCTTGACCGCGAGGCGCTTGAGGACGCCGGAGAGCTGGACGAAGGCGCCGCAGTCCTGCGTCGCCTCCACGAGGTTGGCGGAGGTCACCAGCGGCATCCCGGTGATCTCGGACAGGTGACGGCGGGCGGTCTCCGCATAGGCGGCGGGCGCGTTGAGACCCGTACCGATCGCCGTGGCACCCAGATTGATCTCGTGGATCAGCTCGATGGCCTCCGCCAGCCGGTTGCGGTCCTCGTCCAGCATCACCGCGTACGTGGAGAACTCCTGGCCCAGCGTCATGGGCACCGCGTCCTGGAGCTGCGTACGCCCCATCTTCAGCACGTCCCGGAACTCCAGGGCCTTCGCCGCGAAGGCGTCCTGCAGTACGGCCGTGGCCTGGAGCAGCCCGCGGACCGCCGTGATCGCCGCGATCCGGACGGCCGTCGGGTAGACGTCGTTGGTGGACTGGCTGAGGTTGACGTCCTCGTTCGGGTGCAGGTGACGGTAGTCGCCCTTGGTGTGACCGAGGAGTTCGAGGGCGCGGTTGGCGACGACCTCGTTGGCGTTCATGTTGGTGGAGGTGCCGGCGCCGCCCTGGATGACGTCGACGACGAACTGGTCGTGCAGCTTTCCGGTACGGATCTCCCGGCAGGCGGCGACGATGGCGGCCACCTTCTCCGGGGCCAGCAGGCCCAGTTCCTCGTTGGCCAGCGCGGCGGCCTCCTTGACGGCGGCCAGTGCGTCGATCAGCTGCGGATAGACGGAGATCGGCGTTCCCGTGATCGGGAAGTTCTCCATGGCGCGCAGGGAGTGGATGCCCCAGTACGCGTCCGCGGGCACCTCCCGCTCTCCGAGGAGGTCGTGCTCACGGCGGGAGGCAGTCTTCATGGAGGTCATGGCCTTCGAGGGGGAGGTGGGTGCGCGCGGTGGGCGGGAGGTGGGGGCGACGCGGTACGGCGGGGGTGGGGGTGTGCGCGGTACGGCGGGGGAGGGGGTGTGCGCGGTACGGCGCGGGGTCACGAGCCGCCGGAGAAGCGTCCGCCGCCGGAAGGTGGGGGCGACGCGGTACGGCGGGAGATGGGGGCGCGCGGTACGGCAAGAGGAGGGGGCGACGCGGTACGGCGCGGCGTCACGAGCCGCCGGAGAAGCGGGAGCCGGCCGCCGTCAGGGCGGGTTCGGCACGGGCGGGACCGTTCAGCAGGCCGTGCAGGAGCGCGGGGCGGCGGTCCGGGGTCACATCGGACAGGAGGGTCGCCAGTACGGCCATCCGGGCCTGCCCCGCACGGAGCGACCCGGTCGGCACGGCGCCCGCGGCCACCAGGTCCACGGCCCCGCCGCCCGTGTAGATCTCCGCGACCGGACCGGCGGCGACCCGGGTGCTGAGGGCGACCAGGGTGCCCTGGGCGACGGCGTCCGCGACGGCCTCGGCGATCTCGGGGGTGGCGTTGCCCGCGCCGGTGCCGACCAGGACGACGCCCTGCGCGCCCGCCGCGACGGCGGTCTTCAGGAAGAGCGGGTCGCCGTCGCTGTGGTGCATGACCATGTCGACCCGGGGCAGGGTCGCGCCGGCGGCCGGGGGAAGCGGAAGGGGAGTAGGCCGGTCGGGGCTGCGACGGATGTCCACGCTGCCGAAGCCGACCTTGCCGAGGTCGTGCTCGGACGGGTCGCCGAAGGCGTCGGCCGCCAGGGTCTGCGTCTTCACCGTGCCGCGCGCCGCGTGGACCCGGCCGTCGAAGACGACGAGCACGCCGAGGTCGCGTACCGAAGCGGCGACCTGCAGGGCGTCGTACACATTGCCCGGGCCGTCACCGTCCCCCGTGCCGAGCGGCCGCTGCGCGCCGGTGAAGACCACCGGGCGCGGGTCGGAGTGGTGGAGATCCAGGAAGAACGCCGACTCCTCCAGGGTGTCCGTGCCGTGCGTGACCACGACGCCGTCCACGCCGGGGTCGGCGAGCGCCGCGTGGACCGCGTACAGCAGCGTGAGCTGGCGCGCGCTGGTCATCCGAGAGCTGTTGACGTTGAACAGGTCCACGACCTCGACCGTCACGCCCTCCGGGAGCGGGGAGGTGGCGAGGACGTCGTCCCCCGACGCGTCGGCGGCGTACCCCGTGCCCTGCCAGCGGCTGGCGATGGTGCCGCCGGTGCTGATGAGGGTGATCCGGCGGGGCCGGTCGTCGCGTATCCACTGCATGGCTGTCTGTCCCGGAGGTCGAGGGGGAGGCGAGGGGCGTCGCTCCGCAACGATAGGGCAGCTCGTCTGCAATGTGCTTGCGTCTTAGAGCCGGAAGGCGGGGTGATCGGCGTGCATAATTGTGCGATGGACAAGATCGACCGCAGTATCTTGCGTGAGCTCCAGGAGGACGGTCGGCTGACCAACCTGGAACTCGCCCAGCGCATCGGCCTCAGCGCCTCCGCCTGCCTGCGACGGGTGCGGCAGCTGGAGGAGGACGGGGTGATCCAGGGTTACCGCGCGATCATCGACCCGGCGGCGGTCGGACGCGGGTTCGAGGTGCTGGTCTCCATCGAGGTCCGGCGCGACCGGGAGACGGTCGAGGCATTCGAGGACGCCTTGCGGGACATCCCCGACGTCATCGAGGCGCACCGCCTCTTCGGCAGCCCCGGCTGCCTGTTGCGCATCGCGGTCGCGGACCTCGCCGCGTACGAACGGCTCTGGATCGAGCGGTTGACCTCACTGACCGGGGTGACCGAGGTCAACTCGCAGATCATCATGAAGCGGATCAAGGAACCGCGCGGGTTGCCGGTCGAACGCTGACGTGCCGTTCGAGCGCTGACGTGCCGTTCGAACGCCGAGGTGCCGCTTCGAGTCGTTCGTGTCGGTGTTGGGCCGAACGGGTGAGGGGCGGGAGGATGTGTGCATGAGTAGGTACGAGAGGTACGACGTCACCGACGAGCAGTGGGAGGGTCTGGCACAGGTCGTCCCCCTGCGCGGGCGGGACGAATGGCCGTCCCGGGTCGACCACCGCGCGATGCCCGACCCGTACGGGGCCGCCGAGCAGCGCCGTATGGTCGTCCTGCGTGTGCAGGTCTTCGCCGACGCCCGTGAGGTGGCCGAATACCTCATCGCCCAGATCCCGGTGCTGCTCGATCTGACCGGCGCCGACACCGAAGTCGCCAAGCGCATCCTGGACTTCAGCAGCGGCGTCGTCTTCGGGCTCGGCAGCGCCATGCACCGGGTCGACCGCAACGTCTTCCTGCTGACCCCGGCAGGCACCGAGGTCGAGGGCGCGCCGGAGACGGAGTCGCAGGACGACGAGGGCGTCTCCGTCCCCCGATCGTAGGAAGGTCATCACGGCGTAACGGTTCGTCATACGACGGTCTGCGTACCGTCCGGGCATGTACTCCACCGGCGGCCTCACGCCCGATTCCGACGCTTCCGCCACCCCTGCCACCGCGCCGTCCGCCAGCCGCGCCACCACACCTTCCGCCACCCCCGTCACCGCGCCTTCCGTCACCCGCGTCCCTGCCCCGGGAACCGTTCACGGTCCCGCGCGCGACGCGTTACGACAGGTCGGTGGCGGGTCGCCCCGACGCCCCGCCGGTCCTGCTCGTCCCACCGTCACGGAACTACGCCTCTCCGCCTTCGCCGCCCACCGCGCCGCCGTCCACCCGCTGGGGCCGGTGACCCTCTTCGCCGGCGCGAGCGGGAGCGGGAAGTCGAGCGCGCTGCGGGCGTACGAGGCGCTGGCGCGGCTGGGCGCGGGCGACGACCTGGCCACGGCCTTTCCCGACGCGGCCGACTGCGTTCCGGAACGGGCCAGGCCCGACGCCCAGGGGAGGCGGGGGTTCAGGATCGGATGCACCGTCGACGGCCCGGTGGGCCCCGTGCATCTCGACCTCGCCGTCCAGGCCGAACCCCGGCTCCGTATCGTCGGCGAACGGCTGACCTGCCGCGGCCGTACGCTGCTCGCCACCGCCCTCCGTGATCCCGGCCGCGACGCCGTCCAGGCCGAATGGCACACGGCGGGAGCCACTCCCGTCACACGGGCCCCCTTCCCCGACGACCTGCTGGGGACGGCCCTGTTGCCCCTGCGCGTCGCGGGCAAGACCAAGGGGCAGCTGGAGGTGCTGGCGGCGGCCGAGCAGGTGGTGGTGGCGCTGCGTTCGGTGTTCGTCTGCGACCCCCGGCCGGACCTGATGCGCGCTCCCGTTCCGGCGGGGGAGGGACGGTTGCGGCGGGGCTGCGACAACCTCGCCGAGGTGCTGCACCGCACCCGCACCGACTGCCCGCGCCGGCACGCCCGGTTGGCCTCGGTCGCCGGCGCGGGTTGCGCAGGGACGGTGACGGGTCTCGGTGTCGAGGAGCTTCCGGACGGGCGGGTACGGGCGGTCCTGGAACGAGCGATGTCGGAGCGTGGGGGGCCGGAGCGGGCGGGGCTGGAGCGGGCGGGGCTGGAGCGGATGGTCGGGGTGGGCTCGGGGGCGGGCACCTCGCCGGCCGCTTCGCCGGCTGTCGTGTCGGCCCCCGCGCCGAGTCCGACGGCCACCCCGCTGGGGCGGCTCGGCGACGGGGAACTCCGTTATCTCGCGCTGGCCCTCGTCCTCCTCACCGGCCCGGGCGTGCTCGCCATGGATCAGCTCGCCGAAGTGCCGGACGCCATGCGGACGTTGACCGTTCTCGCCGACGGATGGGATCACGGGCTGGACCGTCGGCAGCTCCGGGAGCTGCTGTCCCTCGCCACGACCATCTGTGCCGGTGGGCACATCAGACTCGTGGGAACCGTCGGGGAGACCGCCGTGGCGAGCGCGCGGGAGACGCCCGGGGTGTCGGTCGTCGACCTGGTGCGGTGACGGGAGGTACGGAGCGGGACTCCCGGGCGTGCGGCCGGGGGACGGCCCGGGGCGCCCTCGCACACGGTCATCGTCACTCTTCGGAGTGAGCGGGTTTTCCCCGTCGAGCTTCCTGTCCACAGATTTCCGAATTCCTCTGGCGTCGGGGCTCAGGCGCCTTCACTGTGGGTAATGGACTGAGTGGGCAGTAAGTCGTACGAACGGGGGCGGCGTCGATGGAAGCGGAGCGACTGATCGCGACGGGGCGGAACGCGCTGGCGCGCAGCAGGGAAGCATGGGACATCGTGGCGGAGGCCTGGCAGGCGCAGGCCCTCGCCCAGGCGATAGGGAGTCATCTGGCGGTCTGTGGACCGCTGGAGCTGCGGAGCGAGGCCCGAGGGCTGAGCGAGACCGCCGGCGGGAGCGGCGCGGTCGTCCATCCGGCGGCGCGCACCAGCGGATTGAGGGCGGCTCAGCTGACGGAAGTGGCGGATACGCGTGTGGCGTTGACGGCGTTGGGGGCACTGCTGGGAGAGGTCGGCATCGCTCTCGTCGGGGTGGCCTGCGTCACCGACGAGGAGGGCCTCTACTGGCAGTGCATCGAGGCGATCGACGCCGCCGACGAGTCGAACGACAGGGTGCGGGGGATGCTGCGCCGCCTCGCGGTGCGGGAGCGGGACCGGCCGCCCGATGCCGCCCGCGGGCGGGCGGGCCCGGCGGGACCGTCATGAACGGGAACCGCGCGGACGCCGGCCGGGGAGACGGGCGGTGGGCGGCCGGGACGCTGTCAGCCCGTGCGGGGCTCGGCCTCCGCACGGGGCTCATGGCGGTCCGCCGAGGACTGAAGGTCGGCGTCGAGCTGCGACAGATCGGCGGTGAGCGCCGCCATCAACTCCTCCATCTGCTGCAGCAGGCCCTTGGGGGCGCCGGCGCCCTTCTGCTGGGGCACGGACTGCTGCACCGGCTGCTCGGGCATCGCCCGTTCAGGCGCGGCTTCCTGGGACATGGCGGCCTCCTCGGCCCAGGCCCTTCCCGTGGGGGAGGGACACACGTGAGAACGACACACCGGCAGCGGCCGCCGGCGCGTGGGCCGGGCGGTCCGGCTCCGCCCGAGCCAACGACGCGCGCCGGGCCCTGGTCACTGGCCCGGCCGGACGCGCCTGGCCAGGGAGCCGGTATTCACCCGCGCGGGCAGGAGCGAATCGGATGCTGACGGAAGCATTGACGGAAGGACTGGCGGAAGGCCAAGGGCAAACCGGCGGTGAGGGACGGGCTCATGTGCCCTGGGCGCGCAGGTGGGCGGGGCGAGGTAGACGGATCGCGCAGGGGGGAGGACGCGCGGGGCTCGCGGGGGGACGGGGCGAGGGAGAAGGATTCCGCAAGGGGCAAGGGGCAAGGGGCAAGGGGCAAGGGGGGCGAGGCGGGCAGGTCGCGCAGAGGGAGAGGGAGAGCCGGGCAGGTCCCGCAGAGGGAGGCGGAGGCGGGCAAGTCCCGCGCGTAACCGCGACTTTAGGGAGATGCGGAAGGATCGGCGAGGTCTGCAGCCGATCCGACGCGAGGAGTACACGGCATGACGGGCCTCATGGTCGACAGCGAGGTGTGGATCAGGCGGTATCACGCGCCTGCCCCTGGTGCCCCGGAGCGGATACCGCTCGTCTGCTTTCCCCATGCGGGAGGCTCGGCCAGTTACTTCCACGGGCTCTCGCGGCTGCTCAGCCCCGCCGTCGAAGTGCTGGCCGTCCAGTACCCCGGTCGTCAGGACCGCAGGGCGGAACCTCCCGTGGACGACGTCCGGGAGCTGGCGGCGGGAGTGGTGGCCGCACTGGAGCCGTGGGCGGACCGCCGGCCGGCCTACTTCGGCCACAGTATGGGGGCGATCGTCGCGTTCGAGGCGGCGCTGCTCAGTGAGCCGGCGGTGCTGTTCGCCTCGGGCCGACGGGCGCCGTCGACCCACCGGGCGGAGGCTTTCCACCTGCTCGACGACGACGCGCTGATCGCGGAGACGCAGCGGCTCAGCGGGGTTCCCGCCGAGCTGCTCGCGGACCCGGAGATGCGTGAGCTGGTCCTGCCGCCGCTGCGCGCCGACTACCGGGCGATCGAGACGTACCGTCCGGGGCCGGACGCGGTCGTCCCGGTGCCCGTCGAGGTTCTTCTCGGGGATCGTGACCCTCGGGTGACGGAGGAGGAGGCGCGGGCTTGGCAGGCCCACACCACCGGGGAGTTCGCCAGCACGGTCTTTCCCGGTGGAGGGCACTTCTACCTGGCGGACCGGGCCGACGAGCTCGCCGCGCTGATCACCCGCAGGCTGTCGCGGCTGCCGCGCTGAGCACAGGCCCGCAGGCCCGGCCGGGAGGGCGGGCCCGCCACCCGGTCAGGGCCGTGGGGGCCACAGCCCGTCGATGAGGACGGTCAGCACCTGGTCGGCCTCGTCGGGGGCGTGCTCCCGGGTCCAGGCCGCCGCCGCGATCAGCGCGAACAGCTCGGAGGCCGTGGTGTCGTCCCGTACCTCCCCGGCCCGCTGAGCCCGCTCCAGGAGCTGCTGGCCGGACGACTGCATCGACGTACAGGCGTTGTTCAGCTCGGACGTCTCGTCCTTGAGGCTGTCCATCAGCATCGTCACGAGACCCCGGTACGTGGTGGCGTGGGCCACCGCCGCCCGTACCCAGGTCGCCAGCGCGGCACCGGCCGGCTCCGTGGTCAGCAGCTCCCGTGCGGTGTCGCCGAGTTCGGAGATGCTGTCGCGGAGCATCGTCTCGAGCAGGCTCTCGCGGGTGGGGAAGTGGCGGTAGAGCGTCGCGTTGCCCAGCCCCGCCTGCCGGGCGATGTCGTCGAGCGACGTGTGGATGCCGTGCTTGTCGAAAGCCTTCCTGGCCTCGGACAGGAGTCGCTCGTAGTTGCGGCGGGCGTCTGCGCGCATCGGGCTTTCTTCTCCTTGCCGTGCGGGAACGGTGCCGCTCCCGTCGGCGACGGCAGCGGCACCAGAACCGGGGTATGGCCCCGTATTCTATCCTGCCTGCGCCGGAGACTCCTCTCCGCCGATCTCCGTTCCCAGCCTCCCGGCCAGCGCGGCGGGGGTCGGATGGTCGAAGACGACCGCGGCCGGCAGGTCGAGGCCCGTCGCGTCGCTCAGCAGATTCCGCAGCTCGAGCCCCGTGAACGAGGTGAACCCCGCCTCCAGGAACGTCGCGTCCGGGGCGATCTCCGCCGCCGACTCGTGCCCGAGCACCGAAGCCGCCGTCACCCGGACCAGCTCGAGCAGCTCCGCCTCCCGCTCCCGGGGGCCGAGCTCGGCGAGGTGCCGGCGCAGGACGGGGTGTCCGAGGGCATCGACGACGTCGGGGCCCCCGTCCCGCGCCGGGATCACGAGGGCGGCCGGCTCGTCGGCGGGCCGCCGGGCCGGTGCGTTCAGCCAGTACGCGCGCCGCTGGAACGCGTACGGGGGAAGGGGCACGCGCCGGCCGGTACCGGAGGTGTCGCCCCAGTGCACCGGGCGGCCGTGCGCCCATGCCAGGCCGAGCGCCGTGAGCAGCGTCCGCAGCTCGGGGCGGTCGCCCCGCAGCGCCGGGACGAGGACCGGCGGCTCCTCCCGCAGGCTCTGCCCGGCGAGCGCCGCGAGGACCCCGTCCGGGCCGAGTTCGACATGGAACCGGACCCCCTGGTCCTCCAGGTGGCGGACGCCCGGGTGGAAACGCACGGCCTGACGGACGTGCCGCACCCAGTAGTCGGGGGAGCACAGCTCGTCGGCGGTCGCGGGCAGGCCGGTGAGGTTGGAGATCAGGGGGATCACCGGCGGCTTGAAGGACAGCTCGGAGACGGCGCCGCGGAACGCGTCGAGGATGCCGTCCATATGGGGGGAGTGGAAGGCGTGGCTGACCCGCAGCCGCTTGGTCTTGCGGCCCTGCGCCCGCCAGTGGGCGGTGGCCTCGGCGGCCGCGTCGGCGTCACCCGAGACGACCACGGACCGCGGGCCGTTCACGGCGGCGACCGTCAGCCGTCCGGCGTACCGCTCGGTGAGGAAGGCGTCGACCTCGTCCTCGGACGCCTGGAGGGACACCATGGCGCCGTCGCCGCGCGCCGACTCCATGCGCCGGCCGCGGACGGCGACGAGGGCGACGCCGTCCTCCAGTGTGAGCACGCCGGCCGCGTGGGCGGCGGCCAGCTCACCGACGGAGTGTCCGATCACGAAGTCCGGGACGAAGCCGTGGTGTTCCATGGTCCGGAACAGGGCCGTCTCCAGGGCGAACAGGGCGGCCTGCGCGTACTGCGTCCGGTCCAGCAGCGCGGCCCGAGGGGTCCGCGGAGCCGCGAACACGACCTCCCGCAGCGGATGTTCCAGGTGCGCGTCGAAGAGCCCGCACACCTCGTCGAACGCGGCGGCGAAGACCGGGTGGGCACCGTACAGCTCCCGACCCATACCGGCCCGCTGGCTGCCCTGACCGGTGAACAGGAACGCGGTGCGCGCCCTGCGCTCGGTCCTGCCCCGCACGACACCGGCCGACCGGGACCCGGCCGCGAGGTCCGCCAGGCCGCGCAGCAGCGTCTCGCGGTTCTCGCCGAGGACCACGGCCCGGTCCTCCAGCGCCGGGCGGGCGGCCAGGGCCGCGGCCACCTCCGCGTCGGTGAGCGAAGGATGGTCCGCCAGGTGGTCGAGGAGCCGGCGGGCCTGCGCGGCCGGCGCTTCGGCGCCCCGCCCCGACAGCGGCCAGGCGGTGACCGGGAGAGGTACGGGGGCCGCATCCGGTCCCGGGCCCCCGTCCGGGACCTCCGGTTCCGGCGCTTCGGGCGCCTCCTCCAAAATCAGATGCGCGTTGGTGCCGCTGATCCCGAACGAGGAGACGGCGGCCCGGCGCGGCCGGCCCTCCTCCGCCGGCCACGGGCGGGGCCGGGACAGCAGCCGTACCGTCCCGCTCCCCCAGTCCACGTGCGGCGTCGGCTCGTCCGCGTGCAGAGTGCGGGGCAGCACGCCGTGGCGCAGCGCCATCACCATCTTGATGACGCCGCCGACCCCGGCCGCCGCCTGGGTGTGCCCGATGTTCGACTTGAGCGCGCCCAACCACAGCGGTCGGTCCGGGGCCCGCTCCTTGCCGTAGGCGTGGACCAGCGCCTGTGCCTCGATCGGGTCGCCGAGCGTCGTGCCGGTGCCGTGGGCTTCCACGGCGTCGACATCGGCGGGCGCCAGCCGGGCGTTGTCCAGCGCCTGGCGGATGACCGCCTCCTGGGCCGGACCGTTGGGCGCGGTCAGCCCGTTGCTCGCGCCGTCCTGGTTGGTGGCGCTGCCCCGGATCACGGCGAGGACGTCGTGGCCGTTGCGCCGGGCGTCGGAGAGCCGCTCCAGGACGATCAGCGCCGCGCCCTCGCCGAAGCCGGTGCCGTCGGCGGAGGCGGCGAAGGACTTGCACCGTCCGTCGGGGGAGAGCCCCCGCTGCCGGCTGAACTCGGTGAACAGGCCCGGTGTCGACAGGACCGTCGCCCCGCCGGCCAGCGCGAGCGAGCACTCGCCCTGGCGCAGCGCCTGGACGGCGAGGTGGATGGCGACCAGCGAGGAGGAGCATGCGGTGTCGACGGTGACGGCCGGCCCCTCGAAGCCGAAGGTGTAGGCGATCCGGCCGGTGGCGACCGAGGGGGCGGTGCCGTTGCCGATGAACCCCTCGACCTCCGCCGGGATGTGCGGGAGCCGCGCCGCGTAGTCGCTGTACATCAGGCCGGCGTACACCGCCGTCCGGCTGCCCCGGAGTTCCCGGGGGTCGAGCCCGGCCTGTTCGAGCGCCTCCCAGGTGGTCTCCAGGAGGAGCCGGTGCTGCGGGTCGGTCGCCAGCGCCTCGCGCGGGCTGAGCCCGAAGAACCCCGCGTCGAACTCGGTGGCGTCGGGCAGGAACCCGCCGTTGCGCGTGTACGAGGTGCCGGAGCGGTCGGGATCGGCGTCGTACAGCGCGTCGAGGTCCCAGCCGCGGTCCTCCGGGAAGCCGCCGATGGCATCGGTGCCGGAGTCGACGACCCGCCACAGGTCCTCGGGGCCGCGGATGCCGCCGGGGTAGCGGCAGCCGATCCCGACGATCGCGATCGGCTCCCGCGCGGCGGACTCGACCTCGTCGAGACGCTGCCGCGTCTCGTGCAGTTCGGCACTGATCCACTTGAGGTACTCGACCAGCTTCTCCTCCTGGGAGGCGGAGCCCGCGGAGTGCTCGGTGTGCTCGGTGTTCGTCGGCGTCGTCACTTCGACCGGGCCTTCCTGCCGAATTCGCTGTCGATGAGGTCGAGAAGATCGGTGGCCGACGCCGACTTGATACGGCTCGCCACGTCCGGTGCCGCGTCGGCCGAGGGCGCCGTCGGCGCCTCCAGCCCGCGCAGCAGTTCCCGCAGCCGCCTGCCGACCTCTGTACGGGTGCCGGTGTCCGCGTCCGGGGTCCGGGCCAGTGCCCGTTCCAGGGCGTCGAGTCCGGCGAGCGGATCGAGGGCGGACGCGGGGCTTCCGCCCGGATCCGCCGGAGCCCCCGGAGCCGCCCCGTCGGGGGTCTTCGCCGCCACCTCCGCCTGGGCGCGCAGCAGGCCGGCGAGCGCGGCCGGCGAGGGATGGTCGAAGACCACCGTCGCGGGCAGCCGCAGGCCCGTGGCGGCGCTCAGACGGTTGCGGAACTCCACCGCCGTCAAGGAGTCGAAGCCGAGCTCCTTGAACGAGTGCTCGTCGTCGATGAGGGCCGTGTCACGGTGGCCGAGGACGACCGCGGCCGTCTCCCGCACCAGGTCGAGCACCAGCCGCTCGCGATCCGAGTCCGGCACCGAGACCAGCCGCTCGGCCAGAGACCTGGACGCCGAGGCGGCCGCCGCCCGGCGCGCCGGGGCCTTCACCAGGCCCGAGAAGAGCGGCGGCAGGAGCCCCGCGCCGGCCCGGCGCCGCAGTTCCGCGCGGTCCAGGCGCGCCGCGACGACGGCGGCCGGCCCATCGGCCGGGCCGACACCGAGGAGGGCGAGGTCGAGGAGGGCGAGACCGTCCTCCGCCGTCAGCGGTACGACACCGTCGCGGCCGAGCCGGTCGCGTTCCCGGTCGCCGAGGTGACCGGTCAGCGCGCTGCTGTCCGCCCACAGACCCCAGGCCAGGGAGACCGCGGGCAGGCCGAGGGAGCGGCGATGCGCGGCCAGACCGTCCAGCAGGGCGTTGGCGGCGGCGTAGTTGCCCTGCCCCGCGTTGCCCACGACCCCCGCGAGGGAGGAGAACAGCACGAAGGCGGCGAGCGGCAGCTCACGGGTGAGCTCATGGAGGTGCAGCGCGGCGTCCGCCTTGGCGGCGAGCACCGTGTCGAGCCGCTCCGGTGTCAGCGACTGGATCACCCCGTCGTCCAGGGACCCCGCCGCGTGCACCACCGCCGTCAGCGGACGGTCGGCCGGTACGGTGGCCAGCAGGGCGGCGAGCGAGGCGCGGTCGCTCGCGTCGCACGCCTCGATCCGGACCTCCGCGCCCAGCGCGGTGAGTTCGTCGGCGAGCTCCCCGGCGCCCGGGGCGGCCGGACCGCGCCGGCTGGTCAGCAGCAGATGCCGCACTCCGTGGCCGGTGACGAGCCGACGGGCGAGCAGACCGCCGAGCGTGCCGGTCGCGCCGGTGACCAGCACCGTCCCGTCCGGGTCCCAGGCCCGCTCCGATTGCCCTGCGGAGCGCGGGACGCGCGGCGCGGCGGCGAGCCGAGGAACGAACAGCGCTCCCTCCCGCACGGCGAGCTCGCCCTCGTCGGCCACGGCGGCCGAGGCCAGGGCCTGGAGGGAGGCCGCCGTCCCGTCGTGGTCCACCAGCACGATCCGGTCCGGGTTCTCGGTCCGTGCCGTACGCAGGAGACCCCACACGGCGGCGGCCACCGGGTCGACGCGCTCCCCGTCCCGCACGGCGACCGTGCCGCGTACCGCCACCAACAACCGCCCGGCGGCCAGGCGTTCGTCGTCCAGCCAGCCGCGCAGCAGCGCGAGGAGCGGGGTGAGCGCGGCCCGGAGGTCGGCGCCCGACGGCGTGGTGTCCGGTGTTCCGGCATGGCCGTACGGTCCCGGGAACGAGGCGACGACCGTGTCCGGCAGCCGTACCGTGCCGTCCGCGACGGCCGCGCCGAGTTCGGCGGGGCCGGCGAACACGGACGCCCCAAGAACCCCCGCGATGCCGTCGGTGTCCTCCCCGAGCACCGCCCACGCACCCTCGGCCGGCCCGGCCGCGGCCTGGCCGGTGCCCGGACCGGTCCACTCCACCGTGTACAGAGGCAGGTCGCCCGCGCCACGGGACCGCAGCGCGGCCAGCTCCGCCGCCGGCAGCGGCCGCAGCGCCAAGGTCTCGCAGTCGGCCACGGGCACGCCGTCGGGGTCGGTGACCCGGAGGGCGACCGTGGTCTTCCCGGTCCGGGTCAGCCGCACCCGCAGCGCCTTGGCGCCGGTGGCGTGCAGGGCCACCCCGCTGAACGAGAAGGGCAGCAGGACCTCCTCCGTGTCCTGGGATCCGCCGACCGGTGCCAGCGCCAGCGGGTGCAGTGCGGCGTCGAGGAGGGCGGGGTGGAGGGTGTGGCCGGTGGTGTCGGTGTCGTCGGGGAGGCTGACTTCGGCGTAGAGGTCGTCGTTGTGGTGCCAGAGTGCGGTGAGGCCTTGGAAGAGGGGTCCGTAGGCGTAGCCGCGGGTGGCGAGGTGGTCGTAGGCGTCGTGCAGGTCGACGGGTTCGCCGGGCGGGGGCCAGGTGAGGTGTTCGGCGGGGGCTGGGGTGGGGGCGAGGGAGCCGGTGGCGTGCCGGATCCACCCGGAGTCGTCACCGGAACGGGAGTGGATCGCGAGCGGCCTGCCGCCCGCCGCGTCCGGGGCGCCGACGGTCACCTGAAGGGCCACCGCGCCCTGCTCTGCGAGCGTCAGCGGGGCCTCCAGAGTGAGGTCGTCCACCGCGCCCGCGCCCGTCCGCACCGCCGCGTGCAGCGCCAGGTCCAGGAACCCGGTGCCCGGCAGGATCGGGGTGCCCTCCACCGCGTGCTCGGCCAGCCAGGGGTGGGTACGCAGCGAGATCCGGCCCGTGAACACCACCCCGTCGCCCTCGGCGAGCGGGACGCTCGCGCCGAGCAGCGGGTGCCCGGCCGCGTCCAGACCGAGGCCGTCGGCGTCGACGGCCTTCCCGGACCCCTCCAGCCAGTAACGCTGCCCCTGGAACGGGTAGGTGGGCAGTCCGGCCGGGTCCGCCGGGTGCCGCGCGGGGCGCCACGCGCCGGGCGAGGTGCCCGCCACATGCGCCTCGGCGAGCGAGGTGGTGAAGCGCCCGAGGCCGCCCTGGTCGCGGCGCAGGGAGCCGAGCGCGACCGCCGGGGTCCCGGCCACCTCGATCGTGTCCTGGATCGCGGTGACGAGCACGGGATGCGGGCTCACCTCGATGAACGTGGTGTGCCCGTCGGCCAGCAGCCGCCGCACGGTCTCCTCGAAGAGCACCGGCTCGCGCAGATTGCGCAGCCAGTAGGCGCCGGTGAGCTCCGCCCCCGCGAGCGGGGCGTGCGTGACGGTGGAGTAGAACGGCACGTCGGCCGCGCCGGGAGCGACCCCGCTCAGCAGCTCCCGCAGTTCGTCCTCCAGCGCGTCGACGTGCGGGGAGTGCGAGGCGTAGTCGACCGGGATCATCCTGGCCCGGACCTTCTCGGCGACGAGCCGCTCCTTGAGCCTCTCCAGGGCGTCGGCGGCGCCCGAGACGACCGTCGCGGCCGGGCCGTTGACCGCGGCGACGTACGTGTCGTCGAGCAGGCGCTCCCGCACGGCGTCCGCGGGCAGTTGCACGGACAGCATGCCGCCGGTGCCGGCGAGCCGGGTGATGGCCCTGCTGCGCAGCGCGGCGACCTTGGCGGCGTCGGCGAGGGTGAGCGCGCCGGAGAGGTACGCGGCCGCGATCTCGCCCTGGGAGTGCCCGATCACGGCGGCGGGCTCGACGCCGTGCCGGCGCCAGAGCCGGGCGATCGAGACCATCATCGCGAACAGCGCGGGCTGCACCACGTCGACCCGGTCGAGCGAGGCGGCCCCCGGGTCACCGGTCAGCACCTCGGTCAGGTCCCAGTCGGTGTGCGGGGCGAGCGCCTCGGCGCACTCCCGTACGTATCCGGCGAAATCATCGCTCTCCGCCATGAGGTCGCGGCCCATCGCCAGCCACTGGCTGCCCTGGCCGGGGAAGACGAACACGGGGCGGCCGGGCTCGTGGCCCACGGTGGTGCCGGTCACCAGCCCCGGGGCCTCCTTCCCTCGGGCGAGGGCGTCGAGCCCGGACAGCAGGGCCTCGCGGTCGCCGCCGTGGAGGACGGCGCGGTGGTCGAAGCGGGTCCGGGCCGCGAGCGCGTCCGCGATCCGCCCGGCCGGGACGCCGGGATGCTCCGTGGCGTACGCGCGGAGCTGCCGCGCCTGGTCCTTGAGCGCCTCCTCGGTCTTCGCCGACAACAGCCAGGGGAGCGCCGGGGCCTCCTCGCCCACCGGATCGGTGGCGGCGGATCCGGCGTCGGCCTGCTCGATGATGACGTGCGCGTTGGTGCCGCTGATCCCGAAGGAGGAGATCCCGGCCCGGCGCGGCTCCTCGCCGGCCGTGTCCCACGCGCGGTCCTCGGTGAGCAGCCGGACGGTGCCGTCGGACCAGTCGACGTGTGCGGTGGGCCGGTCGACATGGAGGGTCTTCGGCAGCCTGCGGTGATGCATGGCCATCACCATCTTGATGACGCCGCCGACGCCCGCCGCGGCCATCGTGTGACCGATGTTGGACTTCAAGGAGCCGAGCCACAGGGGGTGTTCGGTGTTCCGTTCGCTGCCGTACGTGTTGATGAGTGCCTGCGCCTCGATGGGGTCGCCGAGCCGGGTGCCGGTGCCGTGCGCCTCGACGGCGTCCACCTGCGTGGCGGTCAGCCGGGCGTTCGCCAGGGCCTGCCGGATCACCCGCTCCTGCGACGGGCCGTTCGGGGCGGAGAGGCCGTTGCTGGCGCCGTCCTGGTTGGTGGCCGTGCCCCGCACCAGGGCGAGAACGGGGTGGCCGTTGCGCCGGGCGTCGGAGAGCCGCTCCAGGAGCAGCAGGCCGGCGCCCTCACCCCAGCCCGTGCCGTCGGCGGAGTCCGAGAACGCCTTGGAGAGCCCGTCGGGGGAGAGCGCCCGCTGGCGGCTGAACTCGATGAAGCTGGTGGGACCCGCCAGCACGGTCGCGCCGCCGGCCAGGGCCAGCGAGCACTCTCCCTGCCGCAGCGACTGCGCGGCCAGGTGCAGCGCCACCAGCGACGACGAGCACGCCGTGTCCACCGAGACGGCCGGGCCTTCGAGACCGAAGGAGTAGGCGATACGGCCCGAGGCGACGCTGGCGGTCGTACCCGTCGCCAGGTATCCCTCGACGGTCTCGGGAGCGTGGCCGAGCCGGGTGACGTAGTCGCCGGCGACGACGCCCGCGAACACGCCCGTGTCGCTGCCGCGCAGCGTCGTCGGGTCGATCCCGGCGCGCTCCACGGCCTCCCAGGCCGTTTCGAGGAGCAGCCGCTGCTGCGGGTCCATCGCCGTCGCCTCGCGCGGGTTGATCCCGAAGAACGCCGCGTCGAAACGGTCGGCCCCGCTCAGGAACGCGCCGCGCCGGGTGTACGAGGTCCCGGACCGGGTGGGGTCGGGGTCGTACAGGCCCTCGGTGTCCCAGCCCCGGTCCTCCGGGAAGTCGGTCACCGCGTCGGTGCCGGAGGCCACGAGACGCCACAGGTCCTCGGGCGAGGCGACCCCACCCGCGTAGCGGCAGGCCATGCCGACGATGGCGATCGGATCGTCGTCGCCGGGAGTCGCGGGTCCGCCCGTCTTCCGCGTGCCGGCCGGCGCGGGGGCGGGCGCCGTGTCCCCGAGCAGCCCGGTGCGCAGATGGGCGGCGAGCGCCGCCGGCGTGGGGTGGTCGAAGACCAGCGACGACGGGAGGCGCAGCCCGGTGGCGGAGTTGAGCCGGTTGCGCAGCTCCACCGCCGTGAGGGAGTCGAAGCCGACGTCCTTGAACGCCCGTTCCGGCGCGAGGGAGTCGGCGGCGCCGTGGCCGAGGACGGCCGCGGCCTCGGCCCGTACCAGGGCCAGCAACTGCCGGTCGCGCTCCGCCTCGTCGAGGGCGGCGAGCCGCTCGGTCAGCGACGCGGCGCCCGCCGGGGCGGTCCGGCCGGCCGCCGCCCGCCGGGTCCGCGGCCGGACCAGACCGCGCAGCAGCGGCGGCAGCGTGCCGGCCTCGGCGCGGGCCCGCAGCGCGGGCAGGTCCAGACGGAGCGGGACGAGCAGGGGCTCGTCGGAGGTGAGCGCCTCGTCGAAGAGGTCGAGGCCGCGCTCCGGGTCGATCGGCGCGAGGCCCGCGCCCGCCAGCCGGGCCCGGTCGCCGTCCGCGAGCGCGCCGGCCATTCCGCCGCCGGAGCCGTCGTCGTCGACGCCCCACAGACCCCAGGCGAGGGAGACGCCGGGCAGACCGTTGGCGCGCTGGTAGGCGGCGAGGCCGTCCAGGAAGGAGTTGGTGGCTGCGTAGTTGGACTGACCCGCGTTGCCGACGATCCCGGCGAACGACGAGAACATCACGAAGGCGGCCAGGTCGAGAGGGCGGACGGCGTCCGTCAGCAGCCAGGCGGCGTCCTGCTTGGGCCGCGCGACCGTGTCGAGCCGCTGCGGTGTCATCGACTCGATGGTGCCGTCGTCCAGCACACCGGCCGTGTGCACGACGGCGGTCAGCGGGTGTTCGGGCTCCACCGCCGCGATCAGCCGGCCCACGTCCGCCGGGTCGCCCGTGTCGCAGGCGACCACGGTGGCCCGGGCGCCCAGCGCCGCGAGCTCGGCCACCAACTCCTCCGTACCGGGGGCCTCGGGGCCGCGCCGGCTCGTCAGGAGCAGCCGGCGCACACCGTGCCGGGTGGCCAGATGGCGGGCGAAGCGCCGCCCGAGGGTGCCGGTGCCACCGGTCACGAGCACCGTGCCCTCGGGGTCCAGGGCGCGGGGCAGGGTCAGGACCACCTTGCCGACGTGCCGGGCCTGGCCCAGGTACCGGAACGCGTCCTGCGCCCGGTGGATGTCCCACGCCTCCACCGGCAGCGGGGCCAGCCTGCCCGCCTCGAAGCGGGCCCGCAGCTCGGTCAGCATCTCCTGGATACGGTCGGGGCCGGCCTCCATCAGGTCGAACGACCGGTAGACGACACCCGGGTGCGCCTCGGCGACCCGCTCGGGATCGCGGATGTCCGCCTTGCCCATCTCGACGAACCGGCCGCCGCGCGGCAGCAGCCGCAGCGACGCGTCGACGTAGTCGCCGACGAGCGCGTCGAGGACCACGTCCACGCCCCGCCCGCCGGTGGCGGCGAGGATCTCCCGCTCGAAGTCGAGGGTGCGGGAGTTGGCCAGGTGGGCGTCGTCGAAGCCCTGGTAGCGCAGCGCGTCCCACTTGGCCGGTGAGGCCGTGCCGTACACCTCCAGACCGCGGTCGCGGGCGATCTGCGTCGCTGCCATGCCGACACCGCCGGCGGCCGCGTGGATCAGCGCGGTCTGGCCGGCGCGGGCGTCCGCCAGGTCGGTCAGCGCGTACAGGGCGGTCAGGAAGACCACGGGGGTCGCGGCGGCCTGGGCGAACGACCAGCCGCGCGGCACGCCGGTCAGCAGCCGGTGGTCGGTGACGGCGACGGGCCCCGCCGCTCCCTCGGTGAACAGGCCCATCACCCGCTCGCCGACCTCCACCGAGGTCACCCCGGGACCGGTCTCCAGGACGTAGCCGGCGCCCTCGCTGGCGATCGGCGCCTCGCCGGGATACTGGCCCAGGGTGATGAGGACGTCGCGGAAGTTCAGTCCGGCGGCCCGGACGGCGACCCGCACCTGGCCGGGTCCGAGCGGGGCGTCGGCGGCCTCGGCGGGCAGCAGCGCCAGGTTCTCCAGGGTCCCCTTCGCGGTCGAGCCGAGCCGCCAGTCCGGCGCGTCCGCCGGCACCGCGAGCCGCCCCTCGGGCGCGGCGGCGCTCAGCCGGGCGGCGAGGATGGCGCCGCGGCGGATCGCGAGCTGGGTCTCATCGGCCGTGTCCAGCGCCGTCCCGAGAGCGCGGTACGAGCTCTCCTCGCGGTCCAGGTCGATCAGCAGGAAGCGGCCGGGGTGCTCGGTCTGCGCGGAGCGGACCAGCCCCCACACGGCCAGGCTCTGGTCTCGTATCGGTTCGTCGTAGCGGGTGGAGACGGCGTTGCGGGTGACCACGACCAGCCGGGAGCCGGCGAACCGCTCGTCGGCCAGCCAGCGCTGGATCAGCCCCAGCATGCGGTGCGGCGCCTCGCGCGCGATCTCCACCGGGTTGTACGTGCCCCGGGACGGGCGCCCCGGAGTGAAGGGCAGCAGCACCTCGGCCGGCACGGGTCCCTCGGCGGCGGCCAGGGCGTCGAGGTCGGCGTGGTGGACGACGCCCTCGCCCAGGGCGGCGGTGACGCCGATGACGTCGGGGCCGACCACCGCCCGGACGGGCGCGGGGGCCCCGGTCCGCTCGTCCGCGGCCCGGGCGTCGTCCCCGGTCCGCGTGTCGGCCCCGGGCCGGGCGTCGGTCGCGCCGGGGACGGGGCGCCAGTCCACGCGGAACAGGGCGTGGGACCGGTCGCCGGACGCGGCGGACGCCGAGGCCAGGTCGGCCGGGCGGATCAGGAGGGCGCCGACGGTCAGGACCGCGCCCCCCTCGGGGTCGGTGGCGGTCAGCGCGACCGTGTCGGACCCCGACCGGGTCAGGCGCACCCGCAGCCGGCCGGCGCCGGTGGCGTGCAGGCTGACGTCCGACCAGCTGAACGGCAGCCGCACCCCGTCCGGCGCGCCGCCCACCAGATCGAGCAGGAGCGGGTGGAGAGCGGCGTCGAGCAGCGCGGGGTGGACCGGGTGACCGAGGGGGTCGGTCTCCTCGGACAGGGTGATCTCGGCGTACAGGTCGTCCCCGTCGCGCCAGAGGGCGGTGAGGCCCTGGAACGTCGGGCCGTAGGTGTAGCCGTGGGCGTGCACGTCCTCGTAGAGGCCCGTGAGGTCGACGGGTTCGCCGGGCGGCGGCCACGGGAGTGCCTCGGGGGCCGCCACGCCGGTGGTCAGGGTGCCGGAGGCGTGTCGGGTCCAGGACTCCGCCTCGTCAGCCCGCGCGTGGAGGGTGAAAGCGCGGCGGCCGGAACCGGTCGCCGCGTCGACGACCAGCTGGAGGTCCACCGAGCCCCGCTCGCCGAGGATCAGCGGGGCTTCGAGGGTGAGTTCCTCGACGGTGGGGGTGTCGGTGTGGCTCGCGGCGTGGAGGGCGAGGTCGGTGAAGGCGGTGCCGGGCAGGAGGGTGGTGCCGGCGATGGTGTGGTCGGCGAGCCAGGGATGGGTGCGCAGGGAGATCCGGCCGGTGAGGACGACCTGGTCGGTGTCGGCAAGGGTCACCAGGGCGCCCAGGAAGGGGTGTCCGGCGGAGACGAGCCCGGCGGAGGCGACGTCGGACGCCCCGGCGGACGTCCGCTCGACCCAGAAGTGGTCCCGCCGGAAGGGGTAGGTCGGCAGGTCGTCGGGGTGGGCGGGGGTGTGCGTGGGCTGCCACGTCGTGGGGGTGTGGCCGCCGGTGTGCATGCGGGCCACGGCGGTGGCGAAGGCGAGGGGCTCGGAGACCTTGCCGCGCAGGGTCGCCGCCAGCGTCGCGGGCGTGGCGAGGGTGTCCTGCGCGAGAGTGGTGAGGGTGGCGTCGGGGCCGAGTTCGAGGTAGCGGCTGACGCCGCTCGCCTCGAGGTGCTGGATGCCGGGGTGGAAGCGGACGGCGCGGCGGATGTGCTCGGCCCAGTAGGCGGGGGTGGTGAGGTCGTCGCCGGTGGCGGGGAGCCCGGTGACGTTGGAGATCACGGGGATCTCCGGTGCGTGGAAGGTGAGTTCGGCGACGGCGGCGGTGAAGTCGTCGAGGACGCCGTCCATGTGGGCCGAGTGGAAGGCATGGCTGACCGTCAGACGCTTGGCCCGGCGGCCGAGACCGGTCCAGTACGCGGCCGCTTCGGCGACGGCGTCCTCGTCACCCGACAGGACCGTCGCCCGGGGTCCGTTCAGCGCGGCGATCGTCAGCCTGCCGTCGAACCCGGCGAGGAAGGAGCGGACTTCCTCCTCGGTCGCCTGGACGGCCAGCATCCCGCCGTCGGAGCGGGCGGCCTGCATGAGCCGGCCCCGGGCGGCGACCAGGGTCACCGCGTCGGCCAGGTCGAGGACACCGGCGACATGGGCGGCGGTGATCTCACCGATCGAGTGACCGATCAGCGCGTCGGGGCTGAGCCCGTGGTGCTCCAGAGTCCGGTACAGCGCGGTCTGCAGGGCGAAGAGCGCCGCCTGCGTGTACTCGGTCCGGTTCAGGAGCTCCGCGTCCTGCCCCCACATGACCGCGCGCAGGGGGCGGTCGAGGCGGCGGTCGAAGGAAGCGGTGATCTCGTCGAACGCGGCGGCGAACACCGGTTCCGTCTCGTACAGTTCGCGCCCCATGCCCAGCCGCTGGCTGCCCTGTCCCGTGAAGAGGAACGCCGTCTTGCCGGGGGTCACGGAACCGGTGACCACACCGGGGGCCTCGGCGCCGTCGGCGAGCGCCGTGAGGCCGGCGAGGAGGGCGGCACGGTCCGTGGTGTCGACGACGGCGCGGTGGTCGAAGCGGCTACGGGCGGCCAGCGAGGCGGCGACCCGCTCGGCCGGAACGTCCGGGTGCTCGACGGCGTACGTGTGCAGCTGCCGCGCCAGGTCGCGCAGCGCCTCGTCGCTCTTCGCCGACAACAGCCAGGGAATCCCGGGAAGTTCCGCCGGCTCCGGCTCGTGGTCGGCCGGGGCCTGTTCGATGACGACGTGCGCGTTCGTGCCGCTGATCCCGAAGGAGGACACGGCCGCACGCCGCGGCCGGCCCTCCGCCACCGGCCAGGGCCGCTCCTCGTCGAGCAGCCGCAGCGCCCCGTCCGACCAGTCGACGTGATCGGACGGCCGATCGACGTGGAGGGTCCGGGGCAGCACCCCGTGGTGCATCCCCAGAGCCATCTTGATGACGCCGGCGACGCCCGCCGCGGCCTGGGTGTGACCGATGTTGGACTTGATCGACCCGAGCCACACGGGCTCACCGGCGCCCCGGCCCTGCCCGTACGTGTTGATCAGCGCCTGCGCCTCGATCGGGTCGCCCAGGGTCGTGCCCGTGCCGTGCGCCTCGACGGCGTCGACCTGGTCGGCCGTCAGCCGGGCATTGGCCAGTGCCTGGCGGATGACCGCCTCCTGCGCCAGGCCGTTGGGCGCGGTCAGACCGTTGCTGGCGCCGTCCTGGTTCGCCGCCGTGCCGCGGATCACCGCCACCACCGGATGGCCGTTGCGCCGCGCGTCCGACAGCCTCTCCAGGACGAGCAGCGCGGCACCCTCGCTGAAGCCGGTGCCGTCGGCCCCGGCGGCGAACGCCTTGCAGCGCCCGTCGGCCGCGAGGCCGCGCTGCCGGCTGAACTCCGTGAACAGTACGGGGGACGACATGATCGTCGCCCCGCCGGCCAGCGCCAGCGAGCACTCGCCCTGGCGCAGCGACTGGGTGGCCAGGTGCAGGGCGACGAGGGAGGCCGAGCAGGCGGTGTCGATGGTGAGCGCCGGGCCTTCCAGACCGAGCGTGTACGCGATCCGGCCGGAGACCACGCTCGTGGTGTTGGTGACGAGATAGCCCTCCAGCTCGGGGCGGACCTCCTCGGGGCGCGCGTAGTCCTGGGCGATGGCGCCGACGAACACGCCGGTGTCACTGCCGCGCAGCGTGTCCGGGGAGATCCCGGAGCGCTCCAGGGCCTCCCAGGCGGTCTCCAGGAGCACCCGCTGCTGCGGCTCCATCGCCTCGGCCTCGCGCGGGCTGATGCCGAAGAACTCGGCGTCGAAGCGGTCCGCGTCGTGCAGGAAACCGCCCTTGGCGACGTACGTGGTGGCGGGGGCGTCGGACTCCGGGTCCGGCGCGTGGAGCCGGTCGAGGTCCCAGCCGCGGCCCTCGGGGAAGTCCGTGATCGCGTCGCCGCCGGCGGCGAGCAGCCGCCACAGGTCCTCGGGGCTGCGCACATCGGCCGGGAAGCGGCAGCCGATACCGACGATCGCGATCGGCTCGTGCGCCGCGGCCTCGGCGTCGGTCAGCCTCTGCCGGGTCTGCTGCAGGTCGGTGGTGACCCGCTTGAGGTAATCCCGGAGTTTCGCTTCGTTGGCCATGAACCCATCCCTCGTGTGCCCAGACGGTCGTGCTCGGCAACGTCGCCGACACGGCTTGCGGGCTGCTTAGCGAGACCTAAAGCCGCCGCCGGTCGCGTACCGGCGGCGGCGCGGGCCCCCGGGGAGAGCCCGGGGCGGGAGCCCGGCAAGATCCCCAGGCACCCCCTAAGAGGCTCTTTAGCGGGGCGTCAGCCGGGCGGCCGACAGTGGCGGAATGGAAGCCTCGGAAATCCACATCCTGTCGGTCGGAACCGCGCTGCCCGGCGATCCCCTGGACAACGCGGACCTGGCCCGCCACTTCGGCATGGACCCGATCTGGGAGCAGTGGGTCGACGCGTTCGTCGGCACCCGGGCCCGGCACCTGTCGGTGGATCTGAGCACCGGGAAGCTCCGGTCGACCCTCGCCGACCTGGCCACCCGGGCCGCCGCGCGCGCCCTGGAGAGCGCGGGCGTCGGCGCCGGGGACATCGACCTCGTCGTCCTCGGCACCGCCACCCCCGACCAGCTGATGCCCGCCACCGTCAACGTCGTCGCGGACCGGCTCGGCATCGACGGCGTGCCGACGTACCAGCTCCAGTCGGGCTGCGCGGGCGCGTTCCAGGCCCTCGACATCGGCCGTCAGCTGCTGCGGGCCGGCGGTCACCGCACGGCCCTGGTGATCGGCGGAGAGCTGTGCTCGCGCCACTACGACCCCGGCGTCGACCTCGCGAAGCTCGACTCGGCCGAGCTGGTCAACTTCGTCCTGTTCGGCGACGGGGCCGGCGCGGCCGTCCTGAGCGCGGAGCCCGCGCCGGGAGCGCCGGTGATCCGCCGGGTCCTCAACCGCCTGACCGGGCTGAACCGTGAGCCCGGCCAGGTCGTCGAGTGGACCGGGGCACTCGACCGCGCGGACGCGGACCGGGCCCACATCAAGGAGGACTACAAGGCGATCGAGGAGTCCGTCCCGGTGATGTCCCGGGAGATCGCCGAGGAGCTTCTGGGAGACCTCGGCTGGACGGCCCCCGACGTCGACTACCTGCTCCCGCCCCAGCTTTCCGGGCGCATGACGCGGCGGATCGTCGAGGGCCTGGACATGCCGCTGGCGGAGGAGATCACCCGCGTCGACACCATCGCCAACACCGGCAACGCGATGCCGTTCTTCCAGCTGGAAGAGGTCCTGCCGCAGTTGGCGCCGGGTGACCGGGTCCTCGGGATCTCCGTGGAGTCCAGCAAGTGGCTCAAGGCGGGTTTCGCCCTCGAACTCGCCTAGGCCGTGTCCGGAAAGTAGCGCCGTCTGCCCGCAGGGCAGGGCCTGCGGCGTCTGTGCGTGCGATCGCAAGGCGGAGGGCCGCCCTCGTACGGGGTGTACTGGGGCGATCCGACAGCGCGGCGTGGGGGCACCTCCCGTGCCCGGAGGGCTACGGGGGAGGGCGTGCCAGGCGTCGCGGGCCGGGCGGGACTTTCCGGACACGGCCTGGGGCCTGAGCCTGTTGCCGAGGTCCCGCCTCGCCCGCGACGCGACACGCCCTGGGGGCGGCACGACGAAGCGCCCGCGAACCGTTCGCGGGCGCTTCGTCGTGTCCGACCTGCTCAGCGCGGCGCGCCGAACCAGTGCTTCAGCGCCGCCTCGAGACCGCCCGACCCCTCGGCCCAGACGACGTGCCCGTCCGGGCGCAGGAGTACGGAGCCGGTCTCCCCGGCCGCCGGAGCGGCCGCCGTGGCGACCCGGTCCGACCAGCCCGCCGCCGTACGCGAGTGCGCGTCGCCGTCGGCTCCGTCGGCCAGGAGCAGCAGGCCGCGGCCCCCGTGCAGCAGGGGCGCGGCGCCGGGGGCCCGGCCGCCCAGGGCGGGATCGGGTGCGGCGGACCCCGGGGCGCCGAGGGGATAGCGCAGGTCCACGCCGGTCACCAGCTCCACCAGATACCGGTTGACGTCCTCGAACCGGGCGAGGTCCGCGACGAGGGAACGCGCCCCGGCCGCCCGGGCCACCGGGTGCATCAGGGCGAGCTGGGCGTCGAGCGCCAGCCGGGCCCGCTCGCCCTCCGGGTGCCGCTCGGCGTGGTACGTGTCGAGGAGGCCGGGCGGCGCCCAGCCGGCCAGGTCCGCGGCGAGCTTCCAGCCGAGGTTGACCGCGTCCTGCAGGCAGGTGCTCAGCCGCAGACCGCCGAGCGGGTAGAAGGAGTGCGCGGCGTCACCGGCGAGGAACACCCGGCCGGACCGGTAGCGCTCCGCGTTGCCGCTGACGCTGGTGAACCGCTCCGCCCACACCACCTCGCGGGCCGGCAGCCGCTGCCCGGTGAGCTGCTCGACCTCGCCCTGGAGTTCCTCCGCCGTCACCGGCCCCGTCCCCGCGTCCGGCGCGCCCTCGAAGAGCGTGGTGATCACCCGCAGGACTCCGGGTCCCGCGGGAGCGCCCGAGTACACCCCGCCGGAGGCGGTGTAGTGCGCGCCCAGATGGTTGACGGCCAGTTCGGAGAAGTCGGCCTCCACGTCGCCCACGATGCCCGACACCGTCCAGCCGCTGCCGAGGAAGCCGATGCCGGCCAGCGTGCGTACGGTGCTCGCGGCGCCGTCCGCCGCCACCACGTACGCGCCGCGCAGCGTGGACTCGCCGTCGGCGGTGCGCAGCCGCAGGGTCACCGAGTCGGCGGACTGCCGCAGTTCCGTCACCTCGTGGCCGCGCCGGATGTCCACGCCGAGCTCCCGGGCGCGCCGTTCCAGGACCTCCGCCAGCCTGGGCTGCGGCACCAGGAGCCCGCCGCCGACCCGGTGCGGGCCGGTCAGCAGCTCGGGGCGCAGCCAGAGCAGGGAGAAGTGCGCCCCGGGCAGCGGCAGCCCGGACTCGCGGAGCTCGTCGGCGAGACCCCGCTGTTCCAGCAGCCCCATGACGGCCGCGTTGACCGCCTGGCCGGGGGAGTGCGGGTCGGGGGTGTCGCGGCGGTCGACGACGACGACGGGCGCGCCGGCCAGACCGAGCTCGCAGGCGAGCATCAGGCCGGTGGGGCCGGTGCCCACGACGATCACTGGATCGGTCACAGGCTCATCCTTTCCGCAGGAGCGGGATCACGGGGGCGAAGTCGTGCAGGTGGGCGGCGAGGATCATGTACGACGTGAGGCCGTACCGTTCGTGGCTCGCGCGGATCTGGTCGGCGATCTCCCGGTGGGTGCCGATCAGCACGGACGGCAGGTCGAGGAGTTGCGCCGTCGTCAGATGGGGTGCGAGGGCGGGCCGTAGCGCCTCGGCGGCCGCCCGCCGGTCGTCGGTGACCACGACCTTCTTGACCCCGGTGTTCAGCTCGGGGTTTCGGCCGAGCTCCGCCGCCCGGGCGCGCACCGTGGCCACCCGCGCGGCGAAGTCCTCGGGGCCGAGGAGGACGAAGCCTCCTCCCGAGGGCAGTTCGGCGCCGATGAAGCAGACGGTGTCGGCCCGCCGCGCGGCCAGTTCGAGCTCGTCGGGTTCATCGGCGCCGATCATCAGCGGCGGCCGGGGCGACCGCAGTGGGCGTGGCCGGTGCGCGGGGTCGGTCAGCAGCCGGTCCAGTACGTCCACGGTCTCGGCCAGCCGGTCCTGCTTGTCCCGAGCCGTGAGCGAGGCGGTCGCCGCGCTGCCGGTCTGTCCGGCGTGCAGCCCCACCGACAGCCGCCCACCGGTCAGCCGGTCCGTGCCGGCGATCTCCCGGGCGAGCACCTCGGGATCCCAAAGGGCGGTGTTGGTGAGATAGGTGGCGACCTCGATCCGGGTGGTGGCCGCGGCGGCGGCCACCAGGGACGGGAACGGGGCGGTCAGCCCCAGGTGGTCGGTGGTCGCGAAGGTGTCGTAGCCGAGCCGTTCGGCCTCACGGGCGCGTTCCGGCCAGTCGGCGTCAGGGGAGATCTCGCTCGCCCCGAGCCGGAAGACCGGGCCCGGTCCGCCGCTCACGCGCCACCCTCGGCGGGGCCGGCCGCTCCGGTCAGCCGCTCCCGCAGCCGGATCGCCGACAGGGCCAGCCCCAGCACGGTCCGCTGGGGCCCGTACCCGCCGAGTGTCTCGAGCGCCGACCGAAGGCTCCACAGCCGGGACTCGGCCACGTGCGAGGGCGAACCGTGCACATCGTCGTGGATCAGCAGCCGCAGCTCGCGCACATGCCGCTCGAGCAGGAGGCGGTCGCCCGGCGGGATGATCTCGTCGCGTGCGCTCACGGTGTACGACACCGGCACCTCCAGCGCGCCCAACTCCTGTGCTGTCAGCGCCCACTCGGTGAGATCCGTCAGTACGGAATCGGGGGCGCCCCCGGTGAGGTGGGCCAGGGTGTCGACCGTCACGCGCGGGATCCTGGGACGCCAGGCGGCGTCCGTGAAGAAGTCCCCGATCGGGGCGCCGGCGGTCACCACGCCCCGTATCCGCTTGTCGTGCAGGGCGGCCCGGAGCGCCAGGTGCCCGCTGAAGCTCATCATCACGGCGACGGTCCGGTCCACGTCCGCGCGGTCCGCGAGCGCGTCGAGGAGCTCCGGGACCATTCGGTGGCTGTCCGCCGCGTAGAGCTGCTCGTTCTCGCCGACCCCCGGCATCTCGGTGGCGACGACGGCCAGGCCGAGCCGGGACGCCTTGGCCAGGATCGGCCCGAACTGCTCCTTCACACTGACGATGCCGCCGCTCAGCAGCAGCACGGGCGGACGCTCCCCGCCCCGCGCGTCCAGGCCGGCCGCCCAGGCCCGCACCCGGCCGCCGGAGAGATCGAGGTCGAGGCGGCGGATGCCGGAAGCGTCGCCCGAGCGCCAGCGGTCGAAGGAGGCGACCGTGCGCTCCTGGGCGTCCGCGCGGGCCGGGCCGTCGACGAACGGGAACCGGGCGATGTTGAAGTGCCGTCCCGCCTCGACCTCCCGGCCGCGGCGCTCCAGTTCGACACCGGCCTCGGTCCATTCGCGGGCCCACGAACCCGGCTCGCCGTCCTGGTCGTGCCGGATCCGCCGCAACACCTGCCGCAGCCGCTCGCCCGGGATGCCGAGGATGCGGCCGTGCACCTCGACGAACCGCTTGAGTTCCTGGACGTCGTTCATCGCAGCCCCTCCTCGGCCGAGAACCCCTCCAGCGCCTCCTTGACCTCGGTGAGGATGTCCGCCGCCTCCGCGCCGTCGATGACCCGGTGGTCGAAGGTGAGGTTCAGCCGCATGACGGGCGCGACGGTCACCTCGCCGTCCCGGACCACCGGACGCTCCACGATCCGGCCCACGCCGAAGGTGACCGTCGTGCCGCCCACCGAGTGGAAGCCGTCGACCGCCCGGTGACCCAGCGAGGTGACCGCGAAGGTGCCGAAGAAACGGGGGTGGTTGATCAGCGAACGCACCGCCCGGCGGTAGGCCGCGCGCGCCAGCGCCGCGGGCAGCCGGTGCAGCAGCAGCATCGAGGCGAACTCCGGCATGGTCTCCGGATCACCGTCGCGGTAGCGCTCCAGCTCGTGCTGGATCCCCTTCAGATCGGCCCGGTCCAGGTCCGGGAGGACCGCCGAGACGACGACGCGCCGACCGCCGACCCGCTTGTCCAGGGCGACCTTCCCGGAGACCTCGCCGTAGCGGGCGACCTTGGGGCGCAGCCGGCCGCGGATCGCCGCGTTGGCCTCGGGATGGGCGGCGATCACCCGCGCCGCGGAGTGCAGCACGTACGTGACCAGGGACAGCCGGCTGTCGCCGCGATGGGCCTCACGGTGGGCGAGCACCCCGGACATGTCCACCTCGGTGTCCAGGTGGACGGGGGCGAACGGACGTATCTCGTCGAGGAAGAAGAGCGTGTGACGCCGCTCCCGGGCGATGGCTGCGATATGCATCCCGCCAATCTCGGCAGCCGGTCTTAAGCACCTCCTAGCGCGACCTAAAGACGCCTCCCGGGAAGACGGGGACGCACGAAGAGGCCGCGCTCGCTCAGCTCTCCGGAGCCGACGAGGCGCGCGCGTCGGCCCTCCGGGTCCGGGGCGCGTGGTCCCGTCCGGCGCGACCCAGCGGCCCGGCGCGGCCCGGGCAGGGCCGGGACCGGCCCGGCCCTGCCGGGGACCGGGGCGCGCGGGGCGGGGTGTGCCGGCCGTCGCCGGGCGGTATCCACAGGCGTCCTTTAGAGCCGCACAAGACACCGGTTCCAGGCTTGCCGCAGCCCGAATGTCGCCGCTCGCAGGAGATTCCGCATGTCACGTCCCAGCGCGGTGGGCCTCACCACCGGAACCGAGCCGCTGCCCGACTTCCCGCAGCTGCGGCAGTGCCCGTACCAGCCGCCGCCCGGCTACCGCGATCTGCGCGAGGCCGAGGGCCCGGTGGTGCGCGCCCGGCTCTACGACGGCCGCCCCACCTGGGTGGTCCTCGGCCACGCCGTCGCCCGTGAGCTGCTCATCGACCCGCGCCTGTCCTCCGACTGGAGCCGGCCGGACTTCCCCTCGCCGAGCCCACGCCGCAAGGCCATCCAGAAGGCGACGATCCTCGTCGGGATGGACCCGCCGGAGCACTCCGCGTACCGCCGCAGGCTCATCTCCGCCTTCTCCGTGCGGCGCACCCGGGAGCTGACGGAGTCGATCCACCGGCGCGCCGGTGAACTCGTCGACGCCATGCTGGAGCAGGGCCCGCCCGCCGAGATCCTCAGCGGTCTGGCGCTGCCGCTCTCCTCACACACCATCTGCGGCATCCTCGGGGTTCCCTACGGGGACCACGACTACTTCGAGGAGCAGTCGGCGCTGCTCGTGTCGCCCCAGGTCACCGAGGACGACGCGACCCAGGCGCTGATGAACCTGCGCTCGTACCTGACCGGCCTGGTGGAGCGCAAGGAGAAGGAGTCCGAGCCCGGCGACGGCCTCCTCGACACCCTCGTCCACAAGGACCTGGCGGAGGGCTCGCTCTCCCGCGACGACGTGATCCGGCTCGGGATCATCCTGCTGATGGCCGGTCACGAGACCACCGCCAGCATGATCACGCTGAGCACCTTCACCCTGCTGCAGAACCCCGGCCAGCTGGCCGCGTTCCGCGCCGACCCGGCCGGCGCGAGCCTCGCCGTCGAGGAGCTGCTGCGCTACCTCTCCATCGGCGACGTGGCCATGCGGATCGCCGCCGAGGACATCACCGTCGGCGACGTCGCCATCCGCGCCGGCGACAGCGTGATGCTCTCCACCGCCGAGATCAACCGCGACGCGGAGGCGTTCGAGAACGCCGACGAACTGGACCTCGGGCGGGGCGCCCGGCACCACCTCGCGTTCGGGTACGGCGTCCACCAGTGCATCGGACAGAACCTGGCCCGGGCCGAGATGGAGAGCGCCCTCACCCTCCTCTTCTCCCGCATGCCGGAACTGCGTCTGGCCGTTCCCGCCGAAGAGGTGGAGATCAAGCCCGCGCAGAGCGGTGTGCAGGGCATCTACGAACTGCCGGTGACGTGGTGACCCCCGTGCGCATCACCGCCGACACCGACCGCTGCATCGGGGCGGGGCAGTGCGTCCTGACCGCCGCGGACCTCTTCGACCAGGACGAGGACGGGATCGTGGCCCTGCTCACCGACTCCGTCGACAACGAGTCCGACGTGGAGCTGGCCCGGCAGGCCGAGCACCTTTGCCCGGCCGCCGCCCTGAGGATCACGGCCGCCGTCGACGACACCACCGCGGGCTCCACCGCGAACACCATTGAGGGACTGCGGGGCGCATGAGGCCGCGTACACATCGCACCACCACGATCCGGCGCGCCCTGGTCTCGGCGCTGGCGCTCGCCACCGTCGCGACCGGGTGCGGCGCCGGATCCGGCGGAGGGGACGGGCGCGACGGCCGGATCGTGTACGCGGTCGACACCCAGCCGGACTGCCTCGACCCGCAGATCAGCCCCTACGACGTCACGGCCGCCCTCGGCCGCAACATCTTCGACTCGTTGGTCTCCATGGACACCGCGGGCCGCGTCCGCCCCTGGCTCGCGACGTCCTGGCACATCTCCGGCGACGGGCGGACGTACACCTTCCGGCTGCGCGAGGGCGTGCGCTTCCACGACGGCACCGCCTTCGACGCGGCCGCCGTCAAGGCCACCCTCGACCACACGGTCGCGCCGGAGACCAAGTCCCAGTACGCCGCCGGACTGATCTCCATGTACGAGGGCGCGACCGTCGTCGACCCCCGCACCGTGCGCGTGGCACTGTCCCGTCCGTACGCGCCGCTGCTCCAGGTCCTGTCCACCGCCACCTTCGGCATCCAGTCGCCGACCGCCCTGCGCGCGAACCCTGGGCGGACCTGCCTGAGGCCCGTCGGCAGCGGCCCGTTCGTCTTCGCGGGCTGGGCCCGCAACCGGCGCATCGACCTGGACCGCAACCCGCACTACGCCTGGGCGCCCCCGGAGGCGGAGAACCACGGACCCGCGCGCGTCGCCGGGCTCACCGTCGAGTTCATCCCGGAGGCGGCCTCCCGCTTCGGCGCCCTCAGCTCCGGCCAGGTCGACGTGGCCGCGGCCGTACCCCCCAGCCACATCGGCCGGCTGCGGCACGCCGACGGCTTCCGGCTGCTCCGGGCGCCCCAGCCCGGCGCGCCGTACACGCTGCTGCTCAACGTCAACCGGGCGCCGCTCGACGACCGGCGGGTGCGCCGCGCGCTTCAGCGGTCCGTGCGCCTCGACGCGCTCGTGAAGGCGCTGTACTCGGACGCGTACGACCGCGCCTGGAGCACCCTCACGCCCGCGACCGCCGCGTACGCCGGCTCGACCGAGGGCAGTTGGCCCTACGACCCCGAGGAGGCGGCGCGGCTCCTCGACGCGGCCGGCTGGACCGGGCGGGACGAGGACGGCTACCGCACCAAGGGCGGCAAGCGGCTCACCCTGCACTGGCCGTACATGACGAGCCTGATGCGCGATCAGCGGGCGCTGCTCGGCCAGGGCATCCAGGCCGAGGCGAAGCGGGCCGGCATCGAGATCCGGTTCACCGCCCTGGAGCCGGGCGCCTATCTGGAGAAGGCGATCGGCCGCGACGCCGACATCCTCGCCTTCAGCTGGAACCGCGCCGAACCCGACATCATGCGGAGCTACTTCGACTCCGAGCAGACCGGCGACAAGGGTGGCTCCAACGCCTTCGGCGTCAGGGACGCCCTTCTCGACGGCTGGCTCCGCGAGGCCACCGCCACCCGCGACCCCGCACGGCGCGCGGCCCTGTACGCGCGGGCGCAGACGCGGGTGAACGAGGAGGCGCTCGCGCTGCCCGTCTACGCGCCGGCCAGCCTCGTCGGCGCCGCCGACCGGGTGCGCGGGGTCACCTTCGACGTCCAGGCGTATCCCCGCTTCCACGACGCCCGGCTGGAGGACTGATGGGGCTCCCCCTGCGCTGGTTCGCACGCCGACTGCTGCTGGCCGCCATGGTCGTGTTCGGGGCGGCCAACGCCGTCTTCTTCGCCTTCCGGCTGCTGCCCGGCGACCCGGTGCGCAGCGTGCTCGGCTCCACCAACCCGACGCCCGAACTGGTGGAACAGGTCCGTCACGAGCTGGCGCTCGACGAGCCGCTCGCCGTCCAGTACGGGCGCTTCATGCGCCGGCTGCTCACCGGTGACCTCGGCGAGTCCTTCCAGCTCCAGCAGCCCGTCGGCCAGGTCATCGGCGAGCAGCTGTGGCCCACGGTCCAGCTCGCCACCGCCGCGTTCGTCCTCGCCCTGCTGACCGCGGTGACGCTCGCCGTGCTGACCGCGCACCGGCCGCGCGCCCGGCGGATCCTCTCCACCCTCGAACTCGTCGCCGCCTCCACCCCCGCCTTCTGGACCGGCATGCTCCTGCTGGCGCTGCTGTCCTTCCGGCTGAAGTGGTTCCCGGCGATGGGCGGCAGCGGCGCCGTCGGACTGGTCCTGCCGGCCGTCACCCTCGCCGCCGGTCTCGTCGGTGTCTTCTCGCAGGTGCTGCGGGAGGAGATGGAACGCGCCCTGGAGCAGCCGTTCGTGCTCACCGCCCGGGCCCGGGGGAGTGGCGAGACCGCGATCCGGCTGCGCCACGCGCTGCGGCACGGGCTGATCCCGCTCGTCACCCTCGCCGGGTGGGCGGTGGGCGCGCTCTTCGGCGGCGCGGTCGTCGTGGAGAGCGTCTTCAGCCGCCAGGGCCTGGGCCAGGTGACGGCCGGCGCCGTGGCCGGCCGGGACCTGCCCGTGGTGACCGGCGTGGTGCTGGTCTCCGCCGTCGCCTTCGCCCTGATCAACCTCGCGGTGGACGTGCTCTACCGGATCGTCGACCCGCGGATCGACGAGAGGAGCATCGGATGACCGCGTCCGAGACACGCGCGGGGACCGGGCCGGCCGGGGCCGCCGGTCCTGCTGGGTCGGTCGGGGCCGCCGGTCCTGCTGGGTCGGTCGGGGCCGCCGGTCCTGAGGGGCCGGGCGGGCCCGCCGCGACCGCAGCGGCTGTCGGGTCCGACCGGGCGCCCGGCGGCGCCGCCAGGGCCGCCCGTGACTCCGTCTCGGGGGCCGGTTCCGTTCCTGGGACCCGTACCGTACGCGGCGCCCGGCGCCGGCCACGGGTGGGCGTCGCCATGGGCGGGGCCGTCGTCGCCGTCGTCGTCCTGGCCGCCGTGGCGCCGGAACTGCTCGCCACCCACCCACCGGACGTCATCGATCCGGTCAACGCCCTTGCGGGACCTGGCGACGGGCACTGGCTCGGTACCGACCAGCTGGGCCGGGACGTCCTCAGCCGGATCGTGCACGGCTCCCGCACCTCGCTGCTGATCGGCTTCGGCGCCACGGCCTTCGCCGTCGTCGTGGGCTCGCTCCTCGGGGTGTTCGCGGCCGCCGCCGGCCGGGCCGTCGACCAGATCCTGATGCGGGCCACCGACATCCTGCTCGCCTTCCCCGGCCTGATGCTGTCGCTGGTCGTGGTCGCCGTCCTCGGCCCGGGCACCGCCAACGCCACCCTGGCCATCGGCGCGTCCCTGCTGCCCGGCTTCCTGCGGCTCGCCCGGGGCCAGGCGCTGGCCATCCGCGACAGCGACTACGTCCGCGCGGCCGTGGTGATCGGGCGCGGCAGGGGATCCGTCTTCGTACGGCATCTGCTGCCCAACGCCCTGCCGCCGCTCCTGGTCCTCGCCACGGTGAACATCGGCAGCGCCGTCATCGCCGGCTCGACCCTCAGCTTCCTCGGTCTCGGTCCACAACCGCCGTCGCCCGAGTGGGGCGCCATGCTCGCCGAGGGCCGCGACCACCTGGACACCGCGTGGGCCGCCGCCGTCTTCCCCGGCCTGGCCATCACGGTCACGGTCGTCGCGGTCACGGTCGTCGGCCGGGCCCTCCAGCGCAGGATCGACGGAAGGGACGGCCATGGGCGTTGACGAACCCCGCGCCGGGCAGGCGCTCCTCACGGTGGAGGACCTGCGGATCGCGTTCGGCCACGGTCGGCACCGCACCGAGGTCGTCCACGGGGTGGACCTCACCCTACGGGCCGGCGAGTGCCTCGCGGTCGTCGGCGAATCCGGGTCGGGCAAGACGGTCACGGGCCGGACCCTGGCCGGTCTCACCGGCCCCGGGGCCACCGTGAGCGCCCGCCGGCTCGAGTTCGACGGCCGGGACCTCACCGCCCTCGGTGAGCGCGAGTGGCGCCGGATCCGGGGCGCCGAGATCGGCCTGGTGCTCCAGGACGCGCTCGTCTCCCTCGACCCGCTGCGCCGGATCGGCTCCGAGATCGAGGAATCGCTCGCCAATCACGGCATCGGTACGCGCCGTGACCGGCCTGGCCGTGCCGTCGAGCTGCTGCGCGAGGTCGCCGTTCCCGAACCGGAGTGGCGGGCCCGGCAGTTCCCGCACCAGCTCTCGGGTGGGCAGCGGCAGCGGGCGCTGATCGCGTCGGCGATCGCCGCCGGCCCGCGCGTCCTGATCGCCGACGAGCCCACCACGGCCCTCGACATGACCGTCCAGGCGCAGATCCTCGACCTGCTGGCCGCCCGCCGGGACGCGGGAACCGCGCTCCTGCTGATCAGCCACGACCTGGCGGTGGTGGCACGCCTCGCCGACCGCATCGCCGTCATGCACGACGGACGGCTGGTGGAGACCGGCCCGGCCACGCAGCTGCTCGCGGCGCCCGTCCATCCGTACACGCGCCGCCTCCTCGACGCGGTCCCCTCCGCTCGGCGGCCCCGCCGGAACCCGGCGCCGGTCCTCCTCGGGCAGGCCGAACGAGCCGCCGGCCTGCCGTGCGGTGTCCCGAACCCACCGGCACCGGTCCTGGCGAAAGCCCCGGCGGGCTCGGGATCGTCGACGGCCGCTGTGGCCGGCCGGGCTGACGGCGAGGCCACGGAGCGCACGGACCCGGCCACGCGGCCGGCGGGGTCGGCGGTCTCGGCGCGTGCCGCCGAAGCCGGTCCCCCGGCCGGCGCCCCGCTCCCCGGTCGAGGGAACGCCGATGGCGGGGCCGCCCCGGAGGGCGCGGGCGGACACCGTCACATCGAGATCCACCGCGTCGGCCAGTCGCGCCGTGCCGATGGCGAGCACCTCGAACGGCGGCGGCAGCCCGAACACCGCGAGCGCCCCGCCCCCCGCTTGGAGCGCCCGGCGGACCTGTCGCCGGGGGCCGTCGTGCTGCGCGCCGAGGGCCTGGTCAAACGCTTCCGAGGGCCCGGCGGCGGTGTCGACGCGCTGAGCGGGGTGTCCTGCACGCTCCGCGCCGGCGAGACGCTCGGCGTGCTCGGCGAGTCCGGGTCCGGCAAGTCGACGCTCGCTCAGGTCGTGCTCGGGCTCCTGGAGCCGGACGAGGGGACGGTGACCCTGCTCGGGCAGCCCTGGTCCGGCCGGAGCGAGCGGGCCCGTGCCGCGCTGCGGGGGCGGATCCAGCTCGTGCAGCAGGATCCGCTCTCCTCCTTCGACCCGCGGTGGACCGTGGAACGGATCGTGGCGGAGGCCCTCGGGCCCGGCGGACGGCGTGCCGCGCGCGGTCATCGGGACCGGATCGCCGAGCTCCTTGGCCTGGTGGGCCTCGGGCCCGAACTCCTCGACCGCGGTCCGCGCGGACTGTCCGGCGGGCAGCGCCAGCGGGTGGCGATCGCCCGCGCGCTGGCGCCCGAGCCCGACGTCCTCGTCTGCGACGAGCCGGTCTCCGCGCTCGACGTCTCCGTCCAGGCCCAGGTGCTCGACGTGTTCGAGCGGGTACGGGAACGGCTCGGCGTCGCCCTGCTGTTCATCTCGCACGACCTCGGGGTCGTACGCCACGTCAGCGACCACGTCGCGGTGATGCGGGCGGGCCGCATCGTCGAGACCGGTCCGGTGGAGCGGGTCTTCACCCAGCCCGAGCACCCCTGGACGCGGCAGCTCCTCCACGCGCTGCCCCAGCCCGCCCCTTCCTCAACCACCCCGGCCGGGCCTTCGGTGCCCGGCCACGTCTCCTGATGGTGAGTCGCCCCATGAACGACACTGCTGGATTCCGTCTGTCCGTCCTGGACACGGTGCCCGTCTGGAACGGGCTCCCGGCCGCCCGGTCGCTGCGCGAACTGCTGGAGCTGGCACCGGCGGTGGAGCGCCTCGGCTACCACCGCTACTGGCTGGCCGAGCACCACAACATGCCGGCTTTCGGCACCTCGACGCCGCCGGTGCTCATCGGGCAGCTGGCGGGCGTCACCTCGACGCTGCGGATCGGCTCGGGCGGCGTCATGCTCCCCAACCACGTGCCGTTCGTGGTGGCCGAGCAGTTCGCCACCCTCGACGTCTTCCACCCGGGCCGGATCGACCTGGGCATCGGGCGGGCGCCGGGCGGCGAGCCCGCCACCGCCCGGGCGCTGCGGCGCACCGGCGACCCGGCCCACGAGGGCGCCTTCGGGGAGCAGCTGGCCGAGCTGATCGGCTATCTGACGCCGTCCGCCCCGGGCGTCCGTCCGCCGGTCGCCGTCTGTCCGCCGCCCGAACGCCCGCTGCCGGTCTGGCTGCTCGGCACGAGCGCCTCCAGCGCCTCGCTCGCGGCCCGGCTGGGGCTGCCGTACGCGTTCGCCCACCACCTCAACCCGTCCGGTACGGAGGCCGCGGTGGCCCGCTACCGCGAGGAGTTCCGCCCCTCCGAGCGGCTGGAACGGCCCTATGTCGCGGTCTCGGCCCAGGTGGTGGCGGCCGACACGGACGAGGAGGCGGAGTACCAGGCCGGGCCGATCAAGGTGGCGCACGTGGAGGGACGGATCAATCCGCTCACCCTCTTCCGGACCCCGGACCAGGCCGCCGAGTACCAGCTGACCGAGGCCCAGCAGGCTTACTTGGACGGCCATTTCGCGCCGCAGATCGTGGGGGGAGCGGAGACGGTACGCCGGCGCCTGGCCGACTTCCGGGCCCGCACGGGCGCGGACGAGCTGTTGGCGACGGCGCCCGTCTTCGGCCTCGAGGCCAGGGTCCGGACGTTCCGGCTGCTGGCCGAGGCGGTGGAGCGTCCGGCGGTGGATCAGCCGGCGTCGGCCGGCGCGGGAGCCTTGAGCCCCGCCAGCTCGGCGAGCAGCTCGTAGGAGCGTACGCGCTCGTCGTGGTCCTGGACCACGCTGAGCATCATCAGTTCATCGGCGCCGGTGGCCTTGGTGAGTTCGGTGATCCGCTGCCGTACGGTCTCCGGCCCGCCGAAGATCTGAGGGTCGTACATCTGGTCGACCACCGCCCGCTCCTCCGGGGCGAAGGAGAAGCGGGCGGCCTCCTCCGCGGGCGGGAAGTACGGGTTCTGGCCGCGCAGGGACTGGGCGGTGATCATCCGCAGCGGGGCGCTCAGGAGTTCCCCCCGGGCGTCGTCCTCGGCCACCGCGCCGAAGGCGGCGATCATCGCGTACGGCTCGGCGAGGTGTTCGGAGGGCCGGAACTCGGAGCGGTAGGCGTCCAGCGCGGCCAGGGTGCCGTGCGGGGCGAAGTGGTGGGCGTAGGCGAACGGCAGCCCCAGGGCGGCGGCGAGCTGCGCGCTGTACCCGCTGGAGCCGAGCAGCCAGACCGGCACGGTCTGCTCGGTCGCCGGGACGGCCGAGACCGTCGCCCGCCCGGCGGCCGGCCTGGGCGCGCCGCCCGCGGGCGGCGCGAAGTACTGCACCAGCTCCTTGATCTGCGCGGGGAAGTCGGTGCCGCCGAGCGGACCGGCCTGGCGGCGCAGGGCCCTGGCCGTGAGCGGGTCGGTGCCGGGGGCCCGGCCGATGCCGAGGTCGACCCGGTCGGGGTGCAGGGCGGCCAGCGTGCCGAACTGCTCGGCCACCACGAGCGGCGGGTGGTTGGGCAGCATGACGCCGCCGGCACCGACGCGCAGACGCGTGGTGGCGGCGGCGATCTGCCCGGCGAGGATCGCCGGCGACGAGGTCGACAGCGACGGCATGTTGTGGTGCTCGGCCAGCCAGAAGCGGTGGTAGCCGAGCCGGTCCACCGCGCGTGCCAGACGGATGGTGTTGCGCAGGGACACGGTCGCCGTCGACCCCCGCCACACCGGCGCGGTGTCCAGGACGGACAGGCTGATACCCAGTTCAGTGGTCATGGCAGGAGAATATGGGGACTGTCCCCACTTTTCAATACGCCCTGGGCAGCGCCTGTTTCATGGCTTGTTTCAGGCTGCCGTGGACAGCAGCACGGCACCGGAGTCCAGGAGGATCGCCTGGTGCAGCTCGTGCAACTGCCGGCAGGGGCTGATCCCCAGCTCCCGGTCGAGCGCCGAACGCACCGAGTGGTACGCCTGCAGAGCGTCCGCCCGGCGGTCGGAGCGGTACAGCGCGAGCATCAGCTGGCGGTGGAAGGCCTCGATCAGCGGGTGCTTGGCCACCAGCGCGTACAGCGGCCCCACCAGCTCCCGGTGTCTGCCCAGCGCGAGATCGGCCTCGTTGCGCATCTCGACGCACTCGAGCCGGGTCTCCTCCGCCCAGGTGGCGAACTCGTCGACGATCGCGCCGCCCCGCAGCTCGCCCAGGACCGTCCCGCGCCACAGCGACAGCGCCTGGCCGCACAGCGCCGAGACCTCGGCGTGCCGGCCCGCCCGGGCCGCCGCCCGGCCCTGCTGGGCCAGCCGCTGGAAGTCGTGCGCGTCCAGGGTGCTGTCGCCCAGCTCCAGCACGTAGCCCGGGAACCGGGTCACGATGGGACTTCTGCCGCGGTCCGCCCGCTTCAGCAGTTTGCGCAGCTGGGATATGTACACGTGCAGCGTGGCCGTGGCCCGGCGCGGGGGTTCGTCGCGCCAGATCTCGCCGCACAGCTGGTCGGTGGAGATGACGTCCTCGGCACGGACCAGCATGGCCGCGAGAAGGCATTCCACCTTCGGAGCGCTGATGGCGAAAACATCATCGCCGTCAGTCATGCGCAGGCTGCCCAAGATTTCGAATCGCATGTCTTGATGACCTTCCGGAGATCGCATGGACCGACAGCGCTCAGCGCGACACCGAGCCGTAGCGACCGTCGAGATAGACGAGTGGACGCGCCGGGTCTCCCGCGAGCGCGTGGACCGGCTGCGCGATCACCACGGTGTGATCGCCTGCGGGCAGGTCGTACACCTTGCGGCAGACCAGCGCCGCCGGCACTCCGTCGAGGAGCGGCACGCCGTGCGGGCCGGCCGTCCAGCGGGTCGGGGGCGCGAACCGGTCGGCCCCGCTGCGTGCGAAGGTCGTGGCCAGTTCCTGCTGGTGGTGGCCGAGCAGATGCACCGCCACGTACTCCGCGGCGCAGACCGTGGCCCACGACGAGGCGCGCCGGCCCACCCCGAAGGACACGAGGGGAGGAGCGGACGAGACGGAGCTGAGTGAGGTCGCGGTGAATCCGACGGGCCCTCCCTCGCCCATCGCCGTGACGATCGCCACGCCGGCCGGATGTGTCCGGAAGACGCCGCGGAACGCGTCCTCGGTGATCGGCCCGTCGTCCACCGCACCGCCGATCGGACACGTGGCGGACGCGGACCAGACATGATGACGGGCGATCCCACCTTGACTCACTGCGACCCCCTGAAGGTACGGAAACCGGGGCCGGTCGGACCCTCGGTGTTCATTGCTGTGCCTTCAGGCTCACAGAAGGATCACGTACGGGCATCAGTGGAAATACGTACGGCCATCAAACGAGCCAATTCCGCCCGTGACCCGATCTCCAATTTGCGGTAGATGCGCGAGAGATGGACCTCCACCGTGCGCGGACTCAGCCGCAGCGCCTCCGCGATCTCCCGCGTCCGCCGGCCCGTCCCGGCCACCCGGGCGACCTCACGCTCGCGCTCGGTCAGCACCTCCAGACCCGTCACGGCCGGGATCGGCGCGGGCAGCAGCGCGTGGCACCCCCGGCCCAGCGAGTTCTCCAGCGGCGTGTCGGGGCTCAGCCGGGCCAGCAGCAGGACGTCCCACTGCTCGGCCAGCTCCTGCGCGGACGCCCACAGCTCCGCGGCCAGCTCCGGACGGCTGCTGTTGCTCGCCGCCCGGGCCGCCCGGATCCGGGCCGTCAGCCGGTGCAGTCGCAGCTGCGCGGTGTCGAAGGCGCGCTCCGCCTCCTGGTACAGCGTCACCGCCGCGTCCCAGTCGGCCTGTTCGGTGAGCACGTGCCCCCGGGACAGCAGCGCGTACGCCCGGTTGTGCGGCAGACGCAGGGCCTGCGCCGCACCGGCCGTGCGGTCGGCCCACATCGTGGTGCTGCCGGTGGCGCCGGAGAGCGAGGCCAGGGTGAGCAGTTCGAAGCCCCGGGGACGCTGCGCGGGATCCAGGTCGTCGAGGTCGGTCCCGCCGAGTTCCAGGAGCAGGCTCACACAGCGGTCGGGGCTGCCCTGCATCAGCAGCGCCTCGCTGAGCGTGAGGACGGCGGCGCCGTGCCAGCGGCCGAACGAGCGGCGCAGGGTGTGCACCGCCTGCTCGGTGAGCGCCGAGGCCCGGCTGCTGCCCGGCGGATCGGCGTACGTCACGCACAGCGCCTCCTGGGCGAGGGTCAGGGACCGCAACTGCTGCGCCCCCAGATAGCCGGAGAGCTCCGCCGCCTCGGCCGCGGACCGGCGGGCACTCTCGAGCCGGCCCTGCCGCAGCTGGGCCTCGGCGAGTCCGCTCAGCAGCACGGGCAGCATCGCGTTGTGCGAGCAGTCCCGGACCACCGTGGTGCCGCGCTCGTAGAACGATTCCGCCTCGCGCGGGCGGCCGAGCGCCATGGCGCACCAGCCGAGCAGCGCCAGGTACTCGGTGTGGTAGTACACCTCGGTGTGCGAGAGCTCGTCCATCTGGCGCACGGCGGCGTCGTAGGAGGCAAGGCACTGCTCGGTGCGGCCGGCGGCGAGTTCGCCCAGAGCGTGCAGCGCCATGGCCCCGGCCAGGGTGGTGCGCCGGCCGCCGGCCCGGGCCAGGACCAGGGCCTGGGCCGCCACCTTGGGCAGGTCGTCGTCGCCCCGGAGCGAGGAGACGATTCCCTGGTAGATCGTGAGCTGCGCCAGCAGGTCGTTGTCGGCCTCCATCCTCCGCAGGGTGCCGAGCTCGGCGGTCACCAGCTCCGCCGCCTCGCTGAACCGCCCGTGCAGGCACTCGACTATCACGCAGAGCCGCACCGCCGCCCGGTGCGCCTCGCCGGGCCCCAGCGCCGAACCCTGCGTCAGCTGCATGCGCAGGGAGGCGTCGTCGGCCAGGTAGTTCGCCGCCCGCAGCGCCCGTGCCAGCGGCGGAATCAGGCCGAGGAGCCGGCCGGTGGCCTGCTCGGCGGCGGGCAGCCCGTGCAGCGCTGTGAGCAGCCAGCGCACGGCGTCGTACGGGGAGCTCTGCTCCGTCTCCTGGCCCGCCCGGGCCAGGGTCTCCAGGTCCTCCGGGGTGAAGGAACTGGTCGACAGTTCGATGTGCACGGCCCGCTCGGAGGCCGACGCGGCCCGGCGGTTGAGCACGGTCAGCGCCCTGCGGTGGGCCTGCGATCGCCAGCAGCGGTCGGCCTGGTCGTGCAGCACGCGGCGCAGAATCGGGTGCCGGAAGCCCAGCTGCGTGGCGGAGCGGCGCAACGGCCGCATCACGTCCAGCTGGATGAGCGCGTTGACGACCGCGCAGGTCTCGTCGACGGGCAGCTCGGAGACGGCCGACAGCTCGTCCCGGCTGAACCGGTCGCCGAGCACCGCAGCCGACTCGGCCACCAGTCGTTCCGCCGGGTCGAGCGCGGAGAGCTCGGCCGCCAGCGGCGCCAGCCGCCCGCTGAGCAGATCGGTCGTCAGACCCGGGCCCAGCGGTGCCGAATCCCCCTGGGCCAGCAGGTACAACGGATTGCCGCAGCTCTCCTGGAGGAGGGAGGGGAGCCAGCTGGTCTCGGGGCGCACACCGAGCAGGCGGGCCGCCTGCTCGAGATTGAGCGGCTGGAGCTCGATCCGGTTCACGCGGTCCTGCTCGGCGCCCTGGGCGAGGGTGCTGAGCAAGGAGGGCGCCGCCTGCCGCGGCCGGTGCGCGATGACGAGCAGGACCGGCGCCCGGAACGTCCAGCGGGCCAGGTGGTCGGCGAGCTCCAGGGACTGGGGGTCGGCCCAGTGGAAGTCGTCCAGGACGAGCAGCAGTCCACCGTCAGCGGCCTGGTTGAGCAGCGCGTGGACGGCCTGGGAGAGCTGGAGCGGCGGGAGCTCGGCGCCCCGTCCGCCCAGCCGGGCGCAGAGCCCGGCCCGCAGCAGCTCGGCGTGGTCGGGCGAGAGCGCGGTCAACCGCTCCGCCGTCATCAGGCCGTTCAGCGCGCGGGTGAAGACATGCAAAGGATCATGTTGTTCGGACGGGTAGCAGCGGCCGTCGAGGGTCACGACCCCTCGGGCGCGCGCGGCGGAGGTCAGCTGGGTGAGCAGCCGGCTCTTGCCCGCACCGGGTTCGCCGAGAACCTCGACGATGCCACCCCGGCCGTTCTGAAGATCCTGCAGCGCCCCCAGCAGCAGTAACGATTCCTTGCAGCGTACCGATGACGTGTGCGACGAACTTTCCGTGACGAGTGACTTGTTCACGATGACGGTCCCTTCCCCCTCGAGTCGACATCTTGTGTTCCACCCTGATGATCACTTAACCACGATGGTACGAGTGGCTTGTTACGGTGGTCTGAACCACAAAGTACTTTGCGTTAGGGATGCGTAAGGGACAACGAACGAACCCTGGCCGGCAGGTGCCGACCAGGGCTTCGCTGTGGGTGTCATGAGGGGCGCTAGGGGGCGGTGACCTCGCGCGCGGGGCTCGTGCCGTGCTCCGGAACCGGCTCTGCGCCGGCCTCGTCACCGCCGCCGCCCATCGGGACGGTGCGCATGATCAGCGTCAGCAGGATGGTCAGCGCGGTGAAGCCGGCGCCCCAGGCGAACGCGGTGGTGACGCCCTCGGTGAGGACGAAGTCCGCCGCGCCCTTGGCGTCGAGGCCGGAAGGGACCTCGTCCGCCGCGCCCCGGCTCGCCGCGCCGAAGACGGTGACCATGATGGCCAGACCGAGCGCGCCGCCGATCTGCTGCATCACGTTGAGCAGGCCGGACGCGGCGCCGGTCTCCTCCGGTGCGATGCCGGACATCAGGATGGTGGTGACGCCGACGAGCAGGGTGCCCATGCCCAGACCGGCGACGAGCATCGGCCCGAGCAGCGCGGAGACGTACTCGGCCTCCGGCGTGATCTGGGCGAACCAGATGAGGCCGACGCTGATGGCGGCGGCGCCGACGGCGGTCAGCACGCGCGGGCCGACCTTGGGCAGCGCCTTGGCGGCGATGCTGGACGTGGCGAGGATCAGCACGGCCAGCGGCACGAACGCCAGGCCGGCCTGGATCGGGGTGAAGCCCCGGACCTCCTGGAGGAACTGTGTCAGGAAGAAGAACATCGCGTTGCCGGCCGCCATGACGAACAGCAGCGAGAGGTAGCCGGTCGCGCGGTTGCGGTCGGCGAACAGCCGCAGCGGGGTGATCGGCTGCTTGGCGTGGGTCTCGATGAAGACGAAGAGCGCGAGCAGGACGATCGCGAGGGCGAAGGAGCCGAGGGTCAGGGTGTCGCTCCAGCCGCTCTCGGCGGCCCGGATGAAGCCGTAGACCAGCGCGGTCATTCCGACGGTCGAGGTCAGGGCGCCGCCGAGGTCGAAGCGGGCGGGCTTGCGCTCGGTCTCGTGGATGAACATCGGGGCCGCGATCAGCAGCGCGACGCCGATCGGCACGTTGATGAAGAGCACCCAGCGCCAGGAGAGCCAGTCCGTCAGCAGACCGCCGCCGATCAGGCCGATGGCGGCGCCGGAGCCCGAGACCGCGGCGTAGAGGCCGAGGGCGCGGGCCCGGGACTTGTCGTCGGTGAAGTGGGTGGCGATCAGGGCGAGGACGGTGGGCGCCGCGATGGCGGCGCCGACGCCCTGCAGGGCGCGGGCGGCGAGCAGCATCCCGGCCGAGTTGGCGAGGCCGCCGAGCAGGGAGGCGAGGGTGAACACCGTGACGCCGATGAGCATGCCCCGGCGGTGTCCGAGCACGTCTCCGGCGCGGCCGCCGAGCAGCAGCAGTCCGCCGAAGGTGAGCAGGTAGGAGCTGAGGACCCAGGAGAGCCCGGTCGGGGTGAAGTCGAGCGCCTCCTTGAGGTCGGGGAGGGCGATGTTCACCACGTTCACGTCGAGGATGAGCATCGTCTGGAGGGCGAGGACGATGACGAGCACCATGCCGGGGCGGCGGTTCGCCGCGCCGTCCTCGGCGGGCGGGCTCTGGCCCGCGGTGCTCGTGACGGTCTCTTCACTCATGATTCGGCATCTCCTCGAAAAGCTAAACGGGGACGTTCCACGGTTCTCTTACCGGGAAGATACAGGGACCGTCCCCGTTTAGCAATCGGTGGCGTGCGCGCGTCAGTTGACGCCCAGTTCGCGGTCGATGAAGTCGAAGATCTCGTCGTCGGACGCCGAGGTCAGGGACACCGCCTCGGACTCCGTCTCCGCGCCCTCCGACTCCAGCCTCAGCAGCAGGTCGCGCACCCGGCCCGTCAGCCGGCCCCGGCCCGCGTCGCCCGAACCCAGCGACACCAGCCGGGCCTCGACCCGGTCCAGATCCGCCAGCACCGAGGCGACCGGGTCCTCCTCCGCCGGGGCCAGCGCCGTCAGCAGATGCCGGGCCAGCGCGAGCGGCGTCGGATGGTCGAAGACCAGGGTGCTCGGCAGCCGCAGCCCGAACCTGGCGTTGAGGCGGTTGCGGAGCTCCACCGAGGTGAGCGAGTCGAAGCCCAGGTCCTTGAAGGGCCGTTCGGTGCCGACCCCGCCCGCGTCCGTGTGACCGAGCACCGTCGCCACATGCCCGCGTACCAGCCCGAGAAGCAGATCGAGCCGCTCCGGACCGGCCAGCGCCGCCAGGCGCTCCCGCACCCCGGCGCCGCCGTCCGCCGCCCCGCCCGGAGCGCCGCCCGCGGCCCGCCGTACCGTCCGGCTCTCGCCGACCAGCTCGCCGAAGAGCGCCGGCAGGGAGCCCGCCCGGGCCCGCGCGCGGAGCGCCGCCGGGTCGAGACCGACCCCGACGGCCAGCGGCTGACGGCCCGCCAGTGCCGCGTCGAAGAGCGCGAGCCCCTCGGCGTTGTCCAGCGGCAGGATGCCGTCCCGCGCCATCCGGGCCAGATCCGCCTCCCCGAGCTTCTCCGTCAGCGAGCTGCGCTCGTCCCAGAGTCCCCAGGCGAGGGAGGTGGCGGGTTGGCCTTGGGTGTGGCGGTGGTGGGCGAGGGCGTCGAGGAAGGTGTTGGCGGCGGCGT
>NZ_JBVHWN010000013.1:184869-225767 GCF_055564335.1 Streptomyces sp. NPDC029139 | reverse complement strand
CGTCATCCTCCTCGCCATCTCCGCCGCCACCGCCCTCACCCAAAAAGAAACCACCCCCACCCCCACCCCCACCCCCACCCCCACCAAGGCATAGGGAAGAGCCATGACAAACACCGTCGTCAGCGTCCGCGAGTCAGTAGGGACAGCTCGTCGCGTAACCGTTGGGGCTCACGAACTGTTGGTCGACGAGCCGATACCGATCGGCAACGACGTCGGGCCAGCGCCGGTCGAGCTGCTCCTGGCTGCTCTGGGCGCCTGCTCATCGATGACTGTGCGGATGTATGCAAATCGGCATGGATGGCGACTCCGCAATGTGGACGTCGATGTCCGACTCAACTTCGACGGCTCAACTCGAGGAGAGATCGTCAAGCATGTACACATAGATGGCGATCTCGAGCCTGCTCAGTACGACCGTCTTATGGAGGTCGCGGAGCGCTGCCCAGTCCAGCGAATGCTCACTGCGCCGCTCCCCATTACGACTCTGGTAGCAACCCGGGCATAGCTCGTCCCACCCCAGGTCGGTCGCCTGCCTCAACATCGCAGCCCCGCCAGCCCTGCGGCCGAGGCGGCTGCGCCGCTTCCCTCATTGACCGTTGACCAGGAGCACAGCCTGAGACGCACCGGCCATCGGAACATGACCTTTACAAGTGGTTTCAGGCCATGGGAGTGATCACGGGCCGCCAGGGTGATCGTCTTCTCGCTGGATCGGGAAGAACGTGGTCACGTACCCAGGTTCCCCCGCCTGATCCTCGCTTCTTTCCATTCGAAATGCTCTGAGGAGAAGCGTTGTTCGGAAGTTCTATCGCAATACGGGAGTCTCAAGGACTGTGCCGTGTCTCACTGCTGACACTCACCGCCTGCTGAGCGACCAAGCCCTGCCGATGGGGTCTGCTGCGGGTCCCACGCCTGTAGAAATACTCCTGGCTGCTCTGGGCCTGCACCTCCATGACGCTCCGGAGAGAGGCGCAACGGTCCGGGTGGCCGGAGGCTGAGAGAGACGTCGACGTTCACCTCGAGTACAGCAGGTCGCCTGAGGGAAAATCGTCAGGGTGATCCGCCTGCTTGAGTGATCGATGATGATCTACAGTGCTCCGGGTGGTCAGCCGGTCCTTCGTTCTCTCTGCGTTGACCAAACCACTCTCCATCAAATCTACGGTCGGGAAGTGACGCCCGAAGGGGCAGGCCCGGGGCAGATGGGCCGGCCCCTTCGGGCGGGCTGTCTTTCAGATCAGCGCTGAACCTCTCCAGGCGCATCACGGGTTGGCATTGGGGAGTCATGATGCGTGCGGAGTCCTTCGACATCGACGTTCGGCAGCATCCGGTCAAGCCACTTCGGGAGCCACCACGCCCGGTTGCCCAGGAGTGCAAGCGCTGCTGGAACAATGGCCATCCTGACGATGAAGGCGTCGAAGAACACAGCGACAGCCAGGCCGAAGCCCATCATCTTGACCATCTCTTCACCTGATCCGATGAACCCGCCGAAGACTGCCATCATAATGACCGCTGCGGCTATAACCACTCGAGAACCGTGCCTGAAACCGGTAGTGATCGCTTGCCTTGGGCTCTCCCCGCGTACATATGCCTCGCGCATTCTTGTCACGAGGAAGACTTCGTAATCCATGGCCAGGCCGAACACGATTCCCACCATGAAGATCGGCATGGTGCTCATGATCGGGCCAGTTTGCTCAACTCCCAGCGCGCTCGCCAGCCACCCCCACTGAAAGACGGCAACGACTGATCCAAGCGCCGCTCCTACCGAGAGCAGGAACCCTAGGGCAGCCTTGAGCGGAACCAATATGGAGCGGAAGACAACCATCAGCAGCAGGAAGGCCAGGCCGACGATAAGGGTCAGATACGGAAGTAGCGCATCGGCCATCTTCTTCGAAAAGTCAATCGCCATACCTGTCTGGCCTGTGACCAGTGTCTGTGCGCCGGTCTTCTTGAGTACGTCTGTGCTCCGCTCCCGGACCTCCATGAGGATGTGCTCAGTCTCGGCGCTGCTGGGTGAGGAGGCGGGAACCACAGTGATAGTGGCGGTATCGCCTGCTGGGTTGAAGGTCGCCGCACTCACTCCGGCCACGCCCTTGATGCGCTTGACCGTGGCGATCACCTGGTCCGCAGCGCTCTGCGCATCGGCGCTCTTCTGGGCATCCACCACGAGCAGAAGTGGGCCGTTGAAGCCCGGGCCGAACCCGTCTGAGAGAAGCTCATAGGCCCTGCGCTGAGTGGTGTCGGCTGACATCGAACCCTCATCCGGCAAGCCAAGCTGAAGAGAGGCGGCGGGGAGCGTGAGAGCGCCTAGGCCCAGTGCTCCGGCGATGAGAATCATGCCCGGCCGACGAAGTACGAAAGCTCCCCATCGTCCCTTACTGCGGTGAACAGGTCGACTGCTGGTCGTCCGCTTGCGTGCCCTGCGTCCGATGATCCGCTTACCCGCAAAGCTCAGGAAGGCAGGCAACAGCGTCAGTGCGACCACAACAGCGAGGGCCACTGTGGCAGCCGCCGCCAAGCCCATCTTGGTGAGCATGGGGATGCCGACGACGGAAAGACCTGCGAGGGCGATAACGACTGTGAGGCCGGCGAAGACGACGGCTGAGCCCGCGGTGGCGAGTGCTCGTCCGGCTGACTCTTCCCGGTTGTGTCCTTCGGCAAGTTCCGTGCGGTAGCGGGTCACGATGAAAAGCGCATAGTCGATGCCGACCGCGAGACCCAGCATCATCGCCAGGGTGGAAGTGGTGTTGCCCAGGTCGAAGGTGTGGGCCAGGGCGGATATAGCAGAGACTCCGATCCCCACGCCGAGTAGAGCGGTGAGCAGGGGGAGGCCAGCGGCTACCAGGGAGCCGAAGGTGATCAGGAGGACGATGGCCGCTATGGCGACGCCAATGATCTCTGTCCCGCCTTCTGCCTCGGCCGGAACTGCGCTGCCGCCGATCTCAACGGCGAGGGCGGTCTCTGTCGCCGCGGCTTCGGCAGTGTGGCGCAGAGCCGCCTTGGTATCTTCAGTGAGAGCTGCGGAGCGCACCTTGTACGAGACGGTCGAGTAGGCAATCGTCCCATCTGGGCTGACGGTTCCGCTGGCGAACGGGTCGACTACGGCTTCGACTTGCGCGGACTCTTGTTTGATCTCGCTGAGCGTCTGTGCCACAGCAGCACGGTGTTCCTGCTGTGTGATTCGCTCGCCCTCGGGGGCCTTGAACACGACGCGGGCCGTGGCGCCGTCGGCATTGGCGGCCGGGAATCGTTCGTCCAGTAGATCGAATGCCTTCTGAGCTTCGGTTCCTGGCATGGAAAAGGCAGTCGGTGCAGGAGGAGGGGCTGCAGATGCGCCGACTGCGGCAAGCACGAAGAGGGCCACCCATGACAGGACGACCATGACCCGGTGTCTGAAGGCGAACCGGCCCAGTCTGTACAGAATCGTGGCCATGCAGGCGCGCTCCACTCATTTCGCTATGGCAGGGGAAGGGGCCCGTTTGGCAGGGCTCCTTCTCAGTCTCGGCCGGTCTGGGCGCGTCGCCATCCGCACTCTTGAGGAGGTTCGGCCTCATACCGGCGGACGAGAGTGCGCCCCTGTCCTTCTCCTCGCCGAGGCGGCTCTGCGATGTCGCGAGGCGTCGCACTGGGACGCTGCACGGCGTTGAGCCTGTGCATGTCTTGGCGCTGAGGCCGGCTGTCTGGCTTCCGCCGGGAGGTCTCATTGTCGATCTCTCCCGCTCACTCATCTTCTGGAAGGAGGGCGCGCTTGAGGGCCTCCGTCGGCTGACTGATGTAGGGGGACGGCTCCTTCTCCTGTATGAGCTGCAGCTTCGCCTCCAGAGCCGAGGCATCGGCCGCGTCGCAGCCGTGCAATGGAAGCAGGAGAACCACGAACCAAAGGAAGACACAGTGAAGCCCTGGGCTCAGCGGCGGACCAGCATGCCGGTCAGCGGGTATGCAGTGCACTTGCAGGACGTGAGCAAGCGGTACGGAAGGGGCTCCGAGTCCGTCGTCGCACTGGACCGGGTCAGTATGGGGATCGCTCAAGGCACTTTCACGGCGGTGATGGGGCCTTCAGGGTCGGGGAAGAGTACCTTTCTCCACTGCGCAGCTGGGCTGGACCGACCGTCGTCCGGTGTGGTGTGCCTCGGGGCGACCAACTTGGCCGACCTGAAGGAAGCGCGTCTGACGAAGCTGCGACGGAGCCGCTTGGGTTTCGTCTTTCAGTCCTTCAACTTGCTGCCTTCCCTCACGGTGGAGCAGAACATCGCCCTGCCGATGCGGCTCGACGGGAGGTCGGCCGACCGGGCCTGGTTGGAGCATGTGGTCCGTCAGGTGGGGATAGGTGACAAGCTCAGTCAGTACCCCGCACAGCTGTCTGGCGGTCAGCAGCAGCGAGTGGCTATTGCTCGCGCTCTCATCACGAGGCCGGAAGTCATCTTTGCGGACGAGCCGACGGGCGCTCTGGATCCGCAGACTGCTCATGATGTTCTTGGTCTGCTGCGCCAGGCGGTGACGGACATGCACCAGACGGTGGTGATGGTGACGCATGACCCGGTAGCCGCTGCTCACACCGACCAGGCGATCTTTCTTGTCGGCGGGCGGCTCACAGCGAGCCTTGATGCCCCTGACGCCAGTCAGGTTTCCGACGTGATGGCGCAGCTGCGAAGGGCCGCGTGATGTTGAAGTTGTCCTTGCAGACGCTCCGTGGCCGCAAGGGCGGGGTGGTGGGAACGTTTATCGCCCTCCTTTTGGGTGCTGCTGTGCTCAGTGCTTGTGGGGCGCTGCTGGAGTCAGGGTTGCGGTCCGGGTCGCCAACGGAGCGGTTCGCCGCAGCTGATGCGCTGGTAGCCGGCCGTCAGCGCGTTGATTTCGTCATCGACACGGGTGAGCAGACCCGTGTGGAGAAGGAAGCGCTGGTCGAGCGGGTCCTTGTACCTACCGCGGCCATCGACCGCGTCAGCTCGGTGCAAGGTGTCGCAGCCGTCATCGCTGACGTAAGCGTGCCTGTGCAGATTGTTCCGTCGTCCTCTGACCAGCCCGTTCCCGGGCGGCACGCAGCAACTGTGACAGCCCATGGGTGGTCCACTACCCGCTTGGGTTCGTACCGCCTTGTCGAGGGGCGAGCCCCGCAGGGCGATCAAGAGATTGTTCTCGATGCCGAGCTTGCTCAGCGGGCCGGGCTGCAACCGGGTGAGACCTTGGGGGTTATGACAGCGGGCTCCGCGCCCCGCCCCTTCCGAATCAGTGGGACAGTGGCTCTGGAGGGAGGCGCTCTTCCGAGTCGTTCTCTGGCGTACTTCTCCGACGATCACCTGCGCCGAGTGGCCCAGGGCAAAGAGCCTGACGCCCTGGGCGTCCTTGCGTCTCCCGGTGTGAGTCCTTCACAGCTCTCTGACCAGATTTCCGCGGCACTGCAGGATGAATCTCTGAGTGTCCACACGGGCGACGGACGCGGCAAGGTCGAGTTTCTCGACAAGGCGACAGGCAAGTTCAACTTGATCCTCTTGGCCGTGTCAGTCAGCACAAATGTGTTGCTCATTTCCATCTTCATCGTGTTCAGCACGATGGTGTTGTCGATCAGGCACCGTCGCCGTGAGGTGGCGCTGTTGCGTGCAGTGGGTGCGACACCCGGGCAGATTCGCCAGATGCTGAGGGCCGAGGCGCTTCTGGTCTCTCTGGCCGGCGGGGTGCTCGGCTGGCCGATTGGCATCTGGTTGACGCGCTGGATGAGCAGCCAGCTCAGCAAGTACGGAGTGGTACCACCGGACTTCGAGCCGTTCATCGGACCGATGCCAGGGGCGGGGGCCCTTCTCATCGTGGTCCTGACTGCGGTGATCGCCGCGTACAGCGCCTCTCGGCGTGCGACTCGCATCAGGCCCACGGAGGCTCTGGGGGAAGCTTCAGCGGAGATCCCTCGGCTCAGCCGCTGGCGCAAGATCACTGGTGCTGTGCTCGGGGTCGGTTCCATCGGCATGCTGATCACTGGCATCGTCAATGGTGGAGATTTCACGACGCTCGTGGGCCTTGCCAATGGCCTGGTTCTCGTGCTGGCGATCACCGCCGGAGTGCTCGGCCCCGGCCTGGCCCAGGTGTCTATGCGGGTTCTGGAGCCGATCCTCAACCGTCTCAAGGTGACCGGGCACCTGGCAACAGCCAACGCCAAGGCCAACCTGGTGAGGACCGCAGGGGCTGTGACGCCCCTGGTCCTGGCCGTGTCCTTCGCATCGACGGTTGTGTTCGCTCAGACCACCGCGCTCCGGGAATCCGCAGACCAGCTGAGGGCCGGCCTTGTGGCCACACATGTGCTCACGGCGCCCGGTGGCATCTCTCCCGACGTCGCCGATCGTGTGGGGGGCTTGAAGCATGTGGCAGCAGCGAGCGGCGTCGCGAAGACGAAGGTGGTGGCGATCACGGCCGGCGAGGAAGGGGCTGAGTCACCTGTCTCTCTCGCCGCGCAGGGGCTTGATCCCAAAGCAGTTTCGCAGACCATGGACCTGCGGGTGACGGAAGGCAGTTTCAGCGAGTTGTCCCCGCGCACGGTAGCCATCAGTGAGATGGCATCGTCATGGCTGGGCGTGGAGCTCGGTGAGACTGTGTCCCTGCACTTGGGGGACGGAACGCCGATCGAGCCCCGTGTCGTCGCGGTCTACGAACGCGGGCTGGCCTTCGCGGACTTCACGTTCGACCACGACATGCTGGTCACGCACACGACGTCCCAGATGGATGAGTCCGTCCTGGTCAGGGCCACCACTGACGCTGACGCCTCAGAAATGGATGAGCAGCTCGCCCAGGTCGCCAGGGCCTACCCAGGAATGGTCGTCAGCGACCAGCTTGCTCTGGATGCACAGGTCGAGGAGTTGCGCGCCGGCGCTTGGGTCAACTACCTCGTGGTGGGGGTGCTCATCGTGTACACGGCCATCACCGTCGTGAATTCGCAGGTCATGAACACCATGTCCCGTCGGCGCGAGTTCGCTCTCCTGCGGCTGTCTGGAACCAGCTCTCGTCAGGTGCGTCGCATGATGTGGTGGGAGGGTCTAGCAGTAGTCGTCGCTGGCCTCTTCATCGGTACCGCAGCCTCAGTTCCGCCGCTGGCGCTCGTTTCGATCGCGTTGGGGGGCAGTCCCTGGCCAAGCGTGCCGGTGATGGCCTACGTGGCCATCGCCGGAGTTCTGGGAGCGCTCGCGGTGCTGGGTGCCATGTTCCCGACCCGGATCTTGCTGATGGAGCGGCCGGTGGACGCCATCGGCACCAAGGAATGAGGGGGCACAGCAGCCTTCCCTCCGTCTTCAGCGTGGCTTGAGACCGCAGCGGACCTCCGCGGGTGCCGCTTGCTGTTACCCAGCAAGCGGCACCACGTGGGTGGTTGACGCCGCCACCGATCGCCCTCTCTCTTTCCTGGCGCTGTGCCCGGCCAGATCGCATGGGTCCCGATCCGAGGCAAGCACGTCCGCAGCTGGGGTCCTGAACTGCTCTGCTCCATAGCTCAATGGCCTGGTCGGCACGCGGTGCCGCGTCAGGGGCAGAGGTGATGCCCGCACAGCACAAAGGAGGGCACACAGGATGCTTGAGGCAGCAGGCCTCACACCCGCTCAGGAGGCGGCCTATCGCGTCCTCATCACGGCGCATGGAGGCACCGCCGCGGATGTGGCAGCACTCTCAGAGCTGACCGAAGACCAAGCGGCCGAGGTGCTCGCGGAGCTTGAGGCCAAGGCAATGATCGAACGGAGCAAGCAGTCGCCTGAGCGCTTTTCTGTCATCCCCCCCGACTTGGCTCTTCTGCCTCGTGTTCAACAGCAGTCCGCGATTCTCAACGAGACTCACGCTGCCGTCCTCGCGCTGGCCGAGATCTATCGTCGCAACAGCCGCCAGAGCGATCCTTCAGAGCTGCTCGAGGTCGTCACGGGGGCTTCAGCGTTCCGACTGCAGCTGCAACAGATGCAGGACTGCGCGCAGGAGGAGATGTTGTGGTTCTGCAAGGCAGGGCACGTGGTGATGCCATCGGCGAGCAACCGTGCAGAAATGCAGGCACTGGCCCGAGGCGTCCGTTACCACGTCATCTACGAGCAGAGCTTCCTCCAAGCCCCTGATGCCATCGACGGTCTGGTCTTGGGAGTCGAGGCCGGTGAGGTAGCCCGCTCAGTTCCCACTTTGCCCATTCGCATGGCTGTCGCCGACCGGAGTCTGGCCATCTTCCCGCTCAGCCCGACCGGACCGTCCGGCAGCGAGCCTGAGCCGCGCGCAGTGCTCGTTCGCGACAGTTCTCTCATTGATGCGCTGACAGCACTGTTTGATCGCTATTGGGAGATCGCCGTGCCTTTGCGGGTGGCAGCTACGACAGACGTGAGTGGCTTCCACGGTGTGGCGGATCCAGTGGTTCTGGAGGACGCGGACAAGCAGTTGCTGTCCCTGCTGATTGCTGGGGTTGCAGACAAGTCGGTCGCCCGACAGCTGGGTGTGAGTCGACGCACGGTACAGCGGCGCCTCCAGCATCTTCTGGACCTCACCGGCGCCGATTCGCGGATGCAGTTGGCGTGGCAGGCGGCGCGGCGCGGATGGGTGTGATGCGTTGGATGGTTTTGGCCGCTCCCAAGTGGGCCGGGCCTGTCCGCGAACGTGCGCCGCCCATCGCCCGTCCCACTCGCAGACCGGGAAACTGGGGCCGTTGAGTATCGGCGAACTCCCGTCAGTGGACGTAGCATCGCTGATCTGAGCTGTCACTCGCCCCATATCGCCACCGGTACGCACATCGATTGCAATGGCATAGGGGTTGGGCAGCGCAAGGCTGCTGTCGGCAGCACGTGGTGATCACAGGCGGGGCCGGGGGCACTGGCGCCGTCATCAAGTACCGCTGAAAACGCCCATTCCGAGTCGGCCGCCCGCCCTGGCTACCGCGGCCTCGTACGACGGATACGGCGATGCTGTCGAGCGTTCCCGATCCATGTCGCACCTGTGCCATGTCGCCGTTTGGACAGCTGGATCTGGTGATCTTGGAGCGTCTAGCAGGCAGTGTCTGTCCTCGTCGTGCCAATCCGCCAGCAAGGAGTGCTTACGGCATGCGTTGGAGATTCATTGGTGCCGCGACGGCGGTTGCAGCCGCGGTCATCGCGACCGCGGTCGTTCCGGCCAGCGGCAATGTCCTCGGTCCGCTGGACCAAGCAGGCGATTCACTACAACGTTCCACTCACACACAGGTGACACTGATCACGGGTGATGTGGTCCACGTGCAACGGTTCCCGGGCGGCCGGGAAGCTGTCACAGTTGTTCCGGGGCCGGGTCGTGAAGACGTCACGTTCCACAGTGTGCGAACGGACGGCGTACTGCGTGTCGTGCCAGCAGATATGGGGCGCTACCTGGACGCTGGGATTCTCGACAGGGATCTGTTTGCCATCACCCGTCTTATCGCCGACGGGTTCGACGACGGACGCAGTAAGTCGCTGCCTCTGATCCTCACCTACCGGTCCGGTCACGCGCATGGTGAGGCTTCTGCGCTCTCTGGGGCTAGGACCGCCAGGCTGCTACCCAGCCTGAACGGTGCCGCCGTCAAGGCTGACAAGAAGCAAATGCCGTCATTTTGGACTTCGGTTCGCGGCAGTGTTCCGGTCCACGCCAAGGGAGACGTCCGGCTCTCTGACGGGATCGCCAAGATCTCTCTGGATGGCCGGGTCAAGGCGACCTTGGACAAGAGCGTCTCCCAGGTCGGCGCCCCCACAGCGTGGAAGAGCGGAATCACCGGCAAGGGTGTGCGGGTGGCTGTCCTCGACACCGGAGCCGACCTTGCCCATCCCGACTTGAAGGGACGCATCACCGAAGCCAAGAGCTTTGTAGATGGCGAGTCTGCGCTCGACGGGCACGGGCACGGCACGCACGTCGCTTCGACGGTGGCAGGGGTCGGAGCCGCTGCGCCTGTGGCGCGCAAGGGGGTTGCCCCGGGCGCCGATCTCCTCGTGGGCAAGGTGCTCTCGAACGAGGGATGGGGCAGCGAGTCCGGCGTCATTGCCGGAATGGAGTGGGCCGCCCGTTCCGGAGCTCGTGTGATCAACATGAGTCTGGGAGGAGACCCCAGTGACGGGACGGACCTGCTTGCGCAGACCGTGAACTCGCTGACAGCCAAGACCGGCGCTCTCTTCGTCATCGCTGCGGGTAACAACGGTGCTGACGAGACGATCAACAGCCCCGGCAGCGCTGCAGCAGCTCTGACGGTGGGAGCAGTCGACTTCGAAGACAAGTTGGCCAGCTTCTCCAGCCGAGGTCCCCGAGTGGGTGATCTGGCGGTCAAGCCCGAGATCACGGCTCCCGGTGTGGGCATCGTCGCCGCTCGGGCGGCGGGCACGACGATGGGGCAGCCCATCAGCGAACGTCACATCGCTATGTCCGGCACCTCGATGGCCACTCCGCACGTCGCAGGAGCCGCAGCTCTCCTCATTCAGCAGAACCCGTCATGGACGGCGGAACAGATCAAGAATGCGTTGGTCAGCTCCGCTGAGACATCCGAGGACTACTCGGCGTACGAGCAGGGCGGCGGCCGTCTGGACGTCGCACGGGCGATCAAGCAAGACGTTCTTGCGGCCGGCACGCACGACATGGGACTGATCGCACACTCGAAGTCCGCGCCTTTGCAGACGAAGGTCCGGTTCACCAACCGCTCCAAGCATTCCGTGGCACTCAGCCTCCAGGTGCAGCTCAGCAACACCACGGGGAGCCCGGCGCAGTCCGGCGCCGTCACGGTACCCGTCAAGGCCGATGTCGCGGCCGGCTCCACTACTGAGATACCCGTGACTGTCGACCCGACCCGGCTACCCGCCGGCCGCTACGGCGGGTATCTGAAGGCCACCGGTGCGGGTGGCATCGTCACGCACACCGCCTTGGGGCTGGTGAAGGATGCGCCGGTGCACACACTGCGGGTGAAGTACATCGGCCCGGACGGAGAGGAGCAGCCGGGGATCCAGACTGTGGGGGTGTGGGGCGAGGATCCTCACTCCACGTTCTTCAGCGATGGCGCCATCCCGACCTTCGAAGTCAAGGCGGGCACATATCACGTGCAGGCCACCATGCAGACCGCGAACGACGACTCGTACCTGATGGTTGCGCCTCAGGTGGAAGTGACGTCGGACAACACCACCGTCGTGCTCGACGCCCGAAAGGCCACCGAAGCCCGTGTCACCACTGCTGAGCGTGTCGTCCAGCAAGAAGGACTGAGCTGGGTTACCCACCGCACGCTGGGTTCTCGCAGTCTCGAGATGGCTCAGATGAATGAGGGCCGTGCGCCGCAGCGGTTCTTCGCCACGCCCACTGAGCGTGTGACGAAGGGGACGTTCGAACTGGATACTCGATGGCAGCTGACCGCACCCCTCATCGAGGCCCGCGTCACTGCTCCGAGCAGCACGCCTCTGGACTACCTCTCCTACATCGCCAGTTCGCCGGCCATCGACGGCGCCCGCCGGTTCCCTGCCGTGTCCGTGGGGAACGGTGCGCCCGGGGACTACGTGGGCCTGGACGTGAAGGACAAGCTCGTGGTCGTGCCTGCTGATCCTGACGGGCTGAGTCGTTGGGAGCAGGCGAAGGCGGCGGCAGCAGCCGGGGCCGGGGGCATCCTGCTTATCACCGCTCCTGGTAACGATCGGATGGCCGTTGGACGCTACCGTCCGAACGAGGTTCAGCTCGCCATTCCCTCCGTCATCACGACCCATGCGGAAGGCGAGAAGGTCCGCGCGGCTCTCCGCTCCGGTGAAGCAGAGGTCGAACTCTCTGGTACGCCTCGAAGCCCGTACGTGTATGACCTTGTCGTCCCCTTCCGCCAGCAGGTGCCTGCCCGGATGCACCACACGGCCGACGCAAGCAACACAGCGAAGGTGCACGTGCGCTACCGCCACAACGGCGGGACCCACCGGTGGGCGTTCGAGCAGCGGTTCGGCTGGCAGCCCTGGCAGATGACGACCTTCAACGAGACTCGCCGTCACCTGCCGACGGGTTTTGAGCGCACCGAGTACGTCAGCACCGACCAGACCGCCTGGCAGCAGCAGGTCGGCACGAGCACGGACGACCCCTTTGGTCAAAATTTCTTCACCGGCAGCAGCATCAACGTTGCTCGAGTGTTCAAGCCGGGAACCGAGAGCCGTGAAGAGTGGTTCTCCCCCGTCATCCGCCCCGCTATACCCAGAGGCGTTCCCAACTCCGGCTCTGTCCGCAAGGAGGACGCACTGACGATCCGGATTCCCGAGTTCGTGGACGGCTCCTCGACACATCATGGGGTCGCCGAGAGGCCGGCGTTCGGTGACGAGTACGACACGGTCAGCGCCAAGCTCTATCGAAACGGCGTACTGCTGGAGGAAATGCCTTATGCCTGGGGCACTACCGTGGTTCCTGGGCCGAAGGCAGAGTACCGTCTGGACCTGACCACCAAGCGAGCCCTGACCGGCTGGCAGCACGGCACGGGCTCCCGGACGTCTTGGTCGTTCACTTCAGAGCGCCCGCGGGGGACGAGCGCGGACCTGCTTCCTCTGCTGCAGATCGACTACGACGTCAAGACCGACCTGGAGAACAAGGCTCCTGCCGGAAAGAACTTCGCCTTCAACCTCTCTGCCCGGCACCAGGACGGTCTCAAGGGGCCCAGGGTGAAGGGTATGCAGGCTTGGGCGTCCTTCGACGGCGGGCGGAAGTGGGCTCAGGTGGCTCTGGAGAGGGACGGAGACGTGTACCGAGCCGTGGTCCGTCATCCCGTTGTCGGCGATGGCGGGGGCTTCGTCTCCCTTCGCGTGCAGGCTTGGGACACTGCGGGCAACCGTGTCGACCAGACTGTGGAGAATGCGTACGGACTGAGGTAGCCACGGCGGCGGCGGGCCGACGCGGCAGGAGCCCGCATCCCCCTTACGCCGTCGGCTGACTGAATCCGAAAGGGGCTCTCCGATGACACAGGTCGTCGGAGAGCCCCTTATCGGTGTCGCCGCACAAGGCCAGGAGCCACAACGGGCCTCTTGGCCAGCCCGGGACGAGGCTCCGGGTGCTCATGCCTGACTAGTGAATCAACCGCTTGTAGGGGAGCTGAGTGAGCTGTTGCTGCCAGCCAGTCGGCTGGGGGCGGCAGTGGGCCGGCCGTCGCCGGCCCACTGCCAGGCTCGCCCCCACGCCTCGTGAGCGCCCTCGAGCGTCATCTGCGAGCAGAACCGGCTCCATCAGCTACTCACCGGGCGTGCCCATTCCAGGAGCTCTTGCAGACGCAGGCCGCGAGCCGCGTTGATCGGATGACTCGTGGCCGACCGGACAGTGTCAGCGAACTCGCGACGCAGGACGGGCCAGCATTCTTCGTGGTCGATGACTGCTGTGTCGTAGACGAGTTCGCCCGTGTCCCCGTAGAGCTCGACGCGCGTTCGAGCCCGCTCGAGGCGGACCGTGCCGGAGAGCGAGGCCTGGCTTACGGCACCGTTGGCATGTTCGCAGGTGAGCTCTATCCAGCGGGTGGAATCGCCCGAGCTGCGGATGGAGGTGATGGGGCCGATGGTGGCGTCAAGCAGGTCAAGGAGGTGCGGTCCCAGGTCCATCAGCGCGCCGTCCTGCAGCCGCCAGCTGGTAGCGAACTCTCCACCGAGGAAGGCTCCGTGGAGATAGCAAGACCGGGCTCCCACTGTGGGGAAGGTGGCGGCTCGTTGGATGAACTGGCGGGTGAGGGGGTGATACCTCTTGGTGAGGACCAGTTGGGTGACGGCCTGGTGCTCCTCCACGGCCTGGAGTACGCGTCGCGCCGAGTCGAGATCTGGACCAAGGGGCTTTTCCAGGAGCATGGGCTTGCCTGACTTGGCTGCCCGCACTGCGAGTTCGGCCTGTACTGCCGGCGGGACTGCGAAGGCGATGGCGTCGCAGTGGTCGACAAGCTCGTCGAAGGTGGCGCATGCCCGTGCGCCGTAGGGGGCGGCTGTCTCCTGGGCGGCTTCGAGGCGGCGGGCCCAGACGGCGGTGAGGGTGGTTTCCGGGCCGGCCGCGAAGACGCGGGCATGCATGGCGCGGGCCCAGGGACCGGCACCGGCAAGTCCTATGCGGATGGGGCGGGGGCGCATTGGGGGCTGCTCCTGAATGGGGGGTGTCACGTGGTTTTGCCTGCAAGCTGTGCGAGGCGAGCGTTGGCCTGTTCAGGGCCGTAAAGGTCGTCGACGACCAGGGTTGTGGCGCCGAGGAGTGCGGCGTAGTCGCCCAGGTGGGATGTGACCACGCGGAGGTTCGCGGTGGTGCGTGGCATGGCTCGCTGGTAGAGGAGTTCGCGTACTCCTGTGAGGAAGGGGGTGCAGGCGAGATCGCCGGCAAGGACGAGGACTCCGGGGTTAAGGAGCGTTACGACGGTTACCAGGACTTCCCCGACGCGCTTGCCCGCTTCGCGGGCAAGGCGTACGGCGTCGGGCTGGCCTGCGGTCAGGTGCTTGCGCACGTCTGAGCCGGAGGATGTGGGTACGCCGACGCTGGTGAGCTGGTTTGCAATGGCCCGTCCGCTAGCCACCGCTGCCAGGCATCCGTAGGACCCGCACATGCACAGGGCATCGGAGCGGTCATGGAGGCGGATGTGGCCGATGTCGCCTGCTCCTCCGTCGATGCCTCGGTAGGGCTCTCCGTGGACGACAACGCCGGCTCCGATGCCGGTGGACACCTTGACCAGGAGGAAGGCATTGCAGTCGGCGTAGTGGTGACGCTGTTCGGCGTAGGCCATGAGGTTGGCGTCGTTGTCCACGAGCACCGGTACGGGGGCACCCGGTTCGACGTGGTGAGCGTAAGCCTCTTGCAGCCGTGCCCGGATGGGGAACTGGTCCCATCCGGGCATGATCGGTGGCTGCACGACGTTTCCGGTCTGGCAGTCGACCGGACCCGGCACGGACAGGCCGATGCCGCAGACCTTTTCGGGGGTGACGCCGGCGTCGGCGAGGAGGCCGGGAAACCATGAGGCTACGGTGTCGAGAACGCATTCAGGGCCTTGGGTGATGTGCACTTCGTCGCAGTGCTCCGCCAGGACCTTGCCGTTGAGGTCGACGACGGCCGCGCGCCCGTGCCGTGTTTCCAGGTCGACGGCGAGGACGACGGCGTGGGTGGCGTCGAACTCGAGGTGCTCGGTGGGGCGCCCGCCGGTGGAGGTGCCGACAGTGTGGGACAGCCAGCCGGCTGCGAACAGTTGGTCAAGCCGCTGTCCCACGGTGGAGCGTGACAGCCCGGTGGCCTGCTGGAGATCACGGCGGGTCGTGGCCTGCCCGCTGCGGATCAGTTGCAGCAGGTGGCCTGCGCTCGCCTGGTTCGCCGACATGGGGTTCCTCAACCTCTCTAGCTCTTGTCCGCGCCGCTGGTCAGGCCCTCGGTGAGCAGACGTTCCGCGGCGAAGAACAGCACTACCACGGGGATGGTCAGTACGACGGAGCCTGCCATAAGGACGGTCTTGGGCACCTCAATGCCGTTGGCCAGCTGCTGCAGTCCGAGCGAGACCGTCCACGCGTCGGGTTGTGCTGCAAGGAAGAGCAGCGCGAAGAGGAACTCGTTCCAGGCGATCATGAAGACGTACAGCCCGGTCGCCATCAGCGAAGGCAGGGCGAGGGGAAGGATCACCTTGCGCATGGCTTGCAGACGCGTGCAGCCGTCGAGAGCGGCTGCCTCTTCGATGCTGTAGGGGATGGTGACGAAGTAGTTCTTCATCATGTAGATCGACACGGGCACGGTCTGGGCGATGTACACGATGGCAAGTCCGACAAGGCTGCCGGACAGGCCGATCTTCGCGAACATGACGAACAGGGGGACGGCGAGGAGGGTGGCCGGGAAGAGGTAGACGGCGAGGAAGAGTGCACTGATCTGCCTGCCTCCGAAGAACTTCAGGCGGCTGATCGCATAGGCGCCGGGGACCGCTGCGGCGAGGGTGAGCAGGACAGTGCCGAGGGAGACCGCCGCGGAGTTGAGCAGCAGCTTCAAAAATCCCTGGCCGCCTTCGGCCGTCGGGCGCAGGACGTCGCGGTAGGTGTCGAGAGTGAAGTCCTTCGCGGTGACCCAGAGGGAACCGGGGTCGAGCAGGAGTGCGTCGATGGGTTTCACCGACAACATCACCATGTAGTAGAAGGGCACGGCGGTGATGACGGCCAGAAAGACGATCGTCACCCATCGCATGACACCGAAGAAGCGCTCTTCGAACTGGGTACGGGTCATGCTCATGCCCCCTCCTCCTGGACCTTCTTGGCGAAGAATGTGAAGTAGATGCCGAGCAGGACGATGAGCACGCCCGCCAGGACGAGGGCCTGCGCCGCGGCAGCACCGACGTCGAAGCGTGCGGTGAGGAAGTCGTAGACCCGGACGGCCACGACTTCGGTACCCGAGCCGCCGCCGGTCAGGAGGTAGACGTCGTCGAACTTGTTGAACGTCATGATGAAGCGGAGGACGCACAGCAGTGCCATCACCGGCATCAGCTGCGGCAGAAGAATGTGGCGGAAGCGCTGGGTGGGGGTGGCGCCGTCGACGCGGGCTGCTTCTTCGAGGCTGTCAGGGACGGCTTGGATGCGGGCCAGGAGGAAGAGGAATGCAAACGGGAAGTAGCGCCAGATCTCGAACGCGATGACGGTGAGCAGCGCGAGCGGGATGTCGAAGTGCGCTCCGAAGAGGCTCACCTCGTAGGAGCGGGTCGACAGAAAGGCTATGGGGTCGTCCCAGCCGAAGAGTTTGGCTCCCCATTCGTTGATGATGCCGAATTGAGGGCTGAGGGCGATTTCCCAGGCGAAGGCGACGGCGACAACAGGTGCGACGTAGGGCAGCAGCATGGTGCCGCGCAGGAGGCCGCGGCCCCGGAAGGGCTTGCGCAGGGCCAGGGCTGCGATGAGTCCGAGGGTCACGGAGCCGGCGGTAGACCCTGCGGTGTAGACGAGGGTGGTACCCAGGCTGGACCAGAACCCGGAGGAGCCGAAGACCTTTCCGAAGTTGTCCAGGGACCAGTTCCCGAACAGGCCCATGTTCTGAATATCGACGAGCCGCGCGTTCTGGAAGGCCAGGAGGACGGTCCAGAGGATAGGGATGACGACGACGACAAGGACGACCAGGAACGTTGGGGTGACGAAGGCCAGACCGGCGCGGTTCTCACGCTGCGATGTGGTCGGGAGGCGCTTGCTCGCGCCAGGTGGTGCTGTGCTCATGGTGTTTCCTCGGGTGCGGCTGGCCGTGGCTACTGGAGGGACTTCTGCAGGGCGGTGACTTCTTCGTCGGCTTCCCTGGCGGCTTCGTCGGGTGAGATCTGGCCGCTGGTCATGGCACCGATGGCCTTCGGGATGTGCAGTTCCCCGTTGGTGGCTCCGACAAGGGCTCCGTGGCCTTCGGTGATGCCCCAGCGCTTCATGTTGCTGACGCCGGCGGTCAGCTGGGTCAGCAGCTCATCGGGGTAGATCTCGTTCATGGGCTTGCGGGTGTCGACTCCAGCCGTGCTGGAGCGCCATGCGTTGTCGTAGCGCTTGGGGTCTTCGGCGGTGCCATGGCGGACGGGGATCTTGCCTTCGGGGGCCATTCCGAACCAGTCCTCGTAACCCTTGCTCATCATGTACTCGACGAACTTCTTGGATGCGGTGGTCTCCGCGGTCCTGGTCACGGCCCATGAGGTGATCTCGCCGAACTGCGCGGGCTGGGTTCCCTCGGGCCCCCTGAGTGCGGTGACGATGCCACTGTTGGTGGAGAGGAATTCCTTGTCCTGCTTACATTCCTTGCAGCTGGGAAGTGCGTCGTTACGCAATCCTGCGAGCTCGTCGAGGAGGAAGGAGGACCAGACGATCATGGAGGAGCCGCCGGAGAAGTAGGTGGCTCGTGTGGAGTCGACGGATTGCGTGCCGGGAGCTCCGTAGTTACGGCCGAGTTCGTTGTAGAGGCCGAAGGCGGTCTGGCATGCCGGGGAGTCGAGCTGGACGTCGCCTTGGGTGTCGACGAGGCTGCAGCCGTTGGCGAGCGCAAGGCTTTCGAAGCTCTGCTGGGTGAAGACATCACTGGGGTCGGTGGCCAGGGAGATGCCTTCGCGCCCCTTGGTATCGAGGCTCTTGGCGCCCTGCAGCAGCTTGTCGTAGGTGTCTGGTACGGGCAGGCCCGCCTGGGCAAGCTGGTCCTTGCGGTAGACCAGTAGCTGGAGCCAGGCGTCGGAGGGGACAGCGAGCTGGGTCTGTCCGTCGGAGGTCAAGCGCAGGGCGTTGGAGTCGAAGGTTCCTCGGCCGAGGTCCTTGACGAGTTCGCCCGTCGCCTTGGTGTTGAGAAGGCCGCTGCTATACATCTGCCAGACCTGTCCCATGGGGACGGCGCCGATGACATCGGGCAGCTTGCCCGCGGCTGCGGCCGACATGATCAGCTGAGGAAGCTGCCCTTCGTCGACGCCCACGAGTTCCACCTCGATGCCGGTTTCCTTCTCGAACCGGTCGATGACCTTGTTGGTGGCAGCCATCCGGGGCGGGAGATTCTCCTGCGACCACACGGTGATCTTGTTGTCCGGTGCGGCCTGCCCGCCGGCTGGGACACAGGCGGCCAGAGCGCCGAAGCCTGCGATCACCGCCAGTCCCGCAGCTGTGGCCTTCGACCGCCGGTTCACCTTGCGCATGCGTTGTCCTCACACTACTTATGCCGAGTACCAGAGCATCACAGCACCACTTTTGCGTATTGACAAGACATAACTGTGAGATATCTTCGACGTAAATCGTGAGCACAACCCCCGGAGTCCACGTGGAACGCGTCGTCCAGTTCACCGGCCCGCGCCAGGTCGAAGTTGCCGAGCATGAGAGCGAGGCGCTCCCATTGGGCCACCTGCGGGTCCGCACCCTGTACTCCGGCATCTCCGCCGGCACGGAGCTCACCGCCTACCGCGGGACGAACCCCTACCTGACTCGCACCTGGGACCCGCACACGCGGATCTTCCGCGACGGGGCGGCAGGGATCGAGTACCCCGTCGCCGGTTGGGGCTACTCCGAGGTCGGCGAGGTCATAGAGGTGTCCCCGGGGCTCCGCGACACGCCAGGCATGCCTGCCGTCGGAGAGATGGTGTGGGGTATCTGGGGTCATCGAAGCGAGGGCATCGTCCCTGCCGAGCGGATGATCGGCCACTCCCTTCCCAAGGGTCTTGAGCCTCTCGCTGGCGCTTTCGCCCGCGTCGGCGCCATCGCCTACAACGCCGTCCTTGCCTCCGACATCCACCTCGGGGAGGAGGTCGCGGTCTTCGGGCAGGGCGTGATCGGTTTGATCACCACTCGTCTCGCCCATCTCAACGGTGCGCGTGTGACCGCCGTCGACGCGCTCGATGCCCGCCTGGAGAAGGCCAAGGAAGCCGGCGCGGTCCGGACCTTCAACGCCCGCACTGATTCGGTGGCCGAACGCATCCGTGAGGCCACCGGGGAGCGAGGTGCGGACACCGCCATCGAGATCAGCGGTGTCTACCCTGCTCTTCACGAGGCGCTGCGGTCTGTGGCCGTCGACGGACGAGTTGTCGCCTCCGGCTTCTACCAGGGCGATGGACACGGCCTGCGCCTGGGCGACGAGTTCCACCACAACCGCGTCCAGCTGATCTGTTCCCAGATCGGCGGCGTGCCCCCACAGCTGTCCGCTCGCTGGAGTGTCGAACGGCTGCAGCAGACCTTCCTGTCCCTGGTGGCCGACGGTGCTGTCGATGTCACCTCGCTGGTCAGTCACGTCGTGCCGGCTGACATGGCCGCCGACGCCTACCACCTCCTCGACGAGCGCCCCGCCGAGGCGCTCCAGGTCGTCCTGAAATTCTGAAAGGCCCATCGCTGATGCTCAAGACCGCTTGCCAGGAGCAGCTGCTGCCCGGCAATACCCTGCAGGAGAAGTGGGACTTCGCCCAGGCCGCCGGCTACGACGCGATCGAACTGCGCGGCAAGGGAGACCTGAACTTTCAGGAACGTCTCCCCGAGCTGCGTGCCGCATTGAAGGCCGGGGTCGTCATGCCCACCGTGTGTGTGGACATGCTGCACTTCTTCGGGGCGTTCGACGCCGACCAGCGCCGCGACGCCGTCGCGCAGATGAAGTCACAGTTGTCGGTCATCGCCGAGATCGGTGGGCTCGGGGCGCAGACCCCGGCCTCGTACGGGATGTTCTCGCGCCGCCTTCCTCCCTTCGAGCCGCCGCGCAGCGAGGAAGAGGAGCGCACGGTGCTGCTGGAAGGGCTCGCCGAGCTGGGTGAGCACGCTGCCAAGGAAGGGGTGGCTCTCTTCCTGGAGCCGCTCAACCGGTATGAGGACCACATGGTCAACCGGCTCGAGCAGGCCGTCGAACTGATCCGCACCGTCGGACTGGATTCTGTTCAGATCGGTATCGACAGCTACCACATGAACATCGAGGAAGCTGATCCCGCAGCGGCGATCCTCGCAGCGGCCCCCTACATCGGCCACGCACAGGTCAGTGACTCCAACCGTTTCCAGCCCGGCGCCGGCCACCTGGACTGGGCCGCCTGGCTCGCGGCACTGAACAGCAGCGGCTACGAGGGCTACTTGGCTGTGGAATGCCGCTTGACCGGTGACGCGGTCAGCGCTGTCCAGTCCATCCCCGGCTTCCTGCGCAGGTCCGGCGCGTGACCGTCACTCTCACTCCCGCAACTTCAGCCGTGGACAGGGGCCATCTGCGCCGCGAGGCGTCCCGCGTGCTGTTGAACAACTGGACCGGCACCTCCACCGTTCCGTCCCGGAGCCTCTATCCCCATCAGTGGAGCTGGGACTCGGCGTTCATCGCCATCGGCCTCAGGCACCTCTCGCCGCGGCGGGCCCAGCGTGAACTCGAAACGCTGTTCGGCGCCCAGTGGGGTGACGGGCGTGTCCCGCACATTGTGTTCAATCCGTCGGTTCCTCTCGACGCATACTTCCCAGGGCCTGACTTCTGGCGCTCCAGCACTGCTGGTCGCCAGGCTGGGGCGCCGGTCGCAATACAGACGTCAGGGATCGTTCAGCCGCCGGTCCATGCTCTCGCCGCGTTCTTGGTGCACACCAGTGATCCGGAGAAGTCGCGCCAGCGCAGGTTCCTGGAAAGGCTCTATCCCAAGCTCATCGCTTGGCACGGCTACCTCACCGGCAGCCGGGACTTCGGCGGGCATGGGCTGGCGTCGGTCGTGCACCCGTGGGAGCCGGGCATGGACAACAGCCCGTGCTGGGACGCGCCGCTCGAGGCGGTCGAACCCATGCCTGCCGATGCGTTCCGCAGAGCGGACCTTGTGCACGGCGAGGCGACCGACCGGCCGACAGATCTCGACTACGGGCGCTACGTGCGGCTGGCCTCTGATTACCGGGACCAGCACTACCAGGACAGCGGGAAGGAACCTGGATTCCTCGTCGAGGATCCGGGCTTCAACGCCTTGCTGATCCTCTCCGAGTACGCGCTCGCTGACATCGCTGAGGCACTCGGCCTCGATCCCGAGCCGCACCGTGCCCAGGCCCGGGCTCTCACCGGCACGCTGGTGGAGCACCTGTGGGACCAGGAAGCAGGCCTCTTCCTGTGCCGTGACCTTCTCACTGGGCAGATGGTGCAGGAGCTGAGCGTCACGGGCCTGTTGCCGTTGGCCATACCTCACCTCCCAGCCCAGGTGGTCAAAACTCTGCTCCGTACCATTTCGAGCAGTCACTTTGGGCTCGGAGCAGGCACTTCCCTGACACCGAGTTACGACCTGCGCGGCCGCGCTTTCGACCGTTCCCGGTACTGGCGTGGGCCGGCTTGGTTCAATATCAACTGGCTCATCGAGAGAGGGCTGCGCCAGCACGGAGCCGCGGACCGCGCCGACATGCTGCGTGAGGCTCTGCTGGACGCAGCGTCTTCGTCCCGCTTTGCCGAGTATGTCGACCCGTTTACGGCGCAGGCTCGCGGCACGACCCAGTTCAGCTGGACCGCCGCAGTAGCTCTGGACCTGCTGTCCTCTAACCGGAGGCAGCAATGAACGCGTCTCAACTGGTCGTGTACTCCGGCACGTTCGTATTCCTGAGTCCCGAAGGTGACATCTCTGGCACCGTGGGGACCGCTCCAGATGGTTTGTTCGTCCACGATGCCCGGCATCTGAGCCGGTGGCGCCTGACTGTCGACGAATCCAAGCCCTTGGTCCTGGTCGCCGGGGACGCAAACGCCGGTCGTCCTGCCGTACTGACGGCGTCGGCCACACGCGACGAGCCGGCAGCGTGGACGGCGCATCGACGTCAGTCCTTGCTGCGCGGCCGACTGCGCGATGCGGTGCAGTTCACCAACAACACAGCTCAGGCAATGTCGCTGAAGGTCTCGGTGGAGGCGGACGTCGACTTTGCCGATCTGTTCGCGCTGCGCAGCGACAAGCGGGTGTATGACAAGCCCGGGACGCTCGAAACCTTGGACGTGCCGGGCAGGTTCGTTCAGTTCACTTATCAGCGGGAGGCGTGGCGGGCGACAACGACAGTGTCCTCTCTGCCGGCACCTTCGTACGTCACGGCCGGGCCGGGCACTGCTCGTGTGCTGACATGGTTGATCAATCTGCCTGCACACGGGAGTCGAGAGATCGTTCTTCACGTCGAGGCACAGCCTGGCCAGGCTGAGGGAGGCTCTGGGCGTCTCACACCCTTGAGTCGCGCTCCGGAACCCCATGACGCGCTGGCCAAGCTGATCCTCCCCGGTGCCGTCTACGGGGACCTTGCCCTGGCCTGTGAGCAGGGTCTTCATGACCTGACGACCTTGACGATCCCCGTGCCCGGCCTCGAGGGCGAGCAAGTCCATGTTCCGGCAGCGGGGGTGCCATGGTTCCTCACGCTCTTTGGTCGTGACTCCCTGCTGGCGTCCCACTTCGCACTGCCCTATCGCCCGCAGCTAGCAGCGGCCACTTTGCAAGCTCTGGCGGCCACACAGGCAGAAGATTACGACGGAGAGCGGGTAGCCGAGCCGGGCAAGATCGTTCACGAGATCCGGCACGGAGAGCTGGCCCACTTCCGCCAGATCCCCTACGGCCGCTACTACGGATCGGTCGACAGCACTCCCCTGTTTCTCACCCTGCTGCATGCCTACACCGAGGAGACCGGGGACACTGCGCTGGCCGCACGCCTCCAGCCGAATGCCCGGGCAGCGGTGAACTGGATGCTGAACCACGGCGGGCTAGAGCGCTCCGGGTACCTCACCTACGAGGCTGATGAGGAGGGCCTGCTCAATCAGAACTGGAAGGATTCTGAAGGAGCGATCTGCTTCACGGACGGCACCCAGGCAACCGGACCCATCGCTGTCGCAGAAGTTCAGGGATACGCCTACGACGCACTGTGCCGGACAGCGGAGCTGGCCCGCACCGTGTGGGCCGACCCTTCATGGGCGCAGGAGCTCGACGCGCTGGCCACAGGCTTGCGGCAGCGGTTCATTGAGGACTTCTGGATGACCGACTCAGGGTTCACGGCCCTTGCTCTCGACGGTCACGGCCGTCGAGTGGACGCGCTCGCATCAGATGCCGGGCATCTGCTGTGGTCGGGAATCCTCGACGACGAGCACGGCAAGCAGGTCGGCCGGCGCCTGATGGAGAAGGACTTCTTCTCCGGCTGGGGTATTCGCACACTTGCCGCTGATCAACTTCCGTACCACCCGTTGTCGTACCACCGGGGCACCATTTGGCCGCATGACAACGCGATCATCGCGCTCGGCATGGCCCGCTACGGACTCCACGACGAGGTCGCCGTGCTCGCCCAAGCGCTACTGGACGCAGCCGGAACTCAGGGATACCGCCTGCCCGAGGTAATGGCCGGCTATCCACGGCATGAGGATGAAGCTCCTGTGCCCTACCCCCATTCGTGCTCCCCGCAGGCGTGGGCAGCGGCAACGCCCCTTGCCCTGGCCACTGCCATAGGAGCACGGGCAGAGTCCTGACCCTCTGCCTGGCCGTGTCGGCGCAGCCTTCCCAGCTGCGTCGGCACGGCTCTTCTGGTTTCCCGCAAGTGCATGCAAGCGGGCCTCTCACCTTGAGGGCCGGCTGGCGGTCCGATGGGGGCAGCTCACCGGCATGCATGACCGGATCGCGGGCCGTCGTGTCCCGATTGGAGGGCTGACCGAGTGCCGTAACGTGAAAGTCTTTTTGACGGGGGCGGGGCCAGCGGCTGACAAAGGCCGCCAGTTCCCCCTATACGGCGTTAGTGCGGCGCCGATGCCCCCAATACAGAGTCCGGCTCGGCCCGCCGCCCCGTTGAGCCGGCCGGCTCTGGGGCGGTCCGCATCCCGTGGGGGGCTGCGGACCGCTTCTTAGATAGGCTCCGTTTCCGATGCAGGATGTAGAGGGGACTCGATGGCATCTCACGAACTGCATCCGCTTCCGGGGGCACCCGCAACGCGGACGATCCGTATCGGCTGGGACGCGCCATTGGCGACGTATTTTGTCCAGGTGCTCGATGAGGATGACGAGGGTGAGACCGTCAACGTGCTGTGGCGCGGCACCGACCCGTACGAGTTGACCGACGTGCGTATGGCGCTCGCTTTGGCCCGCCCGTACGCGCACGTCGACGACACTCTTGAGCAGATTCTCGTCGCCGAAGCCACGGCCGAGGGAAGACGATTCGCCCGTCGGGTCGGCACCGCAGTGATCGGGGAAGCGACCATCGGACGGGTGACCAACGCCGACCAAGCGGCAGCGATTCTCATCGATTTGCAGCCGCGCGGCAGCCACGCCTGACGGACTGTTCGGCGTAGGCGCCGACCTGGCAGGTACAGGCCCACGCCCACCCTCGATCAGGCGCAGGCCGGTCCAGCGGCAGGCGCTCGTCATCCGCGTGACCCTGTGCTGGCCGGTGGTCATGCGGAGCGGGTGGCGGATCCTAGGCCACGACGACTCCTTCTGGGTGTTGTTCGATCCAGGACAGGCCACCAAGGTCCAGCCGCGTGCGAGTGCGGGTGACGGCAACGTAGGCGAGGCGGGCTTCTGCGTCATCGATCGGTCCTGGTACGGATCGTCCATTGGCGTCATGTTCCTCGGTGTCTTTGGGTGGGGTGAAGTCGCCAGCGATTCTCACCCGGGCCCATTCCCGGCCTTTGGCTTTGTGCGCGGTGGAGACGGTGACCTGTGCCTGCTCCTCTCCGGTGAGGCGGTTTACGGCGGCGAGAATGCTGTCGGTTCCGTGGGTGTCGATGAGGTCGACCAGGGGCTGGAGGTCGCGACCGGATGGGTCGTGGGCGGCGTAGTCCTGAACCGCGCCCCATGAGGCAAACAAGACGAGTTCCGGGTGGCTGGTGCTGCGGCCTTCTTTGAGGTCTCGTGCGGCCAGGGCGAGGGCACGGAGGCATTCTCCGCCGCCGACGAGAGCAACGGCGCGGCCTGCGGCCAGTTGGTTCATGACTTCGTTCATTGCTCCGGCGTTGGTTCGACACAGGACGGCGTCGGGGCGGGTGAGGGGACCGAGTTCGGTGGGCATGGTGGCGCTGCCTGTAAGTCGGATTGGGGCGTCGGCGATCGCCAGCCAGCGGTTGGCTTCATGGGCCAGGAGTGGGCCGAACCGGAAGGACTGCGACAGGGCGAGCTGTGTGCCGGCGAAGCCTGTCATGACGTCCTTGGCGCCGCGCCAGTGGTAGATGGCCTGAGCGGAGTCGCCCACCATGACGAGCTGGGCGTGACTGCGCTGGCTGTTGAAGATGTGCTCGACGACCGGGTTGGTGTCCTGGGCTTCGTCCAGCAGGAGGAAGTCTGCGTGGATCTTGGGGTTGGTGAGGGACCAGATTTTGAGAAAGTGGTCGGGGTCGAACCGGACCGCGCCGCCGTCCGGGTGCTGCAGGTCGGCCCATGCTTTACGCGCGAACGGTACGACGAGCTGGGAGAACTCGTCGCGTAGGTGGGGAGCTTCGAGTCCGCGCAAGGGTGGGACGTGGCATGGGGTGATCACGGGGTCGGCTGAGTGACAGAAGCGGGTCACGGTGCGTAGGACCGTGTTGGAGAGGGTGGTGGGCATGAGGTCGTGGCCGGCGATGCGGACGGTTTTGGTGATGCCGAGGTCTTGCCCTTGTTTCCAGGCGGGCCTGCGGGGTGCGTCGAGTCGGTGTGCGTAGCCGTGTCCGATGGCGGCGTAGGCGAGGGAATGGGCGGTTCTGCAGGCTACGTTGGGCGTGAAGCGGGTGGCGGCGTCGCGGGCGATGGCGCGGTTGTAGGCGAGGTAGCGGCCGCGGCGCTTGGTGCCGTGAGCCAGCAGCGTCAGCGTTGATGTTTTGCCCGTGCCCGCGCCCGCCTGGAGGGCCATGTGGTCTCCGGCGCGGAAGCGGTCGGCTGCGTGGGCCTGTTCGTCAGTCGGGGTGAACAAGGGGGGTTTCTCCGTCGGACAGAGGGTGCGTGGATCAGGGGCTTGGCCTTCGGGTAGCGCTTGACTCGGCTTACGCGCAGTGGGGCGCTGTGCGTCCTGCTAGTGCCTGGGGCGCTGGTGGTTTCGTGTGGGGAGTCGGGTGACGAGGTACTGGCGATGGCGGAGCGGGTCGAAGGGTTCCCAGTCGGCGAGTGCCAGGTCGGGTGCTCCTTGGGTGGCGGCGTGAGCGGGACAGCGCTGGGTGCGCCAACGCACCTGTTCGCGGTAGGTGAGGTGGCTGAGGTCGTAGACGGCGATATCCCCAACAAGGACGGTGCGATGGCGGCGCCGGTGGGGAGTCGCGGGAGCCATAGTCCAGCGGCCGGGTGTCGTCCCTGGGGTGAGGAGGAGTCGGGGGCAGCGGGTGCGGCGCTGGGTCTGCGCGACGCACTGAATGTCCTCGACAGGCATGGTGGCGAGGTAGCGGCCGTAGAGAAGTTGGATGACGGGGCGGGACGGCCTACAGAGCGTTGTAGCGGCGGGTTCGGCGGCAAATTCCGACCCGGGCGTGAAGTCTCCAGTGTCCAAGATGCGCCGGGTGGTGAGGGAGAGCCGTCGGCGGATGCTGGCGAGTGCGGGCGGGAGCGAGTCTGGGTCGGGTCGCGCGGGGCAAAGGGTGCGGTGGGCGACACGGCACCATGGGGTGTCATCGCCGGCGGGATAGGCGACTCCTGAGGCCAGGTGCCATCGGTGGTGCTCGGGAATGACGGCGACAGGCAGTTCTGCGGGGTGGAGGGCGATGGGCCGCCGGCGGATGGTTGTGTGCCAGTCGACTCGATTGCCGCAGGACGGGCATCGACTGCGCTGGGCGATACGCAGGAGACGACTCGGACTGTCTGCCGCTACACGAAGGGCGCGGTGTCGGCGCGGTGCGATTCGGCTGCCGTCCCAGTGCCGGGCGGCTGTATCGGAGATGGGGCGCATGGGACGGGAAGATTCCAGTTGCCGCGCTGTTGAGCTGGTGGCCTGGCGGCGACACCCCTCGATCAGCCCAACGGCCTCGCACACGCAAGCGGCAGTTCGCTCTGAAGTTCTCGCCGCGGTGACCGGTTCGAGTGATCCGCAGAGGCCAGGCCGTGGCTACGGAGCGGTGCCGCCGGGCGGTTCGTGACCCTCACAAAGTGCAGCGAAGAGACCGGCGAGTGGAACGTCGAAGGCGTGGCCCAAGGCGTGCCAGGTTGCGAGTGTTCCGATGGTGCGACCCTGCTCGATTTCGATGAGAGTGCGCCGGGACAGGGCGGTTCTGCTGGCAAGTTCGTCATAGGTCCAGCCGCGCTCGCCCCTGAGGCGCGCGAGCTGCAGGCGTAGCGCGTCGAGGTTGGGTTCGGGCGGCAAGATCGTCACCCGTCCATCCGAAGGTGCAGACCCGTGCCCTGTCAGTGCAGAGGTCTGCCCTATTTGGGCAGGGGTGGAGCGCGCCCCGGAGGGCAGAGGTCTGCACTACGGTGTACCGCCATCACGACACTCCCCCGCGGCCGGCTCTCCTCAGTCCGGACCAGGCGGGCGACAGAGAGGGGCCCGTTGCCGATGAGGCTGTGCACCACACGACTGCCGTCGGCACGCACCTGGACCGTCGAGCTCCGGCCGCACCCCCAAGGTCCGCTCCTCATCTGCACCCACTGCACCCTCGAGACGAAGGCACTCCGGGGCCGCTCCGCACGCTCGGCCGCCCTCGCGCACCTAGCCCGTCACGCCCGCCGTTCGCTGCTTCCCCAGCACCTGCGGACCTGCCAGTGCCAGGAACATGGCTGCCGGTGGCATCCCCGCCACCGCGGCTGCGACGGCCCCCTCACCCTTGTCCTCGCCCGCGAACACGGCGGTCGGCTGTGGCGGCTCGCCGATGCTTGCCTGGCCTGCGCCCGGGCCGTACCCGATGCTTCCGTCATTCCCGACACCACCCTCAGCTCAGCCGCGATCGCCACGCCACGCGCCCAGCGCCGCCCCAGCGGAAGTGGTCACGACGGCTCAGAGCGGATCCTGGTGTGCGACATGCTCAGCTACCTCGCCACCTCGCTCCCGCAAAACCTCAGAGCGGACGCGCGAGTCCTGGCTCTTCAGTGCGCGCTTCGCTCCACGCCCTCTGGCATGGTGCTTCTGCCGTCAGGCCTGATGCGCAGCCTGGCGCTTCCCCAGCTGGGCCCTGCCTGGGAGGACCTCGTCGCCGCAGGCTGGCTCCGCCTCACCAGCCCTGGAGCCGGCCGGCTCACCGATCCCCTCTACGGTGCCCCATCCCAACGTCGCCGGGCCCATGCCGCCGACTGGACCCTACGCGTGTTCCAGCAGCGCGGCACGCGCCGACTCGGGACGCAGGAGCGCCTCGTCACACTGGCCGTCGCCGCGCACACTCCACCGGACAGCACATGCGGGGTCGCCGACAGCGCTCAGCTGGCCCGCAGGTGCGGGCTGACCTCGACAAACCTGTTCAACATGATGCAGCTACTCCTCGAGCACCAGATGCTTCGGGCTTGGACGCTGACTTACGAAACCGGTGATTTGAACTGGATCACAACAGCGGCAGGCAAGGAACAAGCGGGCACAGAGCCGCGACCCTGAGCCGTGTCCCGCGGCGGCGACTGGATGTGGTGAGCCAGCCGGGGTTCCGCCACACAGACCGAATTTTGGTGCATGCCGGGGAGCTGCCTCTACCTAAGCCAACCCCTCTTTCCGCCGGAGGTGGCGCGCGTCCTCCATCCCTGGAGTTCACCGTGAGACAGCCTGGCGACAACTCCGCCGTGATCCGTAAGGCAGTAGAAGCGCTTGCCGGGCAGAAGTTACTTCCCCCTGGGAGGCCTAGGCCAGGGCGTTCCCTGTACTGCGGCGGTCAGGACATCGCCCAGACGCAGCCAGGCGGCCGGGCCGGCGTTTGCTGCGGGGCTGGCGGCGAATCGCGCCCACGCTTCGTCGTCATCGCCGAGTGTGCTCGTCACCAGTGAGACCACCGCAGTGCTGGCTGTGCCACGCGCCCGTCCGCCGACGGTCAAAGCCGTCCATGCCGGCAGAGCCAGGACCGCGTCGGACGGACAGTCCGGGATCCGAAGCACCAGCGCGGCCCACGTTTCGCGTAGGTGCGGGCCGCCACCCAGCCGCCTACGCAGGTCAGTCGTAAGCTGCGTCAGTGCCGCCTGGGGGTGGGAGTGCCGTGCCAGGACGTCGCCGAAGGAGAGTTGGGAGCGACGAGATCTCGACACGGCGTAGGAGAGCAGCGCCTTCTCCACGAGCTCATCGTTGCCTGGGTGACGGGACAGGTAGTCGTCGAGGACGTCGTCGGATGCGTGAGCAAGTTGTTCCAGGGTGACCTGACTGGCCTCACCCAGGGCAGAGCGCCGCGAGGCTGCGGCCGGGTCCTGGAGGAGCCGGGTGAGGGCTGTGTGCAGTTCGGCCAGTTCTCGGTCCTGCTGGGCGCTGTCGAAGTCCGCTGGCTCTCGGAAGGATCTGGGGTGGGGACGGTAGTGGTCGAGCACGGTTCGGGCTTGGTCGCGGACCTGCGGGGACAGAGCGGGCAGAAGCAACAGGAGGGTGTGCAGCCAGCGCAAGTCCCGGGGGCGCGGGCGCAGCCGGATGGTTTCGGGGCGGGGTTCGAACAGCTCGAGCGCCTGGACGGCGATGCCGGCGAAGCGCTCCGCAAGGGTGGCAAGCAGTTCGTGTGAGGCCAGCCAGACCTGTGGCTGGCCGTAGCGGTTCTTGGCGTCGGAAGGGTTGAGGAGGTGCCGCCAGGATCCTTCTGCCCGGGAAGCCACCCAGAAGACAGCTGTATGCAGGCCTGTCTCGCAGAGGGCGGGTTCGTCGAGATGCTCCTCGACTCGGCGGCGCTGGTTGGGCGTGAGGCAATGCAGATCGGGCGCGAATCGTGTGCGGACCTCATTGTCCGGCGTGCCGTCCCGCAGTGCGCGGCACACGCGGGTCGTCAGCGCTGCGCGGGCGAAGTCGGCGAGGTCGTACAGGGCGACTTCTTCCAGGAGGGACGGCTCGACATCCCAGGGAACCGTACCCAAGAGGTGGGTGCTGATGTTATTGCTGGCACGTGAGCCTTTGGCCCAGGCCAGTAGCTGGCGGTGGCGGCCGGTGTGGGTGGTGGTGACGCGCTCCCACAGGGTGTTCCAGGCATCCAGAGCAGCGAGGTAGGCGTCGAAGCGGTCCGCGCCGTCTTCTTTCTCAGTCTCGGCCAGTACGGGCTCGGTGGGGAGAAGCTCGAGGGCAGCGTGGAAGACGACGTCGTCGAGTTGGTCCTGCCGTAGAAGGATCTGCGCGGCGCTCGGCTCCTTCAGGAGCTGGGGTGTCATCAGTTGGCGGTGGGGTCCGCGGTTCCGCAGCTCGGCCACGATCGCGTGGGCCAGTGCCTCGCCGCCCTGTTGTCGGCTCAGGGCGCCGAGCTCGGGGATGGAGCAGCGGCGAAGGGTCGTGACGCGCAGTTCGGCAGGGCAGGAGGGATGAGCGAGGGCGGTGGCGGCCAGGTTCATGGAGTAGCGCGCGTAGGAGTCCGGTTCCTGGCTGAGGTCGCTGTCGATGGCGGCGGCGAGCATCCACTGGGGCGCCGACTCGCGAAGTGTTCCTTGCAGCAGATCTTGGATGAGGTCGCTGCGCGCGCCGCTCTCCGGCAGGTCCTTCACACGCTGTATCGCCATGCGAAGGGGCGGGGATGCGGGCTTTGCGATGGTGGCGATCGTCCGCAGGAATTCAACGGGCAAGCCAGAGCGCGGCTCTTCGTCAGGCATGGAGGGTTCCCCAGGTCGTCGTCAATTGCGTTCATCTTGGTGCACCCCACCGACACAGCGGGCGGGCAGTGTGCCACTGGGTTCCTTGCCTGTCGGCGTGTGGGAGCAGCCTGCGGGCTTGCAGTTCATGGGCCGGGGGTCGGAGCCTTACGCTCGGCCTGGTCCAGGCGCCGCATCAGGAAGCTGGCGAAGGCGAGCATCTCAATGGCTTCAGCGGGGTCCTCGTCGAAGGGCTCGCCGTGGGCATGAGGGTTGCGCAGGGCTGAAACCGCTCCGGTGAACAGGTCGCGGAAACCATCACGCTCGCTGCGCAGAGAGCCGGTGCTCGAGGACCGCGTCACGTGAAGCAGGGGTGCGTCGCCTCTGAAGGCCAACCCCCTGAGCCTCCTTCCCGCTTCTGCGGATCCAGTGAGGTGTTGAATTCGGTGCTCGACCGCGCGAAAGGCCTCCATGACTGCCTGGCCTGGATGGTCGCCTCGGTAGAGCTTTTCGCTGGCGTGGGCGATGGCGGGGTGCAGTTCGCAGTCCAAGGTGAACGCAGCGCGTGGGGTCTCGTCGCCTGAGGTGTTCTGCAAGGCTGGCGAGCCGATGACGACAGGGAAGTTGGGGGCGAGTGCCTGGGTGCGAAGCCGCCAGTAGTCGCCGATGTTCCTGACCTCGCGATAGGGGCGGATGCGGCGATCGGCATGCAAGGTCCACGCGGAGGGGTCGCCCTGGGGGAATCCTGAACCGACGACGCCCGGTTCCGATCGGGTGAGGAGGAACGCCAGGCGTAGGTCGCTGCCCGCGATGCTGGGGGGCAGGTCGAAGTCGGAGGCGGCTTTCGCGGCGGTCAGGGTGGGACGTTCATGGCTCGGGGCCGTGGGCCAGAGCCGCTCTATCTCAGCGAGCTTGCGGATCAGTGAGACGAAGAGCTGGACAACGTCCGCGGAGCCTTGGCATCGAGCAGCTCCCGCGATGGTCAGGGGTATGCGTGTGTCGTGGCTGGGCTCTGGCCGGGACGGGTCGGGGAATCCCTGTGTCAAGCCTGCCGGCATGCTCTGCAGAGCGGTGACGGCGTCCATGCCGTTCTGGTCGAGCCGGCGATCGACGTAGTCGAACGGCGGCCAGTCGTAGGTAGTACTGAAGTGCTCCCAGGCCACTGTCATCAGTGCTTGCTGGGCGTCATCGTCCGGTCTGGGCAGGTCCTGCACTCCCGGCACACGTATTTCCACCACGTCTCATTGTTGCTTCGCTGGCGCCTGAATTCGCTGGATCGCGCAAACTCGAGGCCTAAGCGCCGCGACTGCGGTAGCAGCCCGCGACCAGCCAGTGCACCTCGCGTCGCGCTGGTCGTCGAGGAGCTGCCGTTTCGGCACGGCAGGCTTTCAGGGCGGCGACAACGTCCAGCAGGCGCTGCTCCTCGCTGACCAGGCGAAACCCCGGGGCTTCCTCCATCCGGTCGCGTATGTCCTCGGCAGCGTGCAGGAGATGGAACTCTGGGCGGGTTGCACAGCGCGACGGACGCCAGCCGCCACAAGTTGTGCGCAGCGCGGTGACGCAGAAGTGGGAGCAGACCGTCCAGGACATCGTCCATGAACGGCTCGGCCACGGCGATGGCGTCATCACCGCGTCGGTCAGTGCCCGGCCCATGTAGTCGCAGTGAGCGCGAGGATACTGTCCCGGAAGACGAAGCGAGACCGCGCGGGCTCTGTCCGCCAGGCCGGCGGGCAGACGCAGCCGCAGAGGTTTGTCAGTGCGCGGGTCCTTACGCCAGCGAGGAGGCGGCGGGTAGCGCAGCACAGTGGAGATGTGCGTCAGCCGGTCCTCAGGGTCTGCCAGCTCCTGGCGCTCTACGTGTTCGGTCAGCAAGCGGCGAACCGTCGCGTCCCTGGAGGCGCCGTCCCGTGCCATGACGGTAGCCAGCGCGTTCAACGCGCAGGGCGGGAGGCGGACGTTGGTCTCTACAAGGACGGGACTGCCAGACATGGCGGCATTATCGGACCCGCACCGGCCGAGGTGCTCCTGCCTTCCGGCCGCGAGGCACCCTGTGGGCGCGGCATGGAAGGCCATGCGGGACAGCCTCCCAAGGGGCGCGCCCGGGGGCGCTGCTCATTTTGTGCGGCTCGGACTAAGCACGTGAGCGGACACGCGACCAGCAAGAGGCTGCACGTCCACGGCGATCACTCGTCCGGGCGGTCGCACGGCCCACCGGCGAACCGCGCGCCGCGCCATGCCGTCGCAAGGAGCATGCACATCGACGAGCAGCACATCGCTGAACCGAGCCTGGTGGTCCTGAACATCACCGCCGCCGACGAGGGCACCGCCCGCGACGTGATGGACGGCCTGCAGCAGCAGTGGGCCACCTCCGGCATCACCCCGGTATGGCGTACACCGGGTGAGGCCGGGGTCGCGGCGCGGGTGTATGCCGACATCCGACGCCCCGGCACCGCGCGCTAGCGAAGGTCCCTGGGTCCGGTCGTACGGCTTGCCAGCAGCTCGCGACCATTTCTCCCGGTATCCCCATCTCCGGTGCTCCTCGGGTGCGATGATCCCACTCGTCTGGACGCCGCCCCCCTCCTTTCTTCTGACCGAAAGGCCTTTTGTGAGCCGTACCGTACGCATCGCCGCACTCGCTTCCGCCGCACTCGCTTCCGCCGCACTCGCCGTGGCCACCCTGGCCACGCCGAGCCAGGCAGCCTCCACCACCGGCGCACTCATGCTCACGCACGTGCGGCCCAACGCCGCCGGCGCCGACACCCGCGACGGCACCCAGCTGAATCTCAACGGCGAGTACTTCGTCATCAAGAACGTCACCACCAGGACCGTCAACACCAGCGGCTACGTCCCCGACATCACGACCAACACCTACGGGCGCACTCTGCCTTCCTACTACCTTCCGGCCGGAGCGAAGGCCTACGTGCACACCGGCAGCGGCCGCCACTACCGCGACAGTACGGGCGCACACCACATCTACCGCGGCTACGCCCGCCACGTCCTGCTCAACACCAGCACCGCCACAAACCCGGACCTGCGGCTGAAGAAGCCGGGCAGCCTGGACAACAACACGGCCACTGGCAGCATCACCACCTGCAACTGGAACACCGCTGCCGACGGTACGACGTACTCCTGCTGACAGGACGCATGGCGCCCCCGGATCCCCTGGATCCGGGGGCAGACGCTGATCTCCTCCAGGCGGTTCCGTCGACTGCGACGTACTCGAGGAGGATGACCGTGATCGGGGGTCCCGCACGCGAGGCCTTCGGGCACTCCACTGATGCGATCCGAGAGGACTGTGGCGGACCGTTTCGCCGGTGAACCTCTTCACCCACGCGGCTGAGCCTCGCACCAAAGTGCTGGTCGCCGGGTGGCACCAGTCGATATCCCAACCTTTGTGATCACCAACGTTGCTCGCGGCCTCGCCGCGCTCTCCCTCGCCCTGGCCCCGCTCGTTCTGCCCGCCTCCGCCCAGGCGGCACCCGCTGCGCAGACCTTCCCGCTCACCTTCGCGCTCGACCAGATCCCAGTCGAAGACGAGAGCAGGACCGGCTACACCCGGGACAAGTTCCGCCACTGGAACACCGGCCTCGACCCCGCAGACGGCTGCAACACCCGCGCCGAGGTCCTCCTCGCCGAGGCGACCGAAGCCCCGCCGGTCGCGGCTGGCTGCAAGGTCGGGGAGAGCGAGTGGCTGTCGTACTACGACGAGCAGGAAGTCACCGACCCGGCCAAGCTCGACATCGACCACATGGTCCCGCTCGCCGAGGCCTGGGACTCCGGCGCCTCCGCCTGGGACGCGAAGCGACGTGAGGCATACGCGAACGACCAGGACGCCGCGACCAGTCTGGTCGCGGTGACCGCGCGGACGAACCGGCAGAAGGCCGACCAGGACCCTGCGACGTGGATGCCGCCAGCCCCGGGCGCGACCTGTCGTTACCTCGCCGAGTGGACTGCGACGAAGCTCCGCTGGGGCCTGACCGCCGACCAGGCTGAGATCGACGCCATCAAGGTCTACGCCGGCGGCCCGTGCGAGAAGCAGGTCGTCCACTACATCCCGGCCGCGTAGGCCGATGCTGCGGTCGAGCGCGGCCGGCGGGCCGCGCTCTACCCGTGATCAGCGGCGGAACTCGTAGCGGTGGAGGCCGGCCTTATTGCGCATTCACGGCGTCTTGGCGTTCCCTACGACTTCAGCGCGGGCCCTGTTTACGCTCGGCGGCCAGGACGTATCGCCATCGGTACTCAGACCGCCCGCCAGCTCCTCAGCCGTGCGTGCTCCACCCCTCAAGAGCAATCCGGCCTGTGCTGACGACTATGGTCGTCTGTGACGATCGGCCGCCTTCCTGTTCTGCGAGGTTCCCATGCCCTCCCCCGCCCCGGAGCGCCGCGACGAGCTGGTGCAGCATTTCGGCCGTGAGGGCCTGCGACGGTTCCCCCGGGCCGGTCTGCTGGGTGCCCGCCTGCCGGAGACTGCTCAGGTTCTCCTGGAGGAGACCGGCGTACCGCAAGGCGTTGCTCCCTACTTCGAGGCTCCGGCTGCCGATGATCCGGTAGCTCTTGGCGTTGTCGCCGCGCATTCCCAGGCGCCGCGGCCGCACCATGCGATGGAGAGCTGGCCGCGCGTCGGGTTCGACGGTCTGGCTCACTTGTGCGTGCGGCCGGACGGTGCGGTCCAGGCCGTCCTGCTGCAGGACGTCACGGAAGACATGTTCGTCAACACGGACGTTTCGGCGCTGGGGGCTTCGCTGCTTGTCCTGGATCGTGCGCTGCCGATGATCGCGGCAGCTGCGGGGCTGGAGGAGGCCGCGGGGGTCTTCCGTGAGTTGAATGCGGAGCTGCGTCGGATTGATGCGGCGGCCTTCGAGGAGCGGGAGTCCTGGTGGCCTCGCGTGCTCGACGACGTCCGGCACACGCTGAACTTCCCTTTCTCCGCGGCGTTCGAGTATGTCGATGCCGCTGGGACCAGGCAGGTGGTCACGGAAGCCACGGGGCCGGGACGGCCGCATCCTGAGGAGATCATCTGGCGCCGCCTTGCGGGGGAAGGTGTGCAGCCCGGTCAGGTGCGCCGTGTCTACTGTGAACTGGAGCCGTGCGTCATGCCCGGTCATTACTGCGCGGTGTGGATGCAGGAAACTTTTCCGCAAGCGGAGTTCACCCACAGCTTCGACTACGGGAGCACGGCGGAATCCCGCGAGGAGGGATTCAAGGAGCTGATCGCCCACGCCGCCGAGCAGGCGAGGCGTCACTGATGCGGTGGGAGCGTCCTGCAGCCGGCCGTGAGCCTGCGGCCGCAGCGCTGCTGGGTTGGCTGGCCGACCCGCAGGCCCCACGCCTGTGTCTGGTGTCCGGCTCGGAAGGATGCGGGAAGTCGGAGCTGCTCGCCTGGCTCGTGCACCATGGCAGCCAGAGCGGGGCTCCGTCTGAGCGCGCCGTTCACGCCGTCGTTCCCTCCGCGGGGCAGAGCCTGCGGGGCACGGTGTGGTCGATCGCCGATCAGCTCGGTGTCGTGGCGCGCGCTCCAGGGGAGCTCGCGGTGGCGTTGAGCCGTGACCCTCGCCGCACGGTGATCGTCTTGCCTGATCTCCACGACGAGGATGTCACCGGGCTCGTGCTCGAGCTGGTCCGCCTGCCTCACGTGCGGTTGCTCACCGAGTCCCGATCGGGGAGCCCCGCGCATCATGTGCTGGCCCACGCGGAATGCGCGGAGCTGGACCTGGACCTCGCACAGTGGAGGGACCAGCGGCGCTTCGAGCAATGGCGGGCGGCTCAGCCCGACGGCCGGGACACGGCTGGCCCGGCACCGGTGCAGACTGGTGTGGATCTGTCTGATCCGGTGGCTGTTTGCGAAGCCGATCCGTGGGAGGTCACGGCGGCCTACGACAGGGCCGACGATGACCACGGCGGGCTTCGTGCTGCCTGGTTGCGGGCAGGGCAGTCGCTGTGCAGGGAGCAGCCACCAGCGTCTCGTGCTCTGGTCCTTCTCAGTTTGTTGGGCGACAGCGCGGATCCCAGGGTCGCGCCTGAGCTGCGTGAGGTTGCCGCGGGCGCGGACTGGGGCATCGAGTGGAGCCGGGTCCGCGGGGATCTGACTCCGCCCTGGCCTGGTCCTGTCACGGCACTGGCGGTGGGCAAAGGTTCCTTGGCTGATTGCCTCGTGGTGGGCGGACCCGATGGCACCGTGAAGGCGGTCCGTACGGCGGACGCCGGCGCGCGCGGCCGTTTGCCACATAGCCGCTCTCGGCCCGTGGCAGTGGCCGTCATGACAGATGGCACCGTGCTGATGCTCGACGAGCACGGTCGCGTCGAGGCCGAATCCGGCTGGGCGGCCCGCCCGGCGGGGGCGGGTCTTGCAGGGCTGCTCGACGAGGGCCCGACCAGCGCGCAGCGTCTGCTGGATTCGCTGGAGGGACACTCCGGCACGGCTCTCGCCCACGCAGCGGAGGGCGATCTGGGGATCATGGCGCTTGGCGATGCCACCGGCACCGTGCGAGTCTTCGGCGATGTCACTGACTCCGCCCGGCTGCATGACGGCCGGGTGAACGCCCTGGCCGCTCTCAGTATCCCCCTGGACGGCGACGTGGCCGTGCCGCTCATCTACAGCGGCGGAGCCGACGGCACCGTCCGGGCGTGGTCGCCCGGCAGTGCCCCCCTGACCCCACCCGTCCTTCAGCGACCCTGTCCCGTTGTGTCCCTGGATGCCGCGTTCACAAGAAACGGGCCTGCGACCGTGGTCGCTTGGGGCGACGGGACGGTCGAGTGCGTCCACTGGGACACGGGCGTGCAGCAAACGTTCCGGCCCGGGCCACCCGTCCGAGCGGTTGCCCTCGCCGCGGACAGCCGCGTCCTGGTCGGCATGGACGAGGCTCTGATCTGCCTCGTTCCCCAGGCAGCCACAGGTGACGGAGGTATCGCGTAGCTGCGACTGCCCGGCTGACTGATTGCACAGCGTCCTCACCTGTGCAAAGTTGACGGGCGATCAGTCGCCGGAGAGGGTGGGGAGGTTGCGCTGAACGGGGGTTTTGCATGGGGATGACGCTGCCTGACGACCTGGTCGAGGTCTTGGACCTGGTGGGCGTCGACTGGCCGCAGATCGACGAGGACGAGGTCAAGGCGTCCGCGAAGGACTACCGCAAGCTGGCCGAGGGCATACGCGACGCGGTCAAGGAAGGCAACAACGCCTGCTCCCACATCGTCGCCGGTAAAAGCAAAGGCGAGACGGTCACAGCCATCGACCGACGCTGGGGCAAGCTCACCACCAGAGACCTGGCGACCTTCGCCAAGGGATGCGACGACCTCGCCGGCGCACTGGACGACTGCGCCGACCTCATCGTCGGCTGCAAAGTCGCGATCATCGCCAAGCTCACCGCGACCGCCGCGACCGCCACGGCCGGGGTCGTCGGCATGTTCTTCACCGTCGGTCTCAGCGGCCTGCTGTCCGCCGCGGCCATCGGCGCCGCACGGCTCCTCATTCAGGAAGCCATCGACTACGCCATCGATCAGATCACCTCGATCGTCACCGACAAGATCGAAGGCAAGATCCTCACCGAGATCGACAAGCTGTTCTCCGACAAGCTCGGCGGTGGAGCGACTCATGACGTCATGGCTTCAGGCAGCGCTGACATGGCCCAGGACCTCGTCATCGAGTTCGCCGAGTTCGAACTTGCGGCTGGCGACTACCAGAAGACCGCCACCAACTTCGACAAGAAGAAGGGCGAGTTCAAGGACGGCGGAGCCGGTCGCAAGTCCTCGGTGAAGAAGGACAGCCGGTTCCACAAGCTCGCCACCGTCATGGACAAGGCCGAGGACGCGGTCGACAAGAAGGCCGACGAGATGGTCAAGACCCTCGAGGACCACGGCGGCAAGATCGACAAGAGCAAGGGCAGTCACAAGGACCACGAAGACGACGTCAAGGAGAAGCTCAAGAAGTGCGACAAGGACCACGATGACGACGAGGTCCGCACTTACTTGCTTTCCACGGACGGCACTGTGGAGCGTCTTCTCCCCAACGGCACAACCAAACCCTTGGACAGCGTTGATAACGCCAGATTGGACGGGATCCTCGATAACGGGAAAGCGTGGCGGCCAACCTCACGGCGCGACACAGACGACACGAAGGTACCCAACACCCACACTAAAAGGGTCGTGTCGACGAAAATCAGCGACCTTGATTCAGACCCTCTCGTGCAAGCGACGCAACAGGCGCGGTACCACAGAAACGACTACACCGGCAGCAACTACGCGGCAGGCCGCTACATCGACCCCGATGGCAGAGGAGAAAGCATCCTTGTCGGGCACAGCGAGAACCCGAAGGGGTTCCACTCTGAGCGCTCCATCGGCTATCCGATCCTGCATAACAACAAGCAATCAGGCCTGACAGAGGTCTTCACCGAACGAGAGCCCTGCCAGAAGTCGCCTAGTTGTGACAGATGGCTCGACCTACATTTCCCCGGAACTGATGTCCGGCATGCAAACGACTATAATCAGTCCGTTCCCCGACATCTGCGGGACAAAGAGCATCAAGGTTACATGGATGCCCTGAAGACCGCGCACGGACGCTGAAGCCTCGCCCCTATCCGCGCCCAGACCATTCCGACAGGGTTCCCATGAGCTACGCAGTCACACCGGACGAGCTGATCCGCCAGTACGGTCTCTCAGGCGTCGTCTACTTTCCGCGCTACGAACACCAGCCCCGTCTCGACGAGAAGACGGCAGGCTTCCTCAGCTCGGTCGGCCTCCCGCACAGCGATCAGTTCATGACGCGCACCGAAGGCGAGTCGATCAAGCTCTCCGATAAGTTCTCGGACCCCGAGAAAGACGGCGACCTTCCTGCCGAATGCACCTCCTGGCTCGAACTCGGATGGTTCCAGTACATGACCCTTGCCCTCGATCCGGTCGACGGCAAGGTGTACGCCTTCCCCGAAGGCACCCCCCTCGAGGAGTACGAACAACTGCACCGCGACGTTGAGTCACTCGTTTACACCGTTCTCGCTTTCGAGAAATTCGCGACCGCATGCTCGTCAGGAGCTGACCTCGATACCCTTGAAACCCGTTTCAAGGACCAGATCAACTCCTTCGATCCAGTCCCGTTCTCCGGCGAAGAGTCGCAGTGGTCACGCATCATCGAAGGCGTCCTGGACGAAAGCTGGACAGCCTAGAGCCGAAGCCTTCCACACGAGCGTCGCGGCTCTGGCCACGTCGCTCGTTCCCGCGTTCGAGATCCCGGTTGGGAGGGTGTCGGCATGCCGAAAACCGGCTGCCCTGCCGTGACTCAGGAGTCGTGATCTCCCAGGGGAGCACTGTTGGGCTCGTCGAGCCCTTCTCGGCCACTGAGCTGCCGCCGGCCATGGGCGGAGCCCTCCCGTTTCGTGTGCCCCGGGCGGAGGCCGTGCTGTCCCGTCCGCTACCAGTTTGCGTACCTCGACCCAAGAGTGACTGGAACTCGGGCGGTCACCGGCGTGAGCGCCAGGTGCGGATCTCGAGGTGGAGGATGCGTGCCTCGGGGTGGATGCGACTGGTCTCGACGAGCCATTGGTGGATGGCTGCGGTGATGTCGCCTCCGGTCTGGTCCGTGCGCTGGGCGAATTCGCGTGCGTCGAAGCCGCCGGTGGCTGAGGAGCCGTAGGAGCGTTCTTCGGTGTGGTCGGCGCGCTGAATGACGTCGCGGCGGATGCCAGGTGAGTCGGTGCGGCTGCCTGCAGGGTGTACGTAGGCTGCCTTTGCGAGGCGGACGGTGAAGGCTAGGCGCAGATTCTGGCGGGCGGCCTCGGCGATGAGTGTGCGCAGGCGCGTGGAGCCGGAGGCGATGGCTTGGGCGCCGGCACGGCCCGTTCCGGTGCCGGCGGGGGTGATGATGACGGCTTTGGTGCGTTTGCGGGCGCGGGCGCCGGAGCTGGTGGTGCGTCGGGTGATGTGAGGGGCGGCGACAGCGGCGAGCTCCTCTGGGCTGGCGACACCTGCCCGGACGGCC
>NZ_JBVHWN010000013.1:0-184772 GCF_055564335.1 Streptomyces sp. NPDC029139 | reverse complement strand
GGAGACGAGTGAAGCGTCCCGGCCGATGATCCGGGCGATGTCCCGCTTAGTGAAACCGGCCGCCTGAAGCTCATCAGCAAGCTGGGCGGCTTCGCTCAGCTCAGGGGCAGGGGCGGTGCGGGCGGTTGTGGTGCGCACGCGGGCGCGGGCGCCGGAGCTGGTGGTGCGTCGGGTGATGTGAGGGGCGGCGACAGCGGCGAGCTCCTCTGGGCTGGCGACACCTGCCCGGACGGCCGCGAGGACCTGGGTGAGGGCGGGAACGAACGCAGCGCCTTTGTGACGTGTGTAGAACTGGGAGACGAGTGAAGCGTCCCGGCCGATGATCCGGGCGATGTCCCGCTTAGTGAAACCGGCCGCCTGAAGCTCATCAGCAAGCTGGGCGGCTTCGCTGGGCTGCGGCTCGGGGGTGGTACGGCGGACATGGGGCGGCATCACACCTCCCCGGCGGGGGCGGTGGTCTGCTTGAGGGCGTAGCGTCCGGCGTCACGCAGGGCGAGGAGTTCGTCTTCGGTGGTCGGTGCCGGGACGGGGCCAGGGTGGTGGCCCTTGTAGAGGTACTCGCCGGGCTGACCGTGGTAGGGCCAGTTCTGGGGTGCGGTGAGGTAGACGGCGTCGGTGCGGAAGGCGACAACGGTGCCGGGCGGAGCGTGGAGGGCGCCGACATAGGTGTTGTCTTCACGCATGCGCTGGGAGAGCAGGGCGGCGCGGGCGCCGGACCAGATGGCGGCGGCCCACTCGGGGTGGGAGTTGGGGTCGCGTGAGAAGCCGGTGGGGCGCTGCCAGGTGATCTGTTCGTCGGTGAAGCCGATGATTTCGGCGTCCGGGGGGACGTCGCGCTCGTTGGTGCGGGGGGTGGTGCCGGTGACCATGCGGGGGCGCTGGGCGAAGGAGCCGATGCCGTAGAGGAGGAGGGAGCGGACGGCGCGTGAGGCGAGGTGGGCGGCAGTGCGCTGTGCGGGGTCGCCGTGCAGCTGGGCTTGGGCTGCGAGGGTGGACCAGGCTTCTTTGAGCTTCTTCGACCAGTCGTCGAGCGGTTTGCCGTCGTCCCACAGCAGGCCGTCGAGGATTTCGATCCGCCACGGGGTGTGGGGGTTGGTGAGGGCGGTGTAGATCTCGGGGCCGCCGGCCCAGGTGGTGAAGGTGGTGCCGGGGGCGGCGGGGTAGTGCCAGGCGCGGTCGCCGGGGGCGGGGGCGGGAAGGATGCCGACGTGGTTCCAGGTGTCGGGGACGGTGACGCGCAGGTGCCAGTGGCCGCAGCCGTAAAGGGCCTTGATCTGCTCTTTTTCGCTCCACGAGGCGAAGGTGGTGGCGGTGATGCGGCGAGGCGTGCCGACCGGTGATTTCCAGGTGTGCTTGGCGTAGGCGAAGGTGCGGTCGTATTCGACCAGCGCGGGCAGCTGCTCGGGTACCGCGGGTGGGGTGATCAGTTCTGTGCGGCCCTGCCCGGCAGTGGCGTGGAGCAGGCCGCGGAGCTCCTCGGACAGGACGGGGAAGCCGTCGGCGTGCTGGCCGCGGGTGGGGATCGTGCGCGTCCACAGGTCGCGTCCGGTCTGGGACGGGGAGCCCATCAGGACAGCGTCGCCCCAGTGGGCGCGCAGGGTCTTCCAGAGGAGGACGAACGCATCGCGGACGGTTGTGGGTTCGGCGCCTTCGGGGTCGAACCACTCCCCCACCGAGCGGATCTCGACGTGGTACTGGCCGTTGTCGCTCTGGTAGCGGCCGACGGGGTTGCGGGGGTGGACGAAGTGGCCGGCCATTTTGTCCTTGCCGCGGCCGGTGTCGGTGCGCCAGCCGGGGATGGGGGCGTTGAGCCAGGCGGCGACGGCGTCTTTGAGGAAGGGATGCTGGTCGGCCTGGTGGTGCCAGGGTTCTCCTGCGGTGATGAAGATCCGCTCGGTGCCCTCGGGGATGGTGTGGAAGACGGCCTGCAGGATGGAGGCTGCCGTGGTGTCTGGCAGGCTCAGGCGCAGGGTCTGGTTGCGGTGGACCAGGATGCCGGTGGTCGTGTCGAGGAAGACGGTCGAGCGGGCCTGCTGGGTGAAGTTCGGGTGTGTGGAGGTGAGGTTGGGGGTGTGGGCGAACCAGCGGTCTCCTTCGGGTCCTTGCGGAATGGCGGGCAGGTCCCGCGTTTGGCTCGTTGGAGTGGCTGTGTCGCTCGGCTGGTTGTGATCGGGCGCTGGCTCAGCCGCCGACGGTGCCGTGTGGGCGGGCGTGGCCGGGGTGGGGGCAGCGGAACGCGTCGCGGGGGCCTCGACGGCCGGCGTTTCAGGGGCTGCCTCTCGCGCAGGAGCGGTAGGCGTGGCGGCGATGCTCTCGGGCGTGAGGTCGGGGGCGATCGTGACGATGTCCGCGAGGCTGAGGCCGGCTGCGGGAGCGATGCGTTCGGCGCTCGCCTTCTCGTATCCGGCAAGGGCGCGGATCTTCTTGTCCCGGGCCGCCTCGAGCTTCGCCAGCGCGGCGCGTGCCTTCTTGATCTCGTCACGGTCGGCACGGAGCTCGGCGAGGGTGGCGTTGTAGGCCTTGGCGTCCATCAAGTTTCCCTGGTTCCCGAGGTGTTGCGGGTGGATACGTAGGCGATCGGTCCGCCGGAGTCGGAGGCGAGCCGTGTTCCGAGGAGCAGCATCGCGGTTTCGCGGCTTGTGGCGTCCGGGGCGGTGATGTGGATGGCGGGTGTGGTGAGGTCGGTGACGTACCCGGCGAGAACAGCGTCGGTGAAGGCGGTACGACCCTGGCCGTTGGTCTCCCACCGGTCCAGGTTGGTGAGGACTGCGACCACATAGCCGGAAACAGTGACAGGCAGAGTGCCTCCCGCAGCTACGCTCGCTGCGTCACAGCGCCACCAACCTCGCAGGGCTTGGAGCAGGTCTTCGGCTGGCAGCGCGGCAGAGAATCCGGCCCAGCCCGGGGTGGTGCCGATCGCCGGTTTCGTTGCTCCGCGCATGCGCAGCACCGCGACCTCGCGTGCGGGGAGTCTTTCGAGTGGTGCGCGGCTTCTGCTGCTGAGGGCTTGGACGGTTTCCAGCGGGATCATCACGCGGACGCCTCTGCTGGATAGCCCCGGAAGCAGATCTGCGTGAATGAGACGCCGAAACGTGGTGATGGCCATGCCGAGTTCGGTGGCGGCCTGTCCGGTAGTCAGCAGCAAAGCGTCCTCCCCCACCGAAGCCAGAACACATATCTGATTACGCATAGACAGTACCAGGTTGGCGCTTGGCGAGGGGAAGTGATCGTCTGTGTCTCTGCAGAGACGCAGGAAGAGGGCAGGGGGCATGCGTTCGCTGTGCGAGCCGCCGAAGCAAGGGGGCGCGCGCCTCCGTCTCGGAGCCAGAGCGATCTGGCTGTCGTGCGCGTGCGGGTTCTGCGGGTTCTTCCTCCGGGAAGGCCTTGTACCACGAGGCCACCGACAGAAGTCGTCTGCTGGTGTGGCCGATTGATCAACATCCCGGCCCGCGCGGTGTGAAGGGACAGCTAACAGTGACGGCGCCCGCGGGCAGTCGAGTGAACGAGGACAGGGCGGCCAGGGCAGCGGACAGCACCGTGATGAGGCGCCAAGTGAACACAGCCGCCAGGGCACCCCGACCGAATCAGTCAACTCTCGTATGCCCCCACAAGTACGTTCCCCACGGTCTCCGTTGCCGAAGATCCCGAGAGAAGTCTTGTTCCAGCGAGTTCGTGATCCGGTACCTCAGCCTCTTTGAGCCGTTGAGAGACGTACCCTGCTCGACACACGATTGTTGTTTTATCGTCGAGCACCCATCAAACAGGAGCCTTACGTGCCTTCATCAAACGCCACTGTGCACAGCGCCGAAGCCACCGTTGCGGAGCTCCAGAGAGAGCTTCCCCAGCTGGAACAGCTGCAGCAAGAACTCGAGAAGGATCTAGCCGCGGTCTCGGAGCGCGTGCACTCGGTCCGCAACGCCCTCACGGCTCTGCTGGCCCTGGCCGATGCCCCTGGGCCGCTTCCCATGAAGGAAGCAGTGGCACCCTCAGTCGTGGACGTTGATGCCGTGCCCCAGAGCGCGGATACAGAGACGCCGGCTGAAACCGGATCTGTCCCCGCTCCCCGCAAGGCGGCCAAGGCCCGCTCCACCAAGGCACAAAAGGCGCAGCCCTCGAGGAAGACGTCCCGCGCCAAGGCCACGGCGCAAGAGGCGCCGGCTTCTACGACGCAAGACTCTGGCAGTCTCACTGAGCAGGTGGTCGCAGTCCTCCTGCAGAACCCTGGCACCCCCAGGCGTGCGCGCGACGTGGCAGAGGCGCTCGGCCGCGACTCTTCCACGAGCGACATCAACACCGTCCGCAGCACTCTTGACCGGCTTATCGCCACATCGCGAGCCGTCCGCGCTGGTCGTGGCCTCTATCAAGCGCCCTCCATCTAGCGTCACCGGAGAGCCACCTTCACCCCGCCGAGCAGGACTGGTCGGCCACCCTGGCAGTGCGCTGTGAGGGGGACTACCTCCGCGCCTCGTCAGCAGAGCTCTCAGCGAGAAGAGGTCAGAGGTCGCTGTCGATACCAGTGACGGCGGGCGGGCCGAGCGGGGCATCAGCCTCCGCGATCTCTGCTTCCTTCAGCGCGGCTGAGACGAGCCTTGTGGCGTCCAGCTCAGCCTCATACCGATCTGGGGCATCGACCTCAAGGCGGACAGAGAAGGTGTTGTCCTCGTGCACTGTGAGGAGGTTGAGGCCTTCGCTCTCGCTGACGTCCGTGTGCTGCGAGGCCAGCTTTCGCTCGAAAGCCGAGCGTGCGGGGTCGGTGATGCCCGAGATGAACGTGCCGGGGACGGTGATGACGAAGGTGGCCATGGCGACTCCTCGCATAGGTCAGAGCTTGGGTATCGACCTGTTTTTTCCGCGTTCTCTGGGTGAACCCGTCCTGCACCTGTCTCTGACGTGCCATCGAACGGTGAGCGGTGACGGCTTGATCTCTACTCGCGTGTGCACCGCCGGCGACCATGGGCATGCAGTCGCCAGGATGCAGCGTTGCGGAGGCCGGGTTCAGGCGTTCGCATGGCGTGCGGTGATTGCCTGCCGCGGTGCAGCGTGATGCGCCGGCCTGTGTCCTGTGGCTGCCTCGAGGCGTCGCAGCCACAGAGACGCTGTGCCGAGCAGGCCGGTGAAGACGGCCAGGAGAAGTACGGAAACCCACATCTGCCGACTCCCCGGATCGGCCCATCCTGCCCAGGCCGCCGCAGCCGCCCACAGCAGGACACCTGCCGCGTAGAAAGTGCGGACTCGGCGCAGCTGCCGTACGGCCCGCAAGGACATGATGTTGTCGGTCTTCGGTGCCATGCCGACCCGTGTACCCCGATGTGCGCTACCTATCAGCCGGCTCGCCTACCGCTCGGCATCCATATGAGCCGACTTCCCTGAATCAGGCGGAAAGGAGCGCAGAAACGGTCACAGCAGGCGGCCAACCAGGTCGCGGCCGGGGTCCTCGGCCAGCACGATATCGGGTGCATTCGGCGTCGGCGAAGAACATCGGTACGGCCGTTGAGCAGTGGATGGCTCTGCGCATCGTGGCAACCGCGGGGCATCTGCTGAGGTCTCTCGGACTACATGACTGCCGCGGTACAGGCGCAGCCAGCGGTGGCGAGCACACTGCCAAGGGATCCGCTTATGTGGAGCTGACGTCCCCCCTCACCCTTTCCGGTGATCCAGTGCCCGAACCACTGCCGTACCCGGTCACGGTCCTGGTGATCATCCGGTGACTACACGACACCTCTACCAGCGCGTCCTGCGGCGCGCCGCGGCCGCTGCTCTCCTCACCGCTGTCCTGGCCCTCGCCACTGGCTGCGCGGATGCGCCGCCCGCCGGGCACGAGGAACGGCTCGCCAAGGCCGCCGGCGTCGCCTCCTTCAAGATCACCTGCACCCATGGGACCGCACCCAGTTCGGTGACGTCCAGACCGACTCGCACGAGGACGCCAAGCCGCGCAAGGTCGGTGGCGCGGCCGGGAAGCGCGGGCTGGTCGAGATCACGCTCACCGGCGCGCAGCTGGTGGACTACCTGAAGACACTGGAGGAAGACATCAGCGGCGGTGTATTCGCGGACCCCTCCATCGAGCAGCTCTCACGGCGCATGTATGACGCGATCGGCACCCGTACAGATCGAGAAGGGCAAGCCGCCCACCGAGATCCCCCGTGCGGTGGTCGACGACGCCGTCGGCCTGGCCGACCCCACAGCTTCCAAGAGGCGGCGGGAAGCTGAACGCGACGGCGTTCATCGAGCAGCTGGCCGACGGACAGCTGTATCAGCCGCAGCCAGTACATCAGCCCCTTTGTTAGCCCGTCCGACACCTCCGCAGTGGCGGCGGACTGGGCGGCTCACCTCGACGACGTCGAGGCGCGGAGTGTTCCGCTGCCGACTGAGGTCGCCGACCTCCTAACCAAGCTGAGTAAGCGGTTACAGAGTCTCGTCGACGATTCTCCGCTGGCGACGCTGAAGGCCATGAACGAGCTCGAGGCGATCGTCGAGTTGGTCGGACCGCAGGCGGCGCGCATCGCCATGTAGGGCGACGAAATCCCCTGGCCCAGGATGGCTGAAGGCCTTGGCACCGCCGAAACCGACGCCCGCTCACGACTCCACCGGTACGAATACCGCCATTGACCGAGGGTCGAGCGTCGGAGGCTCCGTCCAACGTGTCGGCTGTGCGTCGCTACAAGGGCATGATGGTGCGGTTCGTTGGAGGGGTGGGCACCGAGAGCGTGCCGGTTGGAAGGGGGTTGGGATGAGGCGTACACCGCAGAGCACGGTTGAGTTGCCGTGTCGTATGAAGCACCTGTCGGTCGACCATCGGGGCTACCCGGTGATCGCAACGATCGACCGGAGTCCGCAGGAGGTGGACTTCGGATCGATCAATGAGCGGCGCAAGCTCGCCCTGGCCACGTTCGACTGGTGCGCCGTGTGCGGTATGCCCTTCGCTGACGAGTTGCGCTGGCAGATGGTGTTCCAGGAAGGTCCACTGCCGAAGGCCGTCGCGGGAGAGGCGCCCGTGCACGAGGTGTGCGCTCTGTACGCGGCTCAGGTGTGCCCTTACCTGTTCTCGCCGCAGTCTCGTCTGGGGGACGAGTTCCGCAAGGGAACCGTGCGGGATGCCGTGGTGCGGTTCGTGGGCTTTGAGTCCACCAGCTCCGTGATCGCCCACGAATCGGGCCTGCAGCCAGGTGTTCATACCCTGCACTTCGAGCACCAGGGACATGCGGACGAGTTCTCCTACCGCTCCCCCGATGAGGTCCGGGACCGGTTCGCCGATGCCCTTGCGCGCGAGGGGGAACTGCCGGTGAGCGAAGCGGAGAAGGTGCTGATCCGTCTGTTCAACCGGATCGACGACGAGGGTGAGGGAGACGTGGTCACCGGGGCGGCGCTGATCGCCGGGGCGGCCTTCGCCAAGGACGTCTTCCGCGTGCAGGGCATGAAGGCGTTCACCGGCAAGCAGTACCCCACCGTGGCCGGTCTGCTGCTGAAAGGGAGTGCACAAGAGATCCTCGAGTTCTCCAGCGGCTCGCAGGATGAGGCTTTCAGCGCGGTGGGCCCGTGGGTTCTCGAGCACGCTGATGCCCTCCCGTTGCCGCTTCAGCGGTGGCGCAGGCGTGGCGAAAACATGGTGCGGCGCAGCGAGCCTCAACGACCCGCGGGCCCTGGACGCAGCGTTGCCAAGAACGCGGCATGCCCGTGCGGCTCAGGACGCAAAGCGCGCCGGTGCCACCCCGCCGGGATCCCTGCCGGATGACCCGTCTGTGTCCGGTCGCGGGGGCGAAGCGGGCGATGAAGCCAGCCTCGGTCGCGCCGGAGCGGGCGACCGGCGTGAGCCAGGCCGCCTCCGTCGTATGCCGATGACGTACGTCAGAAGCCTGTCGATCGTCCGACTCAGGAAAGTCGATGGCCGAAAAGGGGGCGGCCAGGCGCTCCCAACAGCCCGGAAACGGCGGATCTGCTGATCGAAGCACAGCACCCGAGCAACTGCTCCGGGAGGTGCGGGATCGTCTTCTCCGGAGAGGTGTGCTGCGCCGCCCATCAGCCGAGGGCGTGGCGGGCTCGCACGTGGTGGCGGACGTCGGCGGCGTTTCCGTATCAGCGCCCCTGTTTGCCACAGGTGTCGGGGAGCCAAGGCAAGTGCTGGGGTGCGCCCGGCCGGATCGGGCGATGCGCGGCCGTCTTCGCAGGTGACGGAAAGATGTGCGCGTACAGCCGACCGAGCGCCGCATTCCTCGGATGCGCTTCGACTGCACATCGGCTGGGCGAGGCGGATGCCGGCGGAGGTCTCGCGAGCGCGCTCAGCCGCCCTGCTGTGCCTGAGTGAATGGCGGGAATCCGGCGGTGGGATGTCGGTGTCAGTGGCCACGGTTATGCTCACGCCACCGCCAGGGGGAGGTTGTATGACGTACGGTCAGCTGACGCCGGATGTGCCGCTCGGTCCGTTCGAGGGTGCCTGTGTCACCGTGTGGTCGGCACAGGGCAGGGAAGTGAAGCTGCACTCCAAGTCCTCCTGCTCGTACTTGCGTTCCGCCCGTGCCACGCAGCGGGAGGTGCGGCTGGACGCTTCGGTGATCGGCAAGCTGTGTACCCAGTGCGCGGCGTACGGTTCCTGGGCACGTCCCGGGACGGGGTTGGCCATTTTCCTGGACGCGGTCACCGACCTGGGGCTGTTGTACGAACTGGGCCGCTTCTGCCAGGCGGACGAAGACAGCTTCGGCGACGAGGAAGTGGACGAGGCGGCCTGCCTGCTCCTCCCGGTCTCTTCGGACAGCGACGAGAGTGCTCGAGCCGAGGAGGAGGACGACGAGAACTGGGAGGAGCTACAGGAAGCCCGGCAGGTGCGTGAGACCGTCTTCGCCGAATGGCTCGACGCGCTGACCAGCCTGCACCGCGTGCACCATGTCTTGGATCTGTTTCCCTGGCTGAGGTCCTGGGCCGAGCCGAAGGTGCAGCGCAAGGCCGATCATCTTCAGGTACTACGCGCCCGGGCCGGGCGGCTGGTCGCCCCGGGCGCACTCGCCCTGGCAGCGGCGGTGTCGGCCATGAAGGAGCCGGACATCCCTGCCGACGACCCCGCGTTCGCCCTGCTGGGCACACCGGCGGAGACGGCGAGCGAGCTGACATCTCTGTGGCAGCGGTGGCGCAGCAGGGTGGAGAGCAGCTGGGACCATCCGCGTGAGCAGGAGTACCTCGTCCACCACCTGGCCCGCGGGATGAGCAGCCGGCGCAAGGGGTGCGACCGGATGCTGGAGCATGCCCAAACCCTGCTGGGCGTGTGGGAGGCGGCTGCACGGTCGGCCACGGCCGAGGACGGACAGCGGGTCCTGGTAGGGCGTCTTGCCGATGACGGTGCCCCGGCAGCCGCCGGCAGGGGTGAGTCTGCCTTTGACCGGCTCAGTGAGTGGGAACAGGGGGCGCTTGCCTCGTACACGGTCTCGGTGGACTGGGGGCAATCCGCTCAGCCGGTTTTCTCGCTGCGGGTACCGCAACCAGTGGCTGCCCGTCTGCTGTCGCAGCCTTCCGTGCTCGTCTACGAGCTCCTGGCCGAGGAAGCACCCGAGGCTGGGGACGGGTCCGCAGCGCTGGAGGCGGACGGCTGGCTGCAGCCCGGGGTGTTTGACGACACTCCAGTGCATGGCCGCCGTCTGGTGAAAAAGGAGCATCTGCGGGCCTTGCGCGGCACACCAGGGGACGCGGAGCAGTTGTACACGGTGCTGGGTATGGACGCCGGCGTGGAAGTGGTGACGCTGGGTGTTCTGGAACAGCGCTGCGCGGCCGGATGGCAGGGCGTGATCCTTGCCGCCGCCAGTGACCTTCCCGACGCCCTGGTTGAAACCTCCTTGCCGAGGGCTGGGGAGGCACCCAAGGACGACGGGGTATGGGCTCGCCATGTCTACGACCCGGAGCAGGAGGATTTCGGCCGGCGCCTGAGCGCGGCGGAGGGTGAGCGGGTGCTGGTGCGTCTGTGTGAGGGACGCCAGGACGTCAGGAAGGCTCTGAAATCTCTGGTCCTGGCACGCTCGGTGGCAGACCTGCGTGATCTCGAGGCCATCCGCGACGACCGGCAGGGAGATCCGCTCAGGCCCTTCGCTGCGGCCGTGTGGAACGGACTGCTGGCGATGGAGCAGCTGGATCTGGAACCCTTCGCGTCCGCGGAGGACGAGCACTGGCCCGACGGCTCGGGCCTTCCGCTGGGGGTGCTCGCGTCGGTGCAGGCATACACCACGGACGCGTCCGGCCGCTTCCAGGGCCGGGCCCACTCCCCCGGCTGCGCGCACCGACGCCCCTACGGCGGCGGGGTCGACCACCGGGACGACAGAGCAAGTATCGAAGAACTGCTGGGCAACAAGGAATTCGATCCGTGCAGCAAGTGCGGCGGATACGCGGTGCGCCGTCTCAGTGATCCCCAGGTCTCCTACTATCGGGCCGCGCACCGGCTGCACCACCTCATCCAGCTCTCTGCTTCTCACCATCGGACAACTGAGGCCGGAGAGTACGTCCGCAGGCTCGACGAGCTCAGCAACCTGGACACCGAGACCGCACAGTCGTGGTTTCCCGTCCGGGGGCAGGCCCGCCGGTGGCGGCAGGTCACCCACCGTCTACGCGCCGAGCTGCAGAACGGCACTTCCCCATGACGCAGGCGCCGCGCCGCTGCTGGAGCATGGCGCGGCGACCGTCATGGGATGCTCCCACTGCCCGGCCTACCGGCAGGACACCTCACCGGCCCTATCGAAGCTGACACCTGGGGCCCACACGTCGAGCACGGGTGGAACGATCCCGCTGCGATGGCGGTTTGAGCGGTCTGGCGGCCGGAGCGTCTGCTCGCGGGCATCGCCGAAGGCCCCCCCCCGCATCACCAAAGCCTGGGCCGACACCGGTCTCTCCACGGCGCTTCGGAGCTGTCGTCACGCAAGCGCTCCGATGGGGTCGGCCCACGCGCCACTCCACTCAGCGCGGATCATCCAGCTGTCTCCGGGTCAATCACTCCAGCCGCCGTGCGAGGTTCGCTTCGACCATGGCCTCGTCGATGTCCTGCGTGTCCTGGCCGACGCTGACTTCTACGGCGGTGCAGAGCCAGCAGGTCAGCCTTCCGAGCGATTGTTTTCTGACCGGCTGGTCCGCTGAAAGGCTGCGCTGAGCGCGTTCAGATCGGCGCGGCGAGCCTGTAGGGCCTCCTCTGGTTGGCGCAGGGCGGTGTCCAGGAGCCAGACGCCACGGCGGAACGGCTGGAAGCCGATGCTCTGCCACAGGGCGGCGATCTTCTTCTTCGCCTGGCGGCGGTAGGCCTCGCTGACCTGCTCGCGGTCTTCGGGATACTCCCCCATGGCGGGGTATACCGCGACCGCACAACACCCGCCGGACAGGCGGCGGATGGCTTCGGCCGCCACGACGGGCCCCAGCCCGAAGCCCCTCCATGCCTTGTCCAGACTGACGCGATCGAGGAGCAGCAGATCACCGACTGGCTGGGTGACCACCTTCTCGAACGCTGCGCTGTAACCGTGGTGCCCGGATCGGCCAAGAACCGCCGAGACCATGACTTCGAGGTCGCCGGACTCGGCGTCGGCGGCCTCCCACCGGCTGTCGCTGGTGTAATCACGCAGCCTCCACAGGATGAGGCGCCCCACCTTGCTACCGGGGGCGGGAGCGTGGCTGTCCGTAGCCCCTTCGTCGTCCCACTCTTCGTCTCCTGATAGCCCGTAAGTGACGGTGACGTGCCAAGGTTCCAGCGTGTCCTCAAAGTCGTAGGAGACTGCCGGATGGCCATGGCCGTAGTGGAGGTGCAAGCGGGCGGGATCGCCCGGGAGTTCAGTGACCGGCCGTTTGGGCCTCGCTGATGTCATGGCCCAGAGACTAGAAGCGGGCAGTGACAGCCCGGCGGAAACGACCGCCCAGGGGGCGGGCGCTTCCGGCAGGGGCCGACTTGGGCGAACGTCTATTTCGCGCCGTTCTGCGGAAGGTGGTTCTGGGTGCCCCGGTCCCGCAGGATGTTCAACGCCCGCTGGTCGACCCGGTAAGCGCCGTCCCCCGTGGCGAACGGCAGCGAGTACGGCATCGCCTGCCCCGAGGGGGGCGCATCACCGCGATCCGAGGCGACGACCTGGTGGCCGGCTCATGGCTGAGGATCTGCAGCCCCAGCCTCTGGCTGTCTGGTGTCAGAGGCTGCTGGCTTTGGTTACGACGTCGGCCAATGTCTGCTGGCGGAGGTAGCGCGTGGCTGCGTGCGGTTCGGCGACGCCATTGTGGACGACTTCCTCTCGGATGGCTGGTCCGAGGGATGCAAGCCCGCAGTGGGCGACGATATCGCCTTCGGCTCGGAGGTTCACCCAGTCGATGCTCGCTGAGAGGCTCAGGCCGTCTTCGCATCCCAGTGAGCGGCGCACGGTCGGCCAGCCCAGAGGGGAACCGCAGGTGACCAAAGTGGTGAGGCCGTCCGGGCCGGGGCCGGCGTCCTCGCGGGTGAGCATGTCGTAAGCGATGACGCTGCCGAGGGAGTGGGCGATGACGAGGCGAGGGTCGGGGCGGTGGAGTTCGGTGCGGACTTCTTCGCGGATGCGGTCGCCGATGTCGTGGTGGAGGTACCGGTAGACCTGGCGTATGGGCTTGAGCAGGTGGCGGCCGAGGCCTCGGCCGAGGGTGCGGTCGGCTGCGGCGAGCGCCTGAGCGACGGGGAGGGGGGTGTAGGGGATGCCCAGGCCGAGAGTGTCCGTCGGAATGTCTTGAGTGTCGGTTCCCGGTGGGATGTATTCGGCGAGAGTGTCGAGAACGAAGCTTTCTTCGTCGTCGGTGAAGGGCTCGCCGTCCTCGACCAGAGGGGCTCCGTCGGGTGCGCTCAGGTGTCGGCTCGGGGTGCGGAAGAGGTGCCCGTAGTAGGCGACGGTGAGCGGCGGGAGAGGGCAGGCGGGGCCGTGGTGGGTCCGCAGGCCCTTGGCGAGGGCCGCGGACCATTCAGCGGAGAGATTCGTGCTGGTGGTCTTGCCTTGCCAGATGCCGTGGATCCCGATGATGTGCATGGCGTTGTTTCTCCCCCGAGTCCGGGCCCGGCGAGGGCCCCTGCCGTGGGAATCGTATCCGGGTACCGATGCGAGGTGGCTAGGGTGCAGGGGCAAGGGCGGGTTTTCAGGGGTGTGGGCGGGTGTGGCGGTGCGGGGGCCTCGACAGCTGGTGATCGTTGCGGTGGATGACTACTTCACTGGGGACGAAGGGTTCGCCGCCAAGATTCGCGGACAGGTGCAATCGGTCACCGACTGGCTGGCGGATCCGGGGTTGGACGCCGGGCGGCGTTTCGAGGCTGCGCAGTCCAAGCTCAGCTCGGTGGAGGATCTTCGTGCGTTCTTGGTCGAGCAGGAGCTGACGCAGCCGGAGTGGGACGAGGCGGTGGTCGTCTACATCACCGGACATGGCGTGCGCGGGCCTTCAGGTCGTCACTATCTGACTTTCGGGTGCACTTGGGGCGACCGTCTTCTGGGAACGGCGTTCCCGACGAGCGAGCTGATCACTCAGGTGTTGGACAGCGAGGCGGAGCATGTGCTGGTGCTGGTCGACTCCTGCTTTGCCGGCAGCCTGGACAGCGAGCTGAGCAAGCTCCTGGAGGACCTGTCCGTCGCCCGGAGAGGCCTGAAGACTCTGGCCGTTGTCACCAGTGGGGAGTTTCATCAGTCCCCACGTGTGGGTGAGTTCACCGAGCTACTCGGTAAGGCGCTGGCGAAGGCGAGCGACGAGTCCGCGGGATTCACTGCTCCTCATCTGTCGTTCGAGGAGTGGGAAGGGCTTCTCAGGGCGGTGGGTGAGGAGAATCCCGGGCTGATCGAGGCGGTGTGGGTGTGGCCGCGTTCTCGTCGTAACGTTCCGAGCCTGTGTCTGCCCAACCCTCACTTTGTGCTAGCGGAGCAGGTGGTGGAAGCGCCCCGGCAGCTGTTGGCACTGTCTGCGCCGGTCTTGGACCAGTACTGGCTGAACCGGGCCTCTGGCCGGACCGGTGACAGCGATCCGGGCTGGTACTTCAGTGGGCGTCAGGCACTGATGAAACAGCTCGTGGAGTTCGTTGACAGTGGTGAGGGCGTCCTGGCAGTCACTGGCGCGGCCGGGTCGGGGAAGTCTGCTCTGCTGGCCCGGCTGGTGACGCTGAGCGACCCCCACTTTGTCCTCGAGTCCCGGTTCGCAGATGTGGTCAGTGCGGTCCCTGAGGAGCTGCGTCCCGGCCTCGGGTCGGTGGATGCGGCGGTGGTTGCCCGGGGGAAGTCGACTTTGGAGTTGCTCGAGGATCTGCTGTCCGCGTTCAGTGGGGCGGTGCAGGGCGTTCCTCCTTTGCAGACGCTGCTGGCGCAGCTCGTCGAAGCCAGTGGCACCTTCCTGAGGCCCGTCACTGTCGTGGTTGATGGTGTCGATGAGGCGCAGCAGCCTCGTTCTGTGCTGTCGGATGTGCTCGTGCCACTGGCCAGGCTGAGGAGGGCGGACGGCAGCCCTGCTGTCCGTCTGGTGCTGGGTATGCGCAGTTCGGCTCTGGATGCCGGAGATGAAAAGCTGCGTGATGCGGCGGCTGATCAGCTGCTCGGTGTCCTGCGGGAGCTGTTGCGGGCGGGCGTGGTGGAGCAGGAAATCCCGCTGACGCGGATGCGTACGGACGGCCCGGCGACCGTCGAGGACATCACCGCGTATGTGCGGGCGCTGCTGCAGATGCAGGAGAGCAGCCCCTATCGCGACCTCGACGAGGCAGCCGTACAGGCGGCGGAAGTCATTGCGCAGGCGGTGGCGCCGTCGTTCCTCGACGCGCGGCTGGCAGCGGCGCAGCTGCGGACCGCGGCCGCGGTACAGGATACGGATGACGGGGTGTGGCGGGATCGTCTGCTGCAGGGGACCTTGGCGTTGTTCAGCAGTGATCTGCGGCAAGTCGCCTTGGACGAGTCCGTCTGGATCGATGTGTTGCTGGCCGTGCTGCGCGCCACGGCTTTCGCGCAGGGCGCTGGGCTGCCGTGGGCGGAGGTGTGGCCGGCGGCTGCCTCTGCGCTGCTGGGAGCGGGCGCGCCTGCGATGAGGGAGCTTGATGACGTCATCAGGACGGTGCGGCACAGTCGCCTGGTGGGCTACCTCGTCACGGGTGAGGAGGACGGCCGGGTCACCTACCGGCCGGCTCACCAGAGGCTGAGCGAGGTTCTGCTGAGGTATCCGGGCGACCTTGCCTACGGTTCGGACAAGGGCATGGCTGCGGAGGGGGTGCCGGGTCCCGTGCAGGGGCACCGCTCGATCGCTGAGGCTTGCGCGGAGCTCGCTCGCAGGGCCGCTCCTGGGGCGCCGCATCCCTATGTGCGTCGCTACACGGTGGCCCACGCCGATGCCGGAGGCGTTCTGGATGACTCGATCATGCCGGTGTTGCTGGCCGCACGGGAGAGTTCGGGGACGGTGCGGGCGCGGCTGGGTCTGCCCTTGCCGGTGGAGGACGGCAGCCGCCGCGTGCTGTCGGCTGCCGGACTGATCGAGCCCTATCTGGATGAGTCGGTCGATGTGGTGTCCCGGCTGAGTTCTGTGCGGTTCCAGCTGGCGGCCTGTAGCGACTCAGAGGCAGAGGATGGTTCCGACTCGTTGGCCGGTCCAGCCGCGGGCCTGGGTCCTGGTCCTGGTACGACCCCGGTGAGGGTTCGGTGGCGGCCGCGGGCCGACGTGGTCGCTTCACCCGACTCTCACGTCTTCGCGCTGTGCGCGGTCACCACCGCGGACGGACGCAGTTTGATCGCTGCCGGCACGCGCCGCGGAATCGCGGTGTGGGATGCCTCGAGCGGACAGCAGGTGGTGCAGATCAACACGGGGTTGACCAGGGGCCTGGGCGTCATCAGAGCAACCGGCGGCCGTTCGTTCCTGGTAGCTGCCGGCCAGCAGGGAGCTGGAGTGTTCGACCCGCTGTCGGGGCGGGAACTGGCTTCCTGGCGAGGGTCGGACGCCCACCACGTCCAGGTTCTGCGGGACGGGCTCAACCGGTGGCAGGTAGCCATCATGACCGCTTACGGCATCGTGCTGTGGCGTCCTTCGGAGGACCTGCACCAGGAACTGGACGCTCCTCCCTCTCATCACCTGAACATGATCGCCTGGCTGCGTAGTCCTGCCGGTCACATGGTGAGGCTGCTGAGAAATCACTCCGAATTCGCGCTCCATGACCCGCTCACGGGGGAAACAACGCAGGTTCCGCTGCTGTCAGCTGCGTCGCTTCGGATTGCGGCGGCGCCCGGGCCCGACGGTCATGACCTGCTGGCCGTGATGCGCCAGAGCAGGGTGGACCTGTTCGATCCCTTCGAAGGGAAGGTGAAGGGGCATCTTCCCGGACGGGGAAACGGGGCGGTGACGCTGACACTGCCCAAGGGCCGCCGGGTGCTGGGGGTGAGGAGCTCCGGCATGATCACGGTCTGGGACACCACCGCCGCCAGTCCGCTGGAACTGGCGCGCTTCGCCTGCCCACCTGGTTCCCAGGTCACCGCTGTGGCGCTGCAGGACGGTTCCTGGGGGCTGGCGGCAACCAGCGACGAAGGAGTTCTGCTGCTGCGCGGGCAGGACCCGTCGCCGTCGCGCCGGAGGCCAGCCGTCCCGGCCAATGCCCGGGCGCAGGTGAGTGCGGTCATCAGCGAGGCGGACGGGCGGCAGTGGCTGGCAGTAGCCGAGGACGCCGGTGTGTCGCTGGTGGATCCGGTCAGCGGCCAGGCGCTGGAGCACCTGGAATGTTCCTCGCCGGTGCAGCGCGTAGAAGGAGTGCCGGATCTGGGCAATGGCCCCATGGTAGCCGTGGCGCACGGTGACGGGCTGGTGCTGTGGCAGCCGCGGGCCGGGCTCGTCCAGCAGATCATGGGAACTCACTTCCATGCCCCCATGCTTTTGGCGGTCACACTCGCCAGCGGCCGGCCCGCTCTGTTCGTCTCGGACGGCGGCGGCGCCTGGGTGTTTGACCTGCTCACCGGGGAGCACCGGTTCCTGGAGCCGTCGACGTGGGGCAGGGTCACCGACCTGGTGGCGTATCCGTCGCCGGCGGCCTGCGTTCAGGTCATCGGCGTGGCAAAGAGAGGCATGGGCGCGTGGGATGCGGCCAGCGGTTCGGTGGCCATGAGAGTGGGGCTCACGCTGTCCGCAGGCCGGGGTGCCTGTGTCGTTCCCGTAGAGGGAGGCGCTCCCGTGCTGGCGGTCGCCACCGGGAGAGAGGTGACCTTGTATGCCCCGGGCGCATGGAAGCCGGTCGGGCGGATCGACACCCCGCTGACCACCGCGGTCACGCCCGTGCGCCAGGACGACGGGACGTGGCTTGTGGCCACCGGCAACGGCACGGGCCTGCGGTTGTGGGAACCGCTGAGCGGCGAGCTGGTGCACTGCGTGCTGACCGCCGCGCCGGTCACGCACATCGCGCAGACAACGCAGCCGAACAACATGCTGCACATCAGCGGGCCGGCCGGGCGGGCGTCCCTTCGCTGGGAGTCTGGACGAGGCTCCTTGTGAGGGGAGTCTGTTCCGTGTGCGGGGCCATCGGCTCGCCGGTTCTCCGCAGCGGCTCTGTGCCGCTGCGGAGAACCGGTCGAGTCGGGCCGGCTCCTTGCTGAGACACTGCGGACAGCCGGGCAGGACGTCGGGCCTGGTGATGGTCGTTAGAGTCACTGGGCGGGCAAGGCTCACAAGGCGGGATGGGTGTGCAGGTGAACGGGCCGGTTGTGGCGGCACGGCGGCTCGTCGTCGTCAGCGTTGCTGACTACGGGGACGAGGACGGTGTCTTCGCTGATGGTGTCGGTGCTCAGGTTTCCGTGGTCACTGACTGGCTGACCGCCCCCCAGTTGCCCGAAAAAGATCGCTTTGAGGTGTCCCGGCCGGAAAAGCTGGAGCGGGTGGACGATCTGCGCCGGTTCCTGCTGGAGCAGGATCTGGCGTCGGCCGCCCACGACGAGGCCCTGGTGGTCTACATCACGGGTCACGGGGTGAAGAGCGCGGCGAGTCACCACTACCTCACGTTCTCCGGGACCGACCCTCAGCGGCTGCTGGGGACCGCTTTCCCGACCCGGGAGCTGGTCGCCGCGGTCTTGGACAGCGAGGCGGAGCACGTCCTGATTCTGATGGACTCGTGCTTCGCCGGCGCGCTCGGTGCTGAGGTGGCGGCCGTCGTCAACGATCTGACCGCTGCCCGCCGCGCCCTGCCGACGCTCGCGGTGATCACCAGTGGGGATGTGCATGAGCAGCCGTATGTGGGTGAGTTCACCAGGCTGATCGCCTTGAGTCTGGCGAAGGCCGCGGACGAGGCCGCGGGCTATGTGAACGCGTACCTGTCGCTGGCGGAATGGGAGCAACTTCTGGCGCAGGTGAGTGCGGAGCATCCGGAGCTGATCGAGCCGGTATGGGTGTGGCCGCGGTCGCGGAAGCCGGTGGCGAGTGCGTGTCTTCCCAATCCGGCCTTCAGGGCTGTCGAGCCGGTGGTGGCTGCAGCTCGCCAGGAGGTGTCGCTGGCGCCCGAGGTGCTGCAGTACTGGGTCTCGCGGGCTTCGGGGCGGGTCAGTGAGGAGGACGCCGGCTGGTATTTCAGCGGCCGCAGCTCTTTGGTGCGTGAGCTGATCGGTTTCGTGGACGGCGGCTCGGGTGTCCTGGTGGTGACGGGCGCGGCTGGTTCGGGCAAGTCTGGACTCCTGGCCCGTCTGGTCACCTTCAGCGATCCGGTGTTCTTGAACGCTCCCGGCTTCACCCTGGCAGTCGAGCAGGTGCCTGAGGATCTGCGGCCGCCTGTGGGAGCGGTGAACGCGGCGGTCCTGGTCCGGGCCAAGACGTCGTTGATGCTGCTCGAGGATCTGCTGGAAGCCCTGGGGCACTCACGGCAGCATGGCGGCCCGCCCTTGCTGCAGACGTTGATGGATGTGCTGGTCGGCCAGTCGGCAGCCCTGGAGCGCGCGGTCACGTTGGTCGTCGACGGGGTTGATGAGGCGCAGCGGCCGCTGGAGTGTCTCAGCGATGTCATCGTGCCGCTGAGCAGGCTGCGCACGGCTGACGGCAAGCCTGTGGTGCGGCTGCTGCTGGGGCTGCGCAGTTCCGCGCCGCAGCAGGGCGGTTCGCCGCTCGGGCTGCGGGACGAGCGTGCCGATCAGTTGCTGAGCGCTCTGGTCGAGGCGCTGGAAGGATCGGACGGGCAGCAGCCAGTGGCGTGCCGGCTTGTACGGACGGACCTGCCGGACAGCGCCGAGGACATCGCGGCCTACGCCGCTGCTGTGCTGGCCGACGGGCCCGCGTACCGGAAAACGCCGACTGCGGTGCAGGAGACTTCGCGGCTGATCGCAGAGTCGGTGTGGCCGTCCTTCCTGGATGCCAGGCTTGCCGCGGCACAGCTGCATGCCGCGCCCGGCGCCCAGGACCTGGACGATCCGACGTGGCTGTCGCGGCTGGCATCGGGCACCGCTGCGCTGCTGCGGGAAGACCTTGATCATGTGGCTCGCGACCACCAGATCCCCGCGTTCGTACTACTGGCCGTACTTCGGGCCACGGCCTTCGGGCAGGGTGCTGGACTGCCCTGGGCGGAGGTGTGGCCGGCCGCCGTCCGCGGGCTACTGGACGGGCACGTACCGCAAGAAGTGGATGTGGATGCAGCCATCCGCCTTGTGCACGCCAGCCGGCTGTCCGGTTACCTGGCTCACGATGCCGAAGACGGCCGGGTCGCCTACCGTCCGGTCCACCAGCGGGTGGCCGAAGCTCTGCTGAATGACCCGGCGTCCTTGCTGGCCGGCACCGCGGACGGGCCCCAACAGCAGGCTGGGCTGGGCGATCCACGCCGTACCCACCGCGGAGTCACCCGCGAGCTCGCCCAGCTCGCGCAGGACGCGGCACCGCTGCCCGCCCATCCTTACGTCAGGCGGTATCTGCTGGCACACGCGGATGCCGGCGCGGTGATGAACGACGAGCACGTTCCGCCGGCGCTGCTGGTTCAAGAGACCTCAAGGACTCTGCGGGCGCGGCTGCGGCTGCCTTTGCCGGTGGAGGATCCAAGCCGTCCCACGCTGGTGGCAGCGGCGCTGGTCGAGCCGTACCTCGATGACAGCGTCGACGGCCCGTCACGGTTGTCGAGCATCGCGTTCCAGCGCGCTGCTCTGAGCCACCGGTTCGACGACGAATGGATGTTGCCGCTGGCGGAACCCGCCTTCGCGCCGCTGACGCCGACGTGGACCGCCACATGGTCGCAATGGCAGGCGAACACTAATGTGCTGGCTTCTCCTCGAGGCACGGTCCACGCTCTGTGTGCGTTCGTCGCCGCGGACGGGCGCGTTCTGGTGGCAGCAGCCGCCGGCTCGGGAGTGGGTGTGTGGGACGGCGCCAGCGGTCAGCGACTGGTCCATATCCGGGTGCCGAAGCTCCGGGGCCTGGTGACGCTCAAGGGGCGGGGCGGGCGAACGTTCCTGGTTTCTGCGGGCAGGGACGGCGCGGCCGTATGGGACCCGTTGTCCGGACGCTGCCTCACTGCTCTGCCCCGTACGGCGCTCGCCGCACCGGTGCGTGCTGTGCGCGTTCTGCGGGACGAAGAGGAGGAATGGCTCCTCACTCTTGTCGTAGGTGACCGCCTTCACCTATGGCGGCCGGCCGAGGACACCTTGCACGAAGTCGCCCTGCCCCTCGCGGTCATGCCCCGGCGAGCAGCGGACCTCGTGGTGGTCCGCGGCCGGGACAGGCCTGCGCTGCTGGCCTTTCCCGGTCCCCCGAACAGGCGCTACGTCGCGGTGTGTGACCCGGAGGAGGCCTCGGTCGCCCCGCTGGAGATGCCCCACACCTTCTCGGGCCGGTCCCTGGTGGCCGTACACGGGCCTGAAGGTCACGACGTGCTGGTGACACAGCACGGATTCCGGCACGGAATCTACGTATGGGACCCCTACACCCGCACGAGGGTCTCGGGGATCGGGGGCGTGGCTTCCCACATGTACGCCCTTACCGGCGCAGAGGGGCATCAGGTTCTGGGCGTTCAGCGCAGTGACACTCTGAGCATTCACGACCTTGCACAGTCGAGCAGCACCGCAGTGGCCACAGTGCCCTATCCGAGCGGGACCGTCCACGAGGTGGCCGCTGTTCCCGCCAGTCACGCTATGTCCTGGACGATCGTCACCGCCGGGCAGGAGGGAATCCGCCTGACCGTGCCACAGTGGGCGAGCCGACCACAGGCCCCTGCTCTGCAGCGGCGCAGGGTAGTGCGCCCGACAGGTCACGTCACCAGCCTGTGCTCCCCAGGCGACGGAATCGGCCCGGTCGCCGGTGTCCGTGACCAGAAAGCGGTGTTGCTGTCCGATGACGGCCCTGACGTCGTCTCCGAGCTGCCGGTGCCGCACGTCCAGTCGGTTGCTGCGTTCCCGGCGCACCCCGACATCATCGCTGTACACGCAGGCGAGGATCTGATCGGCTGGAGCCTGGGAGCAGCGCGCCCCATCGGCACAGTGCCCCTGCCACGCCGATCGGCGTGGTGCACGACGGCGCTGCCCGGCCGCCACGCGCCTGGCTGGGTGATCGCCACCCCCACCGGCCTGTCGCTACACCGCCTGGACGGGGAGATTGTCTGGCACATTGCCCTGAGTCCTGGAGAGATGCCCCAGACGCTGGGTGTATGGCGCCCGGGACCGGGCCGCCCTGATGTCATCCTCGGCGGCCGCACAGGACGCATCACCATCTGGGACCTCGCCCTGGGAGACGAGCTCCTCACACAGCGGGCGGGGACCGCGCCCAGCAGCATGGTGTGCCTGCCCTCCCGGCGCAGAAACCAGATGCTGGCCATCGCCGCGGGGTCGACCATTTCTCTGTGGAAGAACCTGGCCCTTCACGCCACGCTGGAAGCTGACGCCGCCGTCAACGCACTGACCGTGGTCAGATCGCACGGTAAGCCGCCGCTGCTCACAGCAGGCACCGGCACCGGAGTACAGCTGTGGAACGCTCACACCTTGGAGTCTGTCCACACATTGCTCACCGCCGCTCCTGTGTCCGACCTCGCCTGCCTACGCCACCACAACGAACAGCAACTGTGGATCAGTGGCCCGGCCGGGATCGCTGCTCTGGTGAGCAACGGTGCGATGGCGTGAGGGCGCGCTCGAAGACGGTGGCCTTCGGGCTTCGGCACATGCTGAACGGCCCGCACCATCACCCAGTGGTGCGGTCCGTTCATCCACCCAAGAACCTTGCCGGAGCGGGGGGAGAGACCGGCAGGCCCTGCCCTATCCAGAGCGGTCCCATGCGCTCAACCCCCGCATGCCCCCGGTCCTGTGATCTACACCCCCGGTCTTCCCGGATACCGGCCCAGCACCCGCGAAAGTCGTACGACGAGCAACGCTCGCCCCGTGCGCCGCGGCGTTTTGTTTGCCCGCCAGCGACGGCATCACCGGGGCAGGGGTTAGCTGCTGTAGGCGGAGATGTCGCCGTGGGACTTCCCTCATCACTCCCTGGCAGGACCTCCGCCTCAAGAAACCGCACAGACCACAGCCGACCACCAGCACCCAAGGCCAGCGAGCCCGACCAAGGACGTGAGCGCGACGAGCCGCAACGGAAATACACGCCGCTAAAGACGAAGACTCCGTGGAGCTGCCGTCGACGGTAGCGCCGCCCTAGACAGCGCGGCCCCCCGACACACTGCTCATTTCCCCCAGGCCGCTGTGGTGAAAGGACCGTGGTGTGTCCAGTTGGTGGTCCAGCCGCTGGTGAAGAACCGGACGTCCTCATCCCAGGCCTGGTAGGCGGCGGTCTCCCAGCTGTTGAGACGTTCGGCGCGTCGAGTGCCTGTAACACCACGGGAGCATCCATCTGCCCCACGCGCAGAAACCCGGCACCGGCACATGCGGAACAGCCCGCACCAGGTCGGTGCAGGCCGTTCATCCACCCAAGAACCTTGCCGGGGGGAAATCCAGCAGGCCTTGCCTATCCAGAGCGCCCCCAAGCGCTCAAGACCCGCATGCCCCCACCCCCGTGATCTACCCCCAGGCCTTCCCGGTACTGGGCCCGTACCCGAAGGGGCGAACGCCGAGCAGCGCTCGCCCCGCACGCGGCGGCGTCCACTTCTCGGCGACAACGGCCGTGTTGACGACGGGGTTCAGTTGCTGTGGGCGGAGATGTCGCTAGGACGTGGTCGCCCGGCTCTTCAGCCCCGCTCCCTCTCCCCCAACAGCGAGCTCTCACTCACCCGCGGTTGGGTGAACCGTGAGGGTCGTCAGCGGCGCTCGTCCGGCCCCGGATGTGTCACCTGCCTGATGGGGGGAGGTTTCCGCTCGAGACTGGGTCAGACGTCTTGTTCGGTTTGCTGGGGTTCGCCTTTGAGCTTGACCTCATTGAGGGCGCGCCCTTCGGTGAAGATGCGACGCCAGTCTCCCTGCACGTGGAGTTCGTCTGTTCCGCAGACACGGACGACGGTGAGGTCTTCGCGGTGCGCTTGGTGTGCTTTACGCCAGAGGTTGGCGAAGGCCTGGGAGCGGATGATGTGCATCCAGTCGGGGCGCTGGAGTTCCCGGTTGAAGGTGGAATCGCCCATGGTGGAGACGAACTTGGAGTACATGCTCTTGACGTATTCGAGGGTGACCTCGTCGCCTCGTTGCAGCGCTGTGGCTCGTGCGTCTCTGAGGAGTGTGCGGAACTTCTCGAAGATGTGCTCGGTGGATCCTGAGGTGTAGGACTCGTGGATCACTGGTGGTTCGCAGAGCGGTGTGGGGTCCTGTGAGAGGTGCAGGAGCAGTCTCAGGGTGGGTTCGGTGACCCATAGGGGTCCGTTCTCAAGGCGTGCTCCGAGGGGGTTGGGAAGGTAGGCTCCGTGCTCCCACTGGGATGGGGTGATGAAGTAGACGCCTGCGCGACGGCGGTCGTGCGGTGCGCCGACGCGGTGTTCGAGGCGGCCCAGTGGTAGGTGTGCTTTGAGCGCGGACAGGTAGGCGCCGTTGATGTCCAGGGCTGCAACAGGGGTGGCACCGGTAGGGCCTTCGGGGCGGTCCCAGTTAGGTCGGGCTTCCCAGATCTTGTCGGGTGCCTGCGGGCTGGTTCGGGTGAGGATGTCGGGCATCGGCGGGTGGGCGACGACGTCGTAACGGGCGCCCACGCGGGTTTGGTTGAACAGGCGGACCGCGTGCGGGATCGCTCGGTTGACGAGTTCCTTCTTCGTCCTGTCTCGGTCGCCGCCGTAGTACTGCAGTGCGGCGGTGACTGTGTCGGCGATGGGATCGGCTGGGGGTAGGGCTGCGCGTGGCCGGGGCGGCCGTGTGGGAGCCGTCGCAGGAGTAGGGCGGGGTGGCTGGTGCGGGGATGCGCTGTGATCGGCGGGGCTGGGGGTGGGGTTCTCGGGTGGGGCGAGCATGTGGGCTCTGATCAGGAAGTAGGCGTAGTTGACGCGTGTGATGCCGTCGGGTTCGCTTCCCTGTTCCCAGGAGGTGAGGGTGTCGGTGGTGACGCCCAGGGCCTGGGCAACGGGTTCGGTCTCGAGACAGAGCCGGAGGCGTAGGCGGCGTCGTTCGTCAGTAGCCGGCAGCGGGGGGTGGGCGGTGGCGAGGAGGGCGTCGATCGCGTGGAAGGCGTTTATCGCTGGTCCTTCATGCTGGTGTTCGCCGTGACTGACGGCGTTTGCGGGTTGCTCGCTGGGCGGGGAGTGGTGCGAGGAGGCGGCAGGTTTCCGTGGCGTGTGCGACGTCGTGTCTGTCCCAGGGGGACAGGGTGAACGGGTTTCCTTGCCGGGCGGGGCTCTCCAGTCGCATGTAGGCGTCGACGGCACGAATCAGAGGATCGACCCAGTCGGGAAGGTCTTGGGGGATGGTCGGCCTGGGGTGGGCTTTGGGTGAGGTATCTGTCAGGGCTCGCAGTTGGTCGGCTTCGTAGCCGGTCACGGCTCTGAGAGCCACTGCGGCAGCGTGGACCGGGTGAGCGATGCGGGTGTGGATGCGCTGGGCGATGGCTGCGGGCAGGGTTTGCCCTGGTGTGAAGGCTTCCAGGGAGATGGCGTGGGGGCGATTGTGTGTAGAGGCCAGTTGGGTTGGTGTGCCGCGGTTGCTTTCGCTGGGCTCGTTGGGTCGGCCGGGTGGCTGTTTGGGGCGTGGGGGCAGCTGGTACCACTGCTCGTCCTGGGCTGGCGGGAAGGCAGTGGTGTTCCGACCACGATGCGGCGGGGGTGCCGCAAGGTGATGTGTGGGGGTCAGGTGGGTGCGGGCCTCGTCGAGGTCGGTGATCGTGTGGTGGGCGACGGTGGCGAGGATGTCGTTGAGTGCGGTGGGGGTGGGGCCGCTGACGATGAGGGTCAGGTGGATCCCGGTGTGCTCACGGAGGGCCATGAGGTGTTCCCAGTGGCGGCTGGGGATCCGGTGGGCACGGGTCAGTACGTAGTGGGTGATGTTGAGGGCTTGGGTCCAGGCCACGGCGATGCGCCAGGACTCGTCTGCGTTGCTGGTCCACCAGGGCGGGTCTGTGTCGGAAGTGGGCAAGTGCTTGTCGAGGGCGCGGATGAGGTCATGGGCGAGGTAGGCAGGCGCGGTGGCCAGAGGTGTGGGATGGATGGTGGCCTGGCCGTGGTCGGGGCGGTGGGCGCTGAGAGCGCTTGCGGTGCAGGCGGGCAGGTCATCCGGGTCGCTGATGATCGTGATGGGGGGCAGGTCCGGATTCGTCTGGCTCGGTGACCACTGGGGCGTCCACCTGCGGATGTCGCCGGGGGTGTTGGGGCTGGTGGGTGTCATGCGGCCACCGCTCGGGTGGGCGCCAGCCGTGTGAGGAGGGTTGCCGGGGCGATGGCCTGGTGAGGGTGGCGGCGCTGTGTGGTGAGCAGCCGGTGGGTCAGTGCGGCCCATCGGCGGAGGTTTCCGCCGGCCCAGGTGTCCAGCTGGCTGATGGTGGTGTGGGGGACGTGCTGCCACAGGGGGTGAAGGTCGGGGATCGCGGTGAGGGCTTCTGCGGGGGTGAGGGGTTCCATGGGGTGCCAGGTGGTGACGCGGTGGACGAGGGAGGGCTGGGAACGCAGTGTGCGGAGGCGCGGCCGGCTGGCGAGGAGAGCGACGGTGATACGGGGCAGGGGGTCGTCGTGGAGGTAGCGGATGTACTCGATGCAGGAGGCGGAGAGTTGGTGCGCTTCGTCGATGACGAGGATCCGGTGGGCGGGGTGGAGGGCGTGGCGGAGGTAGTCGTCGCAGATGCCGGGGTCTTTGGGTGGGGTGCCGGGGAGGGCGAGTGCGCGGTAGAGGCTGTGGCGCAGGTCGTCCGGGCGGGCTTGGGGGCGGGCCAGCAGGCGCAGGGAGGGCAGATGTGGCCGCTGGTCGAGGAGGGTGTGGAGGGTGAAGGTCTTGCCGACGCCGGGGTCGGCGACCATGCAGAGCATTCCCTGCTGGGCGATGGTGGTGTCGAGGGCGTCGGCGGCGGCCCGCACCGTGGATGTGGTCACGGTGCGGGCGTCGGGCAGGTTCAGGTAGTGGTGCGCCTGGGTGGAGGTGGTTGTCACCCGGCGTCCTTGACGGGGCGGCGGGGCTTGCCGCGGCTGGGCAGGGCGCGGCGGATGGCCCAGCGTGCGATGGTCTCGTCTACTTCGATGAGGCCGCGGCGCTTCATGCCTTCGAGGATGTGGTAGGTGATCTTGGACCACATGCGGAAGGTTCCGGCGCCGCCTTCGTCGTCGACGTACTCGATGAGTTCGGCCGGGGCATTGGCCCAGATGGGATGGAAGAGGGGGATGTTGCGCTGGACCTCGGCGGGGTCCATGGGGGTGTATTCCTGCCAGATGTAGATGCGTGAGGCGAGGGCGGGTTCGCTGTAGAGGGTTTTGTAGGCTTCCTCGCCGCCGACGAAGAGGACGGCGGGGCGGGTGGGGCCCTTGCCGGTGTCCCACAGGTGGCGGACGAATTCGAAGCATTCGCGGCTGAACTGCTGTGCTTCGTCGCAGACGATGACGTAGGGCTTGCGGGCCAGGGTGCGCTTGAGGAGCCGGTCGAACTCGCTGGGGTGGGAGGGGGGTTCGCCTTCGAGGCGCAGTGCGGTGAACAGTTCCATCCGGATGTCACGGGGGGTGGGGCGGGAGCGGAACTGCAGGAGCAGGACGCGGTCTGCGGCGACTTCCTTGAGCGCGGCCAGGACGGAGAAGGTCTTGCCGAGGCCGGCGTCGCCGTAGAAGCACGACATGGCGCGGGCTTCGATGGTATCGGCGATGTTCTCGCTGGCTTCGAGGAGTGCTTCGGTTGCCACGATGCGGGCGTCGGTGAGGTTGAGGTAGAAGTCGGGTTCTCCGATCGATGCGTCGTCGAGTGCGGCTGTCGGGGTCGTGGTCATAGGTTCTCCTGCTGGTCGGAAAGCGGCTCTCGTTCGGCTGGGGGCTGCTGCGGTTGCTGCGGGGCGTTGAGGGTTGCGGCGTCGGCGTGCGCTGTGCCGAGGATGGCCCCGGTGGTGGGGTCGAGCAGGTTGATGGTGTCGGCGCCGCAGCGGCGGACGATGACGCTGCGGGACAGGTGTGCGGTCATCCAGGGGGCTGCGTAGCGGCGGCATTCCCAGCGCACGCCGGTGACGCTGATGACTCTGCGGTCCCTGGCTGGTGGGGCGGGCTGGTCGGGTGGGGTCATGTGGTCTCGTCTTGTTCGTGGCTGGCGGGGTTGGGGATGCTCCATCGGCTGGAGGGGGTGATGCGCCGGGGCATGTAGTTGCTGGGGAGGTCGCCCTGGCCCCGGCTGGTACGAGCGGCACGCAGTTCGGTGACGGCTTGCTTGCGGGTCATCGTTGCCTCGGTGGTGGCGGGGCCGGCGGTGGTGACGGCCCGGAAACGGCGCCGCCGCAGAGCCTCGGCCTTGCGCATGTCGCGGCGCAGTCGGCGGGCGCGCTCGGACCGTGCCTGGTACACCTCGTCGATCTGCTCTTCGGTGGCCTGGTCGGCGAGGTAGGCGGTGCCGTAGTGCCGGTGGGTAGCGGCGTCGAAGACTTCGATCTGCTGTTCGTGGTGGGGCTGGAAGCGGATGCGGACGCGTGTTCCGGTGCGGCCGGTCATCCAGGGGGCCATGTAGTCGCGGCCGCGCCAGCGGATGCCGTGGCCCTGGATGACGCGTTCGGAGCGGTCGGCCTCCAGGAGAAACGCGTGCAGGTCTTGCGGTGGCACTTCCCGTAGCTCGGCGGTGTCGGCGTTCCAGCACTCCAGTGCGGTGACGCCGCCGTAGTCCTGCATCCGGTGCCCGGCGTTGCGGGTCTGGACCCACTCGGCGAACTTCGCGACGAATCCTTCGAAGGTGAGCGGTGGGTCGTTCTCCCCCGACCGTCTGCGGGTGTCGAGTTTCTGCGCGTGGGTGTAGCGGGGCAGGGTGGAGAAGAACATCGATGTTGCCGCGCGGTTGAGGTTCTCGATGCTGCCCTTGAGGTGGGGGGTGTAGGGCGGCAGGACGTCGACCTGGACGGCGAAGGCGCCGAGGGCTTCTTTGACGGCGTTGGACAGGAAGTCTTTGCCGCGGTCGATACGGATGCGTGTGGGCAGTCCGCCGGCGGGTCCATGGGTTTCGTCGGCGAGGATGCAGGCGCGCAGAGCCGCGAGGATCGATCCGCGGTGCGGGTAGTGCGGTGTGACGGCCCAGCCCATGATCATGCCGGTGTGGCAGTCGCAGAACCACGTGACCCATGGCTTGGCCAGGCGGCCGGCGGCGTAGACGACGACGGGGGCCTGTTTGTGGTCGCCTTCCCATTCTTCGTTGCGGGCGGAGGGCGGCCGGCGCAGGTGCGGATCGTGTCCGCGGGAGGCTGGCAGCCCGGCTTTGAGGCCGGCGATGTCGCCGGGTGCCAGGTCGCGTTTGATCGCCCGGTGCAGCGTCGACAGGCTCACCGGCTCCACTCCGGCCTTCGCGGCGTCCTTCGCGAGTTCTTCATGGACGCGTTTGACGTTGCCGCGGTAGTAGGCGAGCAGAATGCGCACGTGGTCGGTGACTTCGAACCGGTCCCGTGGTCGGCGCAAGGGCTCCCCCGCGCGTGCACGGGCGAGGTTGCGCCACACGGTGCGGACGTGGACACCCAATGTGTGAGCGGACAGAGTGACGTGCGCGGTGGTCAGTTCGCCTCGCTCGGCGAGCTGTAGCAGGGCACGGACAGCAGGCCCCATCAGTTCGTCACGTTCGCGCTTGCTGCGGGCCGGGGAGTCTTCGAGGTCTGGAGGCACCGTGGGGACGGCTCTTTCGTGGTGGTCGGACTTGGCGTCTTGAGGGCGATGGCGGGCGGGTCAGGCCCAGAAGCCGAGATGGGTGACGTTCTCGTACTGACGCCAGTCGGAGTCGAAGTCCGAGATGACGTACTGCCATTGCTGGGTCAGCTCACGCAGGTCGCTGCGGGACCAAGCCGCGACGATGGGGTCCCAGCGGTAGATGTTCTTCCGGCGCCACCGGGCCACACGCTGGTGCCTGGGGTCGACCTCGCTCTGGTCGACGGGATAGATCTCCACCCTTGTTCCGCCGTCGCTGTTGAGCCGACGCGTCAGGCTGGGCGCCATGTTGCGGCGCCGCAGCAAACGGAAGGCCTCCTCCAGCCGTAGCTGCTGCTCAGCGCTGGGGGCGCGCTCCTCGGACAGCCATCTGGTGACCTTCCGCCGGTCCAGGCGGATCCCGCTGCGCTGCATCAAGGCGTAGCCGGCGCGAGAACGGGTCAGATACAGCAGGTAGCGCCTGCAGTTGGCCTCGGCCTTCAGGTAGGAATGGGTGATTCCAGCGATCTCGTCGAGAGTCGTGGTGAGGGCTACCGCTGCGGGTACGCCCTGGGCTCCGAGTCGTCCGAACCCCATCTTCGAGTCTCCTGTGCGTGATGTCTTACGTGCGGGCCTCGTAGCGGCGCAGTTGACCCCACGAGGTGCGCCACGCGCTCTCTGTACGCGGCAGGACGCCCGCCGTGTGTGGTGGCCGCCACGACACCCGGGTGGGCGTTTAGAGAGTTCGTGAGCCGTGCCGCAACGTATGCCGGGCGAGGCGCTGTCACGGCAGCTTCAGGTCGTTACACAGACGGAGAATGCCAAACACCCTTCTAACGCCAGAAAGCATTCTTCGACCAAATAGCCGCCAAAGGCCACCATCCGGACCGGACTTGGCCGGCAGAAGCTTGCAGAGCCTTACGTTTGGCGCACTGATTCCTTACGCTTCTCAGCACGAATGAGAGCCGGCCCGACCAGGCACGCGACCTGATTATGGCGCGGACCTGCAGGCAGAGCTGCGAGAAGGCTGAACCCCACCTGCCGGAGCATGGGAAGGCTTCTGTACACACAGAGGCACACATTGCCGCATCACTCCTCGAGCAAAAGAGCACGGGCACCCGGAACCCGTCGCGGCGGCCGGTCACCATACTGCAGGGGTCTGACAACGCCCCGGCCCGAGGGCCGTATACCAGGTCTCAATCGTGGCAGAGTTGTCCTATTTCCGGTTCCCGGCAGGTGCCTACGGCAGCTGAACCGCTGCCGCCAGTCTGCGCGGCTCAGCCTGCCACTCCCCCGCTGACAGGTTCCCCCGCAGGACCGCAGGGGGCCTTCAACGATCTCGACTCTGCCGCCGCTGACCGGGATTCAGGGGTTCCGCCCAGCGCCCCTGGGCCACTTCAGGGGTGAGTAGCGCCTTCGGCCGAACTCGAGTCGGCCGGTTCGTTTATCTTCCCGAACGGCACGTGCACGCTGGGAGTACTGCGCGAGGTGCCGACCAGGTGACTGACCTGGTCGTCGAAGAAGATGTGCGGTCTGAGGATGCTGGTGATCGCACTCTTGTCTATGCCGCCCAGGAAGAAGGCATCGTTGACAGTCACTCCCCAGCCTTTCAGGCTGCGGACAGCTCGTTCATGCGCGGGCGCATTGCGAGCGGTGACGAGAGCAACGTGCACGCGGATCTTGTAATCCGGGTTCTTCACGCGTTGCTCTTCTTCGCGCTGCTGCAGCCGGTTGATGTTGGCGAGGAAGTCCCGCAGGGGTCCCGGGTCGTGCGGTGTGGCGGCGTTCATCGTCTCGTGCGAGCGGAAACCTTCGATCCCGTCGGCCTGGAAGACCTGCTCCGAGGCGTCATCGGCGAGGACTCCGTCGAAGTCGAAGGCGATGCGCAGGTGCCCGTCGTCGTCGTCGTCAACAGCGGCCGGTCCCAGGACGTGGCCGGCAGGCAGGCCCAGAGCGACGGCCTCGCGGACGTCGGTCTCGTTCGCCGAGAGGAAGAGCGACATGTTCAGGGCGGGCATGAACCGGTAGGGCGAGCGTCCCTGCATGAAGATGGCCCGGGTGATAGGCAAGTCGTGCGCCTGGATTGAGCGCATCACCCGCAGTCCGGTGTCGGGGTCGTTGCGTGACAGGACAATGACCTCGACCAAAGGGTCGTCCGCTGCGCTGAGGTCGTTCAGGGACAGCAACCGACGAATGAAGGGGAAGGCGACGCCCTTGGCAAGGATGTCCTCCAGGTGCTCCTCCTGGTAGGCGCGATACGTCTCTTCCCCCTGCTCGCGAAAGACGGCGTCCGCCTCCGCGAGGTCGAACAAGGCACTGGAGGCGATGCCGATGACCAGCCGCTTTCCCAGGTCGTAAGGCACGGCACTCTCCCTTGCATCAATTCGCACATACGTATCATCGATGTTATCGATCACAGCTGGGCTGCGCACGTGGGCCGTGCGGTGGCGCCAGCACTGCCGCTGCGGGCTTGCGAGGTCCCCACACGGCGGGCGCCCCTGGGTCGGCTTCCCAGTCCTCTATGACGGGCTGCAAATGGGGCAGGCCCGTGTGTGGCATGACGCCATTCGCATCGGGTGGCAGCTATCAGGGCGCCGGTCCCACAAACATCTATGCGACGGGGGGCACTGGTGTAGGGCGCGGGCGTGCCTTGGCACTCGGCGCCGGGGCAGTCGTGCATTGACGGCACGTGGACTAGGGCGCGTTGGGCAGCAGCTGCTGAGGTTAAGGTTTGCCCAGACTCATGCCGTGACACTCGGCGCCGGGGTGATCCAAGGGTATGTCGGAGGTAATCATGGACCTGCGTCCGACACACCTTGGTTACGCCTACCAAGATCTGCTTACCGCGCTGCGTCTGGTGGATCTCGCGGTGGGGCGCGCGCGGTCGGTGCTCGTCGACACGAAGATGTTCGCCGGGGACCGGTTCGACGACATTACCTGCGAGTGGGCCGAGGGCAGCCGTGAGCGGCTGCAGATTAAGCACACGACTCACGACCGCGCATTGCCGTTGAAGAGTTTCACCAAGGACCAGCGCAGCCTGCAACTGGACCTCTTGTTCTCCTCAGTCATCCAGGACCTTCAAGCGGACCCCGACACCTCGCACCGCCTTGTAGTACGGGACACGGAGCCGGATGACCCTGATCTGTCCCAGGTCTTGCAGCCGCTCAGCGCGAGTAGCGACCCGGGGCCGGCATTGTCGGGGCTCAACAGCAGGCGCTTTCGGTTCAGTGCCACTGCGCTGCGGGAACACGAGCCGTGGCGTTCGATGCTCGCCGATCTGGATGATGATTTGCTCAGCAGTGCCTGTGCCTCCCTGATTGTGGACACGGGGGTACCGGCATGCTCCCTCAACGTCCGAGAGCCAGGACCGGCCGAGGCTGCGTTGCTGCATCGTGTCAGCGAAGAACTCGGTGCTGGGCGGCCGCCGAACCGGCATCGTGCATCTGAGGACGTAGCCCTAGCCCTCATTGACACCGCTAAGGAGGCTCGCGCCAGAGGAGGGGCGGTGGCCCTCGACCGCCTGTTTCCCCGGCTGGGATTGAACGTCGACTTCGGAGCGGCTCAGGAGGGGCACCCCGTGGACCGTGCCGCGGAGGTGATCCGCCCGACGGTTCTTGCGGACATGACAGCCGTCGTGGACAGCGCGGCCCATACGGGTGGTGTCGTCGTGATGACCGGCGGTCCTGGCATCGGCAAGTCCTGGCTGTGCGAGCAGCTCAGTGAAACACTGCGGGACACCTGGGTCGCCGCGCGGCATCACTGTTGGCTCGGAAGCGATGACGACCGGCTTCGTGATCGTGTGCTGACCGATGTGGTGATCGGCAGCCTTCTGAAGCAGTTGGAGACAGCCGTCCCGGAGGCGGTGGCGCAGGTCAGACCGCGTTATGCGGCCACGGCCGAGACGCTCACGGCGGCAGTCGCTGCGGTGCGCCGTCTGGTTCCAGATCGGCCGATCGCGCTGATCGTGGACGGGATCGACCATGTCAGCCGGGTCCTCGGAAGCGTTGCTGGCAGCGCGTTTCAGCAGCAGTCGGACCCAGCCGCGTCTTTGGTAGAAGAACTCGCTGCTCTCACCCTGCCTCCCGGTGTGGTCCTTGTACTGGCCAGTCAGCCCGGTCCTCATCTCCAAGCCCTGGACGACCGTGCGGAACGCCTGATGGTCCCGCCTCTCAGACGGGGGGAACTGCATGCGTTGGCGGATCGGCTGGGCGTCTTGTCGGCCCTGTCGGAATCCGCCTCAGAGCAGGCATCTGCTGAGCTTGCAGAGGCCGCTGTCTGCCTGATCGAGGAGCGCTCACGGGGGAATGCCCTCTATGCCACGTACCTGTGTCGCCAGGCGGTGGGGCCGACGGCCGTCTTGGCATCGCTGTCGGCTCCGGACGTCGCTGGGGACCCCCTGGAACGTCTGCGCGCGGTCCCGTCCTCGGCACAGGACCTTGACCACTACTACGACTACCTTTTCAAAGGCCTTACCAACGAGCAGCGGCAGGCCGTGAGCATGCTAGCCATCTGCGACTTCGCCGTAACCGCGCAGGAGCTGGGAGAGATCTTCCCACTGCCTGGGATGATGCTCGGCGCTGCGCTGACCAGCGTGGCGCCGATTGTCGCGCAGCAGCCGGGGATCGGCGGACTGAAGATCCACCATGAGAGTTTCAGCCGCTTCATCCGAAAGATCGACAGCAATCAGGACTGGGCCGATCTTGTCCGGTCACAGGCTGCCGCCTGGCTCGACAGGCGTGGGTTTTTCACGGACCCCCGGGCGTTCCGGCACCTGCCCGAGCTTCTGTCCGCCTTGGGCCGGGACGACGAACTGGCCGTGCTCGTAGGTCCCGATTTCCTCTCCCGCGCGATCGCCGGCCTGCAACCCCCGCAGGCCATCGTCCACACGCTGACTGTCGCCGCGCGCCGAGCGGCTGACCGCACCGACTGGCCCACGTTGATTCGCTGCATCGAACTCAGCCGGGCCCGGGCGACCTACGAGCAGGAGGGCCTGCCGGGATCCCTCGTCCCGTACGCCGATGTCTTGGTGACGCTGTGCGGAGCCGATCGGGTGGCAGCGAGCCTGATGTATGAGGGCGAGGCAACCATGATGGCCCGGTGGGGGCTGCAGTTGTGCGCGGCTGTCGATCGTGCGGGCTTGGCAGCACCCTGGGAGGCGTATCTGGCGGCCTGGGACAAGGAACGTGACGATCACGTCCGCTACGGCTCTGACAGCGACGATGCTGTGTTCCTCGCGGAGCTGCGCGGTCAGATCCGGCAGCCACGCCGGAACACAGACAGCGACGCCGCGCCGCTCCCGGTCGCGCAGCGAGTGGCGAAGTTCCTTGACCAGGAGCGCCTGAGGCCTGTTGAGCGTGCCCTGGGTGTGCTGCTGGATTGCCTGGGACACGAGCCGCTGATGGCGAGCGTAGAGCTCATTGAGCGCCCCGACCGGCGTGCGGCTGTTCTGCTGTGTCTCGCCGACGCCCGTGACAGCACTTCAGGAGAGCTACCTTCGGCGCGCAATCTAGCCACAGCGGCCTGGGCAAGTGGGCCTTGTGACCCGCGGCGTCTGCTCCGTCACGGCGTGCCGGTGACGGACCTAGCGCAGGACGTCTTCTCCGGCGGCGGCATCACCGACGTCCTTGAAGAGGCCACGCGAGAGGTGCTGACCGATCACGCCGGTGATCTGCCGGCACCGGTGAGCAGGTGGCTGTCGCTGCTTGCCGTGGCTCATGCCTCCGACCCACAGGCTGCCGCTCGCCTGCAACCGCTCTGCGAAGGTGTCGGTTTCTACCGCGCCTGGCTGCGCTTCGCCCTGGCCACCCTGGGCCTGCGCCACGATGTCGAGGCGGGCAGAATCCCCGCCGAGACGGCTTCTTTGACCGCCCGTGTGGCGCTCGAGCAGCTGGCCCAGAACAATCAGCCATTTACCGGCCGGCCGAAGGCCAGCGACCTCGGTGCCATTCACCAACTCGTGCGGCAGGTTCTGCACGATGCCGTGGCCGTACTCCAGGGCAAGGAGGTGGCGCTGGGCATCACGTCCTTGCAAGCCATCAGCCATGGAACCACCACCTCCCTCATGGGCATGGCCGGCAGCGGACCTCTCATCACGACGGAGCTGCTGTCTCTGCTCGCCGAGAGTGTCGGCCAGGCTGGAGCCGATGTAGTGCACGAGCTCATGGACACCCTGCGCGCAGCTCAAGCGGACCGCCGGGCTTTGTATGCGGAGGATGCGGACTTCGAGCTGGAGATGGCCCGCGTGAGTCTCGCCTGCGGCGACCCCAGAGCAGCGCAGGAGTGCTGGGACCGCGCCGCCCGGTTCATGGGTGCCTATGGCGGTCACAAGGACGCCACGGTCGAGGAGCTGCTGGATCCTCTGCCCCAGCTCCTTCAGGCCGAGCCGGCCCAGGCCCGTGAAAGACTGGCGCGCACGCAACCTCTCGCCTATCTCGTCGCCCACTGCACCGACGGCCGGGGCACCAACGGAATCCCCCATGAGTGGTGGCGGTTCCTCGCCCAACTGGACCCACAGGCTGCCGCCCAGCTAGGAGCCCACGTGCTGCTGGCCGAACCAGGGCTGCCCGATGCCCGGGTAGAAGCGGCCCATCTTCAGCTGCTTGTCACACAGGCCAACACCGCCGACCCCGTCGTCCTGACTGCGCTGCGCATCGCCGCCGGTCCCGGTGGCCGGAGTGTTGACGCAGACATCGCCCTGCTCGACAGGCTCACAAACTTGCCGAGCGACGATGCGGCCCGGACACAGCAACTCTTGCCGGTAATGGCCAACGCGATCACCTCCACCTACGACGACCAGGCGCTGATCTACACCTCACGCGGCGCTGGGGACTCGCCCACCACGGCACTGACCGCAGCAGCACAGCAATGCGGTGGCGAGGGCGGCCCGCTATGGTCGCCGAAGCCCGCCACCGCCAAGACCTCACGTGCTTGGTCCGAGCCCAAAGGGCGCTACGCCACAGGCGTCTACCTGCACGCGCAGCAACGTCCCACGCTTGCCGAAGGTGCTGCCGGTGTGCTGGCAGCAGTCCGTGACTACAACGACAAGCCCTACGACGCTCCCCCGGGTGCCCGGTGGTCACAAGAGAGCCTGGCCAACGCGGTCGGGTGGAGGTTGTTGGAGGTCATCGACCGACACGGCGCCGACGCGGCCACCCGACTCCTGCACCGGATCGCTGAGGAACTGAGCCCGATCAAGCCGCGCGAGCTCTTGGCCGACATCGCCACTGGGCTCCGTCTGCGCCAAGAGGCTGCCTCCGACACCCTCGGCCCACTCGCCGCAACGGCCGGCGTGCTCGCATTCACCACGATGCGGGGAGGAGGCGGCTGGCGTTCCTTCGCAGGCAAAGAGCGGCTGGATCTCTGGCAGCAGGCGCACTCGGCGGAGACCGCCGTCGCAGCCAACCTCCTCGCCGACCAGGTGGCACGCGCCGTCGCCGACGCCTCATACAGCCGAACAATTGGCGTCAGTCAAGCGCTGGTCTCCGCCTTCGCCGCACAAGCCCCACTTGACCGGCCGCCAGCCGTCGATGCGCTCGCCTGCTGGGACGCTGCCTACGAAGTCATCGCTCATCGCCTGCCGGGCGACGCTCACCTTGGTGACGGTGCCTACCAGCCGAACCAAGAGCCGGCCACACAGCACGACATCGACACCGCGCTGTGCACTCTTGCCATGGCCACCATCGCCCTGCCCGAACGCGGCGACAGACGACGCGCCCTGATCGCAGCGACAGTGCTGCTGGCGAGCCGCCCCAGCCAAGCCCAGACCGCACTCGCGCACGTGCTTTCCTTCTCCCTCGGCGCCGGGCCACTCACCTGGCTTATGTCCGTCGTGCAAGACCATCTGCCACCAGGATCCTTGAATGGAGCACTCCTCGACCAGCTCGTGGCCTTGTGCAGCAGCGACATGCTGTCCGTCCGAGTAGGAGCTGCCGAGATCCTTACGCGCGCCGGACACGAACCTCCCTCACCCCCCGCAACGCCAGCCCACCCAACACTCACACACGCCATAACCGCCGCTATTTCTCGCACCGAGGGTCACCGATGACGGACTTCCAAGAGGCAGCGACCGAGATCGTCGAGCACCATTTGGAAACCCGTCTCGCCGCCGCAGGCAATCCTGTGGGGCTAAGAGAGACCGTCATCGACCTCGTTACCGAGGCGTTGCCTAAACACGTGGAATCGCTGATGGGTCAACAACTGGATTCGCTTACTCATCCGAGCAGAACACAGTGGCCCGACGCCTACCTTGCCGATGAAAGCGCCACCGAAGACGCACTTCAGCAAGCTGCGGCAGGGCTACGTGCCGCATTCGCTCAAGCCGGACACATGGGCAGTAAGGCACAAGTTTTTGAACGCAATGCTGCCGCACGACTGCGCGACGATCCACGGGCGGCACTGCGAGCGGAGCTGGCCCGCGTGCCACGGCCCCTCATCCGCCCCGAAGTACTAGCCTGGTCGCTCGATCCTGCACCGTGGTTCAGTGACAGCCGACAGGAGCAAAGGCCCTGGCCACCTCTTGGGCTTGCTTCCGTCGCGGGCAAGCGATGCCTGCCGGGAGGCGCCATGGCTCTCGCCCGCGTGCCCAATGGCCCTCATACGGGTTGGGTGCAGATCGGCCTGATCGAGCGGCAGCACACTCCAGCGCGCCGGTATCCGAACGAGCCCGCCCGCCAGATACAGATCGTCGTCGGAATGGAAGCTTCCGCGGCTGACGCGCCGGCCGGCTCGCTGCCTGTCTGCAGGGCTCCCTGGCAACTGTGGACACGCCCGCTGCGACACCGGGCAATGGCAGCCTCGTTCGTCGAAGTGAAAGCGGCAGCCGAGCTCATCATGGCCACCGACCAGCCCCTCGTAGCTCTGACCGATGCCAGCAACACTTCCCTGGTCGAGGCGCCCCTCCCTTCACAAGGCTTGGGCCTGCCTCACTACGTCCTCGCACCAACTGCCCCCGTCGTGGCGCTCCTCGGCCTCGAACCCACAGCAGGGATCTGTGGCTTCAGCCTTAGCGACGCACGAGGGGAAGCGCTCATCGGCCGCCAATGGCACGGCCACCTCGTCCACGACGGGAACTACAAGCCCCTGCTGCCCGCGATCGAGGGAGCAGATCTACTGATCCGCCCCGACCTGTTCACCCTTCTCCACAACACCATCAGCGCCGCACGCTGCCGGGTCGGCCTCGGCGTTTTTTACATGCCGACGGACGAAACCGACGACACCATCGAGAGAGATCGAAGCAGCCATTAACCATTGGCGCATGATGGGTTGCACGTTCCGCACGTCCGGCCTGTGCAGTCATCTCAGAGCCGATCCATAGGAAGTGTCAGCACCATGTCATGGGGTGATACCACCTCACGTCAGTGCCGACTGCCATGCGGTGCCACTCACGCCTCCGTCATCTTCGCTGCTCAAGCTGTCAGCACCAGAGCCCTACGCTGACACTTAGATGACATTTCTCTAGTGGCGCTAAGGAGGCACCTCACATGTGGGCGGCGTGGCTGTGCGGCGACCACCTGGTGTCCGAGCGGCGCGAGGTCCTGCGCCAGTTCGCAGGCGGGATCGATGCGGCGGGCCGTCGGATCCACCGCGCCTTCCTGGCGAGCTGCCGCGTGCTCGGGGAGGGCGTGGACATCACCGGCGAGCGAGGTGTGGAGGCCGTGTGCTTCGCCGACACCCGCGGCTCCCAGGTGGAGGTCGTGCAGAACATCGGCCGCGCGCTGAGGCTTAACCGCGACGGCTCCACGAAGATCGCGCGGATCATCGTGCCGGTGTTTCTGGAGCCCGGTGAAGATCCCACCGACATGATTGCCAGTGCCAGTTACAAACCGCTCGTGGCCGTCCTCCAGGGGTTGCGCTCGCACGATGAGCGCCTGGTCGAGCAGCTCGCTTCTCGCGCGCTCAGCAGCGGTAGGCGCAAGGCCCACCTCCAGCGCGACGAAGAGGGGCGGATCATCGGCGCCGGCGGCGAGGGCCACGGTGAGAACGACGACGCCTGGGCTGTGCTGCTGCGCTTCTCCACGCCCCGGGATGCGGCCACCATCGCCGCGTTCCTGCGCACCCGGGTGTACCGGCCGGAGTCCCTGGTCTGGCTGGAGGGCTATCAAGCCCTTCTCCACTGGCGGACCGAGAAGCAGATCACCGGCGTGTACGCCGTTCCCTACGACACCGAGGTCGAGGTGGGCGTGACAAAGGGTTTTCCGCTTGGCCGGTGGGTGCATCAGCAGCGGAAGGCGCTGCGGGCGGGTGAGTTGGAGGAGCGGCGCAAGACGCTGCTGGACGCCCCGGAAGCCGGGATGGTGTGGGAACCCGGCGAAGAAGCCTGGGAGAACAAACTCGCCGCGCTCCGGTCCTACCGGCGGGCCACCGGGCATCTCGCGCCGCGTCAGGACGCAGTGTGGGGCGAGGGAGAGTCGGTGGTGCCCGTCGGCCAGCACATGGCCAACCTGCGCCGCAAAGGCGGCCTCGGCAAGGACGCGGAGCGGGCCGCCGCACGCGCGGAGCAGTTGGCCGCAGTCGACGAGGACTGGAACTGCCCCTGGCCTCTGAACTGGCAGCGGCACTACCGCCACCTCGCCCACCTCGCCGACGACGAGCCGGGCGGGATGCTGCCCGACATCGCACCCGGCGTGACGTTCGACGGCGACGACATCGGCCGATGGCTCCAACGACAGAAGCAGCCGGGCACCTGGAAGCAGCTGACGAACGAACAGCAGGAACGGCTGTCAAGACTGGGCGTACAACCCGCCCAGGCCCCGTCTCCCGCCTCGGCGGCTCCGCCTTCGGCGAAGGGCCCGAGGAAGGCGCAGCAGGCGTTCCAGCGCGGACTGGTCGCCATGGCGCAGTGGGTGGAGCGGGAAGGCGTGGACCGGCCCGTACCACGCGGACACAGCGAGACCATCGCCCTCGACGGGGAGCCGGTCACGGTGCGACTCGGCGTATGGATCACCAACACGAAAACGAGAAGGGACCGGCTCACCCCAGAGCAACTCGACGCACTACAGAAGCTCGGCGCGCAATGGGCGTGAGTACGCGTTTCCTCAGCCCCGTATCAGCAGGTCAGGAGGCATGAGTTCTGAGCGGGGATGTTGGGAAGGCGTTCGGGGAGCGGTCACGGTGACCGTTTGCCGAACGGGAGTCGCTGCTGCTGGTGCGTACTAGGTCATTTGGGCCCGCGTCCGCCGGTGGGTTCAGTAGCAGGCGCTCAAGGGCGCTGCCAGTGGTTGTTCAGGAGTACCGGTCGGGGAGATGGACAAGGAATGCCCTGATGGCTTCGTTGATGTTCGGGATGTTTCTGGCGACCTCGTGGACTGCAGGGCTGGAAACGTTGACGAACCAGAACTCATCCGTGCGCTTCATGAAGCCGCGAGAGGAAGCGAGCACGTTCAGGTACCCGACGGGGAGTCCTCGGTCGTTTGGGCCGTTCTTGATGCCGTCATCCCACCACACGTCGAAGTAGCCCCTCCTGTCTGTCCGCTCGTGGAGGGAGAGTTTGCGTAGCTCCAGCTCTTTTCTGAGGCTTGCTTCTATGCCGTCTAGATAGCCCATCCCGGCTCCCGTCGGTGGCGATGGCGGAGCGCAGCCGGTCCGTGCGCGGCGACTGCGGCACCAAGGTTGTTTCCCGCCCCGGGGTCAGCGGGCACCTTCAATGGGTTTGCTCCTCCCGGCCCCAGTCCGCCGGAGCGTAGGGCCTGTGCCTCCGCCAGTTGGTGATGCCGGCGGGAGCACGCGGGCGAACTCACCTCCACCAGGGTTACGAGTCGGCCGTCTTCGTCCGACGGTGACGTCCGGCTCAAGGCCGGCGGCTACGTCTGCATCCCAGCCGGCATCCCTCGCCTCCCCGTCAACAGGGTCGGTGCGCGCCGCGAGGCTCACTCTCTCTCTGCCTCCTCGCTCGAGGCCCGCCTCGCCGCGCTGGCTGTCGGCAACGGCTGAACTGTCACCGCGGGCCGTCAGGCGGTGACGTCGGGCTCGGGATCCGGCACCGCCTTGGCCCAGGTCCTGCGTACCGCACTTGGCCGGCTCGGAGGGGCTTGAAGTGCGGGCCTTCGAGAGGACCTGTGCCCGAAGCGAAATGCGGGTGTGCCGGACTCAGTCGGCGGTGGTCTGGGTGCGGCGGGCGTAGGCGCGGGCGGCGCGGGCTCGGTCGCCGCAGCGGACCGAGCACCAGTGGCGGCGTCCGGCGCGCAGCAGGTAGCGGTTGCAGGGGGTGGAGGGGCAGGCCGTCAGCCGTTGGGCGTCGGGTCCGGTGAGCAGGTCGGCGGCGTTGGCGGCGAGGATGCCGAGGGCTTGGTCGACGATCTGGTCGATGGGGTGCGGGGTGGTGCGGTGCATGCCGCGGACGGAGTCCCAGCCGAGTGGGGAGGCGGTGGGGACCCGGGTGAGGGCGTCGTTGACGGCGGCCAGTGCGGTGGTGGGGGCGGGGTGGTTGCCGACCTGGGCTGCGAGCAGGGCGCGTACCTGTTCGCGCAGTGAGCGCAGGCGAGCCGCGCAGATTTCCTGCATGCCGGCATCCGCGGGGGCCAGGTTGTGGTCGACCAGCCATTGGTTGGCGCCGGCTGGGGTGCCCAACAGGTCGAGGAGTTGGCCGCCCGGCAGGGCGATGGCGCTGTTGGCGAGGTCGAGCGCGGGGTAGTGGTCAGCGCCCGGTGCCGGCGTCAGTCCGGGGTCGATGGTGCCGGTGGTGACGGTGGTATCGGTCTCACTCACGCGTCTCACGTTACAGCTTGCCTTTAACCGTGACAACCACCTATGGTCACGGATGTTAGTCAATCTATCCGTGAGGTGCTTTCGTGATGGCAGCAACCGGCGTGTCCAGCGAGCAGATTCCCGTCCGTGTCTTCGGCGGCCCGACCGCACTCATCGAGTACGGCGGGCTGCGGTTCCTGACCGACCCGACCTTCGACGCCCCCGGCACCTACCCCTCGGGGCTGGCCAAGACCGCGCCCGCCTCCGCCGCGCCTGCCGACCTGGGCCGCGTCGATGTCGTGCTCCTGTCGCACGACGAACACGACGACAACCTCGACGCCACAGGCCGCGCCCTGCTCGCCGACGTACCCCTGACCCTGACCACGCCCAGCGGCGCAGGCAGGCTGGGCGGCACGGCGCGCCCCCTGAAGGACTGGGAGTCCATTGAGCTGGACCGCCCGGGCGGCGGCACGATCACCGTCACCGGCGTCCCGGCCCTGCACGGCCCCGGTGCGCGTGAGGACCTCGAGCCGGTCGTCGGCGAGGTCGTCGGCTTCGTCCTGAGCGGTGACGGCCTGCCCCATGTCTACGTCAGCGGTGACAACGCCCAGCTCCCGCTGGTCCGCGAGATCGCCGACCACTTCGGCCCGGTGGACACCGCGGTGCTGTTCGCCGGCGCGGTCCGCACACCCGTCCTGGACCGCGCACTGCTCACACTCGACAGCGCCCAGGCCGCCGAGGCCGCCCGCATCCTGGGCGCTCGCCGTATCGTGCCCGTCCACTTCGACAGCTGGGCCCACTTCACCGAGGGCCGCGACGAGCTCGTCGCCGCTTTCGCCGACGCCGGGCTCACCGCCCGCGTCGACTTCGGCGTCCGCGGCTGAACCCCCCTGCGTCGCACGCGTACGCAGGGCAGCCGGGCGGTCGGCCGACAGAAAACTGCCACGACTGCCGGCCGGCGCCCCCTGTGCGCCGCCCACCTCGAAACCCGAAGGACCGCACGACCATGCCCGACCCCATCCGCGGCACCCGCCACGGCTCCGCCCCCGCCGCCCTGTCCGTACTGGACTCCGCCATGACCGGCACCGGCCAGACCGCCACGGAGGCGCTGGCCGGCAGCATCGAACTCGCCCGCCTCGCCGACCGGCGCGGCTTCACCCGTTACTGGATGAACGAGCACCACGCCATGCCCGGCGTCTCCACCTCCAGCCCGCCCGTCCTGCTGGCCCGGCTCACCGCCGAGACCAGCAGGCTGCGGCTCGGCGCGGGCGGGATCATGCTGCCCAACCATCCGCCGCTGGTCGTCGCCGAACAGTTCGGCATGCTGGAGGCCCTCGCCCCCGGCCGCATCGACCTGGGCCTAGGCCGCGCCCCGGGCACCGATCACACCACGGCCGCCGCCCTGCGCCGCGGCGCGAGCGGCGCCGAGGACTTCCCCCGGCAGGTGGCCGAGCTGCTGCACTTCCTCGGCGACGACTTCCCCGCCGCCCACCCCTACGCCGACCGCGTGTACGCCGTCCCTGGGCCCGCCCAGGACCGGCTCAACGGCCTCACCCCGCCCCCCGGCCGCCTGCCGGTGTGGCTGCTCGGCTCGTCCGGCTACTCCGCGCAGCTCGCCGCCCGGCTCGGCCTGCCGTTCGCCTTCGCCGCACACTTCAACCCCCGCGATGTCGTATCCGCCCTGCGCCTGTACCGCGACCGGTTCACCCCGTCCCAGGCCCTGGCCGAGCCGTACACACTGGTCAGCTTCACCGTCGCGGCCTCCGACGACGTGCGGGAGGCGCGCCGCCAGGCCGGCACCCTCGCCCACGCCATGCTCCGCATGTTCCAGCGCACGTCCTACCTGCTGCCGTCCCCCGAGGAAGTGGACGCCTACCCCTACGACGCCCAGGAACGCCAGGCCGTCGACAGCTGGCTGACCCACATCCCGCACGGCACCCCCGAACAGGTCACCGCCCACCTGAACCAGGTCCAGCGGGACTCCGGCGCGGACGAACTCATGATCGGCAGCGTCGGCCACTCCGCCCAGGCCCGGCTGCGTTCCACCGAGCTGATCGCCGACGCCTACGGCATGCCCGACAGCCCGCACTGACGAGGGACCGGCGACCCCGCCCACCGCCTTCACCCCCAAGCCCCTCTCCAAGAGCTCCGAGGAGCCCCCGGCGCCGGCGTGGCGGCTGCCCCGGACCGGCGGACGGGGCGGCGTCAGGCAGGGGCGCCGAGCGGCGGGTGCTCGAGCACGCGGGGCTTGTACTCGACCAGCTGGATGCGGCCGTCGAAGGTGCGGTGCTCGATCATCTCCAGGGCAACGTCCGGATAGCCGTCGTAGATGCGTTCTTCGCCCGTGGCCCCGGTGATCACCGGGAACATCACGACCCGGAAGCGGTCGACGAGCCCGGCACGCAGCAGGGACCGGCACAGGCTGAGGCTGCCGATCGTGCTGAGGAGCCCCGCCCCACTCGACTTCATGGCGCGGACCGCCTCGACGGCGTCGTCGCGGACGAGCGTGGAGTTGGCCCACGTCAGTGGCTCCTCGAGCGAGGAGGAGAACACCACCTTGGACGCCTGCGTGAGCTCGTCGACGGACGCCTCTTCCTCGGGCCTGAACTCGTCCTGGCCGTCCGGGACCTCGCCCGCGGCGAAGCCCGACATCAGGCGGTACGTGTTCGCTCCCATCAAGTAGGTGACCTCGGGCTGCTCGCCGAGCCACGCGAGATACTCCGGGCCCTCGAGGCCCCAGAATCCGGGCCATCCCTCTCCGGATGCGTAGCCGTCCAGGGAGGTGATGAAGTCGACGAGAAGCTCCGACATGGCGGTGTCCTTTCCTGAGGTGTCACGAGCTTGGACCGGCCGCGAGCCACAAACTCATCGACCACGCTGCGGAGGAACGAGAAAACCCATGACACTGCAACCGAACAGATCGGAGCAGCAGCGGCGGTGGTGGTCCTGGAGACCACGCCGGCACCGCGACGACCGAAAGGCGCGCGGCGCGGGTTCCGGCAGCACACCCGACACCACAGGTCGCCCGGGCCCGCAGCACGGACAGGCGGGCACACAGATCCTCAGCCGTGGCCGCCGCAGTCGTGGACCTCCGCGAGCGGGACGAGGCGGCCGATATCGATCTTGCCACGCCCAGGACCGTGCCTTTCCTTGCTGTCGTAGTACGACCACCACACGCCGCCGGGTCGGCGGATCAGCGCGAGGGAGCCGGTGTGCACGCAGACCGAGGCGTCGTTTCGCGTGGTGGCGAGTGCGCCGTCGGCCCACTGCCAGTCGGCGACTCCGTCGGGGTAGAAGGTGTAGGCGGCCCGGCCGATCTCCTCGAGGTCGGCGACGGCAAGCGTGCTGGGCTCGGAGGTGGTCACACTGGCGACGAAGAGGGCGGCCTCTTCGGCTTCCGCTTCACAGCCGCAGGCAAGGCGTAGCGACCAGCCGATCGCATGACGCGCGTCGGACCGCGCGCTGCTCAACCGGCGGCCGTGGCCGGGCCCCCGCCGAACCGAGGCCCGTCCTCCATGCTCGCGTCCAAGGGCAGACGCATGTACGGGATCGGGTGCCGGCAGACGCCGCCGCGGTCGACGGAGGTGTCGGCGCCGACCCCCGCGACGAGGTCGGGCTGGACGAGGGTGGTGTCCAGGAGGCCTCCCCTCGAGGCTCGGAAGCGCCCTGCCCAACGAGCCAGAGATGGTGCAGTTGGCACCCTGGCATCTGCGGCTGGCCGGCCGCGCAGCCACACACGTGACCTCTACTGCCCGCTTCGTATGGCCAGCACCAGCCAGACGACTGGTCCCGCCGCCAGAACGATCAGCATCAGACAGCACGGCAGCGAGGACGGCCCCTTGAGTGGCTCGGCTGCTACCTGCGGGGCCACTCGGCGCACGTCGTCGGCGTTGTACCACACCTTGTGGGCGTACCCCGTAGTGGTCAGCCAGCTCTCCGTTCCCATCCGCACCCCACGGGCCACCGCATTGACATGCACCGAGTGAGTACGGACGCCCGGCCACAAGTAGCTCACCTCGCGAGCCGTCAGCATGTCCTTCTCTTCGTGCGCCATATCCCGCCCTTCCCCCCGGCAGCCGGTGGCACGACATCATGAACTGTCCCATAGTCAGGCGTAGTTGCACCCTGTTAGGCGGATCATGTGACCGTCGGATCGGTCGCTCGTTGCTGTCAGCATGGGGCGGGGCGAGCTGGCGAATGCCGAGTGAGGCCGGTCGGAGGCGCACCTGTTGGCGATGGGGCAGCGTGGCGGTCGGTGGAACGATCACCGCAAGGTGATCAACCGGATCCCTTTCTCCGGGTACGAACGGGCATACCGTGGCGGGATCTTCCGGAGCGTTTCGGCGGCAGTTGGAAGAGCGTCCATGAACGGCACCGGCGTCGCTGGTCGGCGGATGGCGGACGGCACCTGGGACCGGATCGTGCGTGCCGTCCAGACCGACGCCGACCTCGCCGGGCCGGATCGACCGGAGCGTGGTGAGCGTCGACTCGACGTCATGCCGTGCCCCTCAGCACACGGTTCTTCCAGCGCCCCCTCGGCCCCGCAGGAGTCCCCGGGCCTGGGAACGACTGCGGCCCCGCCGGGACGAGGCGGTCCAGTGCGGGCAGGGTGAGCCACCGACCGGCCGCACCCGGCGGGCTCGTCCGAAGGCGAGGATGCGGCGGTAGGCGTGCCGCTGCCGTAGTAGTGGCGGCGAGCTGCCTCGAAGCCGGCAGCGACAAAGTAGTCGACCGTCCGCAGGGAACACCGGGCAGCCGGGACACGGGCCCGGGACCGAGCCGATCCGTTCGCGCCCGGGCGTCGTCGACGGCGTTGCTGAGGGGCGTCGTCGAGGACTTGCCGAGGCCGGCGTTCCGGCGGCACCCGGGACACCTAGGGCATGGCGTATTGGGCGGGAGCACTGCCGTCGACGAAATCGCGGCCCGCTTCCGATTCCGCCGGTGCCGGGCCGCCCCTCTGCAGGACCGGTGATTCGCGCGATGCGCAGGCGCGCACGGGCGCCGAGACTGCGGTGCCCCTGTCCCCATCCGAACCCCGCACGGAGGTACCGATGCCCGGTCCGTACACGAGGCACGAGTCAAGGACGGCGCGACGATCGCCGTCGTGGAGGCACCGCTTACGGGGTGTGCTGGTGAGCGCGCTGTTGCTGTCGGCGACCGGGCTGGGCACCACGCCCGCCGCGGCCGCTCCGGCGACCGGCGACACGACCGTGACCACCCGCTACGGGCAGGTGCGGGGAACGGCGGGTGAGAGGGCCGTCGACTATCTCGGCATCCCCTACGCCGCGCCGCCTGTCGGCGGCCTGCGCTGGAAGCCGCCTGCCGCACCCGCGCGCTGGAGCGGAGTGCGGGACGCCACGGTCCCCGGCAACCCCTGTATGCAGACGGGCTCGTCGACCCCCTGGGGGGATCTGGCCGGTCCGGGCACGCCCAGCGAGGACTGCCTCTACCTCAACGTCCACACGCCCGCCGAGCGCTCCCTGCGCGACCGGCCCGTGATGGTCTGGATCCACGGCGGCGGCTTCACCATCGGTTCGGGGACCTTCTACGACGGCGGAGAACTGGCCGCCCGGGGCGACGTGGTCGTCGTCACCCTCAACTACCGTCTGGGGGCCTTCGGTTACCTCGCCCACCCGGGCCTGGCGGGAGAGTCGGCGGACGGCATCTCCGGCAACTACGGTCTCCTCGACCAGCAGGCGGCCCTGCGCTGGGTGCGGCAGAACATCGCTGCTTTCGGCGGTGATGCCGGCAACGTCACGGTCTTCGGCGAGTCGGCGGGCGGCGGCAGCGTCTGCCAGCACCTCGTCTCCCCCCGGGCGACCGGCCTTTTCGACCGGGCCATCGCCCAGTCCGGCTGCGGCTTCCCGCTGCCCACCCATGAGTCGCAGCAGCGCACCGGTGCGACCTGGGCCGAATCCCTGGGCTGTGCCGACGTCGCCTGCCTGCGCGGCAAACCCGCCGACGATCTGCTCACGGCCTCGACGAACCCCACCGCCCGCTGGGTCCCGAACGTCGACGGCCGGATCATCCCGCTGCAGATCGCCGACGCGCTGGAGAGAGGAAAGTTCCACCGCGTGCCCGTCCTGCAGGGCACCACCGCCGACGAGGGACGGCTCACCGTGGCATCCACCTACGACCTGGCCGGCCGCCGGCTCACCCCGGCCGGGTACCCGGTGGCAGTCCGCGCCCTGTACGGCGACCGTACCGACGCGATCCTGGCCCGCTACCCGCTGTCGGACCACGGCTCCCCCGCCGAGGCACTCGGCGCGATCCTCACGGACTCGCAGTTCGCCTGCCTCCAGTCCCGCACGGCGCGGCTGATGGCCGGGCATACCCGGTCCTACCAGTACGAGTTCGCCGACCGCGGTGCCGTGGACTACCTGGGCCTGCCGGTCAGCTTCCCCCTGGGTGCCCCGCACGGTTCCGAGATCCGCTATGTCTTCGGCGGCGTCTCGGGCACCCCCGCCCAGAACGCCCTGGCCTCCACGATGCTCGGCTACTGGACCCACTTCGCCCGCACGGGCATCCCGTATGCGGCCGACGCCCCCCGCTGGAACCAGTATCCGAAGGTGCAGGTGCTCGCGCCGGGGGCGATCACGGCATCGACGACGTTCCCCGAGGACCACAAGTGCGACCTGTGGCTCCCGGGGGCTGTGACCGCCCGGCACTGAAGGGCGCCGGACACGCGACGGCCCCCGCCGCCCACAGGATCGGGGGCCGGGGCCGTCGTGGCGTCGTCACCGAGAGACGATCAGGGGCACGGTCCGGCCGGCACCGCGCGAAAATCCGTTCGGCGTTTCTGCTCGTACGAGGGCGGCCCACCTAGGCCCGAAGCCCAGTCACGAGGGACATGGCGACGGCCGCCTTCAATACCCGACCTGGGGCTTTCCGAGCGGTGGGGGATATTGAATGCGGCCTGAGGCACTGCTACGGGCAGTGCCGATCGAACCCCGTCGGCGAAAAAGTTGTGTGGGGGTGTGACCGAGATACTCGGGCAGCGCCTCGGTGCCCTGCGTCATACCGTCCTGCTCTCCGACCACCACAGCACCGCGACCGTCGCCGTCGACCAGGTCGAGGGCCAGCCCCTCACGGGTCGCTTCGTCTCCGCCGACCCGCTCATCGACCTCATCGACCTACTTCAGATGAACGGGTACATGAGCGACCCTGGCGCTCGTCAGAGGCACAGCTCAACCGGGCGCGGAACGGGGCGGTGACCCGTAGCCCCGACGGTCCAGCTCCAGGCGGGGATGTCGGCGGTCGGTCTCGCCGAGGATGGCGAGCGTGTCCGCCAGGCTGCCCGCGATGGCGACCGCGGCCACCGCGGCGGAGGCAGCTACACGCAGACCGGCGGGTCCGGGAAGGAGCACCCGGCGTAGGTGTCGCCCTCGTATGTGATGCCCCCTTCCATCGGCTGGTCGCAGGTGGCGCAGTTGACGGCGAAGTACGGGTTGACGCGGAGGAAGGCCGCGTTCTTCAGCTCGAAGATCGCCTTCACCGCGTCCGATCCGTGTTCCCGGATTCCGAGCTGTAGGAAGTCGAAGGCGCTGAACTCGTGGCCCTGCTTGCACGTGAAGCGGCCGAACCGGAAGGCGCCGATGTCCGCGATTCCCAGCTCGGACTCGATCCGCGCCTTCTCCTCGGCCGATACCGGTTCGAGCCGGGAGGCCTTGACGAGCTCAGGCGTCCAGTGCAGGTCCCGGAGGGTGCGGGCCTGCTCACGTGACAGGTAGAAGGAAGCGGTTCTGCCGCTCTTGATGGTTTCCTGCACGAGGGCCACGACCGCGTCGTCGTCCGCCGAGACGACTGCCTTTCCCCTACCGACGGCTGCTTCGATGTGAGCCAGCAAAGAATTGTCCACGACGCATCCTCCAGGTCTGCACCATGAATCCGATCCTGCGTTCGCGCAGAACTATTCCGTTCGGCCGTCCTGTTCGGCGGCTGCCACACAGAGGCTTCACCCACACGGCAGCCCCCGGCCCCCACAGCAGCCCAGCCCCTTCGGCCGACGCGACTCAGCCTTCCCCGAACACCGGACAGCGAAGGCGGGGAGACGGGCTCATGTCCTCGGCCGGCTACGCAGCGAGGCTCCGGTCGAGCGCGGTCGGCAAGCCGTTCCACCCGTGATCAGCGGCGGGACTCGTAGCGGTGGAGACGTGAACGGGCGCCGGCTCCGGTGGTGATGAAGCCTTCGGCGACCTGGCCAGGGATCTTTCGCCGTACTTGGCGATGCGCACGGCCTGCGGGCCGACCGGGCCGACCGGGCCGCCCGGGCCGACCAGGTCGACCAGGTCGACGATGTCGTCGAGTTCGTGCACGGCCTTCAGCTCCGGCCGGCGCCGCACCACGTCGCTGCCCGCGTGAGCCGCCCAGGCGGCTCAGCAGTCGTAACGGTGGGTGTAGGGGGTGTCGGGGCAGATACGGCAGACGAAGAAGTACATGCCACCGAGGTCACCTAGGACCATGTCGTGCCCGAACGCCTCGAGGGCGGCGGGGTCCGCCTCGATCTTCCAGGACGGGATCGCTGACGGGTCCTGGCGTGGGTCCCGGTCGTCCAAGGGGAGCCAACGGCCCATGCCCGGTTCGGTTGCGGTGACGCTGAGCAGGTGTTCCATGCGCGTGCCGCAGCCCGCGCAGTCGGGCCAGTCCGGCGGCTGGGTCCACCCGGGGTAGCCGCCGACCTTGCTCTGCTGCGTGGTGGCCACCTCGTAGTAGTCGAAGCCCTGCTCCTCCTCCAGGGCCTCGAACCGCTCGTCGAGCAGCTCGCCGAGCGCCTCCGGCAGGTCGAAGTTCGGGTACTCCACGGCCGGAGTGGGCGACAGCGTGCACGGGCGGGGCAGGTAGTCCCCCTCCGCCGTGTGCGGGCGCGGCGGCTCCCCGGCCACAGCGCCGGCGGCCGTCAACACCGTGCTGCGCCAGTACAGCCGGGGGTTGGCCGCGTACTGGCCGTCCTCATGCACCAGAGGGCACCACACGATCTGCAACAGATCGGTGCCGGCCGGGAAGACGAGACCGGGCACATCTCGTGCGTACAGCTGGACCACCGGGACCATCGCGACGGGCTCAGGCCCGACGGCCTCGCTGAGCGGCTTGTAGTGGTCCGGCTCGGCGCACATCGGCCAGGGCTCGCCGGCCGGCCACAGCAGCGGCCCGCCGATGGAGCTGTCACCCGGGCCCGGCTGCCCGGCCCGCGGATAGAGGAGGGTGACGTCGCGGGACGTACCGGTCAGCTCCGGAAAGACGGCCTCGACGTCGAAGGGGATCGGCGCCAGCGCCCGGGGCTCGGTCGGCCGTCCATGGACGGCGTCCTCCTGCGTGTGCCACGACGGCATGGGGTCTCCTGCTGCTGGTGCTGGTCGGCGCCGCCGACACTAGCCATCGCGTCTGACAGTCAGCGATTGCAGGGGGTGTTCCGCCTCTTCCAGAACCGCAGTCCTTGTGACGCTACGACCTCACGGAGACCATGATCTTGGGATGACTGGTGCGGCGGGTGATGTGAGGGGGGCGGCGATCGAGGCGAGTTCGCGGGTGGTCATGCCTTCGGTCCGAACTGCGGCAAGGCGGGTGAGGGCAGAGACGAAAGCGGCGCGTCGGTGGCGTGTGGAGAGCAGATCAGCGAGGGTCACGATCGAGGAGGCGGGCGATGTCGCGTCGGGTGAAGCCGGCCGCCCGGAGCTGATCAGCCAGTCGGGCAGCTTCGCTGGGCTCCGGCTCGGAGGGGGTGCGACGGTTGCGGGCGACACCACGCTTCCCCGGTCGGGCGTTGCTCTGCTTCAGTGCGGAGCAGCCGGGCGTCGCGCAGGGCCCTGTGGACATCTGGATGCAGCACCACTGCGCCCCTGTCCCCCGCCGTTCCCTCCGTCCTGCCCGGGGCACGTGGGCGTCGGCTGCCTGCGCCGCTCCCCCGCGAAGACACCCTTGCAGACGCTCACTTGGACCGCCTCACCTGCCTGGCGTGGCGGTTCGGCGACGAACCGCCGGAGCCGCACAGGGTGACCTGATCGGTACCCGGACGTGCCGGCGAGCCGGTACCTCGAGCGGGGGTGCCTCACGGGCGGTCGGGGCGCAGGCCGCGCTCACCGCGGGCCGAGGGTGAAGGCTCGCAGGACCGGCGGCGATCCGCCCGCCCGGTCCTGCCGTGTCCGCTCGCGCCCTTGGCTGTCGGATCACCGACCGCGGTGCTCCCGGCCGGCGGCAGCCTTGGCCCGCGGACAACGCCGGGCCGGGCACGGCCTGTCGCGACGTGGGGCTTTCCGGCGCAAGGGGCGTCGCTCGTTCGGGAGTGAGGAGACGTTTCCGCAGTTCAGGGCGGTGTGGGGCACGGGATACGTTCCCGGCGCCCCCATTGTGCCGGGGCCACCTAGCGTCCTACCCGGAGGTGACCGTCCGTGGTCCTCGTCATCGTCGTCGCCGTACTGGCCCTGCTCGCCGGCCTCGCCGCCAACCGCTGGCTGCGTCCTCGCCTCATCACCGAGGACGACGACTCCGGCATGGCGGTGAAGGACCTGGTCGGCCCGCTGCTCACGCTGACCGTGCTGCTGCTCGCCTTCGTCCTCGTCACCGCCAACGGTTCCTACGGCAAGGCCGAGGTCGCCTCGCGCGGTGAGGCCCGGGCCGTCGACCAGCTCGTCGAGGCCGCCGAGTACGCGCCCGAGGCGCAGCGGGCCGAGATCCAGGCGGACGCCGTCTGCTACGCCCGTGCCGTACGCACGCAGGAGTGGCCGGCCATGGCCGACGGCAAGGGCTCGGCCGCTCCCAGCGTGTGGGCCACCGACTTCCGACGGGTCTTTCGCGAGGTGGAGGGCAAGCCGGTGTTCGGCATGCTGGTCGCCGCGGACAACAAGCGCTCGGAGGAGCGCGAGGAGCGCCTCACCCAGGCCACCGCGAGCATCCCCAGCGCCGTCCTCTGGTTCCTCCTGGCGACCCTGGTCATCACCGTCATGGCGCTCGGGACGTGCATCCCACGCCGCAACAACCGCGGGCAGATCATCACCCTCACCGTCATCACCGCGCTCCTGACCGCCACCCTGTGCATCATCCGCGACGTCGACCGCCCCTTCGGCGGCATCATCGACATCCAGCCCACCGCGATCTCCGAGGTCGAACGCCAGGCCACCCGCGACTTCCTCGCCCACCACACCGCCGCCGACCTGCCCTGCGACGAACAGGGCAACCGCCGAAACGCCTGACACCGAACCGACCGGCTCACAGGCGGGCCGGTCTCCCTCGGGTCCCGATCGTGGTGGGCAGGCCTTCCAGATCCCCGGTACGCCACCGGCCCCGCCCTCGATGAGGTCGAAGACCAAGTGGGAACCGGAGGACCCCGGCGGGCCTGGTGGATTGGCCGGGTTGGTGGGTTGGGAGGTTGGCCGGGTTGGCGGGTTGGGGGGTGGGGGTTGGGGGGAAGGACGCGGGCCGCTGGAGGCCGCGCTCGCGGGCGGAGAGCGGCTCCACGGCCGGCAGGCGGCGGGCTTCGGCCTCGCGATCGTGGAGGACGGGGGCCCGCGGAATGCCGGTGATCTGGGCCGGCCGTGGGCGGCGATTTACGGCAACGGGCGGCCGGCCCGGGCCTTGTCCCGGCCGGGACAAGGCACAGTGGCCGCCGCCACCTGTCAGGAGGCCGGAGGCGGGGCTTCTGGGTCTTTGGGGTCGCGGCCGTTCTGCGTTTTTCCTGGAGGGGTCTCGCCCTGCGCCGGGCCGATGCGGATCTCGAAGTCGCCCGCGTACTCCTCGTGGCCCGCGATCACGGCTTCCTCCACGGCCTCTTCGGCGAGTTCCTGGCGGACGATCAGCGGGTCACGGCGGAGGTCCCGCAAGAGGGCCCAGCACATGCCGATCATCACCAGGACGAACGGGGCCGCGACAAGAATCGTGAGGTGTTGCAGGCCCGCGAGGGCGTCGCCCTTGCCCTCGCCGACGAGCAGCATCACAGCCGCCACGCCACCGGTCACCACGCCCCAGAAGACGACGACGAACCGGGCAGGTTCGAACGTGCCCTTCTGGGAGAGGGTGCCCATCACGATCGACGCCGCGTCGGCGCCGGAGACGAAGAAGATGCCGACCAGAATCATCACGAGCAGGCTCGTCACGCCGGCGATCGGGAATTCCTGGAGCACGCCGAAGAGCTGCGCCTCGGGCGTGGTCGCCTCACCGAGGCTTCCCTGCTCCTTCAGGCGCATGGCCGTACCGCCGAAGATGGCGAACCAGACCAGGCTTACGGTGCTGGGCACCAGGATGACGCCGCCGACGAACTGACGGATCGTGCGTCCCCGGCTGATGCGGGCGATGAACATGCCGACGAACGGCGTCCAGGAGATCCACCAGGCCCAGTAGAAGACCGTCCAGCTGCTCAGCCAGTCGGCGACGTCACCGCCGCCGGTGGACGCCTCGGTGCGGCCGATCAGCTGCGGCAGCTCGTCGAAGTACGCGGCGAGGGAGGTGGGGATCAGGTCGAGGACCAGGATGGTGGGGCCGACGATGAACACGAAGGCCGCGAGGATCACGGCCAGCACCATGTTGATGTTGGAGAGCCACTGGATGCCCTTCTCCACGCCGGAGACGGCGGAGAAGACGAAGCAGACCGTCAGCACGCCGATGATGGCGACGAGCAGACCCGTCCCGGCCTTGTTCAGCCAGCCCACCTCGTGCATGCCGCTGCCGATCTGGAGCGCGCCGAGCCCCAGGGAGGTGGCGGAGCCGAACAGCGTGGCGAAGATCGCCAGGATGTCGATCACCCGGCCGGGTCCGCCCTCGGCGCGCTTCTTTCCGATGAGCGGGACGAAGACGGCGCTGATGGTCTGTCGCCTGCGGCGCCGGAATGTGCTGTACGCGATGGCCAGGCCGACCACCGCGTAGATGGCCCACGGGTGCAGGGTCCAGTGGAAGAGCGTGGTGGCGAGCGCCGTCTGCATGGCGTCCGCCGAGTCGGCGGGGTCGGTGCCCGGCGGCGGGGTGGTGTAGTGCGCGAGGGGTTCGCTGACGCCGTAGAACATCAGGCCGATGCCCATGCCGGCGCTGAACATCATGGCGACCCAGGAGACGGTGCTGAACTCCGGCTTCTCGTGTTCCTGGCCCAGCTCGATCCGTCCGTACCGGCTGATGGCGAGCCAGAGCGCGAAGACGACGAATCCGGAGGCGGCCAGGACGAACGCCCAGCCGCCGTTGTGCATCAGGACGTCCAGCAGGGTGTCGGAGACGCTCTCCAGGGCGCCGGTGGCCGTGGCTCCCCAGATCACGAAGCCCAAGGTGAGCACGGCCGTCACCCCGAAGACCACCCGGTCGGTGACGGGCGCCTGGTCCTCGTGCGGGTGACGGCCTGGCAGGGCGGCCTTCACCGGCAGCCGTAGCCTCTGGCCCCGTTTGCGTTGCTCTTGAGACACAGGCGCACCCTTCGCGATCATGGCCCGAATTGGCTCCTGCTATCCCGTACCACGGCGCGCACACCTGTCCCGGCATCAACAGGCGCCGAGCGCGCCTTTCTCTGAGGTGACAGGCCCGTACGGGTATGGAGGAGGAGTGGCACGAGAGCTCGCCGCGACTGCCGCCGCCGTAGGGAGGGCCCGTCGCGGCCGGCCTTGCCCGTGTCGCCGGACCTGTGCTAGCTCGCAGCGGCGAGGAGGCGTGTCTCCCACACCGTGGCTCGCTCCTTCGCGAACGACTCGCTCGAGGCGTAGTACGTGTACGTGTACGTACTGGTGTCGGCTGTCACCTTCAGAACGTGGTCGGTGCGGCGGAGGAACCTGCGCCTGGGCTTGATCACAGCATCACCCGACAGGATCGCGGTGATGACCTGCCGGAGATCCGACGCGGCGACCTGATCGAACTGCCATCCCTCGAGGATGAGGCGGGCGGACGCGTCGACGCGTTCGTGGTGCATGACGTCAAGTTGCACGTCCTCGCCGTCCAGCCGCATGACGCATTCGGTCATCCGGCCGCCGCCGTCGAGTTCCCGCTCCTCGATGTCCGGATCTGTGTCACCGAGGCTGCGCATCGCCGCGGAGATCTCGGCTGCGATGTTCCGCTTCTCCGGTTCCACCCGCGCCACTTCACCACCACCTGCCACCTGCCACCTGCCACCTGCCCATGAACGGGCTGCTTTTACGGCCCTTGCCGAACCTGAGGGGCCGACGGCGTCGGCCGCGACGGGGACAGGCACCTGGTGGTGCATGCCGGGGCGCCAGGAGCGGGGAGCTGGGGCACGAGGGGCGGACCGCGAGGCGGGCCGCGAGGCGAACCTGGCAGCGGTCGCGTTTCTCCCCGCCGGCTGACGCCTCCTGCGCACGGTGACGGGGTGGGCGGCCACCGCCGGCGCCGGGCACGCGCCCGGGCCTGCGGCCCGCCCCCGTAGACACGTTGTGGCGCAGAAGGTGGCCGCGCGGCCCCGTTCACATGCCCACTCCCCCGCAGCGGAGCCGCTGTCCGCCGCTCGGGGCGGGGCTGCGCGACGCAGCCGTTCGCCTCGAGCTCGGTGCCCACGGCTCCGCGAGCGGGCGGGGAGGGTCAGGCCAGGTTGATGTTCTCCGCCTGGGGGCCCTTCTGGCCCTGGGTGACGTCGAACGTCACCATCTGGCCTTCCTGGAGCTCACGGAAGCCCGTCGAGTTGATCGCCGAGTAGTGGGCGAAGACGTCCGGGCCGCCACCGTCCTGGGCGATGAAGCCGAAGCCCTTCTCCGCGTTGAACCACTTCACAGTTCCCGTAGCCATGTCTCATGCCTTCCAGTCGATGAACGCCTCGCGCACCATGCGGGAGACGGAGGTGATCGCCCTGGTTCCTGCGGCACAGCACAGCAAAACGCCCACGCCGTAGGCATGGGCAGAGGGAACTTCCGAACCACGACAGCTAACGGGGACGCTACACGTCCCTACACGCTGTCACCACAGGAAACGCCCGAATGTGTGCGCGGGCCCGCCGGTGTCCGGCGGGCGCGCAACTTCTCAGGCCGCGGTCGGCGGGTGGGCCGATGCGGTGGTGCGGCGGTGTTCGGCGTTGATGCGCTGGGCCTCTTCGAGCTGGTCCTCGAGGGCGATGATGCGGCAGGCGGCCTCGATGGGGGTGCCCTGGTCGACGAGTTCGCGGGCGCGGGCGGCGATGCGCAGCTGGTAGCGGGAGTAGCGGCGGTGTCCGCCCTCGGAGCGCAGCGGGGTGATGAGGCGTGCCTCGCCGAGGGCGCGGAGGAAGTTCGGTGTGGTGCCGAGCATGTCGGCGGCCCGGCCCATGGTGTAGGCGGGGTAGTCGTCGTCGTCGAGACGGCCGTAGGAGTGGTCTGCTGTCATCGCACCTCTCTCGAGGAACCGCATGAACGTGTGGAGGGGCCCTGGTGCCGTACGGCACCAGGGCCCCGAAGGAACTACACCATCTGCCGGCCCTGATCCTGCGCCGGCGTTCTGTGTCCGCCCGCCCGACCCAGTTGCTGTCGGGGCTGCGGGGATCGCGGTTGCTTGACCGGAGACCACCTCACTGTCGATGTCCTGCGGTACCCGGGCCCAAGACTTCCGCCCGGGCGATCCTGATGGCGCTTCGTTCCTCCGTTCTTCCCTCGGTGATCAACTACCTACCAAACGGGAACTTCCTCCTGCTGGTACTGCTCCACTGGGTACTGCTGGTGATGCGAACCGCTCAAGTGACCTGTGACAGCGCCACTCTTCGGCAGCCAGCCCCGTCGCCCGTCCTGCGTCTGCTCCGGCTTGGAACCCCACTGCCGAACCTCCCGGTGCGCGCGTCCGCAGCCGACGCCTTCACCGAGGTACCGCTCACTGACTCACTGCGGGGTACCGCCACTACGGTGGCGGCCCCTGATCACTGCGGGCCGCCCGGTCCGGTCGTCAGTCCCGTCGCCGTCCTGCAACCACCCTGGCTTCGACACTCCACCACCGGACCGTCATGCGCACTGCAACTACGGGTACTGCTGCCCGGCAGTTCGTCTCTGCCGGGCCCTGCGGTCCTTCTTGGTTACGAGAGAAACATAACCACACCACCGCTCAATGTCTACTCTGGCCGCCATAGATTTTCGTGTGCTCGGCAGGGAGGTAATCACCATCGAACATGGACGATTGCCGGGACGAGCCGGGGTGACGGGCCGTGCCCGGGGCCCAAGCCCCGGGCGGACGGGACCGGGCGGACGGGACCGACGGTGCGACCGCCGGCGGGAGACCCGGCGAGGAGCTCCGGAGCGCTGTCGCGTGACCTGACCGAACCCCAGAACAGCATCAAGGTGGCCGTGCAGAGCCCAACCCGCGGATGTTGCGTGTGCGCGCCCCCGGCCTGAACGGCGGCACCGGTGGCTTCGGCTGACGCATGGCCAACCGGCGCGCCAGAACGACCGGGTAACCCGCCGGCGGGTCAGGAAGTGGCCGCAGCCGTGAACGCCGGCATCCGTACCGCCAGGCGCCTGCCGAGTACCTGCTTGTCGGGGCGGCGGATCCGGTGGTCCGAAGTCCGTGGGTGAGCCGGTGCTCCGGTGGGTTGAGTACGGGTACTCATGTGGGCGGTGATCGGCAGCCCGCATCATGCCGGGGCGCCGCGCGGGGTTGGTCGCGTGCGGGGGCGGGCGGCGGGCGGGCTGGGGGCGCGCCGTTGCCGTCGGGGGCCGTGCCGGAGGGGCGCGCCGCCGACCGGGGGGCGGTGTGCTGTTTCTCGGTGGCCGCCACTGGCGTCTCGTACGGCGGCAGGGGCGCCGGGTGACAACCGGTCCCGCACGTCGTGCGCGCCGGCCGAGGGGAAGTGGGCCGTCCGGTTCGGGTGTGGGCCGGCCGATACGGGGCACGCGGGGGTCAGGCCCCGCCGCGTTTCCCCCGTCGCGGCGGGGTCTCGCCGTGTCAGTGCCGGGGATCGCGCGTGGCCGGCCCGGTGCCGCGGGCCCGGCCTTGGGCATGTGCCGGGGCCCGGGGGGCTTGTGCCGGGGCCCGGGGGGCTTGTGTGGTCGAGAGCGCGGCCAGGGCCTGGTGGCCCCAGCGGAGTTCGGCCAGCAGGCGTGAGGCGTCGGTGAGGAGTGCGCCTTGCAGGGTGGGGGCGGGCGGGCGGGTTTTGGGGGCCGTCAGTTCCTGCCGCTCCAGTGTGCCGAGTTCGTCGTGGGCCGCGTCGATCATCTCGGGCAGGCGGTGGTCGTCGGTGGGCGACGGCTTGCCCAGCTCCTCCATCACGGTGGCCACCCGCCGCAGCAGGGAGCCCAGGCCGGAGCGGAAGGTGCCGGGCAGGGTGTCGAGCTCCTCGTCCGCCAGGGCGAAGTCCAGGGTCCGGGTCAGGGAGCGGAGGTGGTCCAGGCAGCGCTGGGCGACGGTGAGCGCCTCACGGGCCCGGGGAAGGGCGTGGGTGTCCCCGTCGAGGCTCCGGCGGGGGTTCAGCTTGGCGTTCTCCTCCTCGGCGTCGATGCTCGCGCCGATGCGGTCGCAGTCGGCGGACAGTGCGCGCCAGTCCTGCCGCCACCGGCGGACCTGGCCGGGGTCGGGGGCGCTCGCCGCGAAGGCGCCGGCCAGGCCGTCGGTACGCCGGCTCAGGCCGTCGTAGAGGTGCGCGACGTCCTGCTGGCGGTGGCTGGTGTGCCGTGCGGGAGCCACGGCGAGGTGGGCGGCCAGTCCGCACAGGGTGCCGAGGATGACGGAGAGGGCGAGGTGGCCGATGTAGTCGATCCGTCCTTCGCCGGAGGAGAAGGCGAAGAGCCCCACGACGGCGACCTGGATGCCCTGCTGTCCCAGGCTGCGGACGCGGCCGATGCGCAGGGCGGTCAGGGTCAGGAGCGCGAGGGCCCACGCGTGCAGGCCGAGGGTGGCCGCCGCGGCGGCGGCGAGCGTGGCCCCCAGCGACATCGCCAGCAGGTACTGGACCGATTCCCGGAAGGAGCGGTAGACCGTGGCCTGCACCGCCACCAGCGCGGTGAAGGGCGCGAAGGTGGAGACCGTCGAGGGCAGGAAGTGGTGGGCCAGCATCCATGCGACCGTGGCGGCGACGACCGTCTTCGCCGTGAGGAGCAGATCGTCCCGCTCGCTTCCCGACGATCGCAGGGCACGCCGCAGGTAGCCGATTCTGTCGGCGGCCGCCGCCCGCGCCTTTTCGGGCACCTTGCCGCGCCTGGGCACGATGGATCACCTCCTGGGGGCCGTCTGCCCCGCTGACGGCCCGACGCACACATCGGCATCGGCCCGTACCGGGATCAACGCTTTTGTGGAGGGTTGGCGCGTCGGGCCGAGGGCACCGGCAGGTAGCGGGAGAGCGAGGTGGCAGGTGGGTGAGGTGGGTGAGGTGACGGGAGCGGGCGCGGCGGGCGGCGAGGAGCGGGAGATCGTGGCCGGCGACGTCACGGTGGAGGACGTGGAGGCCGCGGTCGAGGACGTGGAGGCCGGGGACGTCGAGGCGGAGGACGTGGAAGCCGAGGACGTGGGCGTCGAGGCCGGGGACGTCGAGGTGGAGGCCGGGGGCGTCGAGGCGGGTGAGGCGGTGGCCGGGGAGCGGCAGGATCTGTTGAGCGGTCTGAGCGTGGACGCGAGCCGGCCCGAGCAGCCCGTCCTGCTCAGCGCCGCCGGTGAACCGATCCGTACCTGGCAGGAGAACTATCCCTACGACCGCAAGGTTCGGCGGGGCGAGTACGAGCGGGCCAAGCGGATCCTCCAGATCGAGATGTTGAAGCTGCAACGCTGGGCCAAGGAGACCGGTGCCCGGCTGGTCGTGGTGTGCGAGGGCCGGGACGCCGCCGGCAAGGGCGGCACGATCCAGCGGTTCACCGAGCGGCTCAACCCGCGCGGCGCCCGGATCGTGGCCCTGGACAAGCCGACGGAGCGGGAGGCGGGCCAGTGGTACTTCCAGCGTTATGTGGCTCATCTGCCGGCTCCCGGGGAGATCGTGTTCTTCGACCGCTCCTGGTACAACCGGGCGGGCGTGGAGCGGGTGATGGGCTTTTGTACGGATGAGGAGTACGAACTGTTCCTGCACCAGTGCCCGCTGTTCGAGCGCATGCTGGTCGAGGACGGCGTCCATCTGCTGAAGTTCTGGTTCTCCGTCTCCCGCTCGGAGCAGCGCACCCGCTTCGCGATCCGGCAGGTGGACCCGGTCCGGCAGTGGAAGCTCTCCCCCACCGACCTGGCTTCGCTCGACCTGTGGGACCACTACACCGCCGCCAAGGTGGCCATGTTCAGGGCGACGGACACCACGTACGCGCCGTGGACGGTGGTCAAGAGCAACGACAAACGGCGGGCCCGGCTGGAGGCCATGCGCAGTCTGCTGTCGCGCTTCGACTACCCGAGCAAGGACCCGGCCGCGGTGGGCGAGCCCGATCCCCTCATCGTCGGCGCGGCCGACACCCTGCTCGAACCCGGCGAGGAGACCTCCGCCCTCTCCCCCACACCTCTGGCCCCGCGCCGTGAGGGCCCTGGAGAACACCCGCACAGCTGACAGCCGCCGCCCGCCCCCGGAGGTCGGCACCGCGCTCACCACGAGGTACCGCCCCCTTCCCCGGGCGACACCGGGTGGGTTGCGCGCGAGCGGCCCGCACCGTGCTGACGCGACGCGACAGGGGTCCCCGTACACTCGCTAGCCGATTCCACCACGGGAGGATTACCGAAGTGAGCCAGCACGATCAGACCCGCTGGGTGCAGGGGGACGTCCCGATCTACTCGGCTCTCGTCCGGGAACGCGGTGACGTACCTGCGGAGGTCCGGCGGGTGGCCGCGCAGGTGCTGGACGAGGCGGACCGGGCGGTCGACTTCAGGTCGGTACGCGCCATCTGAAACGGACGAAGGGGTGGCCGCGGGGGTGCCAGGGGGCTCTGGTCCACCTCATCGACGGCCAACAGCCGAAGGCTGGACGGCGAGCAGCCGAAGGCCGGGCAGTCGGCCGCGGTGGCAGGCCGGCCCCGGGGCGGGGCGATGCGGTGCTGTGCGGTGCTGGGGAGGGCGGGTCCGGGTGGGTGCGTACGAGGAGCTGACGCCGAACCAGCGGATGACCAACCGGTTCCACCTCGCCTGTCTGGCGACGCTGATCCCGTACCACCAGCGGCCCGCCGCCCTGGAGGCATGGCTGGACATCGACCCGGCCCTGTTCTTCATGGGGTTCGACCCGCCCACCCCTGTCACCGAGGCCGTCCAGCGGCTGGGCGGCACACGGCTGCGGGCCGCGCTCGCGCACACGGCCCGTCACGCCGGCACCCAGCGAGCCCTGTTCGACCTCGACATCCCCGAGGTCGACGCGGCGCTGCTGGGCAACCGCCAGCTGGGGTACGAGACGTGGTGCCTGTTGCGGATGCGGGATCCGGTCGCCGCCGCGGCCGGCCGTGCGTACCAGCAGGACCATCATCGTCGGGCGCTGTTGTCGCACGACGCCGAGCTTGCGGCGGCCGCCCTGGTGGACCTGCGCGGCGAGCACCCGCCGACGGCTCGCGCCTTCGCCTGGGAGACCGTGCGTGCCGCGGGTGGAACGGCCCGGATGCGGGAACTCGCCGCACTGCTGCCCGGCGCAGGCCACCCGGCCGACGCCGACGTCGTCGCGGCCTTGGCCGAGGCCGATCCCGAACCGTTCCTCGACTGCGCGGCCGAGCGCCGGCTCGGCACGGGCGCGCTGCTGCGCCGCCTGCGGGCCGCGCATCGCACGGATCGCCCGCCCCGGGAGGTGCAGCGGGCCATGCGGTCGGTCCTCAAGGAGCCGTACCGGATCGACTGGCGGCTGGTCGCGGCGGCCCGGCTCGGCGGCCGGCTGCCGCGCACGGCTGCGCAGGTGCTGCGCTCGCGCGCCGACTGCCCGCCCGAGGTCGCTGTCGTTCTCAGGACCGGCCGGCCGGCCGTCCCCGGCCGGCCGCTGCCGCCCGCCGCCCCCGAGGCGGAGACGGCGCAGCAGCCGTACCGGCGCCCGAGCAGTCACTGGGTGCCTCCGTGGCAGCCGCCCGGTGACACCGGGCCGTTCGGTGAGACCGCCGCCTCGGCCCGCCAGGTGCTGCGGACGACGACGGTCGTCTTCAACGCGCACCGTGACCCGCAGGCCCCTCACCTCGGTCACCTCGGCGCGGTCCTCGAACGCGGACAGCTGTCGGCGGCGGAGGCGGTCGCCCTGATGCGTCCGGCGAGCCTGCTGACGTCGTGGGTCGGCCAGCAGTCCGGCTGGACCGATGTGTCACGCGCCGCCTGGAGCGGCCGCTCCGCCCTGCACGTGGAGACGGCTGCTCTGCTGGCCCGCTGGAGCGCCGGCGGTGTTCCCGCCCGGTGGTGGGCCGCGTTCCTGCCTCGGTTGTGGCACTTCCCGGGAACGCTGCCCGAGCTGCTCGCGGAAGTGTCGGCCTCGCAAGCGGGCGAGGCGCCCCGGCCCGGGCCGGAAGGGCCGGAAGGGCCGGACGCCGCGGGGCGGGACGCCGCGGGGCGGGACGCCGCGGGGCGGGACGCCGCGGGGCGGGACGCCGCGGGGCGGGACGCGGCGGGGCTGGAGGGGCCTCGGCCGGAGGGCGCCGCTGGTCCCGTACGGTCCTGACGTCCAGTCACATCCCTTGCCGGGCAGGGCTGGTGGGTCCGTTCGCGCGCGGGGCCGAGGGAGGTGCGGGTCACCGACCGGGCGCGGCCGCCGTGAACGTCCCGCCCGGACGGTCGGACCTCACGCCCCTGGGGGCGGGCAGATCGACGGAACAGCACCAGGTCGCTTCACAGCCGCCAGGCACCGCCCACTCGCCCATGGCGGTGGCGGGCGATGGACCGGCCCGCAGGGGGCGGGCCCGGTGTGGTCAGGTGGTGTCGCCGGACGTGATCCGTACGCACTGCCGTACGACCTCGCGCAGGTCGCGCCCGCCGCGGTGGAGTTCGCGCTGGCGCTGGGCTCCGCCTCCGCGGGCGAGGAGGGTCGCCACGGCGCGGTGGACGCCGTCTCGGTCCGCGGAGTCGCGCAGGGCCGCGTCGGTGTGCTCCAGCAGGGCGTCCAGGGCCGCTTCGGCGGGTGTCTCGCGCAGGGTGCGGGGGTCCAGGAGCGGACCCTCGAGTCCGGAGCGGGCGGCCCGCCAGGAGGCCAGTCGCAGCAGTGCGGCCGGGATCCGGGCGGGCGGTTCGCCCTCGCGCCAGGCGCGGGCGGCGGTCTCCACGAGTCCCCGGGCCAGGGTCGCCACCAGCACGGTGGTGTCCGCCTCCAGGCAGACGTCGGCGACGCGGATCTCCACGGTCGGGTAGGAGTGGGAGAGCCGGGCGTCGAAGTAGACCATCCCCGTGTCGCGCAGGACCCCGGTCGCCAGCATGTCGCGCACCCGCTCGTGGTATCCCTCCGCGTTGCCGAAGGGTTCGTACGGGCCGGCGGACGGCCACCGGTTCCAGACCCGGCTGCGGTAGCTGCTGTAGCCGCTGTCCTGGCCGTCCCAGAACGGCGAGTTGCCGCTGATCGCGTTCAGCAGGTACAGCCAGGGCCTGATCCGGTCCAGGACGGCGACGCCCTCCTCGTCGGACTCCACGGAGACGTGGACGTGGCAGCCGCAGGTGAGCTGCTCCTGGGTGGTGAGGGCGAACTGTTCCGCCATCCACCGGTAGCGGCTGCCGAGGTTGCGGGACGGCTCCACCGGCAGCGGCGAGGTCGCCAGGGCCACGACCCGGGCGCCCGCCTCTGCGGCGTGACGCGCGGCCGCCCCGCGCAGGCGGACGATCTCGTCGCGCAGTTCGCGCATGTCGCTCAGCGGGCGGGTGGCGAACTCCAACTGCTCCTGGTGGAGCTCCTTCTCGAAGACGCCCTGTTCCTCCCCGTCACCGCTGACCGCCTCCGCCGCCAGCACCGCCGGCGCCACGGCGAGCGGTTCGCCGGTCGTGGCGCTGACGAGCAGCAGCTCCTCCTCGACTCCTACGGTGCGCATCAAGCTCCTTCCACGCCACGGGCCACGCCCGACCGGATCGGCCCCCGGCCTGGGGGGCCGCAGGTCATGCGTATGCCCAGGACAGCGCGGGTGACGCTCCAGGCGCGGCCTCGATGTCGCTGACACCGACCAGGGGCCCTACCGGGAACGGGGCGGGAGGGCGGGAGAGGGGGACGGCCGGGGTCGTGTCAGTAGTACCGGCGCATGATCTCGGTGGCCCACGCGGGCTGGGTGGTGGCACCTTGGGGGCCGAATTCGGTCATGTAGGGCTTGATGTCGAGTACGGGGGTGCCGTCGACCGCGTCCAGGCCCTGCACGTGGACGTCGAGTCCCTCGACGCGCAACAGGCGGCAGCGCGAGACCCCCAGGCGGTTGGGGCGGTTCTTGCCGCGCTGGGCGAAGATGCCCACCAGCGGCCAGTCGGTGTTGCCGCGGGGATGCCGGGCCCCTGCTTCCACCTTCTCCACCGGGACCCGGTCGAAGCCAAGTGGTAGACGACCTCGACGTGACTCCTCCCCCTCCTAAAGGAGGGGGCTTCTCGCTATGCCTGGCTGGCGTTGCGACGGACCAGCCCGGCCCGTAGTACGTTCAGGGCGCCCACCGTGTCCGCGTGCGCGCTGTGGCAGCACGAGACGCAGTGGAACTGCTCCTGCGTGGGCCGGTTATCCGCTGAGATGTGCCCGCATTCGGGGCAGGTCCGGGAAGTGTTGCGGGGGTCCAGGGCGATCACTTCCCGACCGGCGCTTTCAGCCTTGCTGGTGAGGATCGTGAGGAACACCCCCCATCCGGCATCCGAGATCGAGCGGTTGAGTCCAGCTTTCGCGGCGGCCCCGTTGGGCAGGAAGCTGCGCGGTGTGTCGGCGCCGGGCTTGGGTGCGGGGGCCTTGACCATGTTGCGGATCTTGAGGTCTTCGTGCGCGATGAAGTCATGCGCCCGAACCAGGTCCAAGGCGGTCTTGTGCGCGTGGTCGAAACGCTGGCGGCGGACCTTACGGTGCAGGGTCGCGACGCGTTCCACGGCCCGCCGGTGGTTCGCCGTGCGCTTGTCGCGGCGGACCCGGCCGAAGCGGGAGAGAGCCTGCTGTGCGGCGGCGAGCTTGTCGGCGGCGCGACGGCCGTGACACGGGTTGGGAACGAACTCGCCGTTGGAATCGGCGAGGAAGTTGGCGATGCCCACGTCGATACCGACCACACTGCCGGTTGCCGGAAGCGGCTCAGGCTGCGCCTGCTCGGCCGTGAGAACCACAAACCAACGCTTACCCTCGCGCTTGACCGACACGGTCTTGACCTTGCCGACCACCGGCCGGTGCTGGTTGACCTTGACGTGCCCGACACCCTGGAAACGGACGCGGGTCACCGGGTCGTGCGGGGTTGCATCCCACCGGCAGCCATCGCCGTCCTTGGGGAAGTCCACGGTGTCGAACCAGTTTATGCCCCGGAAGCGCGGGTATCCCGGAGTGTCGCCGGACTTGATCCGCCGGAAGAACGCGGCGAACGCCTTGTCGAGACGACGCAAGGTCGCCTGCTGCGAGGAGAACGACCAACGCCCCTGACGCTCCGGGTCGAACGCCCGGATCTCCTTCAACTGTGCCGACTGCATCCCGTACTTGATGCTCGTCTTCGACGCGTGCCGGTAGGCATCGCGGCGTTCCTGCAGCGCACCGTTGTAGAGCGAGCAGTGATCACGAAGCATCTCACCGAGCGCGATCGTCTGCCCCACGGTGGGCCGCATGAGGAACTTGTACGAACGGATCACCCGGCCCACCCCCTTTCAGGTCACCGTGATCAACATACTACAGTTGGCGGATGTCACCTCGCTGGGAACCAGACCCCGATATTCGCAGAGGAAACCACGTCGTCTACAACCTGCATGCCCACTTGGTGTTTGTCACCAAGTACCGGCGTGAGGTCTTCGACGACGCCATGCTGAACCGATGCGAAGCGATCATGCGGGACGTATGCGAGAAGTTCGAAGCCGAGCTGCGCGAGTTCAACGGCGAGGGCGACCATGTGCACCTACTCGTGCACTACCCGCCGAAGATCGCCCTGTCGAAACTGGTCAACAGCTTGAAGGGCGTCAGCTCCCGCTACCTGCGAGCCGAGTACACCGGCCGCATCAACCGAATCGGCACGGGGTCCGTCTTCTGGGCACCCTCGTACTTCGTGGGCTCCTGCGGCGGGGCGCCGCTGAGCATCGTCCGCGACTACATCGAGAACCAGAAGCGGCCTACCTGACCGTCATGACAAAGGCGCAGGGCACTCCGGCGCTCCGCGCCTCCGCTTTCGGGATCGCGGTGCAGGGCGGCCCGACGGGGGTGGTCTCCCGCCGTGCCGGCCGGGTGTGCCGTACCCGTTCGGCCCACATCCCAGTGCCTGACGGGGCCGGTGCTCCTAAGGTCGAAGCGACCGTCTCGGGGAGTATGAGGAGGTCCAGGTGAATCGTCGTACTGCTGTGGCCGGTATAGCTCTGGCTTTCGCCGCCCTCGCTCCGCTCTCCGAAGCGGCGCATGCGCAAGGGGATCTTGACTGCCGCGATTTCCGCTTCCAGGAAGACGCCCAGGCCGTCTTCGAGATGGACCGCAGCGACCCGAACCGGCTCGACGAGGACCAGGGGCCGGACGACAACATCGCCTGCGAGTGGCTGCCGAGAAGAGGCAGCAGCACCGCCACCGCACCGCCCCTGACGCCCCTCTCCACGCCCACGTCCCCCTCCACGCCCACGCCTACGTCCACGTCTCCGGCCACCGTCCGGCCGACGGTGATGCCCTCCCGCGGAGCCCAGGGCGGAGTGGGCGGCGCGGCAGGGCCCAGCAGCCTGGAGACGGGGGCCGGTCTGGTGCTCGCGACAGGTGCGGCCGTCGGTCTGTCGTACGTCGTTCTTCGGCGTCGGCGGCACTCCTGAGCGCAACGGCGCAAGAGGCGGCGTGCGATGCGCCGCTGCGTCCAGCGCCGCGTACGCGTCCTGGTGGACGCGGAGAGGGCGTTCGCACTGTTCTCGCCGCGAACAGCTCGGAAGCCGTGAGGGCGAGCCCCCTCCCCCGCCGACGTGCGGGGGGGCGGGGGCTTCGCCGGTGCGGGCACCGGGGCGGGCACGGGGGCGGGGGTTATCGGCGGGTGGGGGTGTGCAGGCCTGCCAGGAGCTGGTCGAGGGCCGCTTCGGCGGCCCCTGGGTCGCCGCCGCCGGCGATCCAGAGGGCGGCTTCGTTCATCGCTCCCGACAGGAGCCGGGCGAGGGGCTCGACCGGCCGGTCGGGGATGGATCCGGCTTCGGCGAGTGCGGTGAGCGCTTCGGTGAGGTGCCGGGCGGAGTTCTCCTCGTCGAGGGTGCGCCATTCGTTCCAGCCGAGGACGGTGGGCGCGTCGATGAGGAGGATCTGGCGTACGGCGGGGTCGGTTCCGGCGGCGAGGAAGGCGTGGCAGCCGGCACGGAGTTGGTCCCACAGGCCGGTGTGGTGTGCGGCCGCGGCGGCGACGTGTTCGCCGAGTTCGTGCTGGACCTGGGCGACGACTGCCCGGAAGAGTCCGGTCTTGCTGTGGAAGTGGTGGTAGGCGGCCCCTTTGGTGACTCCGGCGGCTTGCGCGACATCGGTCAGGGCGACGTGGTGGTATCCGTCGGCGGCGAAGCGGCGGCGTCCTTCGGCGAGGAGGGCATGGTGGGTGGCTGCCCGTTGCTGTGCTCGGTTGGTGGCCATCAGGGGTCGCCCTTTCCATTTCGCGTACCGGGGGTATGCTAACGCCACCATTCACATACCCAGGGTATGTGAAATTGAGCGAAGGATCCCTGCCATGACCGACCGACTCCACGGCTTCTATCCGGTGCTCGCCACCGGCGACGTGGCGGCCGCGCGCGACTTCTACACCCGCCACTTCGCCTTCGAGGTGACCTTCGAGGCCGAGTGGTACGTCAGCCTGCGCCGCGCGGACGCCCCGCACTACGAGCTGGCCCTGCTCGACCACACCCACCCGAGCGTCCCCGAGGGCCACCGGGCCGCGCTGGAAGGCGGGCTGCTGCTGAATTTCGAGGTGGGCGACGTCGACAGCGAGCACCGGCGGCTCGTGGCGGAGGCCGGGCTGCCCGAGGTACTGCCTTTGCGCACCGAGGAGTTCGGCCAGCGCCACTTCATCGTCGCCGCGCCCGACGGTGTGCTGATCGACGTGATCACCGTCGTCCCGGCCAGCGAGGAGTACGCCGCCCAGTACACCGGCGTCTGAGGTCGTCGGGGGCGGTGGCGCGGGGGCGGGGGTCGGCGCGGGCGTGGGGGCTCGGGCGTGGGGGCTCGGGGTGGGTGTTGGCGGGCGTAGAGGGTTGGCCCCCGCGGGCGTGGGGGGTTGGTGCGGGCGGGTGTTGGCCCCGCGGGTGAGGGGGTGTCGCGGGCCGGGGGGTGGTGCGGCGGCCGCCGCGGACGGGGGGCGATTAGGATCGCGGGCATGGCTCTGCTCATGAGTGACGTCGACCGGTTCGAGGCTGCCAGGCCCCGGCTGGAGGCCATCGCCTACCGGCTGCTCGGTTCGGCCGGTGAGGCCGAGGACGCCGTACAGGAGACGTTCCTGCGCTGGCAGGCGGCCGATGTCGGGCGGATCGAGGTGCCGGAGGCCTGGCTGACGAAGGTCCTCACCAACTTCTGCCTCAATCAGCTCGGTTCGGCGCGGGTGCGGCGTGAGACGTACGTGGGCAGGTGGCTCCCCGAACCGCTGCTGGCCGGGGACCCGATGCTGGGGCCCGCGGACACCGCCGAGCAGCGCGAGTCGGTGTCGTACGCCGTCCTGGTCCTGCTGGAGCGCCTGTCGCCGGGCGAGCGGGCGGTGTACGTGCTGCGTGAGGCCTTCGACTATCCGCACCGGGAGATCGCCGAAATCCTGGACGTGACCGAGGCCGCCAGCCAGCAGATCTACCACCGGGCCAAGAAGCACGTCGCCGACGGCAGGGCGCGCACGGAGATCGACGAGGCCGCCGCCCGCAGGATCGTCGAGGAGTTCCTGGCCGCGGCGACCAGCGGGCGCACCGAGCCGCTGGTGCGCCTGCTGACGCAGGACGCCGTCTCGGTCGGGGACGGCGGCGGGAAGGTTCCCGCGCGCGCGAAGGCGTTCGAGGGCGCACTGGCGGTCGCCACGTTCCTGCGCGGGCTGTTCAAGCCCAGCCCGGCGAAGCGGGCCTACGTGGGCGGCACGCCGGAGATCTACGCCGCGACGGCCAACGGCGGGCCGGCCGTCGTGGCGGTCGTGGACGGCCGGGTGGTGGGGGTGACGTGCCTGGAGGTCACCGGGGAGGGCATCGTCGCCCTGCGCAGCCAGGTCAACCCGGACAAGCTCGTACGCGCCACGCAGCAGTGGGCCGCCGCGGGCCGCGGGGAGTCTCCTCTGTACGTTCTCTGACCCTCCCGGGTGTACGTTCTCCGACCCTCCCGGGCAGGTGTGACGTGCTTCACATTCTGTTCCTGTCAGGAAACGCCGGGCTGTCCGGTTCAAGGGGCGACACCGCGAAGGACCGCGGCACCACCTCGCAGACAGGAGCAGGCCCATGCAGCACCGCATCGTCGTCCTCGGAGCCGGCTACACCGGAGCCGTCACCGCCGGCCGCCTCGCCAAGCGGCTGCACCGCGAGGACGTCACCATCACCCTGGTCAACCCGGAGGCGGACTTCGTCGAGCGGGTCCGGCTGCACCAGCTGGCCGCCGGCCAGGACCTCACCCCCCGGCCGTTGCGCGAGATGTTCGCGGGCACGGGCGTGGCCCTGAAGCTCGCGAAGGTCACGGGGGTGGACGTGGACCGCAGGACGGTGACGGTCGCCGCCGTGGACGGCCCGGACGGCCCCGGCCAGGAGGAGGAACTGGCGTACGACACGCTGGTCTACGCCCTGGGCAGCGGCTGGAACGACGGCGGGGTCCCGGGCGTCACCGCACACGCCCACGAGGTCGCCGGCCGGCCCGGCGCGCTGCGTCTGCGTGAGCGGCTGGCCGCCCTGGGCGCGGGCGGGTCCGTGGTCGTGGTCGGGGGCGGGCTGACCGGGCTGGAGGCCGCGGCCGAGATCGCCGAGGCCCGCCCGGACCTCGATGTCGCCCTGGCCGTGCGCGGCGCCCTGGGGGACTGGCTCTCCGGCAAGGGACGCGCCCACCTGCGCAAGGTCGTGGACCGGCTCGGCATCACCGTCCACGAGCACACCGCGGTCGGCTCCGTGGCGGCGGACGGTGTGACGACGGCCGACGGGCGGACCCTGCCCGCCGACGTCACCGTCTGGACCACCGGCTTCGCCGTGCACGAGATCGCCCGGGCCACCGCGCTGGAACTCGCCGAGGGCGGCCGGATCGTCGTCGACACCACGATGCGCTCGCTGTCCCACCCCGATGTGTACGCGGTGGGGGACGCCGCGATGGCCATCGGGCCGGGCGGCAAGCCGCTGCGCATGTCCTGCGCCTCGGGCGTTCCGATGGCCTGGCAGGCCGCCGACGCCATCGCCGCCCGTCTGGCCGGCGCCAAGGTCCCCCGCGTCTCCATCCGCTACTTCCAGCAGTGCGTCTCGCTGGGCCGCAAGGAGGGCCTGATCCAGTTCGTCACCGCCGACGACCGGGCCGTCGAGCGGGCGCTGACGGGCCGTGTGGCCGCCCTCTACAAGGAACTGATCTGCAAGGGCGCGGCCTGGGGCGTCGCCCACCCGACCGCGGGCGTGCCGGCGCGGCGCCGGCGGGTCGCAGCGCAGCAGACCCGCGGCGGCGCGCGGGCGGAAGCGGGGAAGTCCGTGGAGGCGGCGGTGGAGAGGGAGGCGGCGGTCTGACCGTGGCCGGGCGGCTGGTGCGGTGGGCGGGCACGGGTCGGACGGCACGGTCGGACGGTGCGGGCGGGCGGGCACGGTCGGACGGTGCGGGCGGGCGGGCACGGTCGGACGGTGCGGGCGGGCGGGCAGCGGGGCACGGGCGGACGGGCGCGGCGGGTGCTGGCGGACGGGTGCGGGGCACGGGCGGACGGGCGCGGCGGGTGCTGGCGGACGGGTGCGGCGGGGCGGCGGTTCAGAACCCGGGGCGGGCCCGCCCCCGCCCCGGGTCGTCCAGGCCCCGGTCGGGCCGGCCGGCGCCCAGCCCTCTCCCGTCGTGCGTCCACCCGGCCTCGTACCGAACCGCGGGCGCCGGCCGGGGTGGTGGGTGCGTCGGCCGGGACCGCCGGCCCGCGCGCCCGGGCGGCCGGACTCATCCCGCCGGACAACGGTGGCCCTGCGCTCCGGTGGCGTACCGCGCTCCCCCGGATGCCTGGAGGCGGGGGTGGGCCTTTTCATTACCGGGCCCGGTGCTCGCCACAACCGATCGGCGCGGTTGAGCGTCCTCCACGCAGAACCGCTTCCGGCCGGCCGGCCGGTACGGAGCGGCGCCAACCGCCAACCCTGGAGGGCATCATCGGCACGTCCATCCCCGACCACCCCTCCCCCACCGCACGGCCCCGCAGGGCCGCCGCGATCGGCAGGATGCTGCTGGGCGGCGTCGCGGGCGTCGTGCTGACCGCCGCGTTCCTGACCGTCATCTGGTGGCCGCAGAGCGAGGTGACCTACCGCAGCAGCGCTCCCGCAACGGTGGCCTACCCCGACGGCTTCCCGCACTTCCTCGAGCTGGTGCACCGGCACACCCTGTCCGGGCGGCACTCCTACAAGATGGTGGTCGGCAGGAGTCACAACATGTCCTACGGACACTGGGTGGACATCGACACCGTCCTGGGCGCGAAGGGCATCGAGTCCACCACATGGACGGAGTCCGGGGTACGCGTCCGCTTCCCGACCGGTCACGAACTCTTCGTCCCCGCCCGGTCTTTCCTGTACGGCAGGTGACCGGCCGAGCCCGTACGACGATGCCGTGACGCGCCCGAGCCGAGGGCGAACACCCCGCCGCTCATCGACGAGCCGGCCAGCCGGACACTCATGCCCGCCCTTGTCCCGGCTGCCCGCGGCGAGAGTGCCCAGGCCGCGCCAGTGCCCGCGCCCCTGCCGGCACACCGGCGTCGCACCCTGCAACAGCTGCAGCTGCAGATGTGCCGTCTCCCGCGGGGGCGCACCACCCCCTGCCCTCTCCCCCGGCCGAGCGCTGGGACAGGACCTGCCCCGTCGCCGGCCGTCACCGCACCCCCTCCGCGACCGCCGCCGCCCGCCGGCCCGAAGTGCGCACAGCGCGTGAAAGCCGGTGGTCGGGGCGCGAGTTGGCCGCCGAGGCGGCAGGCTGCTGGGCCCTTCGCCTGCCGCAAGGCCTGCGCGGACAGATCAGCGACCTCGGATTCAGGCTCGCTGACCGGGGCCGCCCGGCCGACTATGGCCCTGGCCCTGGCAGCAGCCGGTGGAAGAGGGCGGCGTGCACCTTCCCTACGTCTACCGCGTGAGCACGTACGACCCCGCCGACCGCGACGCGCACGGGCACTACACCGGCGCCGAGGACACCGCCGGCGATCACGGCCCGGCGAGGCGGCCTACCTCGAGGCGGTTCAGGCGTTCGCCGCGGGCACCGGGCTCGGCCGGCTGTCCGTTCGTGAGCCGCAGGTCGCGTCGTTCGTCCATTTCGGCCTCGAGCCGCCACTGGACGGCTTCGGGCTCGACACGCTCCTTCCGGGCGGTCTGGCCGGCTTCCACGACGGGGCGGAGGTGACGCCGGACATCGCCCTGGAGCTGGTACGGCTCATGCTGCGCGACAGCGGCGCCTGGTGCCGCCTGGAAGCAGAGGGGGCGTTCTTCGTGCACGTCGGGTGGGACCAGTACCTCTGCGTCGGCAGCAGCCGGCCCTGCCACGCGGCACTCGCCCGTACCCGCGAGCTCGGACCGTTCCCCGAACGCCTGGGTGTCTCCCCCTACGCCTTCGAGCCCGGCGAGGACGGCCTCCGGCGGCCGGCCGACGAGGGCTTCTGGGCCCTGGTGCGCGAGGCGGTCGCCTGCGGCCGTGCCGGACTTCTGGAAGAGACGTACGTCGCAAACGCCTCACGACGGCACCGCCTCACCCTCGACACCCTCGACACCGTTCGCGCCCGGCTCGCTCCCCGCGCCCGGCCGGCCGTACGGCCGGACCTGTCGTCCGACATCGCCGCCGTCCTCGGCGCCCTTCCCGCCGAGGGCCTCGTCGAGAGTGTCCGGCAGGACCGGGACGGCCTGGTCCACAGCGTGCTCGCCGACGAGGACGACGTCCCGGAGCTGGCCGCCCGGCTGGCCGGCGCCCGAGCCACGGCGCTCCTGCCCGTGTACGCCGGTGAGCCGCCGCGCTGTTCTGCGCTGTCCTGCCCGACAGTGACGGAGTACTGCGGGCCCGCCGGCAGGCCGAGCCGTCCAGCGGCGAGGTGGACCGATGACACCTCGTCACGCCCCGCGCGGCGTCCGCCGCCTGCCGCGCGCCTTCCGCCCCGACGAGGCCGGGCAGGAGCCGGGGGCCCGGACAAGGGCAGGCATCGGACAGGGGCGGGGGCCGGGGCTCGGGCGGGGGCCGGGGCTCGGGCGGGGGCCGGGCTGGGGTGGGGCGGCGCAGCCGCGGTGTCAATGAAGGTTGACACGCGAGAGGGTGTCAACGTAGGTTGACATCATGACCGATGCGACCGATCTCGCCGCACGAGCGGGCGACCGCGACCCCCGGGTCGGGCTGCGGGCCGTATCCGCTCTGCGGCGGCTGCTGGAACAGCTGGAAGCCGTCCAGGTGCGCAGCGCGCGCAACCAGGGGTGGTCGTGGCAGGAGATCGCGACCGAACTGGGTGTCAGCCGGCAGGCCGTCCACAAGAAGCACGGGAGGCAGTGATGTTCGAACGGTTCACGAAGGCCGCGCGGTGTGTGGTGAAGGGCGCGGTCGAGCACGCGGGGCGTGACGGCGCGAGGCTCGTCACCCACGAGCATCTGCTGCTGGCCCTGCTCGACCGGGAGAACACCCCGGCGGCGGCCGCACTGCGACAGCTGTGCCCGCCCGACCGCCGACCCTCCCTTCTGGCGGCGCTGGCCGACGCCCGGCGCCGGGCGGGGCTGTCCCGGGCGGACGCGGAGGCCCTGGCCGACCTCGGTATCGACCTCGGCGTGCTCGTGGCCCGGGTGGAACAGACCCACGGCGCGGGCGCGCTGGCGGGTGACCGCAAGGGCCTTGGGCGGCGGCCCGGACGGCGGCCCTTCTCACGGGAGGCCAAGGGTGTCCTGGTGCAGTCCCTTCGGGTGGCGGTGGCCCGCAAGGACCGGGAGATAGGCGACGAGCACATCCTCCTGGCGCTCACCACCACCGGCGGAACCGTCGCCGAAGTCCTGGCCGACCACGGCGTGACGTACGCCTCCGTCGACACCGCGGTCTTCGGCCCGGCAGCTCTCTGAGCCTGCAGGACACGGCTGCCGCGCCCGGCTCGTCCTCGCGTTTGACGGCCTCCCGCGCCCATGGGCGGCGCGGCATCCGGCGGCCGGCTTCACGAAGATCCGGCGCAAGCCGCGCTCCCCTGATGGTGCCTTGGCGGCGCCGCCGGACGTCGCCGGACACCGTCGGGCCGGCGGCGGCGCGGGTTTGGGAGGCTGGCTGCCCCCATGGCACATGGAACACCCGACCAGGCACCGGCCGTGACCATGGCCGTCCTCTTCGATCCCGAACCGGAGAGGTGGGGCATGCGCGGCGACACCCACGTGTGGCGGGGTCTGCGCGAGCGGCTGCCCCACACCGAGGTCCCGCCGTCGGTCGATGAGGTCACCGCCCTGCTGCGGGCGGCGTTCGGCGAGGCCGTGGGCGTCGACCTCGCCAAGGACGAGTCCGAGGCCGTCTACCGCAAGGAGTACGCCCATGGCGGGATGTCCGGCGGCATGGTCCACCTCGACACATGGCGGAGGCATCTGATGCCCCTGCTCACCGAACGCGTCAGAGCCCTGCCGGCGAACTGACACGGCAGCCGCGCGACGCCGACCGTCAACCGCCTTGCGGGCCGGTCGAGTTGAGCGGCGAGCCGGCCCAGGGCCTCCGGCGCGCACCGTGGGCGCGCCGTCCGGCGCAGGGCCGCAGGGCGCCCGTGGGCGCGGGCACCGGTGAGCCGCCGCGGGCGGACGGCCTCTTCGCACCCCGGCCGGGAATCGCGGGCCTCGCTGATGACCTCGCCGGTGAGGGGGTGGAGCGTGGAGAGCGCCTCTCTCGTCACCGAACATCCCGATACGGACGGCGCAGAACGGCCCGGAGCGACCGGCGACCGGCGACCAGCGACCGGCGACCAGCGACCAGCGACGGCACTACCTCCGCCGTACGGGGCCGGCGGCACCCCCCTCCCCCAACCAGCGGCTCATGAGCGGGAGTTCAGTGCCCCGGCGCACTCCGTGGCGCGCCCTGGTCAGCCCTCCGCGCGGTGGGGCGAGCGGGAAGACGGCCACCGGGCCGTGCGCGCTGCGGGAGGCGGTCACCCATCGCCGGCTGTACGTGTGCCGGCGCCGGCCGGGCGTGCGGTGAAGGGCTCGCGGCACGGTGGCGAGGCGGAGCCGGCCCCCGTCCGGGTATCACCGGCGCGGCAGCCGCCGCCCACCGGCCCGGCCCGCCGGCAGCCGGACACGGCTGCGAGAACCCGGCGCCGACCGGGCACCTGGCACGCTCCAGGACCTCATCGCCGCACCCGAGGACCGCGCGGCTCACAACAACCGGACGCGACACCGCACACCGCCGGGCATCGACCAGGGCGCGGGGCACGCGCCCGGGGCCCGCAGCGCGACCGCACACCGCCAGGCATCGACCAGGGCGCGGGGCACGCGCCCGGGGCCCGCAGCGCGACCGCACACCGCCAGGCATCGACCAGGGCGCGGCACGCGCCCGGGGCCCGCAGCGCGACCGCGCAGGCCGGCATCGAGCAGGGCACGGGGCACCCCCGGGATGCCTCGTCTCCACGTCCCGGCGCGGCCGCGCGGCGGCGCGGTGACCGGCCGCGCCGACAAGATCGACTGTCAGTGGTGGGTGAGACGGTAGGACCATCAAGCCGCAAGCGAGGGGGAGCTGGTCATGTCCGGAAACCAGAACTACATCAATCACGTTGCTCTCGTGCTGGATGCCAGTTCGTCCATGTCGCATCTGAGCCGCAAGGTCGTCGACGTCGCCGACCAGCAGATCGCCTACCTCGCCCGCCGCTCCAGGGAGCTGGAGCAGGAAACCCGCGTCACGGTATACGTCTTCGCCGACAAGGTGGAGTGCGTCATCTACGACAAGGACGTGCTGCGGATGCCCTCGCTCAAGGAGCTGTACCGGGTCGGCGGCATGACGGCCCTGCTGGCGGCCGCGCTGAAGTCGCAGCGGGAGCTGGCGCAGACGGCCCAACTGTACGGCGACCACAGCTTCCTGACGTTCGTGCTGACCGACGGGCAGGAGAACGCCAGCCACCGCTGCCCCGACTCCCCCGCCAGGAATCCGCGGGAACTGGTCAAGGCCGTCGCCGAGATGATCGCGACGCAGCAGGACAACTGGACCCTGGCCGTCCTCGTACCGGACCAGATAGGCAAGCGCGAAGCCATGCAGTGCGGTTTCCCCAAGGAGAACATCGCCATCTGGGACGCCACGAGCACCCAGGGCCTGGAGGAGGCCGGGCAGGTCATCCAGCAGGCCACCGAGAAGTTCATGGTGGGCCGCGCCCAGGGCATCCGGGGCTCCCGCGCGGTGTTCTCCATGGGCGCGGAGACGGTCAACAAGGACACCATCAAGGCGGCCGGACTCACCCCGGTGAAGCCCTCCCAGTACCAGCTGATCCCGGTCGCCCGGGACGCGGGAATCCGCGAATGGGTCCTGGAGTGCGGCCACTCCTACCGTACCGGCGCGGCGTTCTACCAGCTGAGCAAGGCGGAGAAGGTCCAGGCGCAGAAGCAGATCGCGGTCCTGGAGAAGAAGACCGACCGGGTGTACACCGGGCCCGAGGCGCGCGCCCTGCTCGGCCTGCCCGACGTGGAGGTACGCGTCAAGCCGGACCACAACGACGACTTCACCATCTTCGTGCAGAGCACCAGCGTCAACCGCAAACTCGTCGCGCACACCCGCCTGCTGCTGATGATCTGACCCACCCCACCCCCGGCCCACGGCCCCGACCGGCCCCGGCCCGCCGCGCGCCCCCGGCCCGCCTGCGTATCCCGGTCTGGTCCGCGCCCCGCCGCAGGGGCCGCCGGCACGGCGGGCGGGCGGGTGGCGGGGCTAGGCTGGGGGCGTGGCGGGTGACGGCGCGTACGAGCGGGACCAGAACTACCTCACGACACGGATCACGGCGGACGGCCGGGACGGCTACCGGGTGGAACCCGGGCGCTACCGGCTGGTCATCGCCCGGGCCTGCCCGTGGGCGAACCGAGCCGCGATCGTCCGGCGCCTGATGGGCCTGGAGGACGTGCTGTCCCTGGGCATCGCCGGCCCGCTGCACGACGAGCGGAGCTGGTCCTTCCACCTCGATCCCGGCGGCAGGGACCCCGTCCTGGGCATCGAACGGCTGCAGGAAGCCTTCTTCCGCCGGCAGCCCGGCTACCGGCGGGGCATCACGGTCCCCGCCATCGTCGACATCCCCACCGGCCAGGTGGTGACCAACGACTTCGCCCGCATCACCCTCGACCTGGAACACGAGTGGGCGGCCCACCACCGGGACGGCGCCCCCGACCTCTACCCCGCCCGACGGCGCGACGAGATCGACGACCTGGCCGGGAAGATCTACCGCGACGTCAACAACGGCGTCTACAAGTGCGGCTTCGCCCGCACCCAGCAGGCGTACGACGCGGCCTACCGCCGGCTGTGGGAACGGCTGGAGGAGCTGGAGCAACGGCTGACAGGCCGCCGCTACCTGGTGGGCGAGACCATCACGGAAGCCGATGTCCGGCTCTTTCCCACCCTGGTGCGCTTCGACGCCGTCTACCACGGCCACTTCAAGTGCAACCGGAACAAACTGACCGAACTCCCCGCCCTGTGGGCGTACGCGCGGGACCTGTTCCAGACCCCGGGCTTCGGCGACACCATCGACTTCGACCAGATCAAGGCCCACTACTACGTCGTGCACAGCGACATCAACCCCACCGGCATCGTGCCCCTGGGCCCGCGGACCGGCGGCTGGCTCACCCCCCACGGACGCGAGCAGCTCGGCGGGCGGCCCTTCGGCGACGGCACCCCGCCCGGCCCGCCGCCCCCGGCCGAACGGGTACCGGCCCTCCACTGACCACAGGCGCCCACGGCCGTGGCCCGGCAGCGCACCGAACCCGGCCGGCCATCCGACACACCCGTCGGACACGGCCCCCGCCCCGCCGCCCCGCCGGCCCAGGCAGGGCGCGGCCCAGCGGGCGGGGCGGGGCGGGGCAGCGGACGGTGCGGGCCTTTCGGCCGGCGGGGCGGGATTTTCGGCCGGCGGGCGGGGTGACGGCCCGCGGCCGGGCGGGATTTTCGGCCGGCGGGCGGGGTGACGGCCCGCGGCCGGGCGGGATTTTCGGCCGGCGGGGGCGGGCCTTTCGGCCGGCGGGCGGGGTGAGGGGCTTGCGGCCGGGCGGGGTTGCGGATGGGGCGGGGGGTTCATTCCAGGCGGCGGCGGTCCTCCTCGCTCCACGCGCGGGTGTCGCGGGGTGCGACATAGGGCTCCTCGTCCTCGGGGTGCCCGCCGGCGACGGCCCGCTGGCGCACCAGCTCGGCGTCGAACTCCAGGCCGAGCAGGATGGCCAGGTTGGTGATCCACAGCCACACCAGAAAGATGATCACGCCGGCGAGGGTGCCGTACGTCTTGTTGTAGGAGCCGAAGTTCGCGACGTAGAACGCGAAGCCCGCCGAGGCGATCATCCAGATCAGCAGCGCCAGCAGGCTGCCGGGAGTGACCCAGCGAAAACCGCGGCCCTTGGCGTTGGGAGCGGCCCAGTACAGGATCGCGATCATGATCGTGACGAGCAGGACCAGGACCGGCCACTTCGCGTACGACCACACCGTCAGGGCCGTGTCGCCGATACCCAGGGCGCTGCCCGCCTGCCGGGCCAGGCTGCCGCTGAACACCACGATCAGGGCGCTGGCGACGGCCAGGACCATCAGCGTCAGGGTCAACGCCAGCCTCAGCGGCAGCACCTTCCACACCGGGCGCCCCTCGGGCATGTCGTAGACGGCGTTGGAGGTACGGATGAACGCGGCCACGTAACCCGAGGCGGACCACAGCGCGACGAGGAGACCGACCACCGCCACCACGGAGCCGATGCCGGAGTTTCTCTGCAGCTGCTCGACCGCGCCCGTGATCACATCGCGCGCGGACCCCGGAGTCATCCTGCTCAGGTTGTCCAGGACCTGCCGGGTCGCCGACTCCCCCGCGACCCCCAGCAGCGACACCAGCACCAGCAGGGCCGGGAAGAGCGCCAGCACACCGTAGTAGGTCAGCGCCGCCGCCCGGTCCGCCAGCTCGTCGTCCTTGAACTCCTTCAAAGTGCCGCGCAACACCGCCTTCCACGACCCCCCGGGCAGCTGCGAAAGCCGCTCCGGCGCCCGCTCCTCCACCACCTCGTCCGGCCCCGGCCCCCCACCCCGCCCGCCACCCGCATCAAGACCAGGACCCGGACCCCGATCACCGCCAGGACCTTGCTCACCCCCAGGGCCCCGATCACCGCCGGAGCCGGGACCAGGGCCGGAGCCGGGACCAGGGCCGGAGCCGGGACCAGCGCCGACAGTGGAGCGGCCAGGGCCAGGGCCAGGGCCAGGGGCGGGGCCGGGGGGAAACGCGTCGTCTTCACCGCCACGCGGTCGTTCCGGTGTACGTGCCATACCCGGCGGGTTTCCTCCCCACGGCCGTCTCATGCATCACCGGCACGCGGCGGGCCGTCCCGGGCCGCGTTGTCACCCGACCGGCCGCCTGGAGCCCGGGGAAGCCGGCCGAAGCAGGGAAACCGGCCGATGCGGGGAAACCGGCCGATGCGGGGAAGCGGGGTGAGACGACGAGAAGGGGAAGGACCCACCGCCGGGCACCTCGACACCGCTGCCACGACGCCCCCCGGCACACCGAACACCACCGAAGCGACGTCACGGATGATCGCGGACGTACGGGACGGGAGCCACCACCTGACGGACGCGGAAGGCAGGCGCCGGAGCCACCGGCGGGCGGGGGCATCGCGCGGGTGCGGCAGAGACGGACGCTGTGCACCGGGATCCGCTCCTCGACGGTGAAGACCTCCCACCAGAAGCCCGGGGCGTGCCCGGCGGCAAAGGCGACCGCCCGGCGCCATCGCGTACGGGAAACCCTTCGAGACCGCCGCCGGTGACACGCCGATGGCGCGGAACAGCCGCGCGCCGTCGGGCGCCGGCGGGCGTGAGTGTCAGGCGGGGTCCTCGTCATACCGCCGGGCGCCGTACCCCGACCGACGGTGAGGCCGAGGCCGCGAGCGGGGGCGGGGCGTCGTACCCCGGACCGACGGTAAGGGCGCGACCGGGGGGCGGGCGCGGCAGGAGGCCCGGGCGGCCAAGGGCGCGGGTGCAGCCGGGGCGCGGGCGCGGCGGGAAGCAGGGGCGGCGGGGGCGGCGTACCCCGACCGCCAGTAGCGCGTGACCGGGGGCGGTCGGGCGCCGTACCCCGACCGACGGTGAGGCCGAGGCCGCGAGCACGGCCGGGGTGTCGTACCCCGGACCGACGGTAGGGGCGCGACCGGGCGGCGGGCGCGGCAGGAGGCCCGGGCGGCCGGGGGCGCGGGTGCAGCGGGAGGCGCGGGCGCGGCGGGAGGCGCGGCGGGAGGCAGGGGCGGCCGGGGCGCGGGCGCGGCGGGAGGCAGGGGCGGCCGGGGCGTCGTACCCCGACCGCCGGTGAGGCCGAGGCCGGGGGGCGGGCGCGGCGAAAGGCGCGGCCGGGGACAGGGTGCGGCCCGGGCACGGCGGAAGGCGCGGGCACGGCCGGGCCGGGGGCGCGGCGGAAGGCGCGGCCCGGGTGGCGGGCACGGCCGCGGCGCGGGCGGGAGGCGCGGGTGCGGCCGCGGGCCCCCGCGCGGACACGGCCGGGGGCCCCGGGCACGGCCGGGGTGCGGCCGGGGTGCGGGGGCGGCCGGCTCAGCGGCTGCGCCGGGCGGGGGCCGGGGAGACGATGGGGGTCATGGCGGCCTCTGCGGGAGGAGTACGTGGCGTGACCGTGCCGGGGGCGTGCCCGGGGGGTGGGAGGAGCGGCTGGTCGATGGACACGGACGGGTTCGGGGAGGGCGTGGACGGCGCGGGGCGGCTGGAGCTGAGCGGGACACCGCGCGGCGGGCTGCTGGACGTGCTGGGGGTGGCGGCGATCGTCCTGGACGCGCAGGGGCGGATCGTGTTCTGGAGCCCGCAGGCGGAGGCACTGATCGGCTACAGCGCCTCCGAGGCACTGGGCCGGCCCGCCGCGCAGCTGCTGGTCGCCGAGGAACACGTCGGTCTCGTGCTGCGGCTGTTCGCCGAGGTGATGGGCGGGGAAGGGAGCTGGGCGGGCACCTTCCCCGTACGGCACAAGGACGGCCGGACACGGCTGCTGGAATTCCGCAACATGCGCCTCGAGGACGACCTCGGAGACCTGTACGCGCTGGGCCTGGCCACCGACCAGGCACTGTTGCGGCGGGTGGAACGTGACCTGGCACTGTCGGTACGGCTGGTGGAACAGTCACCGATCGGACTGGCGGTCATGGACAGCGAGCTGCGCTACGTCATGGTCAACCCGGCGCTCGAACGGATCAACGGAGTCCCGGCCGAGGAACACCTGGGCCGCCGGGTGGGAGAGATGCTGCCGCTGCTGGACACCGCCGGAGTGGAAGCGGCGATGCGTCAGGTCCTGGCGAGCGGAACACCCCTGGTCGACCGGTACACCCTGGGCCGTACACAGGCCGACCCGGACACCGAACACGCCTGGTCGGTGTCCTTCTACCGCCTGGAGGACACCGGCGGAAAAGTACTCGGGGTGGCCCTCTCGGTCATCGACGTCACCGACCGGCACCGGGCGGCCACCGACGCCGACCGGGCCCGGCACCGGCTCGCCGTCGTCGCCGATGCCTCCGTACGCATCGGCACCACCATGGACCTGGAACAGACCGCCCGGGAGCTGGCCGATGTCGCCGTACCGGAACTGGCCGACATGGCCGCCGTCGACGTCCTGGACTCCGCCCTGTCCGGCCACCGCGCGCCCGGACCGGCCGACGGGCCGGCGGTGTTCAGAGCCCTCGCGGTCACCGCCGCCTACCCCACCGCGGCGGCCGCCGCGGCCGACCCCCCCGGCGAAGTGGCCCGCTACGAGGCCGACCGGCTGGTCACCCGGTGCGTGAACACCAGCCGGCCCGTCATGGTGCCCCACGTCCACGAGGCGGACCTGTCCCTCATCGCCCGCGACCCACGCGCCGCCGCCCTGCTCGCCCGCGCGGGCGTCCACTCCTACCTGGCCGTCCCCCTGATCGCACGCGGAGAGGTCCTCGGAGCACTCGACCTCGTACGCGCCCGAAACCCCCTGCCGTTCACCGACGACGACGCCACCCTGGCCGGCGAACTCGCCGCCCGCGCCGCGGTATGCATCGACAACGCCCGCTGGTACCAGCGCCAGCGCAACACCGCCCTCACCCTCCAACGCAGCCTGCTGCCCGACCCACCCGCCCACGTCCTCGGCCTCGAAGTCGCCTCCCGCTACCAGCCCGCCGGCGCGGCGATCGAGGTCGGCGGCGACTGGTTCGACGTACTACCACTCAACGGCGAACGCACCGCACTGGTCGTCGGAGACGTCATGGGCAGCGGCATCAACGCCGCCACCGCCATGGGACGACTGCGCACCGCCACCCAGACCCTCGCCGGCCTCGACCTCCCCCCCGCAGAGGTACTGCGCAACCTGGACCGGATCACCGCCGGCCTGGACCCCTACATCGCCACCTGCACCTACGTGCTGTACGACCCCCACGGCGCGCAATGCCACATCTCCACCGCCGGACACCTGCCCCCCGTCCGGATGCGGCCCGGACACCGCCCCGAACTCCTCGACCTGCCCACCGGCGCCCCCCTGGGCGTCGGCGGCGTCCCCTTCCGTACCACCACCGTCGACCTCGACCCCGGCGACCAACTCCTCCTCTACACCGACGGACTCGTCGAAACCCGCGACCAGGACATCGACAACCGCCTCGAAACCCTCCTCACCCTCCTCGACGGACCACACCGCAGCCTGGAATACACCTGCGACCACCTCCTGGCCGCACTACGACACCCCGGCGACCACGACGACGTCGCCCTCCTCCTCGCCCGCGTCCGACGCTAACCCCCCCTCAAAGCCCGCCCCCCCGGCACAGACACCCCCCCAACCCCCGGGCACAGACACCCCCCCCCAAACCCACCCCGGGCACAGACACCCCCCTCCCCCGGGACACTGACGCCCCCTCACCCCCGGGCACCGAGGCCCCCCTCACCGCCCTGGGCACTGAGGCTCTCTCAAACCCACCCCCCGGGACACTGAGGCCCCCTCACCCCCCGGGACACTGAGGCCCCCCTCACCCCCCGGGACACTGAGGCTCTCGCGAAAAGACGCGGCCGGGCGGAACGCGGACGCCACGCAAGAAGGGGGATGACAGGCCCCGAGCGGGGTACGCGAGGGCCATCCGACCCTCCAAGGGAGGAAAATCTTATGGGTCTGGGAGCCTGCATCATCCTGATCGCCGTGGGAGCCATCCTCACCTTCGCGTCCGACTGGCAACTCGACGGCGTCAACCTCGACCTCGTCGGGCTGATCCTGATGACCGTAGGAATCATCGGAACAGCCGTATACACCAGCATCCTCCGCCGACGCCGCATGGTCGTCCCACCCATCACCCCCACCATCACCGACACCGACCACCACAACCCCCACTAACAACCAGCAACAACCCCCACCACACACAGAAAACACCCACAACACGAACAACCACGGGCCCCGCAACAACCACAACCGGCCACCACGAAAGCGGGAAACAACCACGGTGATCGTGACCGGCCACCGCTGAAGCCGCAGAGCCGCAGGCCGCATTCCAGATAGGAGGCGGTACAACCCGAACCGCAGGCCAAGGACAGCCCGCCGACAGCGCCAGCACCGGCCGCGACCATGCGAGGGCGCCACCCCTCCCCCCGGCGGCCAGCAGCAACGGCCCGCCCAGCACCGTGCTGGCCTGCCGTGAACTCAGGGCGACCGCGGTGCCGAGAGCATGGGAGCGCTATGTGAAGCTCCATGCATGACGTGGAGCAGCGAAACCCCCTCGTGGCAGTACGTGGTGCAAGCATTGCGGGAGGCCTCGGACACCGAGGAGAGCGTACGCGTGGGTGAAGGGGTGAGCGACGAGGAGATGGACGGCTGGGGTGTTCCGGTGCCCGAGCCGATCCGGGAGATCTACCGCCGCGTGGGAGTGCTACATGTCGGCGAACATGGAGAGTTCGGGGCCCCGAACCGTTCCCAGGCCGCCAGCGGCGGGGGCGCGTGGCGGTGTGGCGATCCCGGCTCGTTCCGCATCGTCCACACCAACGCATACGCAGAAACCTATTACGTGGACGTGAATCCCGCGACGGGCGCGTGGGGTCCGGTGTTCAAATTCTGGGAGACCCATGGTGCTGAGCTGGTCGCGCCGTCGCTCCAGCACTGGCTGATGACCGTGGCCGGGCTGGTGAGGTACGCCGCGAGGGACGCGGAGCACTTCGACAGCTTCTCCACCGCATTCCTCAACTGGTTCTCCGGAGACTTCGCCGATGCCGGCGACGGGTTCCCCGAGGACTCGCCAGAGGCTCTGGCGCGCGCGGCCGAACCCGCCACCGCGAGGCCCATCACCGTCGAGGAAGCGCGTTCCTCGGGTGATCCGACGCTCGCGGACCTCGGCTCCCGGGTGCCCGAGGGTACGCTCCTGGCCGACCTGGGCGGGGCGGCGAGGCCAACGAGCGTTCCGTTCGGCCGCCATCCGAGGTGGCCTGGAGGCACTCCGGTCTACGGGCGCTTTCACGGCGGCACCATCCTCACCGCCACCAGCCACACCTGACCACGGCGCGCAGCTACGGCATGGCCCTCCGTCAGGCTCATGGCCACCCGCCGGGGCAAGGTTGAAGAACTCGCAGGCCGGCAACGGCCGCCGCTCGCGCCCGGAAAGGTGTCTCCGGCTTGCCGCGGGGCTGACCGCAGACGCTCATTGCGGCATGCCTGGTGGAGCCGAGCGGTGATGGCCCGGGATTCTCCGACGGGGGCTCAGATCTGTTGGTCGTTGCTGTGGCGGCCGAGGCTGCGTCCGAAGCGTTCGGAGATGGCCGGCATCAGGCTCTCGCCCTCGGCAGGGCGGTCGAGGCCGAAGACGTAGCCGGGAAAGTCCAGGTCTTTCTGCACAGCCCAGATTCCTTCGTGGTCCTCCGGCGGAAGGATGCGCACCGGGTCGCCGACGGCGACCCAGCCGATTGGCACCGTCGAGTCGGCAGGCAGCACGGTGCGGAGATGCACAATGCCGTTGATCCGTACCTCGGCGCGGGTTCCGATCCGGGCTCCGTTGAAGACGCGGCTGCCGGTGGCCAGGAAGACCTCGTCCTCGACTCGGCAGCCGGTCAGGTATGAGGTGGGGCCCACCAGCACCTGCCGTCCCAGAATCAGCGGATCCCGTCGGGTGCCACGCAGGACCGCGTTCTCCATCACGATGCAGCCCTCGCCCAGCTCCACCGGCCCGCCCTCGGCGGTGAGCACCGCACCGAACAGCACCCGGCACCCGGCCCCCACGCGCACGTCACCGCACAGCGTGGCGGTCGGAGCGACATAGGCCGTGGGGTGGACCGTCGGCGAACAACCCTCATGAGCGATCAGCATGGCCGCGATCATGCCGCGCCCTGGGGCGCCGTCGCACACCATTCCACCAGACAAGACCCGCGTCGGTGCGGGCTGACTGTCTGCGAGAGGGTGCTCCGCCGGCTCCCGGAGAAAACGGTTGGCCGGTGGTGACGACCGCCTGGGCTTCGTGTTCCTGTCGGTCGATGGTCTCGGCGTCCGGTCATGGGATCAGGGCCCCGGTCAACGCCTCGACAAGTTGGGCGAACTCGGTACGCTGCCGGTCGGTCAGGGTGGCGTAGAGGGGCGCCTGCATCTCGTCGGTGAGTTGCTCGGCACGCTGCCAGCGGGGGATCAGGGTCGCGGTGTCGGGGTGCGGCCCATGCCAGCCGTAGTGGGTCGCCTGCTCGACGCCGAGATTGATGACCATCGCCTCTCTTGCGCTCAGCCCACACCGGCGCACTGCCGCTAGATGACAGGCGCCCCGGTGTTCCCGCAGTACGTGTGCACGCTGCATGGCCGCACCAACCGGGTCATCGATGGGGATGGGCTGTGCACGCCAGCCGGCGAACAGAGGCAGTGCATCGGCATCGGCATCGGCCGCATCGATCAGCTGCTCCGCCAAGCAATTGAAGCGCTCCACGTCGACGTCGGTGGTGATGTTGGCGCGCCCCCACGTTCGGACGGCGTGCGCATAGCAGCCGACGGCTTCCTCCGCCGGCATCACCGACCGTCCAGCCCGCCAGCCGGCGATGACCAGATCGGGTCCGAGGAAGCCCTGTACCGCTTGCACCACCGAGGCCGATACCTCGCCGAGCACCCCAAAGCGGCCGCGGCAGTAGAAGCCGCGCCCCGGCGGAAACCCGGCCCGCACACCGATGGCGGCGGTCGCCTCGTCGGACATGAACTCATCGCCGAAATCGTGGATCGGCCGGGCCACCGCGGCGATGCAATCGAAGATCTCCATGGGCCGAAGGTCGCTCACCACAACTCGATAGGTCAAGAGGGTGATTTCTGATGAGACCCTTTAGGTAATCTATTGATTCATGCTGGATATCCGCCGTCTGCACATGCTCAAGACCGTCGCTGCCCGCGGTTCCATCACTGCGGCCGCCCACTCACTGGCGCTGTCCGCCGGTGCCGTGTCCCAGCAGCTGTCCGCGCTGCGGCGCGAAGTGGGAGTCGATCTGCTACGCCCCGACGGGCGAACCGTGGCACTGACCGAGGCGGGACGCGTGCTCCTCGAACACACCGACCGGATCCTCGCCGCTGTGCAGGACGCCGAGAGCGCCGTCGCGGCGGTCAGGGGAACGGTCGGCGCCACCGCGACCCTCGCCGCGCTGCCGTCGACCGTCGCCCAGATCGTGGCCCCCGCACTGACCGCACTCGGCTCAGAGCACCCGCAGCTCACCGTGACCTGCCTTCTCACCGACCAGGCTCAGCTACGAGAACTCTCCCTCGGCGCCGTCGATGTGGTGCTGGGGCAGCGCTATCACCACCTGCCCGAGACGACTCCCCGGGGCCTCGCGGTCTCTCCACTGCTCGACGATCCGCTGCTCATCGTCACCGCGGCCGGCCAGACCGGCGAACGACCGGTCAGCCTGCGGGAATTGGTCACGCACAGCCTCGCAGTGCCACCGCCGACCACGGATTGCGGACAGGCCATCTTGCATGCCTTCGAGCAGGCCGGCCTCACCCCCACGGTGCGCTACGTCACCGCCGACATCGCCGCCCAGCTCGCCCTTGCACGTGCCGGCCTCGCCACCGCGCTAGTCCCCCGCACGGCCATCGACCCGGCCGCGCCCGGAATCAGCGCGGTACCCATCGAGGACCGTCCGATCCTGCGCGAACTGTTCGCCGCCACGCGTCAAACCGAGACCGCGAACCCGACGACCACGGCCCTCGTCACGGCACTGCGCACAGCCGCACTGCAGGGTCGTACCACGCAGCTCCCGGCGGCGCGTGCGTCCTGGTAGGCGACTCCTGTGAGCGTGACCGGCAGTGGGCACTCAGAGTCTGCGAGGGTCACGGTCTCATTCGACGGGGTCGGGGCAGCGCGTCCCCGCCATCTGTCCCCTGGGCGGTCTGGCTTGGTGGCGCGGCGGGCGCAGGGTCACCCCTGCCCGCCCCCGCCCGCGAGCGGGAAGAGCGCGGCGAGTCACGCAGTGGTAGGGGCCGGTGTGCACGTTGTGGCTCCCCGGCCGGAACAGGACGAGGACACTCAGACCGCGATGCCAGTCCAGCGCGGCTTGAGCAGCGAGCCGACTGCCCCCGGGCGTATGGACGGGCGGTGGCGAGCGCATGAGCTCTGGTCGCCGGGGCAGGCGGCATACACACCTCACCCCAGGGAGTCCTTCATGATGGTTGTCGGCATCGTTGCCGTCTGTATCGTTCTGGCCGTCCTTGGCTTCCTCCTGCCCCGCCTGTCCCGGCATCCCGAACGCGGCACCCAGCGCACCCTGGGAGCCGGTTCGCGGATTGGTGGCAAAGCACCCGGGGCCCTGGGCCGCATCTTCAGCAAGCCCTTCCGCAGCAGCTCCAAGGCGGTGGGTCGCAGCGGCTCCGCCGGCCGACGCACCCGAGGCCGCATGCCGTTCTGACCTTTGATGATCGGCCGCGCGCTCTGCCGCAACCAGGTCGTCGGCACGAAGACAGCCCGCATCATCGTGCCCGTTTCCCTCCAGCCCGGCGAAGACCCCGCCGACACGGTCGCCAGCGCCAGCCAGAAACCCCTCGTAACCGTCCTCCAAGGCGTCCGATCACACGCCGAACAACCTTGACGGCGTACGGACTTGCAGCGCAGAGTCATGCACGCGCTGCGGATCTCCAAGCTGCCGTTGCCGCCGCGGACAAGCCCCCCTCATCGATCGCCGCGGCCTCCAACGAACTTGAGACCGGCCGCCACGTACCCCCGACCGCGTCTGGGCCGCATGTGCGGCGACCACCTCGTCACCGACTGCGAAACCCTGCGCCAGTTCGCCAACGGCACCGACGCGAGCTCTGCCCGGCTGGCAGCGGGGAAACGTGCCGAGCTGACGGCGACCTACCTCTTTGTCTCCGAGGGGTCGGTCCGTGACTTCTCCTCATGGTTCGAGAAGCCGCTCAAAGGCGAGGTGCCGAAGAGCCCTCGGTGGATCCGGTCGCCCGAGCTCGACCACAACGGCAGCACCGCGCACAACCCGTCATCGACTTCCCACGGCTTCGGCCGAGCCACCTCGCCCCCACCCCGCCCCCGGATCAACGCTCCCGAAGCGATCCCACCACCTCGAAGATCATTCGCTAGGAGTTCTTAGGTGGCGAACGGGTTGGTGTGGCCGGGCAACTGCTGCCCCGGCCGCAGGAACCGCTGGCTGCCCTGTTCGTCGCGCACCGCGAGGAACCCGGCGGCCGTCAGCCGCTGTGCGATCGTCCTGCGGCGCATCCCGCCCACCTTGAACGCCACGGTGCAAAGAAGCGCGACCGTCCCGCCGGAGGCGACCGCTTCGACCGCCGACCTGTCGATGAGCAGGAGGACGGTCAGGACCACGCAGGCGAGGTAGCACTTCACCTTCTGGCTCCGGTCGGCAACGTACAGGGCCATGACGTCGAAGGTGATGAGGTCCTTCAGCACGGCCACGGCGCCGACCGCTTCGGGGAGCGGCTTCAGCGAACCCTGCTCCAGCCCCGGCACTGTGCCGCCGTTGCCTGCCTGCGGGTGAGCGGTGATGGTGGCCGCTTCGCGGACGCGCGCGTCGGGCTGCGGGTCCCGGTACATCCGGACCTGGACGAGCGAGTTCTTGAACCCGGTCCTGTACGCCATGCCGTACATGTAGCCGTACTGCTCCGCCACGTGCGCCAAGGCGGCCGCCTTCGGCGTGGAGCCCTGAGGGGCGATCTCGACGATGTCCTGCTGACGGGCGATCTGCTGGAGCATCCCCGCTATGTGACGTTCTACGGACAACCTGTTCCCCGCCCCCCCCTGGGACCCCGCGCCCGGGGCCGATCGGCCCACAGCCTAGGGCCAGTCCGGCGGATCTCGGCGGGCGGCCCACCGGCGCGCCGACAGGCTGTAGCGGCCCGCCGCACAAGGAGTTGATGGGGCAGAAGTTGGGCCCGCCGATAAACGCCTCGACATCGGGTGCGTGATCGGGGACGCTACGCGGGATGACAAGAATCGACGACACGCCGCCCGCGTGGGACGAGCGCACCCAGCTCACCACGTTTCTCGACTACGCACGTGACACCGCCCGCGCCAAGTGCGAGGACGTCTCTGCGGAGAACGCCCGCAAGGCCCTCCTGCCGGGCTCACCGCTGATGACCATGAGCGGAGTGATCAACCACCTCCGCTGGGTCGAGTACTACTGGTTCCAGGTGGTCTTCCTCGGCGAGGAAGACCAGGGCCCCTGGACCGAGGAGGACCCCGACCGCGAGATGCGGATCGCCGTCGACTTCCCGCTCACGCAGCTGCTCGACGAATACGCCGAACAGAGCGCCCGCTACCGCGAACTGGTCGCCGGGAACGACCTGGACAAGCAAGCCCAGCGAGCCATCCGCGACGGCCGCCACGTCGACCTGCGCTGGATCCTCCTCCACCTCACCGAGGAGACAGCCCGCCACAACGGCCACCTGGACATCCTGCGCGAGATGCTCGACGGCACGACCGGCGACTAGGCCCTGTCCGGCCGGTCTCTGCGCAACGGCATGTGACATCCGTGGATCTCGTTGTCGAAAGTCTCGCCGCGTGACGTAGAAGGGCGGCATGGATGCCGCCGTACTTCCACAGATGCTGGACGAGATCTTCGATCACGCTGTCGTACACCACGGGTACACCACCTACCCTGCGCTACTACGAGGTCATCATCTACGTGAGCCGATCCCGTACCGGCATTACGCCGGTGCAGGACGGCACGCCCTCGATGGACATCGCCGCCCACCACAGCGCGGGGCCGACAGCAGTCCGAGCATCAACTTCCATACCTGGCAACGTGGTTCGACCCGTCTGAACCGTCCCGCTATCCGGCTCATCAGGCCCTCGAACGCCTCCTGCCGGCGGGCAGGGTCTACGCTGTGACCTGCGGCCACAGCGTGATCGTTTGTCATCACACACCGATGATCAACGGGTACCGCACCCGTCTCCACAGCGCGTCGCGGTCGCGCAGCGTCCGCCCGCCGTCCTGTGTCAGGAGGACATGTGCAACGTGGCGAGGTCTGGTGGGTGGAGTTCGACGAGCGGCGGCCGGTCGTCCTGCTGTCGGGAGACGACGCGTCCGGGATCCGGGTGATGCAGGTCGTCGCTCGGGCGGGTGTCGACATCACCGGTCTGGGCGTCGAAGTGGCAGTAGGCGCCGTGGAAGGACTGCCCTTCGAAGGCGTGCTTCGGTTCGCGTTGCCGCGTCCGGGCTTCACCCCTTGCACGTGGCTGACCACCGTGTCCCGGGACGACCTGATCGAGCGGGCGGGCGCCCTGTCCTCCGCGAAACTCGGCGAGATCGAGAACGCCCTCCGTCTCGGTGAGCAGGTGAAGGAGTGGACCCCGGCGACGACCGCGAAGCTCAGCGAGATGAGGAACGCCCTCCGTCCCGGTGGACTCGGCTAGGCGGAGAAGGAAACGGTCGCCCGCGACGGCGTGGGCGGTCTCGTCCAGGACGACGCTGCCGACTGACTCCTCGGCGCCTCTCACGATCGAGATCACGAACTACGGCTGGAGTACCAGTCAGCGGGCGGTCACGTGATCGGCCGGACAGCTCGTAGGCCGGCACATCGGCAACGGCAGCGTGAACGCGTCACCCAGCGCACCGGCCGTGCGGGCTGTCGGACGACCTCCGGCGGAGGGCTCACCAGTAGGCGTGGTTGTCCCAGGACCGGAAGTCCGCGAATTCAACAGGGTCGTCATCCTCGTCCAGGGCGGCGAACCCGTGCGTGACCAGCGTGCCGCGCTGCCAGTCGAGGAGGGTGTCGATCAGGCCGCCCTCGAGCGGTGGTCCCTGGTCCGCGTGGCGGGGCCAGACGATCAGCGGCCATGTGTCGGGATTCCGGCCCTCGGTGAGCCAGCCGAGGTAGTCGCCGTCGATGGAGTTGGCGAAGGGGAGGAAGCCGCCGGGCTCGGGCCAGATGGCCAGTGGGTACCAGTCCGCGTTGCCGTCCTTGAGCTGCCGGTAGGCGTCCGCTGTTTCCTCGACGTGGGTGAGGAAACGCCGCTCGCCGGTCCGGAGCGGGGTGTGGAAACGCAGCCACCCGCTCCAGATGCCGGCGCCGTACTCGTCCATCAGCCGCACGTACTCCCCGGGCAGCCGTGTGCCCAGCTCGGCGAACAGTCCCTCCCAAGAACCGTCGCCGAGGTACGGCAGCTCGGGTGGCGGCGACAGCAGCCGCAGCCCTTCCAGCCCTGTGCCGCTCTCCAGCGCGATTCGGCGCTCGGCCTCGGTGAGCCGAGGCGGGACCGGCGCCGGCGGGGTCCACACCTCGGCGTCGGGAAGGAAGGCGGTACGCGCGACAGTGCCCGGCAGCGGGCCCAGCAGCGGGCCGGGAGGAGAAGGGAGCTCCCAGGTGTCGCGGACGGTGTGCCTCAGATAGTCGGTGAGCGTCAGGTCGTACCGGTGCCACGGGAGCAGGCCACTGCCCGGCACCGCCCCCAAGTGCTGCACCACCACGGGCCACTTGTCGGGGTCGACGGAGGCCGAGGTGTCCCAGAACAGTACGTCGCTGCCCCGCGTGCACCCCCAGGCCAACAGGCCGCCGGGCTCGGGGTGGAACACGGGCCGCTCGGCCTCGGACAGCTCCCGTGCCTCGATGCGCGCCTCCCGGTGCGTCGCTCGCAGCCACTCGCCGTAGTCGAACCGGTCCCGCTGGACGCACGGCACGTGGATCCACACGTACTCACCGAAGTCCAGCGGCCCGTACCGATCGGCAAGCCGCTTGTAGTCAGCCGGGAGCCGCAGTCCGAGCCAGTCCTCGACGGCCGGCCAGTCGATGGGTACGGAGGAGGGCGGCTGCCCGGTGGAAGGGGTGGCGAACGTGCTTATGTCCGATGTCAATTGGCGTCCTTCCAGCGTGCGTCATCGTGCTCGGCGGATTCTTCCGTGTCTGCGGGGCAGGCGGAAATCGGGGCGACGGCGGATGGACCGCGCGGGTTGGACCGGCGCGCTCGCGACCACGGCTGAAGCGATCACCGCGCAGATCATCGCTTCGCGTCGCGCCCCCGGTGCCATCGCATGTGCCCTCACGGATCTCCGTGCCGTCCCACCGCGTGTACGGCCGTACCCAGAACCATCCGTACCTCCCCTCACAGACGCACCTTCCTGTCGCAACTGACATGGCCCCAGGGGGCACTGGCAACCGGTATGTCCCCAAGGCCGCTCTTCGTTCCCCAGTCGGTCGCTGGCGGCAACGGCGGTCGGGGTCGACCCGTGTACGGGACGTGCTGGCCAGTCGAGGGCACCTGGGGCTGTTCCCAAACGGTGGACAGAGCGCGCCGGTATCCCCCTGGGAAGAAGGGACTCCTCACGTCGACCGCAAGGCTGGGCCATCAGGCGAAATCGCTGTGCGATTCGTGACCTGGAGCGCCTAGAGTCTGCGCGGTCAAAGGGGAGGGAATCCGCAGGTGAGGAACGTAAGAGGGCTGGCCGCCACAACCGCGGCCGGAATCGCTGTGCTCATGATGGCGGGCTGCGCACCGAAGGCGCAGTCCAGGGATGACAGCGGCGCCGGCACACCGCTGCCGGCGGCATACACGGGTGTCGAGGAGCTGCCGGAGAAGCTGGCCGCGGACGGCACGACGATCGTGGTGGGCGATCCGGCCGCGGCAACGACGGTCCGGCTGTACGAGGATCCACGCTGTCCGGTCGTCGAGGAGTTCGAGGCGACCGGCGCCCCGGCTCTACGCGAGATGACGCTGCGCCGCGAGGCGAAGACCGAATACACCCTCGCGTCCTTCAGGGACGACCGCGTGGGCGGCGACGGATCGAAGAGGGCGGCCAATGCCCTTCGCGCGGCGCTGGACGCGGGCAAGTTCACCGAGTACCACGCCGTGCTGTTCGAGAACATGACCGAGAACGAACTCGCAGGCGGTTACACCACGGCGTCCCTGCTGAAACTCGCCGGCCAGGTCGAGGGGCTGCGGAGCGAGACTTTCGACTCCGCCGTGACGACGATGAAGTACAAAGACTTCGTCACCGCATCACAGAAGACGTATGAGGCAGCCGGGGGCGACGACCCACGCGGCCCTGGCACCCCCACGGTCGCCATCAACGGCATCCAGATCACAGGTGGCCAGTATGGCTGGCTCTTCGAGAAGGAGTCGTTCGACCATCTCCTGGACTCAGCCCACAGCGATTCCGAGACCGGGTAACACAGGGCGGGGCTGCTCCTCGGCACGACGGGCAGCACAATTCGGGAGCGGCGGCTGATCCGCGCCCCGCCATGGGGGTTCAGATACGCCTGCGGGCCGCAATGCTCATGGCTGCCCTCAAGCGTATCTGGGCTGCCCCCTATGGGATGGGGAGATCCACTGAGCAAGTGCGGGGTCACCCTCGAGCAGGGGGCGGCTGCTAGAGGTCGAACTCGAGGTGTTCGATGTCCGTGAACCGGACTTCTTCCAGGGAGCCGGCGCGGCGGCCGCCGTCCTGAAAGTAGACCTCCTTGAGTCCTTCGGCTGCGATCTGCCGGAGCTGCTGATCGGTGGCGCCGGCCTGCTGGGCGTCGAAGAGGCGGGCCGCGTACTGCGGGGGCAGGGCGACGGTCAGGTGACGGATGCGGTCCTGGTCGGTCGAGCCGATCGGCGCGGTGTAGCCCATGCGGGCGCGGGTGTCGATGACGATGCCGCCGGTGCTCGCCGCCTGCTTGCGGGCCTTGGCGCGGATCTGCGGCTGCCACCGCTTCTTCACCTCACGCTCCATCCGGGCCGCGAGGTCCGGGCGGGGCTTCTTGATCTGGTCCTTCACATACCGCTCGACGGTGCGCTGGGAGACCCGCAACAGTTGGGCGACCGCCTTGGTGCCCTTGAGCTGCTTGACCAGGTACCGCATCTGCGCGCCGGCGCTTTTCGGCACCGGACGGGTGAACGCCTTCTGCACCGCGGCTTCCAGACCGTCCCCGAACAGGCTCATCGTCGCCTCCTCCTACTCTCCGTTGTCGGTGACGGTGACGGTGCCGTCCTTGATGTACCGGGCAAGGTTGAGTTCGGGGGCGTTGAACCGGTCTCGGGCCTCTTCGCCCCACAGGACGCTCTGGGTGCCTTCGTGCTTGACGAGGCCGGGGTTGATGCCGAGCTTGAAGCCGCCGGGCAGTGGCTTGCCCTCGCGGTAGGGCAGGAAGTCCAGCGGCGAGGGGCCGCCTGCCGCGTAGACGACGCAGTCGGACAGGATCGCGACCGGGTACTGGCCGGTGAACGCCGCGTGCTTGACGATTTTGCGGTGCAGGTTGATGCGGGTGCGGGAGATGACGGCCGCGCGGATGTCCGGGCGCCACGTCGGGCGGGCAAGGGCACGCCAGGGCTCGCCCGGCCGCCAGCCCTCCCCGCGCGGGCGTTCGCGCAGCTTGCCCAGGCCGCCCTTGACCGTCGCCTTGATCGCGGACGTCACGATCGCCAGCTCGGGGTTGCGGCTCTTGAAGTTGCCCATCGCGGCGAGGAAGTCTTCCGGCGACAGGTTGGCGTCGACGCCGAGGTCGGCCATCGTGGCGAGATAGGCATCACGCAGCCGGGTGTACCAACTGTCCAGGTAACGACCGTTGTCGTACCGGACGTACGCCTCCAGCGGCGCGACGTCGTAGCCGAGTTCCACCGCGTAGGCGACGGTCGGCGTCGCGTACCAGGCCGGCCCCTCCGGTCGGTCGCCCTTCGGTGTGAACGGGGAGGGCAGCAGCGAACCGTCCAGCTCCACCCACTCCTTGCCGGCCTTTACCCGGGACAGGTCGACGTGGGAGAGGTCCACCAGCCACGAGCCGGGCAGCTTCGGATCGAACACCGGGCTCTTGACGTGTGTCGGCGCTCCGAGGCCGACGACCAGGCCGTTGGCGCCCGCGGCGAAGGCCATGTTCACGTCGATGCCGACCAGGTACCGCAGGGTGCACTCGGCATCCGTCATCGGCCGCGCCCAGTCGTACGCCTCCTCGAACAGCTTCTCGCCGGGGCCGCGGACGTGGAAGCGCGGCAGGTCCTTCAGGAGCGGGTGCCCGTCCGGGGCCTCGCACGGTGCGCAGTCCACAGGGTCCTTGCCCAGCGAGCCGGGGTTGTGCTCGGAGTGCCGCCTCCCCGTCGCGTCGGCCTCGGACGCACGAGTCGGCGGGTGCAGGGCGGTCATCAACTCCAGGCCCGTCACGGCCGTGGAGCCGCGCGGCGTCATCACCCGGGAGGCGTACACGCCCAGCACGCGGGCCAGTTCCGCCGGCGGGAGCTGTCCGGCGTCGCCCCAGTGCCGGGAGTCGAGGGCGTTCCACGACGGGATGCACAGCTGCACGCAGGCCCGCTCCGAACCGGTCGCGGGGCGGTAGATCCGCGCCCATGGCCCGAAGCCCCGCTTCGTCAGCTTCCACTCCGCGCGCACCAGCTGCTTGATGACCTTGTGTCCCTCCGGGATCCGGCCGGCGAGCCGCTCCTCGTCGGTGAGAGTGACGGGGAGGCCGTAGCTTTCGAGGGCGGCCTCGGTGAGGACGAGCAGCGGGTCGGCGTCCTTGCCCGGGCCCGACAGCTTCGGCTGCCCGAGCTTCGCCTCCTTGAGTGTCCACTCCACCAGGGACGGCAGGGACTTGGCGGGAACGTCCAGGACCAGGCCGCCGGTGCAGTACGCCAGCACCTGGCCGTCCTCGACGTCGATGACGGCCAGCGGACCGTTGGCGAACCGCGGATCGGTACCGTCCACCGGGGCGCCGGCCGAGGCGGCCTTCTTCGCCACCGGGCGGCGCGACGCCGACGACGGCCTGGTGCGCGCCGGACGCGGCGCGGCAGTCGGAGCAGCATCGACGGGAGCAGAGGCAGAAGGCTGAGTGTTCTCGGTTGCGGTCTTGGCCGCATCCTCGGGGGCCTGATCCGCGGGCAGGGTCCGCGCCTCCGCCGGGGCGGGGTAGCGCTGGGCAAGGCCCTCGAGGAGACGCCGGTAGGCCTGGAGGCGTTCGGCCTTCGGTTCGGCCCGCCCCTCCTCCCACGCCTGGATGCTGGGCACGCGGGTGCCGAGGGCCTGTGCGACGGCGGCCTGGGTCAGGCCGGCCGCCTCACGCAGACGGGCACGCTCGGCCGGGGCGGGCAGGACGTGGCCGTCGTCGACGGCGGCGAGGAGTGCGTCGACAGCGGAGAGCGGATCGGAGGGCGCATGGCTCATGAAAGGGTGGTCTCCTGCCGGCTACCGGATGCCCTGACGGATTTCTTCAAGACGTGTCACCAGCCGTTGATATCGCTGGGACGCGGCCTGGGAGGACTTCATGCCCTGGTGAAGGGCGATCTGCCGCCACTCCATGCCGCGGCGCCGGGCTTCGAGGATGACCTGTGTCTCCAGCCGGTCCAACGCCGTCCGCATGTCCTCGAACAGAGCGAGGGCCGCGGCCACATCGTCGTCCGTCACACTTCGGTCCCCCGCGCCGCCGTTCTGCGCGGCACCGGCCAGCAGTCTGCCGAGCAGGGCGGCATCATGCTGCAGAGCGCACGCGGGCACGCCGTCGCCCAGTGGGAGGTCAGCCAGGCCGGCCAAGCGCATGCGGTGTTCGATCCCGGTGTCGTCCGACATGACTCCCACCCTACAGTTGGATCAACGAAACAACGGAATGTTGACTCATTGGCTGGCTGGGTGCCGCGGGAAGGGGATACGGCAGGAGTCACTGCGGGGAACCGGTCGCCCGTGCGGGTGGATCTCGAGGGATGCCGCTTGAGCATCTGGGTGTAGCCGGCGATGCGGTGGTCGCAGTGGCGCAGCCCAGTGAGCCAGGCTGTCGGCGAGTGCGGCATGGTGCAGGAGCCCAGGTCCGCTCGGGTGCTGCGGGGCCGCCGCGGTTCCCAGAAGGTCGCGACGTGCGCCGGTCCACGGGTGGTCGAGGCCGGCGGAGCGGAGGCGTTCGGCAACCTGGTGGCGGGCGGCCTCAGCGGCACCGTACGGCCAACCGGTATGCGTCGGTGCGCGGAACTGCTCTCCGTCCTGAGGGACGCGGCTCGCCCGCCGCAGGCCAGGGAGCTGAGCGAGACCTGCGGCCCGGTCATCGACGTGCGGCCCGAACACCGACCTTCGGGCCGGTCACAGCAGAAGCAGCACCGCCACACCCCACAGCGCCGACAGTGCTACCAGTGGCGGCCCGACCGGCATGCCTTGCCGCCTTGACGGCGCCTCCTCCAGCGGCCGTAGTTCCGGATCAAGCACCAGCGCCCGCAACTCCTCGACGGTGCGCACCGCATGCGGCTCGCGGTCCAAGCGGCGCTCCAGCCACGCCCAGCCGGTGGGGGTGAGCTCGACGGACGAGTCCTTGGCCCGGTCGACGCGGATGCCGTCATCGGAATGGCGTACGGACGTGATCGAATGCCATGGGATCCGCCGTACGCGCCATGCCCCCGTCACCCACAGCCCGTCACGGTCGGCGGTGATACGCCACGTGAGCGCCGTCGCCACGGTCGTCACCAGCCACGGCAGACTCACGGCGAGCCACAGCCAGTGCCACGACAGCCCGTCCTCGAGCGCGGCCCAGATGCCGCCGCCCTGCACCAGCAGCAGGCCGAGGCCCACGGCGCGCGAGAAGCCGTGAGCCGTCCACGTGCGCGCGCTCTCCGAGGGTGTCATGCCGGCGGCGATCTCGTCGCAGGGCCGCTGCGGGTTCTCCCGCTCACGGCGCCGCTGCCCGCGCTCCACCAACCCTGGGGCGGCCGGCTTCACCGCGGTGACACTGCACTGCACCGACACCTCGACGTCGTCTTCGTCGTCGAACGCGACGAAGACGACTTCGGCGCCGGTGTAGGGGACGCCGTACAGGACGGCCTCCCGCAACGGCGGGGGAAGATCCTCGCCCTTGAGAATCTGCGTGATCTTGTCGAGTTCAACGACGGCTGCGTCGTCGTCGCCCTCGTCCTCCTCCTCTTCCTCGAAGGCGTACAGCGAATGGAAGTGCAGGATCGGCCGAAGTCCCTCCGGGTCGTCGGCCGCGAACACCCAGGTGCGGCCGTCGTCGTGACCCTCACGCACCAGCACGTGCAGCACCGGCAGCGGCCCGCGCCGCAGCCGCTGCGAACGGGTCCGCCCGTCCACGCCGTTCGCGAGGAACGCCAGCCCAGTGACGAAGCCGGCCAGCGTCAGCAGCTCCCAGCCGAAGATGTCGTACGGCTCCGCGACCAGCGCCGCCCAGTCGCCGTCCACGACGATGTCAACCCGGCTGCCCACGGGAAAGTCCTCGGGGTAGGCCGTCTCGAAACGATGAGTACGCCCTTCGGCCTCCACCTCGAGAAAGTCGATGTCGTCGTCCTGCTCCAAGTCCGTGATCCGTCCGGACAGGTGGGTGGCTCCCGCGGCCCGCTCCTCGTACTCGTGGGCGACCTGCCGGCCTTGCCAGCAGCCGAACCCGGCGGCTGCCAGCAGCAGCGCGGCCAGGACGAGGGAGAACCGGCCCCGGCGGAACGTCCGCGCGGCGGCGGGCAGCGGCTGCGCGACCGGTCCGGCCGCCTCCAGGGCCCGCGCCCGCTGCCGCTCCGCGGCGGCCAGCCGGTGGATGAGCCCGGCGGTGGTGAACGCGGCGGCCAGGAGGAACACGAGTGCGGACGGTTCGCTGAGCGCCGCCGTGAAGCCGCCCTTCAGGGCGAACCCCGTCAGCACGGCCGCGAGCCCCACGAGCGCGAGCCGCGGCTGCCGCCACACCCAATACAGGGTCAGCAGCAGCACGACGGCTGTCCCGAGGCCCAGCCAGTCAGTGCCGCATGGGTCGGCGGAGGTGCAGGGGGCGACGGAAGCCGCCACGATGTCCCACACCAGCGAGGCGACCAGCACCAGCAGCGCCCACAGAGGGTGTGCCCACCGGGCGGGCGCGGCAGCGAGCCAGCGCTGGGCGTCGGGGGTCCGCCAGTCGTCGGTACCGGGCGGTATGTGTTCGGCGGGCAACGGCACCGGAGGTCTGTTCACCCGCGCATTATGACCACGCGCGTCGTAGGTGGATCGGCCTGGTGGCGATCGGTCGTCATCAGAGCCTGAGAGGGGCGCCCTGCTGCGACCGCCGCCCGGATACGCGCGCGGCGATCTCCGCTGTGGACTCCACACCCGCTTCGCCGGCACCGATCGCGCGGGAGCGTCCGGCCGGGCGGCGCAGGTCCGCAAGGGGCCTCTCGGGTCCCTGGCGGCGAGCGGGCCATTCCGCCCGGTTCTCTGCCGCCGTGTCCAATCGGAGGGGCATCGGTGTAGCCGCGGGCTCGGGTGGCCACGGCGCGAAGAAGTCCTCCCCCGCCTCGCATCGTGGCTCGCGCCCGGCGGCCACCTCATCCTGAGCGGCGTCATCAACACCATGGCCGCCGGCTCACCCAACCCCGTCGTACGCGCCTTCACCCAGGCCTGCGACCGCGCGCTGCTCACCACCCTCAACAGCGATCGATCTGAACTACGCCCGCGCCTACCCCACCCCCCTCAACGACACCGGTCTGACCGACATCGCCACAACAGCCGACATCCCCCTCGTACGCGCCGACAACCACACCGCCCGCTTCTGGGAACTCACCTTCACCACCATGCGCACCGAGATCCTCGCCACCGGACTCATCGACCCCGCCGACTGCGACACAGCCATCGACCACCCCACCACCCCCGGAAACCACGAACTCGGCTACATCCGTTTCCGCCTGGGGCCGCCACACCTTTCGCGCGGCACACAGCCCGCCCGCCGGCGGCGGGGACGAGGCGCCATCGGCGTCGTCCCGACGCCTTGCCCCCGCCACCCCCTTCCTTCGCTCTTTTCGATGTCCAGCCATAACGGAGCGTCACTCGGCACGGCCGTAGGAAGGCGGGCGGTTCACCGGCCACCGGATCGCGGCGTCGGCCCGGTGGCCGGGAACGCAGGGCTCGCCCGCCGCCTCCCGTGGCCCGCGGTGGACGGCTCAACGGAGCAGCAGGTCGCGGATCGCCTCCGTGATCTCGTCGGGCGCCTCCTCGGCCATGAAGTGCCCCGCGCCGGTCAGCCGGTGGTCCAGATCCGGCGCCCACGCGTGCCAGACCGCGGCGGCGTCGTAGCCCAGTCGCGCACCCCAGTCCTGCTGGACGACCGTCACGGGCATGGCCAGCTGGGAACCGGCATCCTGGTCCGCCTGGTCGTGTGTGACGTCGATGCCCGCCGAGGCGCGGTAGTCCGCGACGATCGACGCCACGGCCGCGGAGCTCGCCCGCAGGTACGCGGACCTGACCGGTTCCGGCATGGCGGCCGGGTCACTGGCCCAGGCGTCGAGGAAGGAGCCGAAGAAGGCGTCGGCGCTGTTGGCAATCATTGTTTCCGGCAGGCCCGGGGGCTGCGCCATGAGGAACAGGTGGTAGCCGACCGCCGCCGAGAGACCGTGCAGGACGTTCCACATGTCCAGGGTCGGCACGACGTCAAGGATGGCCAGGTGCGTGAGGGTCTCGGGATGGTCCAATCCCGCCCGGAAGGCGACCAGGGCGCCCCGGTCGTGGCCGACCAGGGCGAAGCGCTCATGGCCGAGCGCCGCCGCCAAGGCGACGACATCGGCGGCCATGGTGCGCTTGGAGTACACCTCAGGGCCGGTGGCCGCCGGCTTGTCGCTGGCACCATAGCCGCGCAGGTCGGGACAGATCACCGTGTGCTCGCCGGCGAGCCGCTCGGCGACGTGCCGCCACATCAGGTGGGTCTGGGGGAAGCCGTGCAGCAGCACGACCGGGCTGCCGCTGCCGCCGACGGCTGCGGCCAGCTCCACTCCGTCGGTGCCGGGCAGACGAACGTGGTCGAAGCCGGGGATGGTGAGAGTCATGAAAGGCCCTTCCTGGGGGGCGGGGACCGGCGAGCGCCTTGGTCCGGGGAGCGACGGAATCAGCGTGGGCGACGCCGATCAGCAGCCGATCAGTACGCTTCGACGCCGCGGACCCGCGGCACGGAAGATGAGGGCATGCGAATCGACGTACTCGGTGCCGTGCGGGCCCTCCACGACGACGGCACCCCGGTCGAGCTGGGCGGACCACGCCACCGTGAGGTGCTCGCCCGGCTTGTCGCCGCCGGGGGACGGATGGTCGCCACCGATACCCTCGTGGACGACCTGTGGGCCGAGCCGCCGGTGCGTGCCGTGGGTGCGTTGCGTACGTTCGTCGCCGCGCTGCGCCGCGCCGTCGAACCCGGCCGGCCGCCCCGCACCCCGCCGCGTGTCATCGTCACGGAAGGCCCCGGCTACGCGCTGCGCCTGCCGCGCGACGCCGTGGACGTCCACCGGTTCGAGGACGCCCTGGCCCGCGCCCGGCGTACACCCGATGGGCTCACCGACCTCGACGCGGCCCTCACCGCCTGGCGCGGCCCCGCCTACGCCGACGTGACCGGCTCCGCGTGGGCCCAGCGCGAACGGACCCGGCTGGAGGAGCTGAGGCTGGACGGGGTGGAACTGCGCGCCTGCCTCCTCCTCGACTCCGGTTCAGGAGCCGAGTTGGTCGCCGAACTGGGCGCCCACGTCACCGAACACCCCTGGCGTGAGCCGGCCTGGGGGCTGCTGGCCCGCGCACTGCACCGGGCAGGCCGTCAGGCGGACGCACTGGCCACCCTCCGCCGCGCCCGCACGATGCTCGCGGACCAGCTCGGGCTCGACCCCGGTGCCGACCTCCGGCGCCTGGAGACGGACATTCTTCGCGGAGCTACGACGCTCCAGCCCCCACGTACCGTGTGGACCGCAGGCGTACGACTCGGCCCGCGCACCACCGTTGAACTGGCCCGCACCCTGGCCCTGGCGGGCGGCGATGCCCTCATCCACTCGCGGCGCGACCGCCTCGCCGCCGTCCAGGCGGCGGAGCGCACCGGAGACATCACTCTGACCGCCCGCGTCATCGGCGCCTACGACGTGCCCGCCCTCTGGAGCCGGGCCGACGACCCCGAGCAGTCCCGCGCCGTCGTCGCGGCGGCCGAGCGTACCCTCACCGCGCTCGGCACAGAGGGCCCCGCTGAGCTCCGCGCCCGCCTGTTGGCCACCGTTGCGGTCGAGAGCCGCAGCGCCGATCTGTCCGCAATCGAACGGAGGCGCGCCGGGCAGGCGGCGCGCGAGGCCGAGGCGCTGGCCCGGGAGCTGGGCGATCCCGCCCTGCTGGCGTTCGCCCTCAACGGCGTGTTCCTTCAGTCCTTCACCCGGCCAGGGCTCGCGGCGGCACGGGACGTGATCGGCGCCGAGCTCCTCGACCTCGCCACCCGGCACGAGCTGCCGAGCTTCGCCGTGCTCGGCCGGCTCATCCGCCTCCAGTCCGCCTCCGCTCTCGGCGACCTCGACGCCGCGACCGCACATGCCGAGGCCGCCGAGCAGCTCGCCGTCAGCACCGAGGCCTCTCTTGTCCCCGTCCTGACCGGCTGGTTCCGGGCCCGGGCCACGGCCACCCGCAGTACCGAACCGGGCGGGCCGACCGCCGCCACGGCCGCGGCCCACTACCGCGCCGCCGAAGACGCCCTCGCCGAAACAGCGGGCATGCCGGGGCTGCACCGGGGCCTGTTCGCCCTCGCCCTCCTGGGCCTGCGTCTCCTGCACGACCGTCCTGCGCCCACCGATCCCACCCTCGACTGGGGCCCGTACCACCCCTGGACGCACCCCTTGGTGCTGCTCGCCCGCAAGCGGGACGAGGAAGCCCGTACCGCCCTGACCAAAACGCCCGAACCACCCCTTGATCACATGCAGGAGGCACTCTGGTGCCTGACCGCCCACGCCGCCGCCCGCCTCGGCGAGCGCCCGGCCGCCGCCCGCGCGGCAACGGCCCTGCGTGCCGCCCGCACCGAACACGCGGGCGGGGCGAGCGGGATGCTGACGCTGGGGCCGGTGGCGCGGTATCTGGCGGAGGCGGAAGCCTGCGCCGACAAGAGATGAACCGAGATCGTCCGCGGACCCACTCCCCCACCTGCCCCGCTCCACGTTGACCAGGTATCGGCGCCGCAAACCAGTCGCGCAAGATGGCGCGCAGCTCTCGATTGCCGGATGACCTCGATCCGAGCCTCGGTGTCGCCCTGCCCACACGAGCCGAACGGCCCGCACCGTCACCCGGCGCGGGCCGTTCACCACCCAAGAACCCACCGGAAGGGGGAAGTCCGGCAGACCCTCCATATCCAGAGCGGTCCCATGCGCTCACCACCCCGCATGCCCCCGATCCCACAACCCACACCCCCAGCTGTCCGACCGAGCAACCCGGACAGCCGGGACAGCCGAGGCAGCCGGGCCTACCAAGGGTTGGCGCGGTGGACCGTAGAGACGGCTTGTGGTCAGCGCTGCGATCGGCGTAAGCCCGTGCGATCACACCCTGCTCCCCTGGGGATACGCCGTGCGCAAGGGGACAGGCCCGGGCGCAACGCCGAGGGAGGTCAGCCGCATCGGCCCAGCGAGCCGGACAAAAGCAGCACCTCGCTGGTCTGGGCGGCCTCGAGCAACTCGTCGGCCATCTCTGGAAGCGCCCTTCGGGCCAGGGAGACAAGTTTCAGGAGCTTGCCGGCGTCGGTGGCGCTGTCGTGCAGTGCCCGGCCTTGGGCGGAATGCAGCTCGGCGTGAGGATCGACCGGCAGCGCATGGAAACCGATCCCCGCCGTGGCGGCCATGGAAGCGAAGCGTGCATGGGTCACCAGAGTCACGTCGTGGCCCGCCTGCGCGAGGGCGTGCCCGAGTCCTGTGAAGGGCGCTACGTCGCCGTACGATCCCGCCGTCATCACCGCTACCCGCATGACGTCAGTATGCCGTCGATAACGGGCACCGCCTTTTTGCCCACGCTGCCGTGGACGTCGGTGTCCGGCAGCGCCCCGTACGTGGCCGCGTAGGCGGCGGGCCAGGTGATCGGGCCGTGGCCGCTGTACCGCCATGAGGAGTACGGCCAGGGCTGTGGCGGCTGACGCAGCGAGTCACGAGTCGCACACAGCCTTCCGATGAGAGGGTCAAGCCTGCAGTAACCCCCGCGGGGCAAAGAAGCCTCTTGCGGAGATGCCGTCAACCGACGCCGGGGCGCGTCCGGCGCGGAGCCGCAGTAGTGAGCGACAGCAATGGGGCGGCGGGTCGTGCGTGCTCTGGGTTCTGCCGTGGAAGGCTCACTCGGTGATCAGGACCTGGCCGAGCAGCGCGAGGCCGCCATGCGGACCGTACGGGTCGGCCGGCCGAACCTGGCTGGAGCCTGCACCACCTCGCGGGTGACCCGCTGGAGAACGCGAGCCACCCCGCGAACCCTGACCCGCCGAGACCGACGTCGCATTCGACCGCAAAGGCCCGCCCACGTGACCGGACATTCACCCGAGCCGACCCAGGGCCCGGAACCGCACGACTCCTTCGGCGAGCGCCGGTGGCCGATGGCGGGGGCCGTCATCGCGGCCATGGTGCTGACCCTCCTCCTCCCCGACGACCTCAGACTGGCGCCTCGCTGGGCCCTCCCCACCCTGGAGGGCCTCCTCCTGCTGGCGCTGGTCGCCGGTGACCCGGGCAGGATCAGCCGCCGCTCGGCGGCCTTGCGCACCGCCTCGATCGCCTTGGTGAGCGTGCTCGCACTGAGTGCCGTCTGGTCGACCGTCCAACTGATCGACGACCTGATCCACGGCAGCAAGGAAACCGGCTCCGCCGAGAGCCTGCTCCAGGCCGGCGGCACCGTGTGGGCCTGCACCGTCCTCGCCTTCTCCCTGCTGTACTTCGAGCTGGACAGCGGCGGAGCGGCCGCCCGCGCCCACCACATGCCCCCGACGCCCGCGCTCGCCTTCCCGCAGCAGCTCACCCCGGCATTGGGCGGCCCCGGCTGGCGGCCCCGCTACATCGACTACCTCTACCTCGCACTCACCAACGCCACCGCGTTCAGTCCCACCGACGTCATGCCCCTGGCCCCCTGGGCCAAGATCGCCATGGGGGTGCAGTCCCTGGTCTCCCTGCTGATCCTCGGCCTCGTGGTAGCCCGCGCCGTCAACGTCCTCGCGTGAAGAACTGCCGGGAGGGCCCGGCCGGCCCGCCCTCACCCTCTCTCGTGGTGCGCACCCGTGCGAGGTGGAGTGGACCGTTGGACGACGTCGTGGAGGGCTGCCGTCGGTTCGAGGAGCCGCGGCTCGGGCGGTGGGCGAAGATGACGGCCTCGATCTCCGGCGTCGCGGCGGCTCGGGTGGTCACATCAAGGTCGCGCAGGAGCCTCACACGCGGGGCGTCGCTCTCGATGATGTGGCTGATGAGCACGATCCACCTCAGAACCGGCGTGCTAGAAGAGCACTGCCCAAGCAGTTGACCGAGTGTCAGGGAGAGCAGCCCCTCCGACGAGTCGACGCACAGCGTGACAGTCGGCTGTTCCACCAGCACGTCGTCCTTCATGACCGGTCCGAAACAGTTTCACGGCCCGGCAGGTGCATCACTCGCGCTGATCACACCGGTCGCGGGCCTGTGCCAACCACAACTGGTGCCGAGGAGGCCACCCCGTACGCTGCCCGGTGACTGGACTGGGCGGCGACAGGTAGGGGCGACCCCACAGGCCCATGTCGGCGTACACCTGAGCGCGGCCAGTCGGATACGGCCATGCGTCCTCCGTCCTGAAGGCGGCGGATTTCATAAGGGGCTGGGGTTCGCCGGATCTCCCCAAGACGGGGCATGTCGGCCTGGCAAGGGTGCGCCCTATGGCGCAGCGCGTCGCAGAGAGGCAGGCGTACGCCCGAGGAACTGCCTTGCGGTTCGGGTGAGGTGGGCCTGGTCGGCAAATCCTGCGGTGGCTGCGGCCAGGGCGGCAGTGGAATCCGGCAGGCCGGCGATCGCGGTGCGGAGCCGGCCCCATCGGCGCAAGCGGGCCAGCGCGACGCCCACATCCTGGTGGACCAGGGCGCGCAGCCGCGGGGCCGACAGGCCGATCTCGTTGGCGATGGAGGCGATGGGCATGTCCGGATCGTCCAACGTGCACAGGCGGATGGCGTGGGCGACTCTCGGATCGAGTGGTGCCGGGCCGCCAGTGAGGGTCCGCAGCTCGGTGTATCCGGCGGCCAGGTCCACACCGGTGCCGGGGCCGTCGGAATCGGTGGTGCCGAGCGCGGCGAGCAAGCGGCGGACCACAACTGCGTCAAGCGGTATCGGTCCTGGGCGCGACGGCAGCAGCCAGGGGTCGATGAACAGGGCGACGTAGGGCGAGGTCACCGCGCAGCTCTGGGCCATTTGGGGCGGAACGATCAGCCCGGGCGCCGTCGCCACGGGCCTTCCGGGCCGGAGGAGGTGGGCGTGGCCGCCGATGGGCAGCACGGCTTTCCACGCGGGCAGTCGGTGTTGGGCGACGCGGAATGGGCGGGACTCGGCGAACATCGTCGCGTCGGGGCCGCAGGCGAAGACGACGCGGCGATCGTTCTGTTCAAGTGCCCAGGCACGAGGCGAGCGGATCATCGTGACATGCACGCTATCGCTGCCGTCTCCTTGACCGTGTTCCTGGTCGTCACAGGAGTCATGCATTTTCTGGCCCCCGGCTACTTCCGCATGCTGGTGCCCACATGGCTTTGCCGGAAGCGGCTCCTCGTGACCGCCAGCGGGGCGGCAGAGATTGTGGTGGGTGCGCTGGTACTGATTCCGGGCACCAGGCCGGCCGGCGGCTGGGCCGCCGCTGCCCTGATCACCTGCTACCTGGTGTCCCACCTGGACGCGCTGCGGCGCGCGCGCCCGGACCGGCCCCGGCTGCTGGAGCGGCCTGCCGGTGCGGTGGCTCGGCTGGTGGTGAACGTCCTGTACATCGCCTGGGCAGTTGCCGTGGCGAGATCAGCTACCTGACGGCCGATGCGCGGCGACCGATTGCCAGAGGTGGCGTCGAAGCCGGCGTCTGTGCTTGTCGGCAGCCATCAACGGTGAAGGACCAAGCATGTCTCGCCGTAACTCGAGCGAAGACTGTCACTGATCAGGCGGGGAACGGAGGTCAAGGCTCATGTCGAGCGACAGCGCGGTCCACGGCGAGGTGGCGGAATGGTCGGTGACCGACTGCCTGCTCTCCACGACCGTCGACCAACTCGCCGAAGCCCACTGGATGTTCGCTACGGTCAACCAGGACGAGGAAGCGGAGGCGCTGGAGCAGCCGGTGCCGGTGCCGCGGCCGGGAGCCGGCTCCGATACGACGAGCGAGCCAATCATGACTACGGAAACGGACAACCCGGCGCCACACAGCCACGCCCGGCGGAACTCACCCGGTTCTTCGCCTGAGGCCAGTCACACCGCAAGAGGAAACGGTCGAAGAGGATTCCGCCCACGATCATGACGCAGGCCGCCAGGCACCAGACCCTGGCAAAGGTGAAGAACCCCGGTTTCTCGCCCGACGCCCGCTCCGCTATCGCCGGCGCTTCGACGTCATAGACCACTGGGACGGCTGTCCCCACCGGCGGGTGATCAGGCTGCGCGTCCACCACCCATCGGAAATCCCGACCGCTTGGGTCGACGTACGTACACACGAGGCGCACGGGGTGAGGATCGTACCCCTCGTAGATCAGGTCGACGCAGACCGCGTCAACATGCCTGCCATTGCGCGCGATCCCCCTTTCTCGGCGGTATGCGAATACACCAAGAATTAGCATGACCGCGCCGAAAATGGAGAAACCCACGCCACCGCCCCCCGCCTAAACCTGCCGTCATCCTAAAACCCCGGGGTCGATGATGTCATCCAAGGACGACGAGCAACTCAAGACACAACTAGGAACACTCGGGGGCAAACTGGACGAGATTGACCGCAGACTTGGCCCAGCCCGGCTCCCAGCAAGAGAAAAAGGCAGAAGGCGAGGCCCCGAGTTGCACCGCCATGATCAGTTCTCCCGAAAATGGCCTGGAGAAAAGGAGGACGCAGAGCCGCGAAGCCGGTCGCCCCCGGGGGGCGATACTCCGTCACCTAGGCGGAAGGCCTCGGGGCCCGCTGGGACTGCTTGAATTCGCCTTTACTATTTTGAAGTCGGCCGGATGCCCGCCAGCCGTCGCCGGGCGGCCTCTCTGGCGTCGGTGGACGTCCGCACTGCCGCGGTTCGGCCGTCGCGGTCAGGTCGCCCACGACGGTCCGGACGCGGGGGCGCGGGACGAACAGGCGTCACCCGGGACTGCATCACGGTTTCCCTTTCTTGCGAATTCTGAGCATCTGCGCCTCTGTCGCCATCCCCGGGTCACGCACCGGACACGCCGCGTGGGAGACCGGACTCGAAAGGGGTTGCGATCGCCGGGCCGGGGGCAACCGAAGGACCCGGCCCGACGGAGGTGTCAGACGTAATGACAGGAACATGGTCGCCACGAGCGGCGGCGAGCAGAGCGGCCCGCGGTGACGCGGTGCGGGCAGGTGCCCGCGCGGGTTTCGTGGCGCGCGGAGTGCTGTACCTGCTCGTGGGCCTGCTGGCGGTACGCATCGGCCTCACGGGGGCGAACGAGCAGGCCGACCGGGGCGGAGCCCTGGCCGAGGTCGCCGCCACACCATTCGGCGCCATCCTCCTCTGGGCGCTCGGCGCGGGGCTCGCCGGCATGGCGCTGTGGCGCCTGACGGAGGCCGTGTACGGGGCCGCCGGACCGGACGGAGGCAAGGCGGCCAAGCGAGCCCAGTCCGCCTTCCGCTTCGTCTTCTACGCCTTCGTTTCCTTCCTCGTCCTGTCCTTCGCCGCGGGCGCCAAGAGCAGCGGGGCCGGGTCGAGCGACCAGCAGAGCCAGGACGTCACCGGCCGCCTGCTCGGCCAGCCCGGCGGACAGTGGTGGGTCGGCGCGGCGGCGGCCGGCATCCTCGTCGCGGGCCTCGTCATCGCGGGGCGCGCCGCCCTCCGGAAGTACCGCAAACACCTGACGTGGGCGCGACTGTCGAAGAACCAGCGCCGTCTCATGGACAGCACCGGCATCACCGGCGGAGTCTCCCGCGGCCTGGTCTTCGCAGCCGTCGGCTTCTTCGCCCTCAAGGCCGCGATCCAGTTCGACCCCGCCGAGGCCAAGGGCGTGGACGACGCGATCCGCTCCTTCGCGACGGCCCCGGCCGGACAGTGGCTGCTGGTCGCCGTGGCGGTCGGACTGGCGCTGTTCGGGGTGTTCTCCTTCGGCCTCGCCAGGTGGCGGAAGTTCTGAGACCGGGGACGGAGGCCGGGGGACGGAGGCCGTGGACGGTCCGCACCACCGGCCGCGGCCGCGCTCGGGGCGTACCCGTCACGGCTCGTTCCCGGTGTGCCGGGCGGCCAGCACCCTGACCACTGACAGCTCCACGCGGGAGCGAACCCCGAGCCGGGCAAAGACGTTGCGTAGATGATGGTCGACGGTCCGGGGGCTGATGGACAGCCGGTCGGCGATCTCCTGGTTGGTCGCTCGGTCCGCCGATCGGCCACCGCGGCAGAGCAGCCGGTCACTGAGGCGCTCCGTTCTGGAAGGGCGGTGCAGGCAGGGCACGCCTATGAGTTCAGGATGGTCGACTCCGATATCGGTTGGTGTGCGAGCGGTTGCACACGGCAGAATGGCGTGGTGACTGAGCGCCGCGTGAGCTCCGCCACACAGCCCCATGCGGCGAAAGCCGGCTCCGCTCAGCCGAAGACCCACATCCTGGTCACCACGCCTTGCAGCAGGGACTGCGCCGCCGCCCCACCGATTCCCGTGGACCGGTCACTGAACACCCAGATGCCTGCGTTGAACGTGTATCCACGTCCCGGCTGGATCATGAACTGGAGTTCCGGTCCGGTGATCAGGTGTGGTCCCTCCCCTCCGGACGAGGATTCGCCCGCGCTGATCCTCGCGCGCCACAATTTGCGACTGGCGGCGGCCAGCAGCCGCCCGTCCTCGAATACGGTGAGTTCGAATCCGCCCTCGGATGTCGCATTGCTGCCCACGCCGACAGCCTTCATCACATGACTGAAACGACCGGGATTGAGGACCGCATGAGGGAACCTCTGCCCTGGGGTGTCGGATCTGAGAAACACTCCGAAACCGGCGTGCGCGTTGACGAATCCGGACGCTCCGCCGTCCAGCAACCCCGACCGGGCGTCCAGACCGACGCGGCCGGTCGGCCGGTCCAGGATCCGGTTGAACGGCGGGTGGCCGTTCCCGTCGTGCCAAGACCAGCTGAAGTCGTACGGTGGGACGAAACCCAGAGACCGCAGCCCCGCCCCTTGCGGTCCCATAGGTGCCGTATCGAAGGCCGAGGCGGACAGGCCGCCGTCGCCGAGCGTGTCGGCCGCGTCGTGTCGCACGAGTTGGCGGACGCGAAGGTCCTCGAGCGCTCTGACTGCGGAGGGGTCTCCTTCAATCAGCTTCACGAAGGGTGTGTCCAGTGAAGCCGTCAGCGCCGCCACTTCGGCTTCCGCGGCGCGGTCACGCGCGCCCGCCGCGGCAGAACGCTCGACGAGTGCCGCGACGGAACGCTCCGCGTTCTGCCGATCGGCCTGAGTCGAGTCATCACGAATGGAGATCTGAAGATCCATCGAAGATGTGGCCGGGCCTGCGTACTTCTCCGTGTCGGTCATCTCGTGCTTCCCTACTCTCCGCCTCTGCGACTGACGAACCACCGGCCCGTCTCCCGGCTCATGAGCCGCCGCGGGCCGCGAGACTCGCATGGGTGTCGGCCCGCGGCCCCACCGCGTCGGGGCCGCGGCCTTCCTGAAAGAGCCGTCCCGTACAGCCGGCGAGGGATGGGGACGGCTGAGCGGGCCGGGCGGTCAGAACTTGGCGGCGAGACTGACCTGAGTGTCGCCTCCGGCGCCCTCGAGCCGCCACCGCAGCCACTTGCGGTCGGGCGCGTTCGTGTTCACTGAGAGCCAGTGTCCCGGAACGACCGCGCCCTGCCAGTTCTGCACCCAGAAGCACTCCTGGCCGCCGAGGCAGAAGGGCGGGATGCAGATGCACTGCCACACATCGACGAAGAGCGTGGCGTTGCGCGACCCTTCGCGACCGACCATCGCGATCCCCGTCCCGAAGCCCACGGCCCGATTTGTCCCGCAGATCGCCCAGTCCCAACCCTGTACGCACGCCTGGGCGCCGTTACAGAACGTGTTCCGGAACCAGATCTGCTCGTCCGTGGTTCGCACCGCCGGCTCGTCGTAGCCAGCCCGCTCACCACTCGCCTGCTCTCCGGCCTCGGGCGGAGCACCGACCTCTCCCGGAGTAGCGGGAAGCTGGTCAACCGCGCGACCACCCTCCACGATCGCCTTCGTACCGTCAGGGAACTCGAGAATCTGGATGGCGTGATCGTCCCCCAGCGCCATCGTCGTCTGAACGCGCGGAGGTAGTGCCCGCTTGATGTTGGTGCTCGTGGCTGTCATCTCAGACTTCCTCCCTCTGGACCAAGAAGCGCGGTGACGCGCCCTGCCAAGGCGAGTGTGCTGAATGGGATCGCGAGCCGCCGGTGCGTCCGGCCAGGGACGTACACCCGTACGACACCGCTCGTCCTCAGTCTGGCACGGCGTCTGCCGATGTGCTCGCCCACCGCCTTGGCCATGGGGTTGGCTCAGCACACCCGTTGAGCCGGGCGAAGCCAGCGGCCCCAGCAGCGGCGCAAGGTGTGCCTGCGACATCCGCTCAGCTTCGATGAATTTCAACTCTCTGCTCACGAACGCCGTGATCTTCCACATCGCCCTGGACATCGCCGGAATCGTCCGCCAACTCCTGGAAGACGGCGGGGAGATCGACCCCGAAGACCTGACCCACATCTCTGAGCCGTACGACTTGGTTGTGACGGCTGCCAACCGGGGTGCAGGAGGTGGAGAACGCCAGCATGCGCATTGAGGTCGAATAGCGGAGCGGAGTACCCCGATGCTTACCTTGCCAGCCCTGGCGGGCTGGGGAAAACTTCAGTTGCCCTTCCAGCTGGGCAGAAATGGGCGTGATCAAACGTTGGCCAATGCGCCGGAGTTGGGCCATGTGTTTGCCGGCTTCGCTCGGGAGCGGGGGGCGCTTCCGCAGCGTGTCCGGCCCATCGCCCGTACGGGGCCGGGCATCAACTTCCCCGGGCCCGGGGCGCGGATGGAAGAGATCGGGCCGTTCCTCTTGACCTCGTCACGGTGAGCAGTCGGCAATAAACGGCGTCCGGAGAGCCGGGGCTGCTCCGGCCGTGAGCGTTCAGAGTTCGCCGAGGCTGGTGAACAGAGCCAGAAACTCGTCTTCGCTGAGCGGCAGCGTTTCGCCCACAGCGGCCCGCACCACTCGTCGGTAGCACCGGCCCGTAGTAGTCCTGGTAGGTGAAGCCGACGAGGGGGGCGAGCGAGGACCTGCATGCGGGCCACGCTGGGCGTCGGCGGTGAGCGCCGTGGCCAGGGCGGCGGCCTCGATGGGTGCGCGGTGATCGGCCAAACGTCCTCAGCCTTCTTTGTGCGATCGACCGCAGCAAGCACACCAGGTCGCTGCAGCGCGCCGTCGGCCATCACTCCTTCTACCATGGATGGTGGTGGTAAAGAGCGAAATCCCGGTGTCAGGGAAACGCTGCGGGACGGCAGATGAACGCCTATTCCTCCTCCCTCCTCGGTCGCATTCCGGCACCTGCGCACGAGTTCGGTGTCACATCGTCCGTGCGGTTCGCGCGGACGCTTCCCCAGCCACAGTAGTGACGGGACAGCCCAATGACGGCGGGGTGACGGACCGCCGCCACCCTCTGAGGCGGGAGGGATCCGACCGGAAGGAGACCGGTGGTGAACACGCTTCCGTATGCCCGGAGCAAGAACCGGATCGTCGAACTGATGGAGCAGCCCGCGGAGCGGCGTGACGCCGAATGGATGCGGGACGCGGCGCAGCAGGCGATCCTCCTGGAACTTGCCACGCTCCCCCCGTATCTGTGCGGCATGTGGTCGATCGACACGTCGAGCGGGGACGGCTCCGTCCACCGCACGCTGCGCGAGATCGTCTTCGACGAGATGTCGCACTTCGGTCTGGCATGCAACCTGCTCACCACACTCGGCGGGATTCCTGTGCTCGACGACGCTTCGGTGGTGCCGACGTATCCGGGGCCCTTGCCGGGAGGTGTGCGGCCCGAACTCGAAGTCTTCCTCAGCGGCCTGACGACGGACGCGGCGGAGATGTACTCCCTCATAGAGCAGCCGGACCAGCCGCTCGCGAGGACCGCGGCGCCGCACCCGTCGATCGGGGCCTTCTACACCGCCCTCCTGGAGGCGTTCCGTACGCACCCGGAGCGGATCACCGGCGCCCGGCAGCTGACCCTGCACTTCGGTCACGGCGCGGGGAACCCCGTCGTGCCTCTCGCCACGCTCGCCGCCGTGGAGAAGGCCATCGGTGTGATCAAGGAACAGGGCGAGGGCACGACCGCTTCGCCCCAGAACCCGCACCCTGGGGCGGCGGGAGAGCTGGCCCACTACTACGCTTTCCGGGAGATTTTCCACAAGCGCAGGCTCAGGAAGAACCCTGAGACCGGGAAGTTCGAGTTCACGGGAGCGGAGATCTCGATTCCGGACGCCCTGCCGATGGGGATCGTTCCCGCTGGGGGCTGGCCCCGGACGGGACCTTCCGCACCGGACGCCGGGACGACACAGCTGCTCGACGAGTTCAACCAGGCGTACAGCAAGCTGCTGCGTCTTCTGCAGGATGCGTGGCGGAGGGAGGACGAAGGCGAGGGCGAGGGGCTGCTGTTCGAGGCGATCGCACAGATGTCCGCCCTGCAGGACCCCGCACAACAGCTGATGGCGCGCCCGCTGCCCGGCGGCGATAAGAACTACGGTCCGGAGTTCCTCTACGTGACTCCCTGACGGGCTCGCGCCTCCCGTTCGCACCCATGCCGCGCGAGCGAAGAGGGCACCGTCCCGAGTGGTTCGGGACCGCGCTCCGCGTCGTGGCCGGGATTAGCGTCGGACGCGTTCCGACCCCCATCCGGCCGACGGCGTTCCCTCCCTTGCGCGTCCACGGGCGGAGAACGCCGACGATCCGATGAACGTTCCCCACCGTCCGCGGACCCGCTGATGGCCGCCACCCCACTGCCACAACTGGCGGCCGATATCCGCGACGACCTCCCCCCTGCTCCCGGATCTCCAGGGCTTCCCGAAGCCCAGCACCGCAAGCGCCTGGCGCAGGCACTCGGACTGCCTTCCGACGCGCTCATCCCGGAGGCACTGCTCGGGGCGGGCCGAACAGAAGGAGTCATGTCCGCCGGCGCAGTGTGGGCGCCTTCGTCGTCGGTCAACCGGCCGCTGCGGCTGGTCCCTGACCGCAGAACTGCCCGCCTCAGATGCGCCTCTCGGCCCTGGGCAGCATTTTCGGATGGCATACCGTCGCGAGCACCGGCCACGAAGCCCTTGAACAGCCCTTCGACGATCACGCGATTCGGTGGTCCTCAAAGTGACAGTAGCGTTCCCACATGACAGAAGCCGAGATGGCCCGGCGGGCACCCAGACAGCTCACCGAGATGCGCGACGTGTACGACCTCCTGGAGGAAGTACGCCTGCGCCCGGGGATGTGGGTGCGAGGTAGTTCGTTGCAGCATCTGGACTCCATGCTGTTCGGCTATCACGTGGCTCTGCAGGTGCACAGCGCCAAGGAAGAGCTTGACTTCCTGCAGGGCGGCCCGTTCGCCAGCTGGCTGTGGCCGCGGCTGGGGTACGAGTACGAAAGCGCGCTGGGCTGGGCGGTGGAGACAGAGCGCGCGGCAGAGGCCACGAACCGACCCGCGATCGAGCTGTTCTTCGAGCTACTCGACGAGTTCCGTGCCGAACAGGGCCGACCGGAGGCCCAGGAGTTGTCCCATAAATGACCTACGCGGTGCAGGTCGACCAGCGAGCTGCCCCCCATCCGGCGTGGGTGAGGTTGTGCGGGAGGGCCATGCCGAGCACGTTGTGGTGAACGCCTTCGTCTTCGAGGCGCAGTCGTGTTCCCCTGGTCGTCCGGTACGACAACGGTTCACCTCCGCTCGCGCGGAGAACACGTTCAGGCGGGAACGCGGTGAGCCGGAACGGCCGGCCTTGGGTGGCCCCCGGCCGGTCCGGCAGGCATCGATCCTTCGTGCGCGACGGTCGAGCAGATCGTGCAGGCGGTCCGTGTCGGCGAGGACGCGGCCATCCGGACGCTGCCGGCCGATCTGGCCGCCGTCGCGGACACCGCGGAGTTGCTGTATCTGTGCGAGCGGCTATACCCACCGTTGTTCGGCGACAGTCACAAGCCGGCCAGTAGGCGACCGGTGTAGCCGACCATCACGGTCCAGAAGAGACCGGTGTATCCGCGTTCACCGATCCTGGTATTGAAGCGCCGGCCCAGGAACGTCGCACCCAGCATCAGAGGTATGCACACGGCGGCAGTGACGTAGTCCGCCGCCGAGAGCAGGTCGGCGTCCGTCCAGATCGCGGTCTTGGTGGCGTCCCCGACGAGCGAGACCATCGACAGCGCGCCGACGAGATGCAAGCGGTCCAGGGCCAGACCGCGGACGGCGAGGCCCTTCAGCGGACCGGACGTGCCGCTGAAACCCGAGGTCGCGCCCGAGGCGAACGCCAGCACGGGCGAACTCAGCCACCGGACGCGTGTGAAGTCGAAGGACTCGACCAGGAACGCCACCGCGAAGCTCACGATGACCGCGATCGTCACGGCCCGCTCCGGCGCGGACACCAGCAGTTTGGCTCCCAGGAAGGCCCCGGCGGCGACCAGCAGGATCACAGGTGCCGCCTGCCGGTAAGGGAGCGTCCTGCGGTAGGCGACGACCTTGACGACGTTGTTGGCGGCAAGGAGGAGAGCCGCCAGCGCCACCCCCGACTTGGTGCCGAGCAGCAGCGCCAGCGTGGGGACGAGGATCAGGCTGCCGCCGAAGCCGGCCGCGGCCGAGAGGGTGAAGGCCGCGGCGACAGCCGCGATCACGACGGGAAGCAGGTACCACTCCATCGGTGCTCCCGAGTTGCGTACGCCTGGATGCCTTCAGCCCGCTCAGGCCGCCTGGTCGCCGTCGGTGTGACGGGCCGGACGCACGTGGTACGTGGTCCCTCCGAGAAGCCGGCCGTCTTCGTCTTCTTGAAGCACGTGCAGTTCGGCGTGGCCGTACTCCCCATCGTGGTCCGTGTGGACGGGAAGGCCGATGTTGAGGGCGATGGCACGCGAGCCGCGCGGCGGAATGCGCAGCGCCCGTATGTCGTTTCGGCCGTCCTCCTGCTCGAAGAGCTCGTAGGCGTGGTGGAAGTCGAAGTGGTGGGGACGTCCGTGCGGGTCGGTGAACTGGCCGGGGAAGATGTCCGGCCCGTGCCCGATCGGTCTGACACCGTGACCGGGCCGTGGTCCCGCGCCCGCCCCCTTCTCGAAGACGGCGAACAGCCGGGTGCCGGCGGGCAGTCCTGCCCAGTGGACGAAGATGTTGAAGGGGCGGTGTTCGAGAGCGGGGTTGTTGAGCTGGAGGATGACGGCGGTGTCCGGCATCGTCGTCCCGGGCAGAGCGTCCAGGACCTGAAGGTTCTTCAGAGTGACGTGCTTCCTCGTGGTCACCAGAGTGCCCACGTCGAACTCGCCCGTTCCATTGAGCGGATCCTCCGCGCAGGTGGCCACGGCAAGGATGCAGGAGTGCTCCGCGGCACTGGGCGGCACCAGGAAGTCCCATTCGAGGATGCCGGGCTCCGCCGGCTCCAGCCGCGGAATCGTCCGGGTGGGCCCGATGGGCGTCCAGAAGGTGGCCGTCGGGTCTCCGGTGAAGGGCCGGCCGCCGGTCCAGAAGTCGGCCGGCAATGCGGGCAGGCCCGCCGCAGCGCTCGCCAGGAAGGCCCGCACCTGCACATTGGTGGCCGGGTTGACCCCGCGGTTGTGCACCTGCACGTAGATACGGTTGACCTTGCCCCGCCGGGCGGTGCGGTTCTTCAGCCGGGCGAAGGCGACGTAGTCGCTGACCGGCGTCGGCGTCTGGTACGTCGGCTCGGGCGAGTCGACCAGCGCGTCGGCACTCTGCCACCACCACAGCGTGCGCTGGCCCGTGGGATCGAGCGGATCCACGACTCCCGAGGGCGAGGGCTGCACCCGGCCGGAGTCAAGCATGTTGTCACGCATGTAGAGGTCGACCATCTTGACCGCAACTGTGTCGATGGGCCGTTCCCAGACGCTGCGACCGTGGGTGGCGGCGCGCAGCAGTCTGTGCTTGGCGTGGATGAGGAGGTCGAAGACGGGAACGTTGGGCAGGCCTTGATCCCAGGGGTACCAGTTCTGGCCGGCGTCCTCCGTACGGAACACCCCGGTGTCGGCCCCGCAGAAGAGCCGGTTGACGTTGGCCGGATCGATGACGATCGTGTTGACGGGGTTCGCCCGGGCCAGGCCGTTGGAGCGCACCGCCCAGTCGGTGTCGGTCGGCGTCCGGCGGTAGACGTGGTCGCTGGAGAACTCACCTGGAGCCTCACCGTGGAGGACGACGCCCACGGTCGCCCAGAGGGTTCCGCTCGGGTCCACGGCGAGGTCGGAGATCCAGACGAAGGGCAGTGATCCGGTCAGGTCCGTGCGTTGCACGTCCGAGGGATTCCAGGTGGCTCCGGTGCGTTGCAGCCGATAGACGCGCCCGTTCGTCGTTCCGATGTAGATCGTGGTGCTGTCCGTGGGGTGGACCGCGATGGCGGAGATGGGATCGTTGAGCGCGGACGTGACGGCCGACCAGGTGTCCGCGTGGTTCGCGCTGCGCCACAGGTCCCAGCCGCCGAAGTAGCAGACGGCGGAGTCGGCCGGATCGAAGGCGAACGGCGAGTAGAAGTACGACCGTCCGTCGAGGCCGCTGGTCTTGGGAAGCCAGTTCACGCCCGCGTCGTCCGACCGGTAAATGGACGCGAAGGTGTACTGGCGGTACATGCGAGTGGGTTTCGCCGGATCGATTGCTGAGAACCCGCCGTCGCCCCCCGCTGCCAGCGGCCAGGCCGGACTGCCCTCGAAGCGTTGGGTGCCGTTGTCCTGGGTGCCGCCCAGGATCACGTTCTCCCACTCCGGATGCTGGGCGATCGTGATGTACTCCAAGGTGCCCAGGTCCCGGTTGCGGTGGCTCCAGGTCGCCCCGGTGTCGGTCGAAATGTAGACGCCACCGTCGTTCATGTCCCAGCAGGTGCTGGGGTTGACCGGATCGAAGGCGAAGCCGTGATGGTCGGAGTGGATGATGGGGGCCGGGTCGAAGACGCCGCTCGACGTGGTGCTCCGCCACAGGTTGATCTCGCCCAGGAACAGGGTGTCGGCGTCAGTGGGGTGCACGGCGACGTGGAGGTTGTAGCTGGTCTGCCCGCAGATGCGGAACTGGACCTGATGTTCGTGCCCCGTGGCGTCCGCGTTGGTCGTCGCCACGACTTGGCCCCCGCCAGCCACTGTGGTCATCTGAGGCTCGGTGAGCGACAAGGTGTGCGTGTGCGGCGTGGCGCCGCTCGATGTGGTCGTGTAGACGCGCGCCATGGGCGCGGCGGTAAGGTCCGCGGCGGGGATGGTGAGCCCGTGGCTGTGGCCTGCCGCCTGGTACACGGAGCCACCCGCGGGAGTGTTGAGTCGGACGGTGACGGTGGTCCAGCTGGCGCCACCATCCTTGGTGCGGGCCAGCCCCGCGATGCCGCTGTCCTGGGCGAACGCGGCGACCACGACCGAGGGATCGCTCTGCTGCTGGGCGAGTCTCACCCTCCCGAACTCCGCGGGGAACGCCGCGGACGAGATCTGCGTCCAGGCCGACCAATTGCCCGACGTGCGGGTGCTCGTCCACAGACCGGAGCCCTTGACCGCGGCGATGAGCTTCACCGTGCCGGACGGCCCCGGCGGCCGCAGCGCCACCATGTCGCTGACGTCGGCGGCCCTGAGCTGCTGCCAGTTCAGACCGTCGTCCGTGCTCGCGTACACACCCGTGCCGGAGGAGACGAACAGGCGCTGCCCGGTGGTGTCCGTCGGATCGAAGAACACCCTGGACATCTCGTCCCGCAGGAAGACCGTGGTTCCGAGCTCGGCCCACGTCGTGCCGCCGTCGTGGGAGCGCAGCAGCCCGTTGCCGTAGTAGCAGCCGATGCCCGGCGTGTCGAACTGGCCGGTGCCGGCCACGACGTGCTGCGGGTCGTTCGGGTCGATGGCGACCGATCCGATGGCAAGACTGCGCTGGAAGTCGCTCTTGGGGGACCACGTCAGGCCGCGGTCGGTGCTCTTCCAGAGTCCGCCTCCGGCCGTGCCCAGGTACACCGTGTTCGTGTTGGTCGGATCGATGGCCGCGGCGAGTGCGCGGCCGCTCCACGCGTCCCACGGCGTCACGACAGGACCAGGCCCCACCGGCGTCCAGTTCACCACGCCGGGCACCGGCATGGACCGGTCCGGTTCGTCGCCGCTCTCCTCCGCGCTCGGGACCGGGAGCGCGTTCTCCAGCCGGTCGCGGCGGGCGCGCAGCTCGCGCACGTGCGTGATCTGGTTCTCCCGGGTCCCGGGCGGCACGTACCCCAGGTGCCCGAAGCGCCGCTCAAAGTGGTACCGGTCGCGCTCGTACGGGTCCTCCTCAGGCTCAGTGCCCTCGGCCGGGCCTCCGTCCTGGTCCCCGGGAGCAGCGGATCCGTTCGCGAGCCGCCGCTCGTCCACGACGAAGGCGGTGCCCACGTGAGCCCGATCCCCGTCCCACGAGGACGCGGCGGTGAGGGTGTGCTCCCCCGGCCTCAGTTTCGCTGTCGAGATCCGGGCGACGAACGCCCCGGTCCCATCCGGCCGGATCCCGTCGTCCGTGCGCAGGCCGAGCAGGACGTGGTCCAGGGCGGCGGGCCGCCCGTCGATTGAGAGATCCACACTCCAGCCATGCCAACCTTCGCCACGGACGTCGAGCGTCGTGCCCTGCAGGCATGCCCGAGGGCTGGCCTCGATGGTCGCGCTCGGGTTCTTGCCGGTGTCCGTGTCCTGGCGGTCCTCTGCGTCGTTTCCGTAGACGTCCATCGCCGTACACCCTCTGATCACAGATCGTGATGGGAACCAGGCCCCGCCCCGTGACTTTCGGTGCGAGGTACCAGCGGCGACCGAACCAGCGCGAAAGGTACTTGGACGGATGGCAATCCCGCGCACGTGGTGTCATACCGCTGCACATTCGGCTACAACCTCACCATAGGTCGCTGAGCTGCGGCATGCACCTTTACTGCCATAATGCGCCTGCTGGACAAGCCGGTTGAGCAGGTGACGAACCGTCGGTAGGCCCCCGCTTCAACATTTCAGTGCTTCAGGTACCCGACGGAGACGGCTGGGCGCTTACCTGGTGTATCTCGGCGTCAAGGCCTGGCAGGGAGCGTTGGTCGCTGCCGCCGACCGGCGACGTTGCGGCCCCCTCGGCTACAAGAACGTCACCACGATCCACGCCTACCTCAAGGGACGCCCCGGCTACTTCCCCGAACCGGATCACACCGGCAAGCTCCCCACCGCACCCGCACGCCCAGGACGCCGGTGGGGGTCCCGCCTCGCCGCGGGGCGGCGGGAGCTGGAGCAGCAGTGGGGACCGGCCGGCCGGGCCCTCTGGGGTGAGTGGGCGAATGGAAGGTGAGTGGTCAATCTGTCAGCCGTCGAAGCGGTGACGGGAGGCCTCGATGCGACCGAGGTACCGGTGGGTCCAGTCACACAGGCCATCGATCGTCACTCGCAGGGCTTGGCCCGGCTCGGTCAGGGTGTACTCGACCCGCGGCGGCACGACCGGGTGCACCGTCCGCTCGACCAGGCCGTTGCGCTCCAGCATGCGCAGGTTCTGGGTGAGCATCTTGTGGCTGATGCCCTCGATCTCATCCCTCAACTCACCGAAACGCAGTGTGCGCTCCCCCAGCCCCTCGATGATCAGGAGAGCCCACTTGTTGGCGAGGTCCGAGAAGATCTCCCGAGCCAGAGAGTCGGCGCGCCTCACGTCCGCTTCGTCGGCCGAGCTTACGAACTGCTTGGTCACCATGAGGTTCCCCAGTCACTGAAAAGTGCGTTCTTCCATGTCAGCGACCACTCTCCTACGGTTCCAAAGTAACCACAAGAGAGCGCGAAGCTTGCGGCGCGCCCTCATGAAGGAGGAAGCAGTTATGCCCATCACCCTGCTGAACACCGGCGGACTGCCCAAGATCGACGCCTACCACCAGGTGTCGATCGCGACGGGCTCGAAGCTGGTCTTCACCGCAGGCCAAGTCGCCTGGGATGCCGACGGTGTCACCGTCGGCGAAGGCGACCTCGCCGCTCAAGTCGAGCAGTGCTACCTCAACATCGGCACAGCACTGGCCGAAGCCGGCGCCTCCCTCGAGGACGTGGCGAAACTGACCGTCTACGTCGTCGACTGGACTCCTGACAAAATGCCCCTGCTCATGGAAGGGATCACCCGGGCGGCCACGAAACTGGGCGTCACCCCTCCACCCCCGGCCACCCTGCTGGGAGTCGCGGCGCTGGACGTGCCCGAGCACCTGGTCGAGATCGAAGCCACCGCGATCATCGACTGAGCAAGCCTCCTTCCTGGCCCTCATCACCAGTGAGGTCCCCAGTGGCCGCATCGAGCCCTTGCCACAGCCAGTGGGACGTCGATCTCAGCGACACCTGGAAGATGACCGTCGAGACACCAACACAGACACAGACACAGGCGGCTCAAAGGCGGAACAAGGTGGTTCTCCCGGGCCGCGAGTACATGGCGGTACGCCTCAGGCGCGTGCTCAGCGCCGCCGACAGCTGAGCTGCTGACTCCCTCGGGGAGCGTCGACCGCCGGCTGTTCTTCCCGTCTGCCCCCTCCATGCGGGCCCCTTTGCAACGGAACGTTTCGCCTTCACCGAAGCGCATCCCGAGCTCACGGCAGTCCTTGTCCTGCACCAGGTGCACGTCGCCGAGACCGACGAAGGCAGGCGGGACAGCCGCTCCACAACCCGGCGCCGCTCCGCACACGGCCCTCTTTCCCCCGGCACCACAGAACGGGCCCACACGAGCCGAACGGCCCGCACCGTCACCCGGTGCGGGCCGTTCACCACCCAAGAACCCGCCGGAAGGGGGAAATCCGGCAGACCCTCCATATCCAGAGCGGTCCCATGCGCTCACCACCCGCATGCCCCTAATCCCACAAGCCACACCCCCACTGTCCGACCGAGCAACCCGGACAGCCGGGCCGGGCCTACCAGGGGCTGGCACACGGGCCGCAGAAGCGGCAGGTGGGTCAGCGCCGCAGGTCGGGGTTGAGAGTCGTGCGGTCACCCCTTAGCACCCCCAGGACGCGCCATGCCCGCGGTGCCCCTGAAGGCGCCCCGCGCCGGCCACGTTCCTCGACAGCCGCCTGGAGGGTCGGGCCTTACTGGTCGACCGGGACGGCCCGCAGGACCCGACGGGCCAGCGGAAGGTACACGTCACGCGTCTCTTCGTCGAGGTCAGCGGGTCAGCGGGTCAGATGCCGAACTCCGCCGCCGGCAGGCCAAGTGCGGCGCACGCCTCGCGGATGATCTGCTCCTCGGCAGGCTCGATGAAGCCGTCCGCACCCGCGACCACGATGCCGGTCTGGATGACAGCCCGTGCCTCGGTGGGCTTCTTCGCCACCTTGACGACCTCCTGAAGCACCGCCGCCTTGCCCATGACGAAGCCGGCCGAAAGCTCGTCGACGTGCTTGTTGAAACGCTGGCGGAGCTGGTCGGCGGGGAAGTTCTGAAGGACATCGTTGGTGAGGATGAGCGACTCGACGTGCTGGCGCTCGGCCGGATCGATCCGTCCGTCAGCGGCGGCCACCAACGCGCACATGGCCATGCTGGCATCCCGGAACGCGCCGCTCTTCAGCTCCGCCTTCAGCGACGTGAGCTGCGACTTCAGCGCGCTCACGAGCTCGGCCCTGGAACCGCCCCCGGACCGTGCGCCGGCCGGCCCATGGCCGCCGGAGCCGCCGCGCCCTCCTTGGGCCTGCTGCAGACCTCTGGTCGCCTGGTCCTTGATCCGATCCCACATCGCCACTCGTGCCACCTCAGCTTCTGTCACGTCGTCTCTCGTTGGGCACGCATCATCGTGCACCACCCTGCTAACGCCTTCCACGCACTGTGCGTTCCACCACGACGACTGACACAACGCCCTCAGCACACATGCCACCCCCATGCAGGCGCAGGCCGGAGCGGCGCAGCGCGAAGACGACCGACGGGAGGCCGGGAAGCACCGGCGCCCCGCCGAGGAGGCCGAGCACCGTCAGGACGTGCCCGAGGAGCAGAACCACAAACCCGAAGTACGACCAGGGGGCTGTGTGAGGAGGAAGCGCCCGCGTTCCTGCGCGCGACAGCGTGGGTGGACGACCTGACCGACGGAACTGCTCGACCTGCAGCATCCGTCCACAGCCGGCGGAGCGGGAAGGGATCTGCGTACGTGCCGAGTTCGACCAGTACCTCGCCCGCCGCCCGCCCGGCCGGCCGCGCACCGCCCACCTCTCTCCCCCCGACGAGGTGCGATCTCTCGATCTTGTGACACTGTCCTCCCACCCGACTCACCCGACCCACCGACCCACTCGGCCACCGCAGACCTCCTGGGGCCACAGCAAGCGCACCCCACCCAGGTTCGGGACCACGTCCGGACGGCAGGAGCGTGGCACCCGGTTCAGATGCCTGCTGCAGCAGCCGACGCGGCGCCGACGACAACTGGCCGTACGTGAGCCAACAGCAGCTCGAGGAACCGTTCCGGCCGGCGGAACGCCGCGAAGTGGCTGCAGTCCTCGATCAGTGCGAAGGCCTTGACCGGGGCCTGCACGTCGTCGAAGAAGCGGCGGGCGAGGTCGGGCGACGTAAGGACGTCTTTCTCACCCTGGAAGAGGAAGAACGGGATCTCGAACTCGGTACCGTCCGCCCAGTCGTCGAACGTGGACGTGCCTGTAGTGACCTGCTCCGAGAAGCTCATGCCCTTGACGAAGTGCCCCAGCTCGCGCAGCGAGTGCAGCGGCGAAAGCCACAGTGACCCCATGACGACCTTCTTCATCGTGTCCAGGGTCAGCGGATCGCTGGTGGCCAGCAGCTTGGCGTGCATCGCGCGCTCCCGGGCGGTCCAGCGGTGCTTGTCGGCGTCCAGGGCCTCGACCGCCGCGAGTTCCTTGCGCTTCCCCGTCGCTCGCAGTCGGGTGAGGAGCGCCTGGTGCACGAAGTCGTCGCGGCCGGCGTCATGGATGTTCTGGTCGGTGCCGACGTACGCGGAGTAGCGCTCTGGGAACTCGCGGGCGAGCCGCAGGCCGAAGGCGCTGCCGTAGGAGTGGCCGAGCAGGACGACCTTGTCGACATCGAGGCGGGTGCGGATGTGGTCGGTGACCTCGACCGCGTCCGTGTAGATCCGCTCGAAGGTCATCTCGCCTTGTCCGTCGGCTCCGCTGCGGCCGAGGGTCTTGAGGGTGCCACGCATGTCCCAGCGGACGATCGTGAAGTGCTTCTCCCAGGATCTGGTGCGCGGTCCGAAGATCGCGGTCGAGGCTCCGGGGCCGCCGTGCAGCTCGAGGACGACCGGGTTGGTTCGGTCGTCGCCGCGGATCGAGATCCACTGGTCGATGCCACCGATGCGGACGTAGCCCTGGTCGTCGATGCCGGTCGGGGTGTCGATCTTCATGAGGGAGATGTTGCGGGAGCGCTTCAGGGCGCGGTGGCTGAGGATTCCGGTCGTCGGTGCGGCGAGGAGCGCGGCGGCGGAGGTGGCGACGAGGGCGGTGAGCATGACGACTCCCTGAGATCCCGGATATGAACTGTGTATGCCGTAAGCAGTTAGCTATACGCTATAAACAGTTAGTGCAGATCGTCAACGGGTGACGCCGAGGGAGTTGCAGGGTGAGCGCGAACGAGCCCCGGAAGCCGACGGGGAAGCAGGGCAGCGGCGCGAAGGCGAGCTTCGCGCTGCTGTGGGGCGAGCAGGGTCAGCCGAGCCGGGGTCCGAAGCCCTCACTGACCGCAGGCCGGATCGCCGAGGCGGCCATCGCGATCGCCGACGAAGAGGGTCTGGACGCGGTCTCCCTGGCGCGGGTCGCCAAGAACCTTGACGTCACCGCGATGGCGCTCTACCGGTACGTCCCCGGCAAAGCCGAACTCGTCGATCTGATGGTCGACCTCGCGATCGGCCCCACGGTCCCCGTTGCTCACCTCCCCGGCGGATGGCGCCCGCAGCTGACCGAGTGGGCACGGCAGTGTCTGGCGGTGTACCGCCGTCACCCGTGGATCCTGACGGCCACCGGCATGCGCCGCCAGATCATGGGTCCCAATCAACTGGGTTGGCTGGACAGCGCCCTGGCCGCGCTGGCCGGCACCGGCCTGTCAGCCCGCCAGCGGCATGACACGTTCCTGCTGCTCGTGGGCCACATCCGCAACGTCGCCCAGCAGACCGTCGACCACGACGAGGCGGCGAAAGAGGAATGGGCCCGCCTTACGGCCGACGTCCTGGAGCGCCACGCGGACCGTTTCCCCGCCCTCACGTCAGCGATCGCAGGGGGCGCCTTCATGCCACACGCCGGGGACGCCCTGGACTTCGGCCTGGAGCGGATCATGGACGGCTTGGCGGCGCTGCTCCCGTAACGAGCTCGTCGTAGCCGCCAGCCAGATACCCGCCGATCAGCCCACTACCGATCTCAAACACGCCCCTATGAGCTGTCCGGCAGCACAAGCTCCGCAAGGCAGGTCGTGGCTCAGAACACCTCGGGTTGCATCCGCTGCCTCGCCGGATGATCCGCAGCAGGACCACGTGATCGGGGCGGGTCCGGGGCCGGCCTGGACCCGGCCCGCCCCTCGCAGCGGCCGGGGCCGTCCCATGCCCGCCTCGCGCCGCCGCGTCGCCCTGCCGCCTCGCCCCGCTTGGCCCCCGTACTCCACGGTGCGGCCCACCCCGGGTCGACACGGCCGGCCACCGGGGCTCGCCCACCCCTCAGCGCAAGGAGACGTCCGTGCGGTTCGCCGGGCCCGCCCACCCCTACGACGACCCCGACCAGCCCTTCAGTGGGCGTGGCGGTACGGGTACTTGAACCCCTTTACTCCCCCGGCATCAAGTCCCTGTCCCTGCCCCCGTCCCGGGGCCCCAAGTACTCGGTCCGCGGCCCGAAGCACTCCTGCCGCCGCTGCCACGGCAGCGGCTACCTCCCGAGGCACATCACCCTCCGACCGGGCCGCCGACGTGGCCACCCCCTGCCCGACGTGCCCCGCCTACCACGTCCTCGGCGATGACCTGCCCCTGTGGCCGCTCCACTTCCTCGACCAGCTGCGCCGCCGGTTCGGCGTGCGGCGCCGCACGCCGACCATCCGCCGCTGACCTCCCGACAAGGCGGGGCCCGGCTGGGCCGGAGGCTACAGCGACGAACCGCCGTTTCGACCCCGGCTGCGCCCCGCCCGCTCGGGTCATGAGCCGTCCCGGCCCCGCACGCACCGCGCGTGCGGGGCCGACCGCGTCGATGACCTGTCCTGCAACCTGACCGGCGCTGTGCCCTGCCGGATCTGACGGCCCGTCCTCCGGCATACCCGCGAGGCGGGCTGTCCACGTCGCGCCTCCGGCGTCGCTGCTCCCGACCCCATAGGCTGCCCGGCTTGGTTGCCTCCATGTTCGGAGGAACCCGGGGCCTGCGTCGTTGTGGCGTGTGCGGGCGCATCCGGCGGCACGGCCGAGGGCCGCCCCCTCCCCCTGATCACGAACAGTCACGTGTTGCACCCTCTCGAAACGCCGTGTGACTGATCACATAAGTCCATGACTGTTCCTTTACTAAATCCTCATGAAATGATCATGCACCGCCTGCCTCGCAGGTGATCCACATCGAACGCACGATTAAGGGGGGATGGATGCGACGAGCAGTACGTCTCGCGTCCGTCTCGACCGCCGTTGCGCTGACGCTGTCCATACAGCTGCCGGCCATCGCGGTAGAGGAAACACCGATCGCCGCCGCATCGAGCGGCGTTGACACCACCACCGAGCGCGCCGAGGCACCTGACCTCGCGTCGGCCCGCCTGGCCGCCACGTTGAGGGGGGAGCGCGTCGAGGCCCTGTCCGAGCGGACGCAGACCTCCAGCACCTGGGCGAACCCGAACGGGACGCTCACCACGGAGACCGCGTCCGGACCGTTCCGGGTCAAGGAGGGTGGCGAGTGGAAGCAGCTCGACACCACCCTCGTCGACACCGGGGAGCGGCTGGAACCCGAAGTCGCCCTGGCCGACGTCGAACTGTCCGACGGCGGGGCCGAGGACTTCGCCGCCGTCACCCGGGGGACGCAGACCTTCGGTCTCGACTGGTCCACGTCGAAGTCCCTGCCGACGCCTCGGGTCGAGGGCGACACCGCGGTCTACGACGATGTCGTTCCCGACGGTGACCTGCACGTCACCGCACTCCCGCAGGGCTTCACGGAGTCGCTCATCCTGAACGAGCGGCCCACCAAGCCGGTGGAGCTGAGGCTCCCGATCACCCTCAAGGGTCTGAGCCTGGAGAAGGAGCGGTCGGGGCACCTGCGACTCGAGGACTCCAAGGGGGCGTTGGTCGCCAGCGCCCCGGCCCCCCGCATGTGGGGCATGGGCACGGACCCGAAGTCCGGGGACCCGACCCACTCCATGGAGATCGAGACCAGCATCGAGCAGGGGGCGGGCCGGGCGGTCCTGGTCCTCAAGCCGAGCATGGAGTTCCTCACCGACCCCGACGTCGTCTACCCGGTCAACATCGACCCGACGACGACCCTGGCGGCGTCCACGGACACCTGGATCGCCACCAACTACCCCGACTCCCAGCGCGGTTCGACCGAGCTGAAGGCCGGGACGTACGACGGCGGCACCACGAAGGCCCGGTCGTACGTGAAGTTCGACGTGTCGAAGTACGCCGGCAAGCAGATCCTGGACACCGAGTTCAGGCTGCACTCCTACTGGTCGTCGAGCTGCGCCACGACCGGGTCCGGCGTGGCCGTCCGGCGCATCACCGCGAACTGGGACCCCAGCACGGTGACCTGGGGGGTCCAGCCCGCGACGACGGCCGACGGCGCCGTCGTCTCCAAGGCTGCGTACGGATACAGTTCGGCGTGCCCGGCGAACTTCATGCGCTGGGACGTGGACGCGATCGTCCAGGCCTGGGCCTCGGGCCAGCCGAACCACGGCCTCCAGGTGCGCGCGGTCGACGAGGCCGACTCGCTGAGCTGGCGGCGCTTCCGCTCCGCGAACTACGTGGACGGGTCCCAGGGTCCCACCGAGCCGACCCTCGTCGTCACGTACAACACCAAGCCGAACCTGGCCTCCCCGGTGAGCCCCGCCGACGCCCTGGTCACGGCGGACACCACCCCCACGCTCACCGGGCAGGCGACCGACCCCGACGGTGACTCCGTGCGCCTCACCTTCGAGGTGTGGAACGCGGACGCCACCGCCAAGGTCACGAGCGGGGTCTCCGCCTTCGTCCCGTCCGGCAAGCCCGGCACCTGGACGGCCGGCGCGCTGGCGCCGGGGACGTACAAGTGGCGCATCGCCGTGTACGACGGCAAGCTCTGGAACGGCGGTTGGTCCGTCTGGCGCACCCTGACCGTGGACACGTCCGTGCCCGCGGCCCCCGCCGTCAGCTCCACCACCTACCCCGCCGACGGTCTGTGGCACGGCGGCGCGGGGACGCCCGGATCGTTCACGATCACCGATCCCCAGGGCAAGGCGGTGACGGCCGAGTACACCCTCGACGGTGGCGCGCCGAGCACCGTGGCGCTGACGGCCGGCAAGGCGACCGTGACCCTGACCCCCTCGGTGGACGGCACGCACGTCCTGTCCGCCCGGGTCAAGAACGTCGCCGGAACGTGGTCGGACCCGGCGGAGTACACCTTCCGCAGCGGCCGGATCACCGGGGGCCTCTCCCCCGCGTTCATCAACCAGATCGCCGAGACCCACTTCTCCGACCTGCTGCACCCCGAGGAGGAGCAGGCGGAGCCCGAGGACCGGCCCATCGACACCGAGTACCCGGAGGTCGACGACACCCCGGTGGGTTACCAGGAGCAGATCGACCCCGAGGTCGTCGAGACGGAGGAGTCCGTCCTCGCCGCCGGCGTCGTGGAGCTCCCCGGCACGGCGGGCCAGGAGATCGTGGGCACGAGCGCGGACGGGACCACCCAGACCGCCGTGACCATGCCCGCGGGTGCCGCCGCGACCGCCGGCCTCAGCGAGACCGGCGTCATCGTCTACCCCAACACGCAGACGGACGCGGACACCCTCGCCATCCGGACGAGCCAGAACGCCGTCGAGACGTTCCACCTGCTGCGGAGCGCGTCCGCGGCGAAGAGCTACGCGTACTCCCTCCAGCTGCGTCCCGGCCAGACGGCCACGCAGGGAGCGGACAACGTCATCATCGTCTCGGACGAACTGGGCAACCTCACCTTCATCACCGCCCCGATCGCCAGGGACGCCAAGGGCGTCGAGATCCCCGTGAAGCTCACGCTCTCGGGCACCGAGGTCACCGCCTCGCTGGCGCCGGCCGCCGGCCAGGAGCTCGCCTACCCGGTCCTGATGGACCCGGGCTTCGGCTACGGCAGCGCCACGCCCTCCGAGAGGTCGTACTGCTTCTGGAACCCGATCGACTGCACCGCGGCCTACGACGCGGCGAACAAGGCGTTCAAGCAGGCGCAGGACTGGTACCCCGACAGCACCCTCTTCCAGGGCACGGGTGACTCCTTCCGGCACTGCTACTGGAACGCGCGGATGGAGATCCGCCTGTCCACCACGGACGCCTACGAGTTCGCGACCCGGCACGAGTCGACGTCCTCGGGCGTTGACAAGCAGATGGACCTGAAGAACAACGCGATCGGCCGGGAGATCGGCCGCAAGCGGACCGGCCAGAACAGCGCCGGGACGAAGGCGCGGGACGATTGCCGCAGCGCCCAGCGGAACGGCAAGCTGTGGATCATCAAGAGCGGCAGGCTTGTGAGGAGCAATCAGTGACCCTTTTCGTCAAGCGGGCCGGTGCCCTGATCCTCGTTCTGGAGGCCTGCTACCTGCTCCTCATGGAGCTGGCCCTTGCGGTGTTCGTGGTGGACACCTCTGAGATCGACCACACGGACGCGGGGGGGTACGGCGGCCTCGGCGGCGTCCTCTTCCTCGCCGCCGAAGGGCTGACGGTCCTGCTGCTGCTCTGGGGAGCGGCCGCGCTCGGGCTCACCTCCTTCGCGGACAAGGGCCCCTCGTGGGCGCGTGCCGCCGGATTCGGCCTCGTGGCCGTCACGCAGGTGCTCGGCGTCTGGGCGGCGACGTCCAACGCGCTGGCGCAGGACGCCGGACCGGACGTGCTGGTCAACGCGGTGATGGTGCTGTTCGCCCTCACCGCCGGCGTCGCCTGTGTCCTGGGGCTCCGCGGCGCGGCGCGGAAGGCGCCTCTCGCGGCCTGAGCGGTCCCCTTCCCCACGGAAGGCCGGGGCCCCGGTTCGGAAGAACCGGGGCCCCGGCCTCTTTCGTGTCGGCGACCTCGGCCGGTGACCTGCCGAGTTCCGAGCCCTCCCACTGGGTCAGCTTGCAGCGGCCCTGAGCCGCACGTCGGGCCCACGCCCCGGCACCCCGTATCCGCCCCGGCCGTCGCCGCCTGACACGATCAGGGAATGACACACGGGGAAACGCATGAGCACATACGCGGCCAGGAAGCCGAGTTGGCGGCCGCTGCCGAGGCCGGACAGGACGGCGCGTACCGCGCCTACGCCACATTCCTCGGCAAGAGCGGCCGGATGGACCAGGCCCTGCCCTGGTGGGCCAAGGCCGCCGAGCACGGGGACGCGGATGCGGCGCGCACGCTCGCGATCTGCCACAAGGACCGCTGGGAGTTCGCCGAAGCCGAGCGCTGGTACCGCAGCGCTGCCGACCGTGACGGCGGCTGCGCCTTCGGGCTCGCCACGCTCCTGAAGGAGTCCGGCGACCAGGACGGAGCAGAGGAGTGGTACGCGCGGGGAGCCGCACTCGGCCACGTCCAGAGCCTCACCAACGGCGCCGTGCTCAAGGCCGCCCGCCACGGTGCCTTCGCCGAAGCGCAGGCGCAGCTGGACGAGGCGGCCGAACTGGGTGACCGCAAGGCGGCCTCGGCCCGTCAGATGATCGAGAACATCGTCGACGACCTTGAGCTCTGGGAGGAGCGGCTCGCGCGGGCGGAGGCGGACGGAGACGCCGAGGCCGCGTTCGAGGCGCTGAGTCCGCTGCGGGACCTGGAGTACGCGGGCATGTTCACGTACTACCCGAGCACGATCCGCGCGGCGGAGGCTCTCTACGCGCGAGCCGCGGCGGTCGGCTCGCACCAGGCCCTGGTCGAGCAGGCCATCCTGGTGGCCCGCGACAGCGACCGGATCGAGGAGGCACGCGCCCTGGCCGTACGGGCGCACGAGCTCGGCTACTCGGGCGCGGCCTACGTCCTGGGTGTCTGGGCCTTCGAGCGCGGTGACCAGCGCACGGCCGAGCATTGGTTCGAGACGGCGGCCGCAGCACCCGATGGTCACGACTACGCCCGCTTCTACCTCGGTCTGATCGGCATCATGCAGCGGCGGCTGGACGAGGCCGAGCGATGGCTGCGTCTCACCGGCGACACCGAGGACGAGGACGAGAACGACCAGTACGGCGGCCTGCCCAAGATGTTCGTCGAGCAGCTCGAGGAGATCGCGGCGATTCGCGCCGACCCCGCCCGGCTGCCCGACCCCGAACTCGCGGCCCGCCTGCCCGAGTTGCGGGCGGCCGCGGAGTCCGGCGGTGCCGAGGAGTGCTTCGCGTACGCCGATGCACTCGACCGCCTCCACCGGCTGCCCGAGGCCGCCGACTGGTATCGCAGGACCGGCACTCCGCGCGGGCTGCTCGAACTCGGCCGCATGCTGCAGGACTGCCATGCCGACGAGCCCCTTCTCGTGCCGTACTTCGAGCCGGCCGCCGAGGCCGGGGACGCGGGGGCTGCGTACAGCATCGCCGGGATCCACACCCACGCGAAGAACGAGCGGGCCGCCGGCATCTGGACGCTGAAGGCCGCGGAGCTCGGTCACGCGAGGGCAGCCTGGGGCGTCGGCTGGACCTCCGAAGAGCGGGGCGGGGACCCGCAGTTCGCGGAGCGCTGGTACGTGCGCGCCGCCGAGGGCGGTCTGGCGCGGCCCGCGTTCCTGGCCGGTCGCAGCATGGTGCGCTGGGGGCGGTACGCCGAGGCCGAGCGGTGGCTCGTGCAGGGGTGGGAGAACGACATTCCCGAGGCGGCGTACCACCTCGGCAGGGCGCTGCGCCGGCTCGGACGCACAGCGGAGGCCGAACAGTGGCTGCGCCGCGCGGTGGAGCGCTCCGGCGACTTCGACCCACCGCGCGGACCGCTCGAAGGGCGCGTCGACCCCCGTCCCGAGCTGGCCGAGCTGCTCGTCGAGGCGGAGCGCGACGAGGAGGCCGCGCCACTCGTCGCGGACATCCTCGCCGAGTACCCCGGCCTCCTCGCCGGCCACCGCCTCGCCGGCCGCCTGGCCCGGCGCCGCGGCGACCTGGCCACGGCCGAACAGCACTTCGCGCAGATCGAGGAGCGGGACTCCGACCCCGGTACGCGGATGAGCCTGCGGGAGATCCGTGAGCTGCTGGCTCAGGTGACGCACGAACACTGAGCGGCGACGGCGACGGCGACGTAGCCGGAGCGGAGTGGCCGGCGCGGTGGGAGTCAGTTCTGCACAGGCTCCTCGGGACCTGCTGTCCCAGCGTCGGCAGCGCCTCGTCGAAGAAGGGACGGTCACCGGCGAACGTGGGGCGCAGTCCGGTGATCGACTGGTGCAACGCGGGCGCTGGTGATCCGGCTGCCGATGTGGCGATGACCATGGTGCCAGTGGGCAGCGCGGACGTGCCGGGACCCGGCGCCCGCCTCGGGCGGAGGCTGTTGCCGGCGTGCGCAGCGGCTGCCGGACCGACCCGGCGGGACGGACGCAGGCACCGCCGACGGGTGATGCCAAACGAACTGGTTCCCACCTTCCCCCCTGTGCGACAGGCTGCTGAAGGCCGGCGCGTTTGTCCTGTGCCGACGGGACGATGACGACAGACACACTGCCGCGTGGCCTGGGGTTGTTTCCGAGCAGCACGTCTGGTGGGCGTGGGCCGACCGCCCTAAGGGCTGTCCCGTAAATGATCTCCGGGTCGCCTCGGCCATGGTTGATCACCGTGAAGCCCTTGGTCTCTCCGGCGAGACCGAGGTTGTGCTCCCGGGTGTTCACCCACGGACCGGCAGCCCCTTCAGGCGTGTCGTCTGGTCTTCCTGGACCTGGCGGGCTGTCTCCAGGAAGTCGGTGATCACGGCGAGCTGTTCTTCGCTGTAGCGCCCGAGCGCCGATGTCCCCGCCTCGCCGAGGGGACCGTACACCTCGTGTTCGGCAGTGCGGGCAGCCTCGGTGGCGGTGACCAGAACCCTTCGCCGATTGGCGGCGTCCCGGCTGCGGGTGACGAAGCCCGCTCGTTCGAGGCGGTCGATGGCGGTTGTCGTCGCGGCCGGGCTGAGCTTGGCCCCGGTGGTGAGTTCTCCGGCCGACATCGGGCCCTTGGCCAGGATCAGGTCCAGGCAGCGCAGGTCGGTGCGGTTGAGCCCGAGCCGGGTCGCGGCGGCCTCATCGAAGGCGTCGAAGCTCTGCTGCAGCAGCCTCATCCGCCCGGCGACCTCGCGCACGGCATCATCTTTCGACATTCGAAACTTTCTGTTAGCGTAAGATTCGATAGCCGAAATGATAGCTCTAGGAGGACGTCATGCCCACCAGTGACGAGCGGATCACGCAATTGTTCAAGCAGTTCATGCAGGCGTGGACCGATAACGACGCCGTCGCCCTTGGCGCCTGCTTCACCGCCGACGCCGACTACGTCTCGTACGACGGCACCCGCGCGACCGGCCGACCGGCCCTCCAGGACAACCACGACCGGCTCTTTCGTGGTGTGTTGGCCGGGTCGGCGCTCGTCGGCGACGTGGAGGCGATCCGCCACATCACCGCGGACGCCGCCATCGTCCACGGCACGGCATCGGTACTGATGCCGTGGCGCTCCGAGCTGCCCAAGCGGCGTCTGTCCCGGCAGACCCTCGTGGTCGTCCGGACGGAGCAGGGTTGGCGGATCTCCGCCATCCACAATGGACGCGTGCGACCAGTGACCATTCCCGACCCTGACGCCCTCCCCTCCCGCATGTCCCAGGCGATGAGCCGGGTCAGCCGACGCCTGGGCGTGGGGCGCCCTGCCGCCGGTACCGCCCAGGCCACCCCGTCAACGCCCCCGATCTGACACCGTCACAGACCGCTCACCCCTCCGTTACCGTCGCCGTTGCCCCCCCTGCAACGAGCCCTGCGGGTGCCGACGAAGTCCTCGCCCCATAGATGTCGGCGCAACGGCCAGGGCTCCACCATCCTCCGTGCGCGCTGGACGAGCTCGAGCGGGTGACGATGCCCCTCGGCTCACTGGGCCTGGCGGCACACGGCGCGGTGCTGCCGGGGGACCTGCACAAGCGGCTGCTCGACTCCCAGCAGGAGGCGCGCCAGAAGGCGAAGCGGCGCCAGGACGACGCGGCCCGGTACGCCCAGTCCGTTCGTGACGCCCAGGAACGGGCGGCGCAGGCGCCAGCACCTGTGCCGCCGCCCCGGGTGCCGGCAGGAAGCCTGGTGTGCGAGGCGTGCCGACGGCCGCTCGACCCCCTCCTGGCCAAGGCCCGCCGCCACATACTGTGCTGACGCTCGGATCGGCGAGCGGGCCGAACACCTGGTCATCGCTCGGGACGTAGTACCCGTACACCTCGGTCCGCTCGGACTGCCATCCCGCGAGCCCGGCATCCGCTCGGCATCGGCCAGCGAAGCACAACCCGGGCCCACTGCACAGCCGCGTCGCCGATGGCGGGAAACGGATCCTGCGCCGCGAGCCCGGTGGGCGACGAGCAGCACCGTGGCATCGCGGCCGGGGCCGGCCGGATGGACGTCAGTAGCACCGCGCGGTACCCACGCAAAATCTCTCATCGCGCACAGTCCTGTCATCACGTCCCGGTGGTGGGGACACCTCCGACGGTAGATCCGTACCTAGGTACCGGTTGCAGACTGCTCGCCGTGCCCGTCCGACGTCCCTCATCGTGGCGGCCGCGGCCGATCCCGATCACCATTGCGCGCAGGCACTGCGGGGCCGGAGCCCCGGGCTGCTGCGTCGTGGCCGTCCGGAGCGGATCGAGCGCACTGCGGTCGCGAGCGCTCGGAAGGATGATGGGACCATGGAAGGGCTACCTTTCACTCCTCTCGCCGGGGCGGACGAAGGCGGGCGGCTCGGTCCGCCGCCGGTCGCTTTCGCGCTGATCGCCGCAGACGGAGTGCTCGTCGGGTGGAGTCGCGAGGCAGAGGCCCTCATGGGATATCCCGCTTCGCAGGTACTGGGACGCCGGGCGGCGGACCTGCTCGTGACCCCGGACGCCGATCGCGACGGACCGGGAGGGCGGCGGCCGGATCAGCGGCTGTGGTCCGGTGGGACACGCAGTGCCGTCGTGGACGTGCGCCACCGCGGCGGACACACCGTACGTGTGGCAGTGACTCTGCGTCCCCTGACCTCCGGCGCCGACGGGGACTCCACCGGCCGGGCCCCCACAGCCGTCCTCATGGCCGCTGAGCTGGAGGGGCTTCGCTGGTGGGAGACCCGACAGGCGATGCTGCAGGGGCTCGTGACCCAGTCGCCGGTGACACTGACCATCTACGGCCCAGGTGCGCGCCTCCTGTGGGCCAACGCGTCCAGTGTCCGGGAGCTCGGCGGCGACCTCACAGCATCGCTGGGCCGCTCCATGACCGAACTCTTTCCCGGCGACGTCCTCACCACCGAGCATCTGGCGCCGCCCGAGGACTTCGTCCAACAAATCCTCGACACCGGTGAGCCGGTCATCGACGTGCATTTCCGAGGCCGGGCCCCGGCTGACCCGCGGCGTGAGCGCGTCTGGTCCTCGTCCTATTTCCGACTGCTGGACGGCAGGGGAGAGCCGGTGGGGGTGTGCGAACAGTCCATTGACGTCACCGACCACTACCGTGCGCAGCAGCGCCTCGCGCTCCTCGCGGAGGCCGGTGCACGGATCGGGGCGACGCTCGACCCGTCCGGAACGGCAGCGGAGCTCGCCAAGATCACCGTGCCGGAGTACGCGGACGCCGTGCTGATCGACGTGGCGGCGGAGGTGCTCGAGGGAGAGGAACCGAAGCCCGTCACGGCATGGGATCTGGTACGCGTGGCCGATTCCGACGAAGGACCCTCCCCGGTGGCCGAGCGGGTTGCGTACGTCGCCGGATCTCCGCAGGCCGAGAGCCTGGCAGGGGGCCGTGCGACCGCGGATGCCGTGGTCGCGCCGACACGGCTGTACGTCCCGCTGATCGTGCGGGGGACGCCCCTGGGCCTTGTCACATTCGTGCGAAGCGGCGACTCGGAACCCTTCGGCGACGGCGATCGGGCGGTGGCAGAGGAGCTGGCGTCGCGGACTGCTGTGTGCATCGACAACGCCCGGCGGTACCAACGAGAGCGCACCGCCGCGTTCATGCTCCAGCGCAGTCTCCTGCCTCGATCGCTGCCCGAGCTGAGCGCGGTCGAGGCGGCGAGTCGCTACCTGCCCGCCGACAGCCACCTCGGCGCCGGCGGCGACTGGTTCGACGTCATTCCGCTGTCCGGCGCGCGTGTCGGACTCGTCGTGGGGGACGTCGTCGGCCACGGGCTGGGAGCCGCTGCGACCATGGGGCGCCTGCGCGCGATGGTGCGCACCCTGGCCGAGCTGGACCTCGCGCCTGACGAACTCCTGGCTCGGCTGAACGATCAGGTCGGTAAGGACGCCTCCGACCAGAACGTGAGGGGACCGGACGACAGCGGCGCCGTCGGAGCGACGTGTGTCTACGGGATCTACGATCCGGCTTCCCGGACGAGCACCTGGGCCGCGGCGGGACACCTGACCCCGGCCGTTGTGCAGCCGCACGGCGCCGCCGGTTTCCTTCACCTGCCACCGGGGCCTCCACTGGGCGTGGGACGGCTCCCGTACGAGGGCGTGGAGGTGGCGCTCGCCGCGGGAAGCCTGCTCGTCCTGTTCACCGACGGCCTCGTGGAGGCCCGGGGGCAAGGCATCGACGTGGGATCGGCCCGCTTGGCGGCGGTACTCGGGGAGCAGCGAGGATCGTCGGCGGACCTGTTGTGCGCCCAGATCGTCGCGGAGCTGGTGTCGGACCATGTGCGGGACGACGCGACGCTACTGGTCGTGCGCACCCGTGCGCTCGACGCACGCCAGGTGGCGGCCTGGGAGCTGCCCTCGGACCCCGCGCTCGTCGCACGTGCACGTTCGATGGCTGCGGAACAGCTTGGGCGATGGGGACTGGACGATCTGGCCTTCACCACGGAACTGGTCGTCAGTGAACTGGTCACCAACGCGATCCGTCACGCCTCCGGCCCGATCGGTCTGCGCCTGATCCGGGACCGTTCTCTCATCTGTGAGGTCTCCGACTCGCAGCACACCTCACCGCACGCCCGCTACGCCGGCAACGACGAGGAGGGCGGGCGCGGACTGTTCATGGTCGCCCAGCTCACCGAACACTGGGGTACGCGTTATATGCCGACGGGTAAGACGATCTGGGCGGAACAGGCCCTGCCCGTCCCGTGACGGCCTCTAGACCAGACTCCGTCTGCAAATAATCGTTCGACGGTGGATCATGGTGTCGTGATACGCCGTCGTGAACTCACTGATGGTGAAGCCCGCGCTGCTCCCGCTGCTCGCCTCGGTGCTGCCACCCGCAGCTCCGCTGCATCACCGTGCTTCTCGCGGAGGGGGTCTCGTGCTCCGGCGCCCGCGACAGCCGCAGGCAACCCTCGTGGTTGAGGATTCTGAAGGTGACCAAAAGCCTGTGCCGTCCACCGAGAGGCACCGCGTTGACGAGCGCAGATCCGGACCGCCGGGTTGGCTGGGCGCTCAGGGCCTGGTGGCACGCTAGACGCACAGCATGCGTTGTGTGTTCGATGACTTCTGCGGCATCACACGCCTTCCTGATCTGCTCCACCATCCGGACCGGGGCCCGGATGCCCCCTTCGTCCTCTGCGGGCTGACTGTCCTGACTACGCGCGGCTTGGGTCTCCGCGTCGGCGAACTTGCCCCTGCAGAACCAGTTGCGTAGCGGTTCGCGGGACGATGGTCGCCATGAACAGAGTCGTCGAAGCGATCAAGGACAATCCCGAAGTCTTCGCCGCGGTGGTGGCATTCATCGGAATCGGTGGGGGCATTCTCGGCAACTTCATCGGTGCGCGGATCCAGCTGCGGGGCGGCCGTGCTCAAGCGGACGCCGCTCGGGATGCCGCTCGCATCACGGCAGAGGCACAACGCCTGGCGTCCCTGCGTGACGACCGCAGGCGGGAGATAGCTCAGTTCGTGCAGAAGGCGCGAGAGACGGTGTCCTATGCGGAGACGTTGTACCAGCAGGAGGACCACGAGGGGGCTCTCCAGGCGGCTGTCCGGACTGCGTACCTGGAGTTGTCACAGAAGCAGGCAGAGCTTGAACTGATCGCCCCAGCAGACGTGGTGGCACTGGCTCGCCAGGTCGTCGCAGCAGTGGAGAGGCGCATGGACCTGGCAGACGACCGCGCGCCGGCAGAACGCGTTCGCCGCAGGTTGGAGGCCATCCCCGTGATGTCGCCAGAGCATGTCTGGGCGCAGCAAGCGCTCCGCGCACTGAATGACGCACGTGTCGCCAACCTCGCCCGCGACAAGAACGAGTATGTGGCGTTCAGATCGGCGGCCGTTACGGCGCTGGAGGAGTTGCCTCACGTGAGTGATGACGAAAGGCGCCTCTTGCTCGACGACACGTACCGGTTTCACCTGCGCGCACGGCGGCGGGACCAGGAGGACAGCCTTAACGTCGCTCTTGACGAGCTGGTGAAGGCGGCACGCCGACTGCTGAAGTCCGAAGATGCCGATCAGTGATGATCCGAAGGTAAGGCACGGGGGTGTGTGAAAAGCCCGCCTCCGCGCAGGCAGGTGCGGCTCTTCCGGGAGTCGTTGCCCTGTCGGCGGGAACACTGTCCAGGCGCTTGCGTGGGCGCCCAGGCGGAGGTGAGTCCCGCGGATATTCGCCAGGGCCGATTCGAACTGGGCGGAGTCACCACGCTGACCGGCACGGCCGGGCAAGTGGCGCTGCACCCCGGACACGTGTGACGCGGACGTGAGGCCCTGGCGAGCCGTGCGGCAGGGCCTCACCGTTCTCAGCGCAGGATCTCGAGCCGCACCCGCTCGTTTGGCGTCGCGATGTCCCAGAAGCGGGCGATTCCGCGCGCGTTGCGGTAGACGCCCGTACCGCCGGTGATGGCCATGTCCAGGGGGCCCGTTCCCTTCGTCCACAGCGACTGCATCGTGAGGGAACCCTGCTCAATCTCCATCGTGATCAGGCACTGAGAGGTCGGTTCCTCGCCCCTGAGCTGAATGACCTGGCAGTGTCCGCCCCCGCGTCCGACGCTCCGACCATCCTTGACGGCGGTGCCGGAGTACACATCCATGTCGCCCAGGCTCGATCCCGCGGGGCCCAGGTCGGCAGCCGTGTACTGGTCGTTCTGAACTCTGAGTTCGATGACCTCGAGCTTTTCGGGATTCTCGGCGCCTGCCCCTGCACCTTCGACTGCCCACGCGCCGACCGCGACCGCGGCGAGCGATGCCGCGGCGAACCACAGCCCCCGTTGGGCATGATTCATGCTCCTCATCGAGAAGGAATTCTGTACGTGAACGCGGGTCAGGCGGGCTGGTCCTTGTCGGACGGAAGCCAGACCGTCATGGTCGTCGGGTCGATCGGTATCGAGATGTGCTCGTGCGTGATCGACCACGTTCCGGTCGACCGCTGGAGGCAGACGCTTTCCCGTACCCATATCGAGGCCTGAAGCCCGCCCTTCCGCTCCCCCGAGTCGCGGTGGAGCATGTGGGCGAACGCGGTGTCCCCGCTGGTCGCGAGGGTGACGTCGTACGTCTCCAGGCTGATCGGGCCGACGTATCCGTCGAACCAGCGCAGGAAGTTTTGCCGTATCTCTTCGGCTCCCGTGAACCGCAGGGGCGGGACGACGTCGTAGTAGACGGCGTCCTCGGCGTAGAACGACATGAGCCGGTCGATGTCCTTGGTCTGCTGGGCGTCGGCGCGGCTCGCCAGAAGCGTCCGGATCTCGGACTCGCCGGAGGTGATCATCGCGTACTCCTTCATTCGTGGTGTGCGGCGTACGGGATCAGGCGGCGCATACCGCGACATGCACGGACTCCATGCCGGTGCGCCTCCGTCTGCTTCGGTTGCGTCCCGTTGTCAGGTAGGACGAGTCAGCCCGGTGGAATGTGAGGCCGGGCACCGACCTCACATTTCGGAGCGCTACCTCGTCAAAGAGGTGAGGGAAGATCCGACCGAGGGAGCCTCAGGAGCATGACGTCCCGTTCAACCGCGCCGCAGGACGGCCGACTCGACCCGCCGGCAGGCGCGCTCGCGGCCGAGCGCCGCCGGCTGATCAACCTCGCGTACCGGATGCTGGGCTCCCTGGCCGAGGCCGAGGACGTCGTGCAGGAGACGTACGCCCGCTGGTACGCGATGCCTCAGCGGCAGAGGGAGGCGGTGGCGTCCCCCAGGGGATGGCTGATCAAGGTCGCCGGCCGTATCTGCCTCGACGAGTTGCGCTCGGCCAGATCGCGGCGGGAGCGCTACGTGGGCGCATGGGTGCCCGAGCCGTTGCCCGCGCGCACCGAGTGGCTCGTCGGCGCGACGGACGACGACACGGCCGATCCCGCCGATCGGGTCACGCTCGACGAGACGGTCAGCATGGCCTTCCTCGTCGTTCTGGAAGCGATGACCCCCGCGGAGCGCGTGGCGTTCGTGCTCCACGACGTCTTCCGCTACCCGTTCTCCGAGGTGGCCGACATCGTCGGCCGCACCCCGGCGGCCTGCCGCCAGCTGGCGACCTCGGCCCGCCGCCGCATCGACGCCTCGCGAGCTCCCCTGTCGCCGATGGCCCAGCGGGCCGGTGTCGTCCGGGAGTTCGCGCGTGCGTGGCAGGCCAAGGACATCAGCGCCCTCATCGGTCTGCTCGATCCCGACGCCACCGCCGTCGGGGACGGCGGCGGACTCGTCACCGCGCTGCTCCACCCGATTGACGGCGCCGAGCAGATCGCCCGGTTCTTCGCCGAACGGACCCTCCCTGGCCGGCTCGCGGTCAGGGAGTGCACGGTCAACGGACAGCCCGGTCTGGCGGCCCACCTGGACGGTGTCGTCCTGTCGGTCTACGCGTTCGACATCACGGACGGCCGGATCCGGCGGATCTGGGCCGTGCTCAACCCCGAGAAACTGCGGCCATGGACGCGCGAATGACCTTCCTCGCGGGCCCCGGGTGCTACGAAAAGCTCGCCGTCCGCTACGAGGCGACCGTGCCGGTGGCAGCCATCAACGAGTCGAGTGGCTATGAGCAGCCCGGTCGAAGGAAGTTTCAGCCGTCTCGACCCTGCCATGTGGTCACGCAGACTTCGTTCCCCTCCAGGTCGGCAAGTACCCAGTAAGCGGGGGCACGGGTCGCCGACACAAGTCGGCCTCCAGCCGCCAGTGCGGTCTCGATCCGCCGGGGTGCTTCGTCATGCGGAACACAGATGTCGAAGTGGATGCGATTGCGCTGCGGGCGCGCCCGGTCCATCTGCTGGAACCAGATGGCAGGGCCCTGCCCGACCGGGTCGATGAGCGGATCCTCCGGTCCCTCGGCACCCGCCTCATCCGCATAGCCCAGCACCGCCTTCCAGAACGGCCGAATCCCGGCGATGTTCAGTGCATCAATCGCGATCTCCAGAAGCTGGACGGACCGCAGTGCTCCCGTTCCGATTTCGGCCTCTGTCAGAAGCCCGGCCCTGTCAGCGGTGGCGGAGATCTGACGCGCGAGTTCGATATCCCGGGTAGTAACCGCTGCGTGGTCCAGCGACTGCAGAGTGAAGACGACCCGATCGGGGCGGACATCGACCCGAAGGTGCCGATCGGCGTCGTCGCCGCACACCGCGACAGTGTCGACCGCCAAGCCCATCGCCTGCGCCAGCGATCTGACCCGGACCGACGTTCGCAAAGTGCCCAGCAAGAAACGCCACCCGTAGTCCTGGACCGCCTCTGATGCTTCCCGGCGACTCGATATCTGCTCCATGGCCGCATCCTTGCAGCCCCCGCTGTCAGCCCCGCCTGCCGGTACTTCTGAAACACCCTAGCGACAGGGCGAAACGGCGTACTCGTGTTGCCGACTCGAATCACTGGTATTCGGCCTGCGTCTGAGCGTCGGCGGACCAGAGGGAGTGGCTCTGCCCTTCCTACCCGTGATGATGGTTCGCGGGGACCTTCAGCGAAAGCGTCGCGGAGGCGATGACGTCGAACGGCGCCGATGTGACCGGCACGCCAGATCTCTGGAGCGGTCTCCCTCGGTCCGGAGACGGTCAGCTGGGCGTCGTTGATCCGGACGGCCCACCCTCCCTGCTTGCCCTAGCGGACCTCCGCATGCGGCTCGGCGTTTCGTGAGGGTCGTGCGGAAGGGGTTGGCGATGAAGGCGGAAGAGGTCTTGGCGGCCTGGAACAGGGCCTTGCGGCGGCCGACCTCGGTGATATGTGCCGAAGCCCGGCGGTCCTCCTCGGCCTGGGGTGCGACAGTGCCCCTGGCTGACCTCCGCGAGCGCGGTAGAGCACGGCGGCAGGGACCCGTCACCCGGCCGGGCGAACGTTGCCGGCCCCGGGACGCGCCCCGGACGCCTAGCGATCAAGACCGCTGCCCTCCCCAGATCAGATTGCGGGGCGACGCAGCACGTCAGTGGGATCCCAATCGCTCTTCCAGAAGGCTTCAAGGCCACGCTCATCGATGAACTGCCGCTCCACCTCGTGGATCGGGTACATCCCTTGGATGTTGATCACGTCGTGACCCTCGTGTCCTGGAACGCCAACGTCGATGCCCAGGTAGTCATCTCTGTCGAGAACCATCGGCGCGAACACACAGAATGCCGTCATCTCCGACTCGGGCACGATTCGCTCACCGAAGTTGATGGTGCTGCCGTAACTGAATGGGCATGTGCCACGAAGTTGCTCGGCGAGGAAGCCCACCGCGTGGGCCCAGATCACGTTGGTCGAGTTCACGCTGAGGCAGAGTTCCGGCGAGCCGTGCTGCCAGTCCGGATGCTCGGCCAGCGACAAGCCGTAGGTGAGCGTCGTGAGAAGCCCGTCCGGCAGGTCGTCGTACACGATCTCCGTCACGCCTGGCAGCCCCTGTTTGGTCGACTCGACAGGGAAGAACCGCGGCTCCCTTCCCCCGGAAAGCCGATCAAGATGGGCGAGGTACTTCTCTACGCGACTGACCATGCAACCAGCCTGCACGATCGCTCACTCGTGGACACCACCAGGGCATCACCAGCAACGCTCCTGCCCGAAGCCGAGAAGGGGAGTGGTCCGGTGTGGATCAAGTCCGCGCACACCGCGGCCAGGTCAGCACAATGCGGCCCGGGCGGCGCCGGTGGCGTAGCGGCGGTGTACCTCCTTCACCAGCGGTCGTACATCCGGGTTGACCACCCGGTTCACCAGGTCGTCCAGGTCGTCCAGGTCTAGCATCGCCCCCCCATCCCCTTCGTCGTGGGTGTGCTGGTCTTGGTTCCGGGCACCAGACCGGCCGGGGGCTGGGCCGCCGCTGTCCTGATCACCTGCTATCTGGAGTCCCACCTGGACGCGCTGCGGGGCGCGTGCCTGGACCGGCCCCGGCTGCTGGAGCGGCCTGCCGGTGCGGTGGCTCGGCTGGTGGTGAACGTCCTGTACATCGCATGGGCAGTTGCCGTGACCAGATCAGCGACCTGACCGGTGCGGCAACCGATTGTCGGAGGTGGCGCCGAAGCCGGCGTCTGTGCCATCGGCCGGACAGTTCCAGCTGCCGAAGTGCACCCAGACGTTTCCCCCCGTCCACGCCGATCGCTGACCTAGCTGGGCACGAGCCCCCGCCTCCGGGCAGGCGTACGCCATCGGAGTGGGGCACGGGCCGGATACGAGACCGCCCTGATGTTCGTCCCAAACCACTCGATGAAGGCATCGGCGCACTGGCCCATGTCCGCACCGGCGAAGGCCCGGAGGGCGTCGTCACCTACGAACGGCGCGCAGAGCGGCCCATGGGCCTGTGGGCCGTAACTGGGGAAAACCTTCACCGGATCGTTCCGCTGCTGTGCCCGGACCCGCCGCTGGCAGATGCGCCCGAGGACTGCCGACTGCGTCCCGGCTACCGGCCGAACGACGAGAGCTCTTCCTCGCGCAGGCGTTTCCGGCATTGTCGGTCTCCGGTGCTAGCGTCCCCACCATGGCAAACCGTTCGTATCTCTACTCCGCAGACTCGATGCCGAGCGAGGCAGAGGTCCCCAAGCGGATCCGATGCATATCCGAGCACAACTGGGACATCCCGCTCGCGCACAAGCTCATGGTGGGGCGTGGGACAACAATCGTCCCGTCCATGATCTGGAACCCTCCGATCGGCATCGCCGGCGACTACGCCAACGGAGCGGCCCTGCTCCGCGATCTCCTGCGTGCGGTCGGCAAGGGCTTGGAGGACGACGCCGAGTTCGCCGATTGCGTTGCCAGGACCACGGCCCACCTTGAGAAGCAGCAGGCGAAGTACTTCGTCCTCGAGACCGGGGAGATCGTCTCAATGACGGACGACGATCCGGTGGCGAGCGTGCGGCGTCTGGCGTCCGAGGACATCCCCGACGCCGTCGCCAAGGCCGAGGCGGCAATCGCCGGCCAGAACGATGACTGGCTGGCCTCTGTCCGAGCTGACTGGCAGAGACACTTCGCGTCCTTCTACAGCGAGGCTCTCTACTTCTCCTTCCCCAGCTGACGGGTCTTCAGGGTGGCGATGAAGCCATTCCGTTCAGGTGAACGTCATGCTCCACCCTCCCGGCCTCATGAAGACCCCGGCAGGAGTAACCCGTGTCCTCAGCGAGGCGGGGCGTACCGACGGGCAGACCTGGAGGGAGATCAGCCGCGGGCCGGACCGGCGGTGCTGACGGAATACCGGTTCTAGTCCGCGCCCTCGAGGGACCACACCGCTGCGTCGGTGGCGCGGCCGGCCCAGCTGACGTCGTAGAAGGACAGAGGGATCGCGAGTGCTGACCGACCCTGCACGGGCACGGTCGGCCACTCGGCGGGGATCCGGCGGGCCAGATCCGCAGTGCCCGGCGGCGTGCCCTCGTGGTGTGAGGTCGAGCATCTCCAGCAGGCGCAGGTAGCAGACCGCGTCTCGTGCTTGGGCCGCGGTGTTTAGCGGCAGGCGGTGGCAGTGAGGTAGCCGCCGGTCACCGGCTCAGCAGTCTCCACGCAGAGATCAACCGGTGAGCGGCCCGTCAGGACACGATGTGCTGCTGCCGTTTCGGGGCACCGGTGGCACGTGTGCCGCTGCTGAGAGACCGGATGGTGATCGGTGACCAGGATGCCTACCCGTGCTGCCACGTGGAGTTGTTCTTCTTACCCTCGGCACGGGTGTTGGCGTTGTTGTTCCCGGACTCCTGCGAGTCACTGTGAGCAGCGGTGTTCAGCAGTGCGATGTTGTCCAGGATGCCGGCGTTGTTGAGGGCACCGTCCACGATTCCGGCGTGCGCCGGTACAGCGGCCGTGAGGGCCATGCCGACGGCGAGCACGGCAGTGGTCAGGATGTTCCGCTTCATCATGAACTCAGCAACGACGATCACTGCCTGAGGTCACTGGGGCTGAGCGATAGCGGGCCCCCGGGGCAGCGTTGGCGCGGAGGCGCCGCCGGCTCCCCGTACGCGGTTGCGCGGCGAGCGCGGGTGACGCCTGCAGGCCCCCTGGTTTCCTGGTTCACGCGTCCCGGCGCCGAAGTCCCGGCCCGGTAGCGCGCGCACAGCGACCCGGTAGTCGGGGCAGGACCTACGGCTGCTCGACGCCAACCCGGCCCATCCCCCGACGGTCAAGACCCTGATGGCAAGGACCGGTCATGGCCCGCGCGGCTCCTGCCCGACGCTTCAACCGCCTTGGGCGGGCTGGCCCCCATGGATCCGGACGGCGTCCGGGAAGGCCGGGCCGAGCAAGGCGAGGACGAGCACCGGCGGCGCTCCTGTCACGGCCACTCGGACGCTCGATTCTTACGGTGTCCTGTGTGCCGTGGGAGCGATGCGGGCGGCCAGCAGAGCGATGTCGTCGTCGGCCGAGCCGGGGACCAGGCGGGTGATCAAAGAATCACAGAGGTGTTCGAGTGAGCTCTCGGGTTGGGTGAGAAGGCGGGTGAGCTCGGTGAGGCGGTCGTCGAGGTCGGTGCCGCGGCCTTCGATGAGGCCGTCGGTGTACAGGACGAAGAGGCTGTTGGCAGGGAGGGTGGCTTCAGCGGAGGTGAAGTCGACTCCGCCGACGCCCAGGGGCGCGCCGGCCGCGGAGGGGAAGAGGTAGGCGCTGCCGCCGGGCTCCAGGACAGCGGGGGGCGGGTGGCCGGCCCGGGTGATGGTGCAGTGTCCGGTGGCGGGGTCGCAGACGACGTAGAGGAAAGTGGCGAGCAGTGGCTCGGCGAGGTCGGCGAGCGTGGCTTCCAGGTGGTGGAGCAGGTCGACAGGGGGCATGTCGAGGCGCGCCAGGGCTCGTACGGTTGCTGAGAGGCGGCCCATGACGGCAGCTGCGGCGATGCCGTGTCCCATCACGTCTCCGATGGCCAGAGCGGCCTTGCCACCGGGCAGGGGCAGGACGTCGTACCAGTCGCCTCCGACCTCGTTGATGTCGCTCGCGGGCAGGTAGCGGTGGGCGATCTCGATGCCCGGAGGTGGCGTGACGTGTTGCGGCAGCATGCTGCGCTGGAGGACGACTGCGGTCTCGTGCTCGTGCTGATAGAGGCGGGCGTTGTCGATGCTGACGGCGGCGCGGGTGGTGAGTTCGCCGGCGAGGGTGACGTCCTCGGGTCCGTACGGGGCTCCGGGCCGGGTGCGGTAGAACGTGGCGACGCCGAGGACGAGGTCGCGGGCGATGAGCGGCACCATCATGAACGAGTGCACGCCCTTGCTGAGCAACTGGGCGGTCACGGTGGAGTGGCGGGCAGCAGGCGCGATGGCCCGCTGGTCGAGGTGAGCGATCAGGTATGGCTGGCGGGCTTTGATGGCTTGGATGTAAGGGGCGTCGGCGGGGAGGGTGAGCGTGCGGCCGAGCGGGGCGAGGAGACGCGTGATCGGGGAGCCGGTCAGAGGTGCTTTGCCCAGGCGTCGCACAGCGACACCGCCGGTGAGCCCCGGGCCAGGTTCGTCTCCGCGGGCGAGGGTGTCCAGGATGTCGACGGTGACGACGTCTGCGAGCTGCGGGACGGCGAGATCGGCCAGTTCCTGGGCGGTGCGTTCCACATCGAGACTGGCGCCGATGCGGGCGCTGGCCTCGCTGAGCAGGGCGAGCCTGCGCCGTCCTGCCTCCGCTTCCACGTGGTCGCGGTGCTGTGCGGTGATGTCGACAAGGGTGGCCACCACACCTATCGGCGAACCGCCCGGGTCTTCCATCCGTACGTAGGAGCACGACCAGACGTGCTCGTGATCGGGGTCGGCCGGGGTACGACCGGTGCGGTGCCGGTCCAGAACCGGCTCGCCGAAGGCCAGGGCTTGGCGCATCGCCTCTTCTATCTCGCCCGCGTTGACCTCGGGCAGCAGCTCGGCAAGGCGTCGCCCGACGTGGGCAGACTCGGTCAGGCCGTTCATCTGCTCCAGCGCCGGGTTGACCCTCAGGAAGCGCAGCTTGGTGTCGAGGAGTCCGATGCCGACGGGTGAGCGGGCGAACAGTCCGTCCCAGACTGCCGAGGTTCCGCGAATCCGGCGGGTCGTGTGGGCATCGGCGGCGAAGATCAGCACGGCTGAGGCGCCGTGGTGCCGGTCAGGCACGGGGCACGCCAAGATCTCCAGTTCCATCGGATAGTCGTCGTGGTGCCAGGCGGTGACCGTCCCCGTCACCCCGCGTCCGCTGGACGCCGCCTCCCACAGAGAACGCCCCAGGCTACGGTCGGCGCCCGGATGGAGGAGGTCGGCGATGTGCCGTCCCACCACCTGCTGCGGAGCGTAACCGAGGAGCTCCTGTGCGGCGTGGTTCCAGCGCACCACCGTCCCGTCGGCCGCGGTGGCCACCTGCGCCACCGACAAGGAGCCCAGCCAGCCGCCCGCGTCTTGCGCGGCCCCGCTGATCAGTTCCTCGATCGGCAGTCGCTCACCCATCCGGTGCCATCCCTCGACGCGCGCCGTGCCGCCGCATGAGTCGCGGCTGCGGCCTCCATACCTCTGTCTCTCCATGGTCGCCCTGGCCCCTCCATCGCGCCCCCGGCCACACCAGCAACGAGGTCTTCTGCGGTCCTGTAGGGCCTCTACATCCTGGTCAGCGCTGCGTTGAGGCCCACTCCAAGCTCAGGGCGCCATGCAGCTGTCGACCATTCAGCGGCCCAGTTGCTGAGCTCGCCGGAGCGCCAAGCACCTCGGTACCGAAGTGAAGTGCTTGGCACTCCGGCCTCACAGGGGCAGGAACGGAGAGCGTGGAACCCCCGGTCATTCGCACGGTGAGGTCATGGCGTCTCCGGAACTCTGGCAGCAGCCCTGTCACCGCATGCCTGGCCCATGCGAGTGCGCCCCAGGAGCGGGGCGGATGCGCACCTCCTGGCCTAGGAGGGAGGGTGCTGGGGCATCTGCACCGGTGATGTCCGCCCTGAGCATGTCCTCGATGGACCGATGGACGCGCTCGCCGTTCTCGTCGACGAACCGGAAAGGGACGGTGGCATGGGCTGGAATATCGGTCTGTTCTGAGAGGTCGAGCCGCTCACGCCACCCGCGGCCGGGTCTCAGCGCGCGGCTCCAGCCCATCACCGAGCGGGTGGCCTGGGCAAGCCCCCGCTGGGCATCGGCGCGAGCCTCCTCATTGCGGTCAGTGGGTGAAGAAGTCGCCCAGGGCGGCGGCGAGCGGGCCAGGTGCTTCTTCGGCCACATGGTGGCCGGCGTCGATGCCGTGGCCCCCGACGTCGTCGGCCCAGGCGCGCCAGATGGCGCGCGGGTCGCCGTACAGGTCTTCCAGGTCGTCCCGCAGCGACCACAGGACCAGAATGGGGCACTCGATCCGTGCGCCCCGGGCTCGATCCGCCTCCTCGTGCTGGCGGTCGACGGTGAGCCCGGCACGGTAGTCCTCCAGCATGGCGCGGACGACGTCTGGATTCCTGGTGGCGGCCCGCCACTCGTCGTGATTTTCCTGCCCCATGGACTCGGGGTCGCCGCGGTACCAGGCGTCAGGGTCGGCGTTGATGACGCGTTCCGGGATCTCCGGCTGGGCGAAGAAGAACCAGTGCCACCACGCGGTGGCGAACCGGGCGTCGGCACGGACCAGGTGCTCGCTCAGAGGCAGGCCGTCCAGGAACGCCACCCGGGTCACCGCGGAGGGGTGGTCCAGGACCAGCCGGAGTGCCACGGCGGCCCCACGGTCGTGGCCGACGAGCCCGAAGCGCTGGTGCCCGAGCGCCTGCATGACCTTGACCATGTCCTCGGCCACGGCACGCTTGGAATGTGGGACGTGATCAGGAGCGGGCGCCGGGCCGCGGGAGCGCCCGTAACCGCGCAGGTCGGGGCAGACGACGGTGAAGCCGCGCCGCACCAGTACGGGCGCGACCCGGTGCCAGGTCGCCGACGTGCGCGGGTGGCCGTGCAACAACAGGAGAGGCGGGCCCTCGCCCCCGTACCGAACGAAGATGGACGCCTCACCGGTGCGCACCGTCCGGGTGGCGAAATCCTCGAACACGAAACGCCCCTTTCCGCTCCGGGGCCCGGGCTGCGGTACCCCGCCGTCCCGCCTGCCCAGGATGGGCCCCGTCACGCCGTCTGGACGGCTGGGAAGCCAGGGCTCTGATCAACCTTCCGATTGATGTCCCCCGTGGCCCCTGCCCCCTCTCCCCCACGCGGCTCCGGGGGTTGTGGGGGATGTTTCGGCTACCGGTGGAGTTCCCACAGGCACCGGGGGCGTCTGTGGTGCCTGATAGGAGGAAGCGGTCGTCGGGGGCGAGGGCGGTGCTGCCCCGTCACAGCACTAGAAGACACCGCCGTACTGGGACTCCGCGAGGGCGGCGGCGCGCTGGTCGCGGAAGTTCGTCACGTAAGCGTCGTGCATCTCGGGGCCGACGTACTTCAGGAGCGCTTCGTCGTTGGCGGTGAGCGCCAGGCCCGTGTACGTGTGGCTGCCCGTGAAGACCAGCTTCTGATCCTTCACGCCCTTGTACGAGCCCTCGATCAGCAGGTACTTGGTGTGGGTGGCCGTGCCGGAGACCTCGGGTGCGGCCGGGTTCGTCACGTCGTCGTTCTGCAGGCGGTGGAGGGAGATCTTCCCCTTCGCGGTCGACCGCGTCAGCCAGTACGCCGTCTCCCGGTGCGTGCCGACGGCGGCGTAGTCGGAGAGCTTGCCGTAGACGACGTCGACGTAGCAGCCCGCGTCGGCGAGTTTCCACAGTTTCTCCGCCACGGCCGGCCGCGAGATGTGCCCGTTGGCGATGCGAATCACGGTGCGGCCGTCCGCCGTGCCGTGGCCCGGGGTGTTCCCGTGGCAGACCGGAGCGGCGGTCCCATCGGCGTTCGGCACGCGGGTCTCGACCATGCTCAGGATGTTCTCGACGACGTCGGTCGAGGAGCGCGGGAAGAAGTAGCCCTTGGCCTGCCCGGCCTCCACGTCGATCGCCAGGTCGCTCACCGTCTTCGACCCGTCCGGCTGAGCCTGCGAAGCGGCCATCAGGTCGAAGTAGCGGACGTAGCCGGCGTGCAGTGCGGCGTTGTCGGTGACGGTCATCGCGTCGTTCCAGCCGGACTCGCGGTCCCAGGTGGTGAGGTTGCCGGAGGACTGCACCACGATGTTCTCGACCACCGCCCCCGTGGTCGGCGAGCCGCTGCCGGTGGAGTGGGAGAAGAGGAAGAACTTGTTGTGGTTCACGCCGCTCGTCCCCGCGGCCAGGCACGGCCGGCCCGCCGCGCACACTCGGAACCACGACGTCTGACCGGGCGCGGACTGCGCCGCGAACGCGGCCTGGAGCTTGTCCCGGACCGTCTTCCCGGCCGTGCCCATCCACTCCCCGCTGACGCTGGTGTCGTCGACGAGGACCTGCACGTTCACGTTCCGCTGGTGCGCCTTCACGAGCTGGTCGGCGAGCCAGGACGACCCGAACGCGTACAGGGATATGCGGATGGTGGACCCGCTGGGGGCGCCGTTGACGAGGCGCCCGAGGTGGCTGAGGATCGCGCCCTGCTCAGCGGTCGTGCCGGTCGGCTTGTTGAAGACGACGCCGGTCTTCACGTACGTCTCGTCCTGCGCGGTGGCAGCCGTCGCACCGGCCATCAGGAGGCCCACGGCGAGGAGGGTGGTGAGGAATCTGTTCTTGATCACGGCCGCCACCATACTGTCGGGTGTGCGGGCCGCCGCGACGCCCCAAGTTCCGCGGGGATCCACAGGAGCACACAGCCGGTGATCATGTCGCTTCAGCCTCCCGCCTTGGACGGGCACCTCGGCCGAGCCGGCCTGGGCGTGAGGTGATGCGGCCCCCCCTCCCCGCCGACGGCGGACGCCTGCTTGGGTGCTTCCGGTAGTGGCTGTGTGATGGCGAGGAGCACCACATGTTGAAGCCGGCTCAAGGCCATCAACCGCGAGACGGCAGTCGCCTGAGCTGGGGGACTCAGGTCCGCCTCGGTCTTCTCGATCTGGCCCTGTCCGTGCGGGCGGCGGTGCCGGACCCACGTACCCCCAGGGTGAGGCCCCGGAGCCCGGCGCAACAGTGAGTTCGGCTGGGTCCGGAAGCTGGTACGCGACCGAGCCCGGACCAATCGGTCCGGGCTCGAGGCTGTTCGGGGCGGCTGCTGCGGGCCGAACTCGAGGTGTTCGATGTCCGTGACCTGGACCTCCTTCAGGCTGCCGGCGCGGCGCCGGTGCCGCTGGTGGCTTGAGGAGTGCGTAGTCGGAGGCCACGTGCGATGCCGGCCAGGCGTCGATCCGGCGCCAGGACTCCGATGGGCAAGATCTGCTGTGCCATGGCGCCATCCTGTCCCACTCGTCCGACAAGGCGGATGGAGGCCCCCATCCGATGAAGCGATTGCTGCTGTCAGCAAGCGGCTGTCGGTTCGCCGCGGTCGTCGGCGATCTTTCTGCCCTGAAGGCCCCGGGCCTCGGCGCTTGCGGTGCGGAAGCGGAAGCGGAAGCAATGCACACCCTTGTTGGGCAAGCCACTGTTACAGCGTGTGAGCGCCTGGGGTGGAAGCCCGCTGGCGCCGGATCAGCATTGAAGCACTGCTCACGCCCATGACGTTCGCATTGTGAACCCCTGACTCTGCTCACAGTTCCGCCACTCGTCCTCATCCCGCACGCGGCGGACCGCGCGGCCGACGGAGGAGCGGACAGCTCGGCTGATTCCATCACCCCGAGCTCGGGAGCGATCGCCGTCCGATACGTGCGCGTGCCGCATGGCGGTGCATGGCGAAGGAGGCGAAAATGAGATTGACCTGCCACTCCCGGCGCACTCGCAGGTGGCGCGGCGGCCAGACGACGGGCGGGGTCCTGCAGACTAGGGAAGGCCGGCGGCGACCGGGACACGAGGCGTTCTCGTAGGTTCAGGTGAGAAACAGGTGATCGCTCGTGTGTCGATGGCTCGCTTACTCGGGAACGTCCCAGCTGCTCGACACCATCCTCTACAAACCGGCCCACTCGCTGATCGATCAGAGTCTGCACTCCAGGTTGGGTGTCGAGACGACAAACGGTGACGGGTTCGGCGTCGGATGGTACCCGGAGGGCAGCGAGGGCACCCCCGCGCTCATGCGGGACGTCGGTCCCGCATGGAACAACCGCAACCTGCGGGAGCTCGCGGACCACGTCAGGTCCCCGTTGTTCTTCGCCCACATACGGGCGTCGACGGGTACGGCGGTACAGCAGACGAACTGTCACCCGTTCCGGCACGGCCGATGGATGTGGATGCACAACGGCTCCGTCGCCGGCTTCCACGCCATGCGGCGGGACCTCGCTCTGCTCGTCGACCCCACGCTGTACTCCGAGATCGAAGGGACGACGGACTCCGAGACCATGTTCTACCTTGCGCTCACCTTCGGGCTGGAGGAGGATCCGCCGGGCTCCGTCGCCCGGATGGTGGGGCTCGTGGAACGCGTAGGCCGCGAACACGGCGTGGAGTATCCGATGCAGATGACGGTCGCCGTCAGTGACGGGACTTCCGTGTGGGCCTTCCGCTACTCCAGTCAGGGCGCCTCGCGGTCGCTCTTCTACAGCAGCCGGGCAGACGCGCTGCGCAAGCTGCACCCCGAAGTCACCTTCCTTCAGGAAGTGTCCGACGAGACCCGCCTGGTGGTGTCCGAGCCCCTCGGCGATCTGCCCGGTGCCTGGAACGAGGTACCCGAGAGCAGCTACGGCGTCGTACAGGCCGGAGCCGACGACTTGCGCACCTTTACCCCGGAACCGGTCTGACTGAACGGGCAGTCGCACCGTCACGGGCCCCGTCGCAACCGCCAGAAGCCCGCAAACGGTACCCCGCACGACGCTGGCGGCGGCACCCCCTCATTCCTTGTCGTCCTTCCGCGTAGGGGGTTCAGTCTGGTCGCAGGAATCGCCCAAAGCCTGGCACAAACGGCACGTAGCACCATAGGGGTCGACCGGAAGGAAAGTATCCGTCCGGTATGCCTCCCACAGCTCGGACCGGACTCCGGAGACATACTCGTCGTGTTCGTGCGAGTGCTTCGCCATGGCCGACCAACAGCCACTTCCAGCCAGAAAGAACGGCAGGTGTTGAGGCTGTGACGCCGCTGCGGCATTGCCTTTCAGCTGCGTCGAAACTGTCACGGCTCGGCATCAATACATGTCGGCCTCAACAGCTCCCTCGACGTCGTCCACACCCTCACCCGCAAACGTGATCGACTCGACCGTCCAGGTCATCCACAGAGACATCACCACACCCACCGACATGTTGTCATCGTTACCGTACTGCGGCTGCTGGACAGCTTCGGCCGCCCCGGCACACCATCACCTTCACGGCGCGCGCTACATCGCCATCAAGAACCTCGAAGTCAAGGGCAACAGCGACGCTCTGACCCTGGCCGGGGGAGAGCGCCATGCGAAGAAGAACGATCTCACCTACAACGCGAGCTGCATCTGGGCGGAGCCCAACAAGGCGACGGGTGCCGAATCCCACCACATCGACATCGTCGGCAACACCGTCCATCACTGCCCCGGCCTGGGCATAGGGTCGCGCGGCGCGGACTACATGACGATCGACCGCAACCACGTCTACGCGACCTCGTGGTACACCGTCTACGCCACGAGCGGCATCCGATCCTGGCCGCGCACGATATCGATCGGGGCAACCCCCGCACGTACAAGATCCGCGTCACCAACAACACGGTCCACGACAACGAGACCAAGGTGAAGTGGGAGCGCTACACGTGCTACTCGGACGTAACGGCACCATCATCGACACCCTCAAGGACAAGTCGAAGGCCGGAGAAAGCCGCCCCGACTACCAGGGCAGAGTCCTGGTGGCCCACAACCTGTCCTACGACAACGGCGGCTCAGGCATCCACGCCTTCAAGAGCCAGCATGTCGACATCGTCCACAACACGACAACACGGCGTACAAGAACGGTCGCAGAACCCGCATGGAGAGCTCTGCCAACATCTTCGCGCACGACAGCACCGATGTGCGGCTGCTCAACAACATCGCCTACAGCCGGCCCGGCCAGGCGACGAACAGCAAGTCCCGCAATGTCGACGTCACCTACGTCTACAACGTCTATTTCGGCGGCAAGTCCCCCGAGGGCAAAGGCCCCAATGACATCTTCGCCGACCCGATCACCGCTCCGGGTATCGGGGCCGGGGCCGATGTCCGGCTGAGCAAGGGCTCTCCGGCAATCGGCTCGGGGACTCCCTTCGCCGCCGTGACGACCGACCTCAACGGTGCACACCGGTCCGGCGGCGTCGCATCCGACCGCGGCCCCTACAGCCCGCGCAAGGGGGCAGGTCAGGAAGCTTGCAGAGGCGATGCGCCCCTTCGACTCGTTCCTGCGCCGAACGCGTGGCTCGGGCGGTGAGCGGCCCAGTACGGGGGATGGTGGAAGGATGGAACAGTCGACACACGCCGGGCTCTACACCCGCAGGTTCGGTCCACCGCCGCGTACCGGCTCCCCCAATGTGGTGCTGGTGCACGGGCTTGGACTTTCGGGGCGGTACTTTGTGCCGCTCGCGCGGCGACTGGCAGCGGGTGGGACGACCGTGTTGGTACCGGATCTGCCGGGCAACGCGCGGTCGCGTGCCGTCGTACGCCGTGCGCCGCGCGTCCTGGAGCTCGCGGGCGCCCTGCAACGCTGGCATCGCGGACTGGGCCTGGGGCCGAGCCTGCTGGTGGGCAACTCGGTCGGGTGCCAGGTCGTCGCCGCCTTCGCCGCCCGTCACCCGCACCTGGTACACCGCATCGTGATGGTCGGCCCGGCGCTCGAACCGGGTGCCGGCGGCTGGCGGCAGTGCGGGCGGCTCCTGGCGGACGCCCCCCGTGAACCGCTCTCCCTGCTCGGGGTGGCGGTGAGCGACTACCTGTTGACCGGCCCCCTCCGGTTCGCCGCCTCCTTCCGGCACGCGCTACGGGACGCCGCCGAGTCGTTCGAGGGGCATCTGGCGAGGGTCGCCGCGCCGACCCTCATCGTGCGCGGGGCCGGTGACACGATCGCCTCCAGGGACTGGGCCCGGCGCGTGGCACGCATGGTCGGCGACGGGCGCGCGGCCGAGGTCCGGGGCGCCGCGCACGCGGCGCACTACAGCGCGCCCGGCGCCGTGGCCGCGCTGATCGAGCAGTTCACCGCAGGAGGGCGATCGTGAAATCCCGCAGGACGCCCGGCGGTTCGTGCTCGCCGGATGCGGACCGCCCGTCCCCCTGGCTGCGCGCCCTGCCAGGCATCTCCCCCGAGCGGCGCGGGTTCGTCCTCGCCTGGTGGGGGTTCGCGCTCACCTTCGGCGGGATGCGCCTGCTCACCTGGCTCATCCACATCGACGTGGCCGGGGTGGGTGACGTCCAGGCCGGCGGGATCCACATCCACCACTACGTATGGGGCATCCTGCTGTTGGTGGCGGTGGGCGCGGCCGGTCTGGTCGAGCGGTCTGCGCGGGCGCGTGCCTGGATGGGACTTGCCTACGGGGTCGGGCTGGCCCTGGTCGTGGACGAGGCGGCGCTGCTGATCAGTCTCGAAGACGTGTACTGGGACACCGAGGGCGGCGTCAGCATCGCCCTGGCGATCGCGGTGATCGCCATCGCGGGAGGCGTTCTCGCGGTGACCCGGGCGCGCCAGCGCTCCGTCGGCGGAAGCGGCGAGAAAAACGGGTGACCGGCGGCGGGTGCCGGGCAAGGCGGCACGGCACGTGCCGGGCGGGGGTGAACGCGATCCGGGCCGGTGAACGCCCGGAGCGGCGAGTGGATGGGCAGCTCGTCGGCGGTAGCGCGTCGGTCCGGGTGCCGCTTCGCTCGGGCGACACGGCCCTCCGTCGGGGTGCGGTGGAGGGCCGTGTCGCGTTGTGCCGGGCGCCTTGTCGGCGGTGACGCGTCAGACGCCGGCGACGCTCTGGATCCAGGAGCGGCACGCCGTCACGGGCGTCAGTTCGTGAAACAGCGCATCCATCATTGCCCGGCGGCGCTCGTATGGTTCGGCGAGCAGCTCCTCGCCGTCCACTTGGAGGGCGTCGAAGGCGATGACGTACGCAGGCAGCCTGGCCAGACCGGTCGCGTGAGCGGACGTCGTGACTGCTTCTCCCTGTGTACGGCTCGATCCCGGTCTGCGCGAGTGGCACCCGGCGAGTCGGTGACCGCAGTCGCTCGTACGGATGCTTCTCCCCCGGGCGGCGAACCGAGCCACCCGGGGAGCCGTCGGTGGGGACATGCAGATCGATGAGTAGCACATCGCCGAGGCGGGGCTCGTGGTCCTGGACATCACCGCCGCCGAGGAGGACACCGTCCTCACGGTGATGGCCGCACTCCAGCAGCAGTGGGCCACCTCGGGTATCACGCCGGTGTGGCGCACGCCGGGCGAGGCGGGAGACAGGGCTCGCGTGTACGCGGACGTCCGGCCTACGGGCCGTCTGGGCACTGCGCGGACAACCCCGCAAGTCGTGGACGGCGGCGATGGTCGGTGGCTGGTGTGCCACCTGCACTCCCCCATTCCGCAGGCAACACCACCCTTTGCGCACCGATCAGCCAACTCCGGACTGCCGTGCGGTGCCGATCAGTGGCTACCGCCCCTGAAGAGCTGAGGGGGCGGATTCGAACCGACCGTCAGGGCCAGTACAGGGACGGCAGACTTATAGCCCATCAGGCGGCGGCTGGGCGCTGGCGGGCAAGATAGGCACGAGCAGCTCCTCCGGCGGGGTGCACCTCGACGTTCACCACCTCCTACGAGGTGTGTTCACACACCCACCCAGGCGGGGTGCTTATGCCAGAGGTACGAGCAAGATAGCGATTGGGTGACGACACCGCGTGGGCGCATTACGCGACGCCCGATCGGAGGGTTGGAGCAAGCATGCGGACCTCTCACTACGCGGTACTGGACCGTGCCCATTGGCGCGGCGCCGACCACGCGCCTTGCTCTCACTGCACCGACCTGCTGTCCTTCGACGAAGCCCGCAGCGAGACGGCGGAGCAAGGGCCCACCACGTGGGATCGGGTGGGCGATCTGGTCACCAGCGACACCGCATCCGCCGTGCGGGCCGTCATGATCACGTGGTTCACCGCTGCAACCGCGCTGGCCATGATTTTGACCCTCACTCGCTGACCCTTGACGGTCGGGGCGGCCTGCACCTTGGCTGTGTCGAGCATGAGGGGTCCTCTCGGAGCGATCGGTAACGTCCCGCCGCCTCCGCGGCTTGGCACTTCGTCAAGTTACGAGCAACCCCACCGTCTGGGTTGACCTCCGGCGCCCATGTGTTGGCACGACAGCGCACAACCGGTCAATGTCACAGCCGCGCTCGTCACCACCGGTCCGGCCCGGCCGGCCGCGGTCACCGCCATCGGCTATCGTCTGCCGGCCCTGCACCACCACGCCCCCGGCTTCGCCGCCGCCCACCACGCCGCGCTCACCGCCCGGGTCGGCAGCCCCACACCGGCCTCCCGCGCCCCCATTCCCGGCGGACGGCGAGGCGCTTCAACTGGTGGAGGAGAGCGAACGTCTGCTCGACGACATAGCGGAGCGTGCCAAGCCCTGGAAGTTCGGGGTGCACCTGCGGGAGATGACCGGGAGGATCCGGCGCTTGCGGAGTTCGGGCGCGGTGGGGATGGGAGTCGTAGCCCTTGTCGCCGAGCAGAGCCTCGGGACGCCGTCGCGGACGTCCGGCGACGGGCGGGGTGCCGTCGGCCAGGGCGAGGGTCTGGGTGTCGTCGTTGACGTTGGCCGCCGTGGTGATCACCTTGAGTGGGGTGCCGCGCCCGTCGCAGATCAGGTGGCCTTTGCTGCCCGTCTTTCGCCGGTCGGCAGGCGACGGACCGGCACGACCGGAGCGATGTCCTTGTCCACCGCGCCGACCAGCCCGACAATGAGGACTCACGATTCACCGCGCAGGATGAGTGACGTTCCGGCGCGCGGTTGACCGCGTTCCCAGAGGTCGCGGGCGGCATGTCGGCTCGGTGGACCAGTGACGCCCGACGGCGCCGGCCGGGCGCCGGACCTCCTCGACGCCCGGACTCGAACAGGAGCCCTTGATTGCGCTTCTACGCCCAGACCCCCGCACGCCGGATCCGTCAGATGCTTGTGGACCTGATCGCCGTAGCCCTGATCGCCATCGCCGTCTGGGCGGCCTTCGCCGTCCGCGAGGCGATCATGCTGCTGGCCCAACCGGGACGCAAGGTGGAAAGTGCTGGCAACAGCCTCGCCGAAGAACTCGACAACGCGGGAGACGCGGCATCGGACGTGCCGCTCATCGGCGACACCCTGAAGAAGCCGCTCCAGTCCGCGGCCGGCGCCGGCTCCGGCTTCGCCGAGGCGGGAGTGTCGCTCCAGGAGACCGTCAGCCAGGTCGCCAACGTGATCACGACGGCCCTCATCCTCATCCCGGTTCTCTTCGTCCTGCTCCTGTGGCTCCCGCCGCGCCTGCTCTGGATCCGGCGCAGCAGCACTCTGCGCCGCCTCGCCGAGGCTCCCGGTGGCGCCGACCTGCTCGCCCTGCGCGCCCTCACTGGTCCTCCGGGCGCACTCGCCAAACTCCCGACCCCGCCAGGCGGATGGGCCGACGCCTGGCGACAGGGGGACCGGCAAGCCATCACCGACCTCAGCATGATCTCCCTCAACCGCATCGGGCTCCGGCCCTGACGCAAAGCTCCGGCTCCTTTCGGCGTACGCCTCCCGACGAAGACGCCGCGACCTTTCTGGTTGCGGTCACCACATGGATCGATCGGCAGAAGAGGGAGGTTCCGGGGCCTAGGAGGACGCAGCCGAGTGCGGCAAGCAGGGCGGCAGCGCCACCGGTGAGGATCCGTCGCGCAGAGCGGCCAAACTTCCATCGGGACTTCGCACAGCCGGGGACTACCGGGCGCGGAGTCGGGGATGCGGTCATCGGCGAACGCGAGCAGCCTGGGCTTTCCCGCTCCTAGGATCCCGAGCGCGTCGGCCAGTTCACCCGCCCTGTGACTGCCGGGTGCCCAGGTCGCAGTGACCACGGGCGGTCGCTGCACCTGCGGCGGCGTGCTGGGCGAGGACGACCATCACGTCCGGCCAGGCCAAGACCATGTTCAGGACGTCGCGGCTCCCCCACGTGCGGCGAAGCGGACCCCCTCGACGGGGCGCCCATGGTCGGCCGGGACTGGGTGTCGGTGACCTGGTGGACGGCGGCGCGGGGGAGGAGCGTGGTAAAGGCGGTCGAGGCATGAGGCGAACACGACGTGGTCGAAGCGTTCGTGGTGCAGACGCGGGTGGGCATCTACGGCGGCGCGGTGCTGCGAGTGGACGGTGCCCTCGAGCACACGGCGGTCGACGGGGTGGCCGACGTTGTGCTCCAGGCAGACCGAGAGCGGGCGGTCATGAGGATGACGACGATGGGGGTGCGTAGCGGCGGGCCGTTTCCACCAGCCCCCTACGGACGGCCTTTCGCAGTTGGTGGCGTCCCATGCAGGTCCTTCTGTTCCGCTACGAGGCTTCGGACTTCCCGCATCCCTCGGTCATTGAGAAGATCACCAGCATGACCTTCCGTATCGACCGGATCCTTGGTGACCGTCCTTTCGCCGAGGTCGGTGGTCCCGTACTCGCCGTCGCCAACGAGCGTCGCGGCCTGCTGGCGGTGGCAGGCGCGCACGAGTTCCACAGCACCGCGCCGGTCGGCGTGTACAGCACAACCGATCTGGGCTGCCGTGCTCTCCTGCGTTCGCACTACCCCGTGCACGCGATGGCTTTCCATCCGACTCTTCCTCTCCTCATCGTCGGAACAGGCCGTTACGACGGCGGTTACTTCTTCGAAGGAGAACTGCTCCTGCTGGACCTGGAGACCGGCACGGGAACATCGCTCATCGAGGACGGATTGGGACGTCAGGTCTTGAGCCTGGAATGGCTCAATGAGCAGGAACTACGTGTGCTGATGGCACCGCCTGACGACTGGCAGGACAGTGACGCACACGTCGAGGGGCACGTTGCGAGGGTGCTGCGGCCTGACTGGAGGGCCGTACCACCCAGATCGATCACCGCTGAAGAGCTAGCCGGTCCGCGGGTGACCGCCCCGCGTCCCGACAGACGAGAGGAAGCACGACGGGCCATCTCCGGTTCGAGTGTCGGCTGGGAGCACCGCCGTAACGTTCGAGCAGTACAAGAGCTGTCGGACGGCAGGATCCTCGCGACGCTCGACGGGTGTCAGTTGGAGTGTTGGCTTCTGTCCGGGAAGCAGCAGTGGACGGTTCCGGACGACGAGGACGGCGGCCGTGACATCGCCGTCGCCGCAGACGAGCAGTCGGCTTGGGTCGGCCTGGTACGAGCCATCTGGGAGGAGTCTCCCCAGTCGGTCGTCCGGCTGTCCCTCCAGGATGGGGCACAGCTCGCCCGCCTCCAGCCGGCCGCCCCGGTATCCGTAGTTCACTGCGCCGACGGCCTGCCGGCGCTCGCACCCGCCGGGCGCAACGGACGGCGAAGCAGGCTGAAGATCCGTCGCGGCAGCCGAGTCTACTTCCGGGCGGTAGTCCGCAAAGATGGGGACCGGAACCCCGAACGAGGTGAACCATGGTTCGCCGCTGTCGAGTTGGACGGCAAACCTGCTGCCGAACGCCTTCGCGAGCCGGCAGAAACGGAGGTCAGGCGACTGTTCCCGTATTCCTGGGCACCGAACGAGACACACTTCGCCGGCCCGGGTGCTGAGCTCACGGACGGGTCTTTGGTCCATGCTGGCACCGTGTTCAACGGCCACGGCTTGCAGCCCGGTGGCTCGTTCGTCGTGCGGCGCGAGGTATCTGCCGGGCAGCCGCGCTGGGTATTCACGACCGACCATCCCGCCACCGACCTCGACTGCGACACAGAGACCGTCTACGTCACCTACGACGATGGCGAGATCGTCGCGCTCGATCTCCGTGACGGTACGGTGCGCTGGCGTCGCCACCTCACCGTCGCCGGAGTACTCGTTGTCCCGACCGCACTGACCATCGCCGGGCCAAAGCGGCTACTCATCGGCACCAGCGACGGACGCGTGCTGGACTGTTCAGCTGGATAGTCGACCGGCCAGAGTGTCCTGGTGGTCTTGAGGACTCAGGGCCAGCCAGAACGCTGAGGACGCAAGCGGGAGTCGCGTGCGCCACCACAGTCAAGCCCGGCAGAACTCACCCGGTTCCTCGCCTGAGACCGCGTTTGAGATCTCATTCAGGGCGGACGGAGCAAGGCATCGTTGCGTCTTGATGTCGCAGGTGGCGCCCATGGTTCCGCCCATGAGTGCCCGAGGTCATCCCAATCGCGGCGCCTTCGCGGCGACGGCCAGGGCCTGGTCCCCCCCTGGCCGGAGTCGGCCATTTCCTCCGCTGCCCGCTGCATCACGGCGCGGATGTCGGCGGTGATCTGCTGCTGCCGGCTGTCGAAGAAGGCGCGCAGTTCGGCGTTGACGCTCATTCGGGTCTCCTCCCGGGGCACGGCAGGCGTACCCCAGCACCAGGCGCTGCACCAACAGCAGGGACGACCTCCTCGCCCCCCCGCCTCCGGGCCAGTCCCTATACGCCCGTGCGATGTACCGCCCTCGCTCGTCCATGTCATCAGTCAGCCGGTAGCTCCACCCGCCCTGAGGCAGCACCTCCCCCTCGGTCGTCTCGGTGGTGAGGATCCGCCCCGTGTTCCCGGCCGTGTAGTCCGTGGCGCCTTCAGAGGTGTACTTCGGTGTCGATATGCCGGAGCTCCTCGAGGAGTTCGCTCTGTCCGGTCAGAAGTTCGGTGAGGATGCGCCGGGCGGCACGCAGGAGTTCCGCTACGTCGCCGCCGGCCAAGGCGTAGTTGACGGTGGAACCCTCACGGATCGAGACCACGATGCCGGACCGGCGTAGTACCGCTAGTTGCTGGGAGAGGTTGGAGGGCTCGATCTCGATCTCGTTGAGGAGTTCGCGTACAGGCACAGGGCCGTTCTGGAGGAGTTCCAGTACGCGGATTCTGACGGGATGTCCGAGCATGCGGAAGAATTCGGCCTTGGCCTGATACAGCGGCACCTGCATACGACAACACTCCCACTCGGATACGAACCTTCCAAGGCCGGTCAGCCAGACCTTCGGTGCAGCTCCCCATCCTCCCGTCTCCCGGCTCCGACCACCCCGTGCTGACCACATTCAGATGTGCCGAGTTGAAGAATCTTTCAACTTGTGGCCACGCGGGAGCCGGGAAACAGGAGCGGGGTTACACCTCCAGTTCCGCTTCGATGCGCTTGAGCTGATGCCTGGCCATGGCCAGGTTCGCCCGGCCCTTGTCCAGGACGATGTACAGGAACATGCCGTTGCCCCCGCGGCCCCGCAGCAGCCGGATGAGGTGGTACTGGCTGCCGAGGGTGATCAACACGTCCTCGATCTCATCCTTGAGACCCAGCATCTCCATGGCTCGGACCTTCGCCCGGATCACATCAGTGTTCCCCGCGGCGGCCACCGCCAGATCGAGGTCCTTGCTCCCGCCCAGCGTCCCCAGCGCCATGCCGCTCGTGTAGTCGACCAGTGCGGCTCCCACGCTCCCCTCGATCGAGGTCATCGCCTCCTTCAAAGACGTCTCCACACTCAACATCGGTCCTCGCTCCTCTTGTTCTCGAGTGGCCCCGACCGGTCTCACGCCCTGGCCGAGTGATGACGACAGAGGCTACCCACGGACTGGCAGAGGTTACGGGAGCATCGAAAATCTGACGGGAATTGATCCCCTGTGCCCTAGCATTCGCCCCGCGAAACCGACCTGCAGCCTGATGAGGTGTGTGCTTCTCTCCGCGGGACTCGCCCCGGCGACCCGGAGCTAGGGCTCCTCGATCTGCAGCGAACAACCGCCCAGCTGCAGGGTGGCCAGCGGTCGGATGCTGCCGTTGCCCCCTTGTGGCACTTGAGGCGCCGTCGGCCGCCGAGGACACGGCGGTGCTTCCGTCGTCGAGCACCAGCAGCACCCGGTCCGCCAGCGACAAGCACCACGGACGGCCGCCACCAGGCCCGTTCCCGCCCCGTTCACGCACGATGTCACCGTCCCCTGAACTGAGCGCCTCAACAGACCGCCCGCTGCTGGATCCGGGCAGGGGGCGGCACGAACCTACTGATGATCACTCTCCAGCATCAAAGATCACGCACCGATGGCCCGGCCAGAGACCCAGGGCCTGACGGTCGATCCGTCGCTACATCACCATCGGCTTGCGACGACTCCGCATCTCGCTCCGCCCCTTGCCGAGCTCATTGGTGGGCTGCCGCCGAGCGCTGCCCGCCAACTACGGGCGACGCCCGTCCAGGCGGGAAGCCTCGAGGAGAGCGCCTGCACCCTGACCAGCGCGCTGCAGGCCAGTCAGGAACGGCAACGGCTCGCTGCCGGCTGCAGAAAGCTCGGCATCGACTGGGCGGGAGCGGAGCCGACCGCCGAAGCCGCGCCCCGAACCATGGGTGTCAGCTCCGTGCCGCTCATGCCACACCACGGCCGAGTCCGCAGCGTACGGCGTAACGCTTCTACGCAAGCCGCATCGTGAGCGAGTGACCCAGCGAGCCCAAAACGGCCGGCTGCGAGACGCGAGAAGCTCACCGCTGCCGAGCTCGCCGCAATCGCGGCGCTGGGCGTGGACTGGGCGTGACACCGACTGCGGCTGGTTGTTGAACAAGACGGTTAAGCGAAGTGCACCGAGAGGCCCCGGGCGTCATCGCCCGGAGCCTCGTGCTGTCGGCGGTGGCTCCGCCCGGACATGGCGCGGGCCTGCAACGCGAGGTGCAACACCGATTCCACGAACCTCTATCCGAGGCATCACCGCAGGTCAGAGCGCGATGCGCGGCGGTGCTGCACTGAAGGTGTCCCCTGGACGCTTTCGACGCTGCGGCTGCTCCGTGGCGTCAGGCCCTCGGTGACCTGGACGAAGACCTCCTCGCCGAGGCCGCCGTCGAAGCGCGGGCCTTCGGCGCCGCCCGGCGGCCGCCGTCGACGAGCTGGTGCGCGGCCTGCCCGGGCAGGTGGCCGACTGGCAGCCGTCGATCGGCGAGCTGGGCCGCACGCTCACCACGGCAACTGAACGCCGACCGCTACCCGGCTGGTCCACCGACGCCGGCCGCACCGAGGACATCGGGTGGCGCCAGGCCCCGCACCACGCTGCTCGAGGCCGTCGCACGCCACCACCACGCTCACCTGCTCGCCGCCACCGTCGGGCTCGGCGGTGAGCTGGAGCTCCCGTCTACCCGTAACGGGGGCGCTTCAGGGGCGCGGCCATCCCCGAAGGCTGCGCGGTCAGCGACGCCTTCCGCCGCCGATGCGGCGGTCGTCGGCCAGTGCGGTAAGCGGGCCGAACTCGCAGGCAAGCTCGTTCCACGTCAGAACCTCGCCACAGCGGGCCGGGAACTCCTTCGGGTTGAACTCAGGCATGGTCCAGGTGCCAGTGCCCCGGTCCCGCAGCCACAGGTCCCCGTCACCGTCGACCACAGTCGGCGGGACCGGCACGGGCTCGGCCTGATCGGTGGGCTCCCAGGTGACCCGGCCCGGGTGGGAAACGCGGCGCAGCTCGGTGGTGGCCAGCCGGGCGGCCAAGTCACGGGTGGACTCTTCGGCGTCCTTGACCGACTCGAGTCGGAACGCGTCGTCAAGTACGGGCAGGGCTGGATTCTTGCTGCGCTTTGAACTCATACGCTGACTACCTCCGGTGGGGGGGCGCCACATCCGTTGTGGCACTCCGTAGAGCAACACGGTATCCGAGGCGGGAGCCGGGCCATGCCTCCTCCGCTGGAACGATCAGCAAGCCCGCCGACGCCCAGGAAGATGCTCTGCGCCAGGTCAGCGACTTGTCGGATGAGGCGAGGAACGCACTCGACACGCTGACGAAGCAGCTGGAAGCAACCGTCCAGCCCACGGTTCAGCCCCCGCTCCGTACAACCCTCTCCGGGGCGAGCGCGGCCTCCAGGCGGTCCAGCCGTTCGTAGAGAGCGCGAACGAGGCGGGCGCGGTCTGGACACAGCGCACGGTGCCCTCGATCCTCGTAGATAGTCGGCCTTCCGCCTCGCGCAGGACGACGTCGGCGAGCGCCCAGGGTCCGCTGTCCTTGGGCAGCTGGTCGGCGCGGCGGCGGGCGTCGGCGGCGAGCGCGCGGGCGTAGCCGGTCAGCTGGAGGGCGATCTGCTCCAAGTCGCGGGCGGTGAGGGTGTCCTCGCCGGTGCACGCGAGGACGGCCGTGACGAGGCATTCGTACGGTTCGCGATCCAGCGGGAGCCCGGCTTCGATCCACTTCGGAAACAGCCATCGAGCACACCCCCGCTGTCCGCAACAGTGCGGCCCCAGGGCACCCCACCGTGCGGGCACGCGCCGCACCACCTTGCCCTGTCCCTCCGCTTCCAGTAACGCCATGGCGGCGGACGGGGTCAACCACTCCACGATCCGCCGCCCGGCACCACGGACCTCTCACGCCTGGCACCACGGGCCCCCACGCCCGGCACCACGGGCCCACACGCCGAACGGCCCGCACCATCACCTGGTGCAGGCCGTTCATCCACCCAAGGACCCGCCGGAAGGGGGAGTACGGCAGGCCCTGCATATCCAGAGCCGTCCCATGCGCTCGATCCCCGCATGCCCCCGATCCCACCACCCACACACCCAGGCGTCCGGCCGAACAGCCCGGACAGCCCGGACAGCCCGGCCGGGCCTGCCAGAGCCCGGCTCGGACGGCCGCGGAGGCGGCTTGTGGGTCAGCGGCGCAGGTCGATGTAGAGCCCGTGCGATCACACCCGGCTCCCCCGGGATACGCCGGACCCGCGGTGTGTCGGGAGGCGCGCAGTCGTCGTCCTCATGCAGGAACGTTCACGAGTTCCCGACAGCAGCCGGGCCTTCTTCGTGGGCTGATCAATCTCACCCGCAGCAGTCGCAGCCAGGGCGGCAACCGCATGTGTCGCTCTGCCCGGCACCGGTGGGAGGCATCACTGTGGCAGGGGCCGCGCAGCAGCCCTTGCCCTGCCAGGCGTCGCGCCCTTCCTTGACGGCGATGGCGGCGATGGCGAGGGCGGCGATGGGGTCGGCCCAGGACCAGCCGAGGGTGGCGTTGAGGACCAGGCCCACCAGCAGGACGGCCGACAGGTAGGTACAGAGGAGGGTCTGCTTGGAGTCGGCGACCGCGCTGGCGGAGCCCAGTTCGCGGCCGGCGCGGCGCTGGGCAGCGGACAGGAACGGCATCACGGCCAGGGACAGGGCGGCGATGACGATGCCCAGAATGGAGCGTTCGGCCTCGCCGGTGCCGGCCAGCGCGCGGACGGCGTCGACGCCGACGTACGCGGCGAGCACGAAGAACGACACCGCGATGATCCGCAGGGTGCGCTTCTCCCGTGCCTCGCGTACCACGTGGTCGCGGGCGGAGAACTGCCAGGCGACCGCCGCGGCCGAAGAGACCTCAATGACCGAGTCCAGGCCGAAGCCGATCAGCGCGGTGGAAGAGGCGATCGTCCCGGCGGTGATCGCGACGATCGCCTCGATGACGTTGTAGGTGATGGTGGCCGCGACCAGCAGCCGTATCCGCCTGGCCAGGACGTCACGGCGGGCCGGGGCCGGGCCTATGCCGATGGATATCCCGGTGGTCATCGGCAGCAGCCCTTCTCGTCCGCGTCGACACAGGTCTTGTCGGCCTCGACCGCGACCACGGCGGTGCGCAGGTCGTCCAGGGCGCGGCCGAGGCGTTCGTCGGCGAGTTCGTAGCGGGTGCGCCGGCCCACCGGCACCGCGACGACCAGGCCGCAGTCGCGCAGGCACGCCAGGTGGTTCGACATCCGGGTGCGGGAGATCTCCAGCACGTCGGCGAGGTCGGCGGGGTGGGCCGGGGCCTCGCGCAGGGCGAGCAGGACCCGGCAGCGGATCGGGTCGGCGAGGGCGCGGCCGAACCGCGCCAGCACCTCGATGTCAGCAGCGAGAGTCAGCACACCCAAGACAGTACATGGATAGCTGAATTCATGAAATCTTGTACTGCCGGTCGGACGTACACGACGAGGTGGGCTCCGTGTCGAGCAGGGTGAGGATCCCTCTACGTCTGTCGGCAGCAGCGACATTCTGCGCCTGCGGCAGCAGCTCGACACCGTGAACACCCTCGACGACCAGCGCGGCGGCCACGACCGGGTGGAGAAAGCCGCGCTCGCCGGCGCGCAAGAGGCGCTCTCGAGGGGCGGGCAGCCACGCAGCGCGCCCGGCAGAGACTGTTCGCGCTCGCTGCCGACTTCACCGCCACCGCGGCCTGATCCTGTGTCGACGCCCGCGAGCGTGCCCTGGCCCGCCACCACCTGGACCGAGCCCTGTACCTGGCGGGTCTCGCCCAGGATCCGGCCCTCACCCTTCGGGTGTGGAACTCGGTGTCGATGCTCGTCTACCAGCAGGGCGACCACGCCGAGGCGCTCGCCGCCAGGCCGCGAAGGCCACGGCAGCCATCCGGCGCGATCCGTTGTACGCGAGCCTCGCGCACGCCCGTACCGCGATCGCCCACGCGCACCTCAACGAGCACCGCAGCGCGCTGCGCGCGCTCGACCTCGCCGCCGCCTCGCTCGACAAGGCCGACCTGCAACTGCCCCGTCCGAGCTGGATCGCGTTCTACGGAGCGGCCGAACTCTTCGCGCTCACCGCGATCGTCCGCGATCGCCTCGGCGATGCCGCCGAGGCGGAGGCCGCCTCCTTCCGGGCCCTGGCCGCGCTGCCCGACAGCTTCCGGCGCAACCGGGCTCTCACCACCGCCCGTCTGGCGCTCGCCCAGCTCCACCAAGGCGACATCGAGCAGGCCACCGCCACAATCGGGCGGGGCTTCGATGAGATGTGCAGTGCCCCGTTGCCCGGCCGCATGCGCTCGCTGCTCAGCGACTTCCACCGCAACCTGATCACCCTTGCCCCCGGCTCAGCGGCCGCGCTGGTCTGGGCCGACCGCTACCGCACCGACTGGAGCCGCCCGTGACCCCCACATACGTCTTCCGCCGCTACGGACACGACCAGGCAGCCGAGATCCGCCAGCTGCTCCTCGACGTCCACGCCGACGCCTGCGCAACCGAGACGGACGAGTTCCACGACCAGAAGCGGCGGGCGTGGTTCGTCGACCACTGGAGCGAATTGCCGGGCTTCGACTGTGTCATCGCCTACGACGGCGAGGAGCCCTCCGGCTACGCCTACGGCGACCCTGCGGTGGACGGCCGGGAATGGTGGCGGGCCTACCTCTCCCCTGCCCCTGGCTCGGCGGCGACGTTCTCCCTCTCAGAACGGATGGTCCGCCCAAAGTGGCGCGGGACCGGCCTGTCGGCCCAGCTGCACACCGAACTCATGGCCAGCGCGCCGAACCACTGGCCGTCCTCCTCGTCGACGCTACCCACCCCCGCGTCCAGGCCCTCTACGAGAGCTGGGGAAACCTCAACATCGGCGAACGCCAGCCCTTTGCCGACTCCCCCGTCTACGCCGTGATGCTCCGCGGTCTCCCCGAGGCATAGCGCCCCCTCCTGGTTTTCCCCCGAGAGCCGACCGATGCCATCCGCGTCACCGCGACCTATTGGAGAGCCGTGGACCGCCGAAAGTTCCTCCGCAACGGCTTCACCGTCACCGGCTTCACCACGCCTGTCACGCGGTGGCTGACGCAGCCCGCCCACGCCACCCCCGCCCATCAGGGTGGTCGCCGTGTCGGCCGCGCCGACCTGGACGAGCTGTGGCAGGCCGCCGCCGAGGCGCAGAAGTGGGACTCCCGGTACGGCGGGGGCAACTGGAAGTCCAGCTCGGTCACCGAATGCCTGCGGCTCCGGGCCGCTCCCCTGCTCGCCGGCACTTACAACCGTAGCCATCGGCAAGGAGCTGCTGTCGGCGACGGCCGAGCTGTCCCGGGTGGTCGGCCTTCGACATCGGCCAGCACGAAGCCGCCCAACAGCACTTCGTGCGGGCCCTGAGCCTGGCCCGGGCTGCGGGAGACGTACAGGCCGGCTGCTGCGTGCTGACCACAATGTCGCTCCAGACCGTGCTCCGCGGGTATCGGAGCAGGCCGCCGACATGGCCGAAGGGGCGTACGAGCGGGCCAAGTCCATCGCGGCGCCCCGCGTTCTCGCCTTCGCCAAACTGGGGCAGGCCCGCGCACACGGCCGGTCAGGGAACGGCAGGGCGGCCGGGCCGCAGGGCAGCACGAGAAGGCCACCGGCCGCGACGATGCCCGCAGCGCTGGACAGCGATGCCGGGCTCGGCCACATCGCGGCAGCAGCCCGACTCTGCCCGAAGTGCGGCGCTCCGGCTGGCCACCCGGCGCCCCTCCCCCACCGCTGGCCGCTCTTGCCCATTCCAGAGGTACCCGCAGCCGCCGATGCGGCTGGCCACGGAGACTTCTCAATGCCAGTGTCGAGCCGATGGGGGTGCTGTTCAGACGAGGTTATGCCGCTGGTTCAACGCTCACCGCGACGAATCGTCTTCGAAGGTGAACCGCCAGAATCTCCATCTCGACGAGCGTGCCGATGAGACCGGTCTCGGCAAGTTGCGTGGCCTGCACTCGTGCTTCGCCCAGGGACAGTTCTCGCACATTGCGAAGGGCCTGCAGCACGGGAGCAAGGCTCAGCAAGTCTCCAGACAGGCGAAGCCGTGCCGCCCCGTGCACTTGCAGCAGAGCTTGTCGAATGTCCTCGGGTGTGACGGATCCGCTGTCCTGCTCGCACCACCCGTTCAGGCAGTCTGCGCATCGTCCTTCGGTGCCCCAGCAGAGCATGCCGTTGTCGAAGAACTGACCGACATCGCAGGTCGTGGTGCCTCCGCAGACACTGCACCGGCCTGTGACCTGTACTCCTTGCGTGATCACAGGGGCTCCTCAGCGTCATCCGTCCATGCTGACGGCATCCTCCTCGAAAACTCGGCTCTCGTCGATCAGGTTTGCGATTGACGAGAAGGCATATGAGGCGGTTGCCATCGGTGGCGTGAGTTCGTAGTGCCGCTGGTCTCGGAGAAGTGCCCACAGCACGTTGACCCGTCGCCGGGCCAGCGCCAGGACTCCTGGGAGTGCCTCTTGCCCTCGGCCCGTTTGCGGTCGTCCGGACATGCCAGCCGCGGGCGTGGAGCCCTGATTCCAGGCGGGCTGCGATGTCGACCATGGGGGCGGGGTTCTGGGTGGCGACGTCGAGATCCTGGCTGACACGCTTGACCGGCCCGTGGGCCTGGACGGCGTAGCCGCCGGCGAGGACCAAGGGGTAGTCGGAGCCGATCTCGGTGACGGCGGTCAGCAGCCGCCGGTGCAGGTTGGTGAAGATCACGCAGCAGTACGTCCGGACGCCGCGGTAGCGAGTTCGGGGAAGGCGTCCTCCCAGACATCGCGGATGTGCCGGCTGATGAGGGTGCGCAGCAGAACGCCCGAGGTCCAGTCCGCCGCCCGGATCGCCCTGGCCGGTCCCGACAGCGAACTGATCACCTTCATCGAATCAGGCCAGTACAGGGCCAAGCGCCGCGACCAGCTCAACGCCGCTCACGTGGCACAGGTCAAGGAAATCATCGCCTCCGCGAGCGCCGTGTCCGCTCGCGCATTCTACTCCGCGTACGAAGCGGCCAAGACTGCCGCGACCGCCCAGGGCTATGCCGAGCAGGCCGCCGACTACGCGACCAAGGCCAACCAATCGGCCACCCAAGCCACTGACTACGCCAACCAGGCCAAAGCCTCCGCCAACGACGCTGCCACTTCCGCCGCCACCGCCAGCAACGCCGAAGCACGCGCCAGCAGCAGCGCCAACAACGCAGAAAGTTCCGCCTCCTTCGCCAAAGCGAGCGCGCTGGTCGCGACCGACTATGCCAGAAGCGCCTTCCAGGCAGCCGAGCTCACGTTACTCCGCCATCAACGCGGGCATGAGCGCCGAGCAGGCACAGTTCAAGTACCAGCAGGCTCTCGACCGATACGAGTACGACCAGTACCAGCAAGCAGCCGTGCAACAACGCATGCGCGACCAGGAAATGGCGCGGCGTGCCACACTGCTGAAGGCCGGGAACGCACTGCTCCAGCTGCTCTTCAACCGCGAGCGGCTACCGCTGGGCACCCAACTGGACATCACCCACATCGGGCTCGACGTCCTGGGCATGGCCCCCGGATTTGGCGAGCCGGCCGATCTCGTCAACTGCGGCCTTTATGGGGCAGAGGGCATCGTCGACCTCTTTGTGCTCACCGGCCGGGAGGGAATGTGGCAAGACGCCTCCCTCTCCTGCGCCTCAGCCGTGCCCTTCGCCGGATGGGCCACGACCCCGTCCAAATGGAACCGTTACGGGCTTAAGTACGGTCCCGAAGCACAAAAGCTCTTCGAGGCCATCGCCAAGATCTGGAGAAACGGCGGAGACTGCCTGGTCCCCACCCATAGCTTCCCGGCCGGAACCCGAGTGCTGATGGCCGATGGCTCGACCCGCCCAATCGAGGAGATCGTGGCCGGTGACATGGTCGAGTCCCTCGACCCGGTCACGGGAGAAAAGGGGCCGAGACAGGTAGAGGAGACACGCAGGACTCCCGACGACCGCGACTTCACCGAGATCACTCTCCGCGCAGCTCAGGGCGGCGGAACGCTCACGACGACCGACCATCACCCGTTCTGGTCCGACAAGCAGCGCCGCTGGGTCGACGCCAGAGCCCTCAACCCGGGCGACCACCTCGTCACGGCCGACCGCAGCGTCGCGCAGGTAGGCAAAGTCCGGCACCGGAAATCCCTCCAGCCCGCCTACGACCTCACCGTCAACGACATCCACACATACTTCGTGCTGGCCGGAAAAACGCTGGCGCGCACGCGCGCCGGTCAGAGACACGGATCAACCGGAATGGACCGCGTTCTCGCCGACGACAGGTCCCCAGGATCAAGCTCCTCAAACGCGTGGGCTACGGTCACGCGAACCTCGACCTCCTTCGGCGGCGCGTTCTTCCCGTCCTGGTTCACAACACCAAGATCGGCTGCCTGCTGGCCGACGGCGACCACCTCGTACTCGGCGTAAACAAAATCCCCACCAGCGGCGACGAGCTCGCCGCGGCACTCAACAACAGGGATGGGGGAAACCGCTTGTCCCTCAACAGCGAAAAGTTCTGGGGGATCCCAGCAATGCGGACCCGAATAAGCCCAACTGGATGGTTGCCGCCCAGGAGGCCGCGAGCAACCCCCGAATCAGACTCGACATCTCCCTCGACGGGCTCCGGGACAGAAACAACGAGCCCTTCGACACTCCCGCCGAAGCCCTCCGAGCCACAGTGGCACGCGGCCGGACCTACACGGACCCAGTAACCGCCCGGCAGCCTGGAAACCAGACGGCCTGGGAACTGGCTACCGTCATGAGGGCGACCGTCCTCAACGGGGATCGAGGGTGGGAAACCATCGACTTCTACTGGAAGGGAAAGAAGCTGACCCCAGACGAACTGCCTCCGCTGGACTGGAGGACCACAGCCGGCGGCCGTTGATCCTTCACCGGGTGGGGCAGAATCCCTGCCCCACTCGGCCACCCGACCTGCGATTACCGACGAAAGACGCACCCAACATGTCCCACCCAATCGAGCAGTACGGCCCCACGCTGGACACAACTGTGTATCCGGAACTCGCCGCCGACGCGGGAGCACCCGGCGCCGGCCTGCTCCGGGCAGCCACGACGGCGGGACTCGCCCTCCCGGTCGTAGAGACCACAGAGTGGCCGACGGCACCACACGGCCCCGTCACCCACATCATCGACGCCGACCGCGGTCAGATCGCCATCGAGTTCAAGCGCGCTCAGCGCGACATCCGCATCTCATGCGCGATGCCATGGATGGGTGTGGCGGCCACGGGGAGCATCGACTCCCTGCGTGAAGCTGCGGAGATGATCGACGCGTGGCAGCAGCGGACTCCCCTCACCTCTATGAGCGCCACCTGGCCTCGACTTGAGGTCGATGCTTTCGCGCAGGCTCACGAGGAAGGGCGGGCCGTCGAGTATCAATGGGATCAGGTACGCGCACTGCCCAGTACCACCATCAACCCGGCGCTCGTGGACGAGGCCTATCACACACCCGCGCTCCGGGGCCTTTTCCCGATCGTCTCCCACGGCTCCCTGTCATTCAGCCGCTGCACACTGTCGCCGTACTCCCACGACATCCCGACCGTGATGCCCGACCGTGGAGCCTGGCGCGTGGGCAGTCCGCAGGCCCAGCTCTCCACGTACGTTGCGGCTTCCACACCAGCAGAAGCTATCTCGCTCGTCGTGCAAGGGCTCCCCCCGAACTGCGGCAGGGCCGTCCAGGGAAGCCGCAGCGCTTTGTCGTAACAGCGGCTCTGACCAGTGACGAGTGCCTGGCCAGCGATCTCTGAGTTGACTGGGTGGACGGATTTCCGTTCACCCAGTCAACTGAGCCGGCGTTACCCTGGCCGACCGTCTCTGGGTCAGGTCGTTGGTCTCGTACGGCCACTTCGGGTTCGTACAGGTTCACGTCCTCGTATCCGCGCCAGTGCGGGTGGGGGGCGCGAGTGACGAGTTGCGGATGACGTGCAGCGCGAACCTGTACACCCCGGCGGGGGATCCCCACCAGCCGGGGTACCAACGGCCGCCACCCGCGGGGCCTGCAGGAGCCTAACCGGTCAGGGGCTAATTCAGGTTGCTCGGTCATCGCCTGGAAGGCGCCGCGGCGTCTGGGCCGGTTCGGTGCCGAACGCGGCAAGCTGTTCGGCCGCTGCCTGGGCGTTGAACCCGGTGCTTCCGGCGCTGCTCATGTGCGTTGCTTGGGGTGGACGGGTCGGGCGCTGCCGGCGCGCATGCCGGCTTCGACGATGAGGGCGTTTCTTCGGGGTTGGTGGGGTCGTGCGAGCGCGGCGACTTGGAGCAGGAGGTCGCGGGATTCGGCCTCGCCGAGGTGGCTGGCCTGGGCCGGCCCCCGGCGGTGAATGGTGGCGGCGTGGAAGCCGTGACACCAGCCACTTGGTGCGTGGCAGGGGCAGAGGTGTGGCGGAGCAAGTCCTCGGGATCGAGCCCGCCACCGAGAACGAGAAGCCGCAGCCGCGCCGTACACAAACCGAGAAATGGGCCAGGAACTACGCCGCCGCCCGCCAGTGCTACCAACGCGAAGGACACCTCCAAGTCCCTAGCAATTAGGTCGAGACCATCACCGCCGACGCCGACAGCGACGGCAACGGCGACAGCGAGGAGGGCCGGGAGCGGCGGGAGGTACCGCTGAAGCTCGGCGCATGGAGCAACAACCAACGATCCCTGACCGCAACACTCACACCCAAGAGGGCGGAGCAGCTGTCCAAAATCGGAATGCGATGGATATAACCGTACGGACAAGGCAGCGGCGCCAGCCACCCCCGCCAATCGCCGTCACCGCGCTCGCAGCCGACGATCGGCTCGGCTAGATCAGCCTGTGGCAGCGAGCGGGCGACTGCGCGGCCGATCAGACCCGCTCCACCAGACTGCGAGCCCGCGGCGGCACCGGCCGCCAGGCCGTCGCCGTCCTGGCCCACGCCGTCACCACGCCACGCACCAGCTGGCGCATCATGCGCACCCCAGCCACCGAGACGCAGGCGCCGGTGCCGGCGCCCGCCGCGACCCCGGACTGGGTCACCTCGCGAAACAGCGACGCTGAAGGAGCCCGAGGTGTCCCGGCAAGCCAGCCCCGCGCGGCCAGACGCTTCGCCTTGGGCCGCACGCGCCGAACCGAGGACACGCGAACCGCCGCCTGACCGGGAGGTCCGAGAGCACCGGCCCCGGCCTGCACGCGGCGGCGTCCTACGAAGGCGCGTTCCCCGCCCCGCCCTGCTGCCGCACCCGACGCCTCATGCCTCGGGCAGGGACCGCGACCCCGATCAGGACTGGGACCCCCGCGGCGATCCCGACCCAGAGAACGAGCGCGAGGTAGCCGTAGGCGGCGTTCCGCGTGTCCTGGTCCGCCCATACGAGGAAGACGATGCTCACAACGAGCGCGACTGCCATGAGGGCGGCGACGACGACGGCGATCCAGGTGAGAACGCCCGCCCACCGCCGGTAGGAAGCGGTGACCTCACGGGCCTGCGGTGGCGCGTACATGCCGGGCGCACCGGGCGGCCGGGGCCAGTGGGAGGGAGGCTGCTGGTCGGACATGGGACCAGTTCTACTGTGCGCGGCCCCGGGGCACCACCCTTCACTTCTTCATGGCGTCCCACCTGATGGAGCTGAAGCTGCGCACCAGGGCGACCAGCGCGGCCCCGAGCCGCCAGTCCAGGTCCGATTCGTGCAGGTGCAGCTTGTCGCCACCGGACCTGAACTCCAGGGGCATCCTGCCGCCCGCACGCCATCGGATGCGCCGGGGGCCGCGCGCGGCACCGCCCTCGTTCCCCGGGATGCCGTCGAGGATGGAGGCGAGGACGATCAGCACCATCAGGGGCAGGCACAGCCACCACACGAACCACCACACGATCCGGCCCTTGTAGCCCACCGCATCGGGGCCGCCGGGCGGGGTCACGGTCCAGCGCGTGCGAAGGCCCCTGCCTCGGAACGCCTTCTCGCGCACGATCGTGCCGATGTGCTCGCTGTGCGCGCTGAGGACCTGGAAGGTGGCGACACCGCCGGCGGCGGACTGGGTCATCACCGTGGCCACCCGCTCCCGGCGGTGTTCGTCGGCCCACAGCACGAAGGCGCGGGCGCCGCTCTTGCGGGCCGCGAGATAGGCGGGTATGCCTCCCGGCGGCAGCTCGCGCTCCGGGTACGCGACCACGCGGGCCGGTCCCGAACCGTCGGAGAAGTCGATCGAATCCCTGACCGTCCCCGGGGCCTGGACCCTTCCCCGGACGCTGTTCATACTCAGTACGTTGCTCACCCGGCGGGCTCCTCAAGGCTGCTAAGGGGGTGCGTCCAGCTATCAGTTGCCTACTCTATGGGCTGGATCCGGTCGGCCGGATCGGGTCGGCCGGCGGCTGACCAGCGGGTCCGCCGAGGGTGGCTCTACAGTGCGCAGGAGCGGGGGCCGGAGCCGGTGTCAGTGGCTCCGGCCCCGCTGCTTGCTGGCGGAGGGTCAGTTGTTCTTCTCGGGCGGGCGAGGAGCGAGAAGAACGCGTCGCGGTCGTCGGTGCTCAGCTTGCCGTCCAGGGCGAGGGCCTGGTTCAGGGTGTAGAGCGTGTCCTGCGCAGGGATGTTCCACCTGGTGTGCGCCTCGTACGCGATGTCGCCGATGCAGTGGTGAGCGGACTCGGGGTGTGGCGGATGAACCAGTCGAGCATCTTCGCGACGGAGCGCAGGACGTAGAGGTGCCGCCGTTCGGCGTCGTCGGGGGCTTTCTTGAGGTTGCGGTTCATGTCGATGGCTTCGGTGAAGTCGTGGAGGATCGCGCCGCGGACGGTCGCGCTCAGGATGTCGGTGGGCAGGATGCGGTCCAGGCTGACCGCGGTCCCACGCGAGGGTGTCGGCGACTTCGCGGACGGATTCTTCGTTGCGGGCGCGCAGGACCCACCGCTTCCGGACGTCCGGCCGGTCCCACAGCCGACTGTGGAAGTCGGCGGCGAAGTGGTCGCGGATTTCGGCGGCCCCGTGGGAGATGTTGTCGCGGTTGCCGGCGGACATCGTGGCCTTGATGCCGTCGTAGGACCGTCGGCGTGCCTCCACCCAGTCATCGGCGACGACCCGCGCCCGCTGGTCTCGGCCGCCGTTGTGTGTCCATGTCCGGCAAGGCGTTCGCGACGACACTGACCGTCATCAGCGCTGTACTCGCGGTGGTGTTCACGGTCGTCAAATGGCTCCCCGAAACCTGACCTCCACCCCCATGTCGTTCCCGTGCCGCTGACGGTAGGTGTTTAGTTCAGTTGCCTCAGCAGGCGCCTCCCTCTGCTGGTCTGGGAGCAGTGCGTTCAGGACAGCGAGGTCGGTTTGCGGGACAGCGGGACCACTGGAAAGCCAGCCTCGACGCGGCCTACGGCGGCTGCAACACCCGTGCCGAGGTGCTTCTTGCCGAGGGCCAAGCTCAGCCGACCGTCTGGAGCTGTCCGTTCGGTGGTGGCGGAGACCGCCGACTGGCGCGGGCACGCCAGCATCGCCGTTATCGAGCAGCAGCAGCGCCGCCAGCTCCTCGCCGAGACCCAGCCCGACCTCCACCGGACCGAGACCCTCGCCCGCCAGGTTGCCGCAGACGCCCAGCAACGCCAGCAGGCCGCCGTACGGGCCCAGCATGAGGCGCCCGCCGCGTCCCCGCCCGTGCCACAGAACCGGGGGCCCAGGACGAAGATCTGACGGCCGGTGGGCGCCCCACCTCATTCGCTCCGGCGATCCGAAAACGACCGCGCGCTCCCCCGCCTCTCCAAGGAAGACGGCATGGTTGAGGCGAGCGCCTAGCGTTTTCGCGTGGTTGGGTCCGTTCACGCGGACCCGGCCGAGGATGAGGTCGGCCAGCAGGCGCGCGGCCGCCTCAGAAGCGTCGGCACCGACCCTCCTGCCGATTCCCATCCTCATGGGGTGCCGCTTGAGCCATTCGCGTGGTGTTGGCCGACACCTAGCGAGGGCGAGTGTCGGTGTCGACTCCGGATGGCTACTGTCCGGGTGACAATGAGGAGGTCTGGGATGCGACGAGCGGTCCATCGTCTGAGGCTGGTCGGCGTGTTGGTGGCGTGTTGTCTATCCGTCGTCGGCTGCAACGGGGATGACGGTGGGGACGAGCCGTCGGCAAGCCCATCGCCGGAAGCAACCACCGAGACCAGCACACCGGCAACCGATCCGCCGGACGCGCCAGTGCCGACCGACGGTCCTGGAGATACCGAGCCGACGGGTGGCGGAGACACCAACGTTCCACCGCCCCCGCCGCCTCCCAGCGGCCCGAAGCCGACTCCGGACGGCAGCGGTGGGGTTCCGACTGATGGCATCACCCCAGGCGTCGCCCGACCGTGACGCTACCGGACAACGGCCGGAGAGGTTCCGGTCGCGAGGTCGACCCGGCGGCGATCTTGAAGCTGGTCGTCGCGGAGGCGTCCTTCATTGCGGCGCTCATGTTTTACGTGGGGCTCATCTACACCAACCGGTACTATCGCAATTTTCACCTTTCTCCCTCCTCCCTCGGCTTCGGGTTCTCCGAATACGTGGTCGAGAGTCTGCAAGTTCTGTCGCGCCCGGTTCTCGTCGCCGTTGTCACCCTGCTTCTGCTCACAAGTGCACCGCACTTCATCAGGCGTCTGCCGCTGACCAATCGCCTCCGGCGACGTGTCACGGCCCTGTGGGCCACGGTGGCCGAGCAATATTGGTTGGTCGTCGCAGCCGGCCTCGTGCTCTTCCTGTTGTGGCCGCGGATCGAGCCCTCCTGGGCCGCCCCGGCCACCGTGGCCGCGGGTCTGCTGCTGGGGCAGAGCAGGGCCGCATTGCGGGGTAGAGGCCAGGGCCTGATGGACAGGGCGGTACCGCTCTTCACCGCTCTGGCGTTCCTCCTCCTCGCCATCACGCTGCTTGCCGCGCAGCTCGGCGATCGCGAGGCCAAGCAAGCAGCGCAGCATGTCGTCCGCTGGCCAGGGGTCGTTCTCTTCAGTACCGAGCGCCTGAGTCTGACCGGACCGTCCGGACTCAAGGCCGATGATCTGGGCCCGGGTACGCATCTGCGCTACCGCTACACGGGCCTGCGGTTGCTCATCGAGCGCGACGATCACTACTACGTGGTGCCCGTGGGGTGGAATGCGGCAACCGACTCCGTCTACATCTTCCGCGAGAATGACACGACGCGGATCGAACTGACGCCGGGCGTCAGATGGACCTAGAAACCGAGGACAACTGACTACCGTGACTCTGGAGCCTTAGGCGCAATACCGTTGACCTTGAGTCGTGTTGGTCGGCTCGTGCGGCTGGCGGCGAGAGCCGTCGGCATGCTGATGCGACTGTCGAGTACAGCTAGCCATTGTGCGGCGCGCTCAGGCCCAGGCCGCCGGGGCGAATCGCCGCGCCGGCGACGGATCCATCCGCGATGTGCTGGACATCCTGTCCGGGAAGCTGAAGGGCAACCGGCCGCTGTTCGACTTGGCCCACTGGGGAGGGGAACCGCGCGTCCCTGCCGCACGCCTCCGAGAGGTGGTGGCGTGGCTCGTCGAGCATGAGTTCCTGGCGCTGGCGGGCGACGTGAGGCTTGGCAGACAGCGGGGCCGGATCGGAATCGCAGCGATCCGTAAGCGTCTCAAGGGCAGCACAGAAGTTGGGCCAGAGCCCGAGTCCGGGAGGCACCCGCCGCTGACTTGATGGGTACATGTACCCCGGCCTGCAAGCGCCGAGCGTTGTGAACCGTGCTGCCGAGATCGTCACCAGCTGTAATTAGACGTCATCTCATTTGGTTAGGTGTCGTCGGATAAACGGTGCCGTTCCCAGGACGAGTACGGTGAAGACGGTCAGTCGTTGAAGGCCAGGCTGAGCGGCGAAGCTGCTGTGCTGGATGCCGTAGACCGCGTACCAGTTGGCGGCGAGGTCGGTCGCCATGATGGCGCAGGCGAGGTCGGTTCCTGGGCGTTTCCCCCTGATCAGGAACACAGCGGCGAGCGTGTCGAAGAGCGCCAGCGACGACCAGTAGAGGTTGAGCCAGCTCGGTGCCCAGGCGTAGGGGTGCAGACCGTGGCTGAGAAGATCGGCTACATGCGCGGAAGCGCCGACGAAGAGCAGCACGGCCGCGATCACGCAGACCGAAATGACCGCCCAGCGCGGGGTGTGGCGCATCCATCCGATCACGCTGTGGATCGTCCCATTTCCGGGCGCTGCCCGTCAGGCCGCCAGCGTGCGATAGCAGATGAGAGCGGCTGTGATCCCGGCGAAGGCCGGGAAGTGCTCGGCCTTGCGCTCGTAGAGGCGGTGCAGGCGGCGGCAGCCGCACATCACGGTTGCGGCAAGCCCTGCAACACTTCTCAGTATGGGAGAGCCAGTCGAGATCACGCCCTACGACCCTGCCTGGCCGGCCATGTTCGCCAAGTGGGGCACGTGCCTACGTGTCGCCCTCGGTGATGCTGCGGCTCGTATCGACCACATCGGGTCCACCTCGGTGCCAGGATTGGCGGCCAAGCCGGTGATTGACATCCAGATCTCAGTGGCATCGCTGGAAGGGACGGATGCATTCCTGCGCCCGCTGACAGAGATGGGGCTCGTGTACCGGGCGGACAATCCCGAACGGACCAAACGATACTTCCGGGAACCTCCAGGTCAGCGCCGGACCCACGTGAACGTGCGGCAACTGGGCAGCTTCTCACAGCAGTTCCCACTACTGTTTCGCGACTACCTCCGGTGCCACACGGCTGCCGCGAACGAGTACGCGGCAGCCAAGAAGCACTGCGCAGTCAAATTCCGCAACGACCGTCCCGGCTACGTCCAAGCAAAAGATGCCTTCGTATGGGCCATCATCCGACGCGCTGACGCCTGGGCCCAGCACACCGGCTGGGCTCCCGGTCCCAGTGACGCCTGACCAACCCTTCCGATCACAGTCGAAGCCAGGGACGTCGGAGTTACGAGACAACCCTTACGGCAGAAGTCACCTCATTCGGTGAGTTGAGCCTGCGGTAGCAGATCAGGGTGCAGGCGATGCTGGTGAAGGCGAGGAAGTGCTCGGCCTTGCGTTCGTAGCGTCGGTGGAGGCGCCGGCAGCCGGCGAGCCAGGCCATGGTGCGTTCGATGGTCCATCGGTGTCGTCCGAGCCGCTGAGAGGATTCGATGCCTTTGCGGGCGATGCGGTGTCGGATACCTCGGCCGGAGAGCCATCGCCGCAGGTGGCGGTAGTCGTAACCCTTGTCGGCGTGAAGCTTGCCTGGCTTGCGTCGCCGTCGGCCGCGGCGTGAACGGATCGGGGGGGATGCCCTTCACCAGCGGGATCAGGGCCTGACTGTCGTGGAGGTTGGCGCCGGAGATCCCGACGGAGATGGGCAGACCGGTCCGCTCAGTGATCAGATGGATCTTCGACCCGTACTTGCCCCGGTCGACAGAATTCGGACCCGTCAGCTCCCCCTTTTCATCGCCCGCATGTTCACCGAGTCGATCGCGCAGCGCGACCAGTCCAGCTTGCCCCGGGCGCCGAGCTCGTCGAGGACCAGGCGGTACAGCTTGGCCCAGACCCTGGCCTTCGACCACTCAGTGAACCGGCGGTGGGCCGTGGCCCCGGAAGGCCCGAACGACGCGGCGGGCAGTTGCTGCCACGTGCACCCGGAGGTCGCCACGAATACGATCGCAGCCAGCACCTCACGGTCACCATGCCGACGCCGGCCACCACCCTGAGGCCGCGAAGGAGCCTCAGGCACTACCCGCTGGAACAGCTCCCACAGCTCATCCGGCACCGGCCGCTCAACGATCCCCGCCACATCCCACAGCCTACCGAGCCAATTGAGATGGCTTCTTAGGCTGGCGACTGCGGCCGCCCGTAGGACCCTGCCTACACAGCGGTATCGGTGGGGGTTCCGTCCCGCTCCGGGAGCAGCTCGGGCATCCCCTCCACCAGCACCACGACGCCGATTACCTCACCGGTCTCGGAACGGCCGCCCCACACTGGGTAGGCACCGTCCCCGGTCGTCGCGGGTGTCGTGGTGCAGGGGGCGCGCTTCATGCGAACTCGAACTACAACTAGCCGTCCATGGCCGATAACCTCCCGGTCCCGGCCACCCGGGAAATCCTGAGTGGCCTCCATGTCGGCATTCTCAGCGTCGCCCAAAAGGATGTTGTGCGATTGCAGTACAGCGGTGAAGGGCTACGGGCTGAGCGCGTTGCGATCCGTTTACTCCGACCGGCCTCGCCTGCGAGGGCACTCCGCGGACGAGGTGAGGCCTGTTAGTCGTCTTCCGGGGCAGACGGCCCGGTGTGGGCGAGGTCGAGGACGTATCGCTCGGGGGTGGGGCATGCCGCCCAGGCTTCGGTGACGGCTTCAGGAGTCCACTCGTCGTCGATCCGCTGCAGGATCTGCGCGTAGTAGTCGCTGGCGGCTTGGCGTCCACTCCACCAGGCGATCCCTTCGTAAACGCCTGGATTCCGCTGCCGGAGTTGTTGTCGTTGTCGGCCTGAGCAGGGACCGCCATGCCGACAATCGCGAGCGGCAGCCGATTCGGATGCGGTGGAACTTATCGAGGCACCGTTGCGGGTGATTCGACAAGCCGCAGAGACCGGATCCGGCGCTGTTGGGTTCAGCCGCTGGTACTGACCTCCGCTTCCTGCGGTTCAGGAGCAGGCGCTCACGGACTGCCGAGAACGCGCCGCCGAAGGAGGTCGAGGTTCGCGCGACCGTAGCCCACGCGTTTGAGGAGCTTGATCCTGGTGGCCTGTCGTCGGCGAGGACGCGGACCATTCCGGTTGATCCGTGTCTCTGACCGGCGCGCGTGCGTGCCAGATGCCGAAGACGGCGTTTCCCCCTCCACCGACAGGCAGAGGGGGCAGTCGGAAAACGAGCCAGCAGGTCTGGCACCGCCGCCGCAGTGATCCGCTGTTGGTCACCTGGATCGGTGGATCGTCCTTATCCACCGGTCCAGGGAGGGACTGATCAACTTGGCACCATCCTGGTGCCCGAACTCCTGCAGCAGCTTCGACGCCTACCCGCCCAACCTCGCTGCCTCCCTGATCAACCTGTCCAACCGGCTGGGTGACGTGGGGCGATGGGAGAAAGATTGGCCGCCAACGAGGAGGCCACCAGCCACTACCGCGTGCTGGCCGAAGCCAACCCTGGCACCCACCTGCCCGACCTCGCCATGTGCCCGAACAGTCTGGCCATCCGCCTGGGTGAGGTAGGGCGGCGGGAGGAGGGCCTGGCCGCTGTCGAGGAAGCCACCAGTATCCGCCGGGCTCTGGCCGAGGCCAACCCCGCCGCGCACCTGCCCGGCCTCGCCCAGTCCCTGAACAGTCTGGCCATCCAGCTGGGTGAGGTGGGGCGATGGGAGGAGAGCCTGGCCGCAGTCGAGGAAGCCATGGGGATCCGCCGAACTCTCGCCGAGGCCAACCCTATGGCCTTCACAGCCGGTCTCCGAAGATCTGTGGAAGTGGCAGCCTGGCTCGAAGTCGTCGGACCATAGTCCAGTGGCCAGCGTGCAGACCCGGCGCCTGTCCCGGAAAAGGCCCCGCACCGCCAGCTGGACAAAGAAGAACCGGCCCGCCAGCTGACTAGGTTCTGTCTCTTTGACTTCATGTCGATCGGGCCACGTGCGAGGGTGGTGGCCATGCCGCAGCTTGGTCACCGCCTCCGGTCCTTGAGATT
>NZ_JBVHWN010000012.1:0-238928 GCF_055564335.1 Streptomyces sp. NPDC029139 | reverse complement strand
GTGCGGTGTAGTCCTAGACACCTCCACCACACCGGAGGTCTTCGCCATGATCAAGACCTGCGACTGTCAACAACGCTCGTGATCAATACACCTAGGCCACGGTCCTGCCGTCCCGGTGGCTCGCCCCGCGTCCTCGGCCGGGCGGGCGAGCCGCTGCTCGCCGGCCGGCAGGCTGTTCCCACGAGCTGATCCCGGAGGTGGCCGGGGGACGTCGACCGAACGGCCCACGCCGCCCGACCGGCCACCCGGGGGAGGCCCAGGGCAGCGGTTCACTCACGCCTGTCGGGTGAGTGGCGACGTCTCGCTCGCGGTCGGACGGCGGGCCAGCACGCGGGTGGTGCTGCCGTCGTCCTCCCTGATGTCCCGAACATGCCCGAAACCGATTCTGCCCAGCAGAGCCAGGGACGCCTCGTTCGGTGCGGCCACGGTGGCGTACACCTCGGTCAGTCCGAGGGTGTCGAAGCCATGGGCGACGACGGCCTCTGCCAGCTCGGTCCCCAGGCCGCACCCCCATGCCGACGGCGCCAGAGCGTAGATGATCTCGTGGCCTTCGACGGCATCGGTCGGCTTGATCTCGGCATGCCCGACGAGGAGTCCGTCGCGGCGAACGGCCCAGACATCGAACAGATCCTGGGCATAGACCTTGGTGAAGATCCGCCCGAACAGGGCCCGGTCCGCCGCTTCGGAAGCAGCGCCGTCACCCATCCACCGCGACACCCTGGTGTCCTGGAACAGAGCGACGAAGTCCTCTTCGTCGTCGGGGCTGTACGGCTCCAGGAGCAGCCGCTCGGTGCGCAGGGTCGGGGTCACGGCCGCCGACGCTACCGACGCACCGCACGAGTCGGCAAAGGACTTTCGCCCGCGCGGGCGTCGTCCCTGTCGGCGTCATGCCGAACATCGCGGCGTCCTAGGTACCCCTCAGGACCCTCCTAAGGCACCCCGTACCCCGAACATGCGGCACTCTCCCGATGTGGCCGTACCCCCTGGGCGACGAAGGTGGAGGCATCGCAAGGAGCGACACCGACACCAGGGAGCACCAGATGTTCGCGTACGAACTGCACCGCATGCACCACGCCGAGCTCGTCCGGGAGGCCGCCGCCCAGCGTCTGACCCGCCAGGCCGTCAGGGCGCGGCGGGCCGCCAAGGCCGCCGCTCGGTCCGGCGACCACGACTCCGAAGGGCGGGTGGGATCCGCCCGCGGCCGCTTCGTCCGGGCCGCGTGACCCCCGTATGGGCACCGCCCCGGACAGCTGTGCGATGCTCGGCGCCGTGGAGACCAGGTCAGTCAGCCCCGTGTTCGTCGGCCGCGCCGGCGAACTCACCGCCCTCACCGACGCGCTCACCCGCGCCGGTGAGGGCGAGCCGCAGGCCCTGCTCCTCGGCGGTGAGGCAGGCGTCGGCAAGACCCGCCTCATCGAGGAGTTCGTCGCCGCGGCCTGCGACCGCGGCGCCTACGTCGCGGTCGGCGGCTGCGTCGAGATCGGCGCGGACGGGCTGCCGTTCGCGCCCTTCTCCACCGCGCTGCGCGCGCTGAGCCGCCGCCTCCCCGGCGAACTGGCGGCAGCCGCCGCCGGTCAGGAGGGCGAACTCGCCCGTCTCCTCCCCGAACTGGGCGACGTCGGCAGCCACGAGCCCTCCAACGAGGACTCCACCGCCCGCCTCTTCGAGCTGACCGTACGGCTCCTGGAACGGCTCGCGGCCGACCGCACGATCGTGCTCGTCCTGGAGGACCTGCACTGGGCCGACGCGTCGACCCGGCACCTTCTCGCCTACCTCTTCCGTACACTGCGCCGCGGCCGGATCGTGGTCGTCGCCACCTACCGCGCCGACGACATCCACCGCCGCCACCCGCTGCGCCCGCTGCTCGCCGAGCTGGACCGGCTGCGGACCATCCGGCGCATCGAACTCGCCCGGTTCACCCGCGCCGAGGTGCGCCGCCAGCTCACCGGCATCCTCGCCGCCGAACCGGACGCCGCCCTCGTCGACGAGGTCTTCGACCGCTCCGACGGCAACGCCTTCTTCGTCGAGGAACTCGTCGTCTCCCACGAGTCCGGCTGCGCCCCCGGCGCCCTCAGCGACTCCCTGCGCGATCTGCTGCTCGTGCGGGTCGAGGCGCTTCCCGAAGACGCCCAGCGGGTCGCCCGGATCGTCGCCGAAGGCGGCTCCACCGTCGAGTACGCACTGCTCGCCGCCGTCGCCCGGCTCTCCGAGGACGACCTCATCGAGGCGCTGCGCGCCGCCGTCGGCGCCAACATCCTGCAGGCCGTCCCGGACGGCGACGGCTACCGCTTCCGCCACTCGCTGGTCCGTGAGGCCGTCAGCGACGACCTGCTGCCCGGCGAGCGCTCCCGCCTCAACCGCCGCTACGCCGAGGCCCTGGAGGCCGACCCCTCGCTCGTCCGGGCCGAGGAACGGGCGACCAGGACCGCCACCTACTGGTACCACGCGCACGACCCCGCCAGGGCCCTGCCGGCCGTGCTCCGGGCCTCCGTCGAGACCCGCAAGCGCTCCGCGTACGCCGAGCAACTGCGGCTCCTGGAGCGGGCCATGGAACTCTGGGACGAGGTCCCCGCCGAGGTGCGCGCCTCCCTGCGCCCGATGGACTACGCCGAGGCCTACCCTCCCTGCGGCTGCGACGACCCCGAGACCGCCCCGCTGGACTACCTCGACCTGCTCGCCGAGGCCGCGTACGCCGCCCGGCTCTGCGGGGAACGCGAACGCGCCCTGAAGATCGGCAAGATGGCGCTGCGGATCCTCGAAGGAGAGGAGGGCGGGAGCCGCGACCCGCTGCGGGCCGCCTGGTTCTGGACCGAGCGCTCCCGCATCGTCTCCGGCCTCGGCCGTTCCGACGGCTGGGCCGAGATCGCCACCGCACAGGAGCTCGTCAAGGGCCTGCCCCCGTCCAGCGTGCACGCCCGCATCCTCGCCGTGGCCGCGGGCTGGGGCATGCTCCACCAGCCCGGCCCGGAGAGCCTCGCCGCCGCCGAGCGGGCCGTCGAGTACGCCCGCCTGGTCAAGGACGAGTCCGTCGAGCTCAGCGCCCGTCTGACCCTCGGCACCCTCCAGGTCTCCGCCGGCGACCGGGAGGCCGGGCTCGCCGCCATGTACGAGGCCCGAGACCGCACCCGCGCCCTCGGCCTCCACCACGAGTCCTCCCGGGCCCATGTCAACCTCTCCCACGTGCTGGAGAACCTCGGCCGCTCACAAGAGGCCGTGGCCGTCGCGGAGGACGGCGTCCGGCTCACCCGCGACCACGGACTCCTCGACAGCCAGGGCTGGGTCCGCGCCAACATGGCGGAGTCCCAGCTCTCCCTCGGCCTCTGGGACGAGGCCCAGCGCAACTGCGAATGGATCGTGCACACCGCGACCCGCTCCAAGCCGCGCGGCTCCGCGACGCTGCGCCTCGCCCAACTGGCCCTCCTCCGGGGCGAGCCGACCACCGCCGCCGCCCAGCTCGCCGCGGCCCGCGAGGACTTCGGCGAGTCGGACCCGATGCCGCAGTACACCGTTCCGATGCGGCAGGTCGAGCTGAGCGTCGCCGCCGCCGGCGGACGGATCCAGGACGTACGGACCGTCCTCACCGCCGCCGTGAAGACCGGCTTCCCGCCCGGCACCCACCGGGAGGGCTGGCCGCTGCTCCTCGCCGCGGCCACGGCCGAGGCCGACGCGTACGGCCTGCCCGCCGCCGAGGAGGGCCGCGCGGAGGCGGTCGCCCTGATCCGTCGCTGCGTACGGGGGCTGGCGACCCCGGCGCCGGTCTGGGAGGCGTACTCCCTGCACACCTCGGCGGAGCTGGACCGCGCCGAGAACCGCCGCCCCGTCGAGCGCTGGGCCGAGACCGTCGCCGCCTACGAGCGGGTGGAGCGCCCCTATCCGCTCGCTCTCGCCCGGCACCGCCTCGCCGACGCCCTCCTCGCCGAGGGCGGCCGGCGCGACGAGGCCGCGGCGCTCCTGCGCGAGGCCCACGCCACCGCCGTCCGCCTCGGCGCGCACCCGCTCCGTGAGGACGTCGAACTCCTGGCCGCCCGCGCCCGCCTCTCCCTCACCACCCCGGACCGCGCGCCGGACCCGGAGCCGGGAGACGACGCCTTCGGCCTGACCCCTCGGGAGCAGGACGTCCTGCGCCTGGTCGCCGCCGGCCGCACCAACCGCCAGATCGCGGAGGAGCTCTTCATCTCCCCGAAGACGGCGAGCGTCCACGTCTCCAACATCCTCGCCAAGCTGAACGTCTCCGGCCGAGGCGAGGCAGCCGCCCTCGCCCACCGCCTCCGTCTCCTGGAGCCGACCCCCTAGGACCCGGTGGCCAGCGGCCCCGCGCTGTCCCGAGCCTGGTTCTCCGGGGCCCCGTTCTCGGGGACCGCGTCGTCCGGGGCCCCGCCCTCCGGAGGAGCGGCGTCGTCCGGGGCCCCGCCCTCGAGAGCCCCGCCCTCCGGGGCCTCGGCGGTGCCCGGGACGCGTATCGTCACACGGCCCGAACCGAGGTCGATCGGCCCCCGGCCGGGGTCCCCGTCACCCTGGTCCTCCCGGGTCAGGGCCAGACGCCGGCGTTCGTCGTCGGTGTGCTTGCGGCCCGGTGCGAAGAGCTCTTCCGCCATGTTGAACATCGTGTCCGCCCCTACGTCACCTCCAGCCGGAGGATCTTGTCGTCGCCGGGCCCGGGCGTGCCCCGGGTGTCGGTCTCGCTCGTCGTCAGCCAGAGCCGGCCGTCACCCGCCGCCAGGACCGTACGCAGGCGGCCGTACTCCTCCACGAGGAACGCCTCGGGGTCCCCCGCGCGTTCCGCCCCCGAGAGCGGGATCCGCCACAGCCGCTCGCCCCTGAGCCCGGCCATCCAGATCGCGCCCTCGGCGTAGGCGATGCCGCTCGGCGACGCCTCGGAGGTCTTCCACTGGGCCACCGGGTCCACGAAGCCGGAGACGTCCGACGAGCCCTCGACCTTCGGCCACCCGTAGTTCTTCCCGGGCTGGATCAGATTCAGCTCGTCCCAGGTGTTCTGGCCGAACTCGGCCGCCCACAGCCGTCCGTCGGCGTCCCAGGCCAGGCCCTGCACATTGCGGTGCCCGTACGAGTACACGACCGAGCCGGGGAACGGATTGCCGGGCGCCGGCTTCCCCTCCGGCGTCATCCGCAGGATCTTGCCGCCCAGCGACTCCACACTCTGCGCGAGGCCCGTCTCGCCCCGCTCACCGGTCCCCGCGTAGAGCATCCCGTCCGGGCCGAACGCGATCCGCCCGCCGTTGTGCACATTCCCCTTCGGGATGCCCGACAGGACCACTTCGGGAGCGCCCAGGCGATCCGCGTCCCCGCCCCCGTACGCCATCCGGACGATGCGGTTGTCCGACTCCGCCGTGAGGTACGCGTACACCCGGCCGTCCCGCACGGCCAGCCCGAGGAGCCCGCCCTCACCGCCGGGAACCACCCCCGGCACCTCTCCGAGCGGCGTCTTCTTCCCCGTCTTCGCGTCGACGCGGGTGATCGTCCGCTCGTCGCGCGAGGCGACGAGGAGATCCCCGCCGGGCAGCGCGGCCAGGCCCCACGGCGATTCCAGATCCTCGGTGAGCGTGCCGGCGACCCGCACGGCGGCGGCCGGCGAGCTCGTCGACGGCGCCGCCGTCCCCGGCTCCGTCGCGGGCGGGGACGGAGATCCGCTCCCACCCGACGAGCACCCCGTCACGAGCGCCAGCACGACGGCGGCCCACACAGCTCCCACAGATGCTCGGCCCACGGTCCCGATCCCTTCAGGCGGCGGTCACTACCCTTGATACACCGCCCGGGCAGATCAGGGTCCCGGGTTCGTCTCCCGTCCTCAGTCCCACGACCCCCGCGCCGCGGGCAGGCGCGCGATCTCCGCCAGATCCGCGGCTGTCAGCATCAGCTCCGCCGCCCGCGCGTTCTCCACCGCCCAGCACTCCCGCTTCGCCCCCGGGATCGGCACCACCTGCGGCCCCTGCGCCAGCGTCCACGCCAGCGCCACCTGGGCCGGCGTGACCTCCTCGCCGTGGCGTGCCGCCACCCGCCGCAGACCGGCCACCAGCGGCTGGTTGGCCGCCATCATCTCGGCGGTGAAACGCGGGTGCCGGGCCCGCGGATCGTCCGGCTCGAAACCGCCGCCGGGCGTCAGTGTCCCGGTCAGGAACCCGTTCCCGAGCGGCATCGCGGCCAGGAAGCCCACCCCGCGCGCCTCGCACCACGGCAGCAGCCGTTCCAGCGCCTCCGGCGACCACACCGACAGCTCGGCCTCGACCGCGCTCACCGGGAAGACCTGCTGGACCCGCTCCAACTGCCGGATCGTTCCCTCGTACAGGTGCGCGGCCCCGCCGCGCCGGGTCGCCCGGGCCCCCACCGCGCACAGCCCGAGCGCCCGCACCTTGCCCGCGGACACCAGCTCGGCCATCGCGCCCCAGGTCTCCTCCACCGGCACCTCCGGGTCCGCCCGGTGCAGCTGGTAGAGGTCGATCACATCCGTCTGCAACCGCCGCAGGGAGGCGTCGCAGGCCCGCCGTACGTACCCGGGCCGGCCGTTGGCCACCACGTGCTGGTCACCCACCAGCAGACCGCACTTCGTCGACACGAACGCCTCGGCACGGCGTTCCTTCAGCGCCCGCCCGACCAGCAGTTCGTTGGTGAACGGCCCGTACATGTCCGCCGTGTCGAGCAGGCTCACCCCCGCGTCGAGCGCCGCGTGCACCGTGCGCACCGACCGGTCGCCGCGCTGCTGCGAGCGGCTGTAGGCCCAGTTCATCGGCATACAGCCCAGGCCGACCGCGCCCACGTCGAGCGCCGCCGCCCCGATAGTCCTGCGCTCCACCTGCCGGTACCCCTCCCTGTGCCGTCACCCAAACTAACCAATGGCGAGCGGGATTCTTCGCATAGCCTCCGGGTCATGACACTCGATGACACGACCGCTGACGTGTGGCTTCCGATGGCCGCGGACGAGATCGACGGGCTTCCCGAGCCGAGCGCGTCGGGGCTGAACTACCGCTTCTGGGACGGCGGTCCGGACTTTCCCGCCGACCCGGCGCGCTGCGCCTTCTACGTGGTGCCGTACATGAAGGGTTCCGAGGTCGCCGTACGGCCGCTCGCCGCGATGACCTCGGTGCGCGCCGTGCAGACGCTCTCGGCGGGTACGGACCATGTGACCCCCGGCCTCGGCGCGCTGGGCCCCGGGGTCGAGCTCTGCAACGCCAAGGGTGTCCACGAGGCCAGCACCGCCGAGCTGACGCTCGCCCTGATCCTCGCCTCGCTGCGCGGGATCCCCGGCTTCGTGCGCGGCCAGGACGCGGAGGAGTGGCGGGACGGCTTCTATCCGGCCCTCGCCGACAAGTCCGTGCTGATCGTGGGGTACGGGTCGATCGGCGCCGCCATCGAGGACCGGCTCGTGCCCTTCGAGTGCGCGCGGGTGGCGCGCGTCGCGCGCTCGGCACGCACCACGGAGCGCGGGCCGGTGCGGCCGATGTCCGACCTGCCCGCCCTGCTGCCGGAGGCGGACGTCGTCGTGCTCTCCACTCCGCTCACCCCCGAGACCCGGCACCTCGTCGACGCGGGCTTTCTCGCGCGGATGCGGGACGGGGCGCTTCTGGTGAACGTCGCCCGCGGCCCCGTGGTGGACACCGCGGCGTTGCTCAAGGAGGTCGAGAGCGGCCGGATCACCGCCGCGCTCGATGTCACCGATCCCGAACCGCTGCCGCCCGGCCACCCGTTGTGGCACGCTCCCGGTGTCCTGGTGAGTCCTCATGTCGGCGGCTCCACCTCCGCGTTCATGCCCCGTGCCAAGCGGCTGATCGCCGCCCAGCTGACCCGGTTCGCGGCGGGGGAGCGGCTGGCGAACGTGGTCCTCACCACCTGATTCGCCGGCCCGCGGCGCGCGCCCCCTCGGTGCGCCCACCGCGCGCCCCCAACCGTCACGCAGAGTACAGCGGCCCTGTCCCTGAGTGACGGTCCTGGTGTATCGTCCCGGAGCGGGGGGCCGCGTCGAGCACGAGATGGCGCTGGGGAGCAACGTGACGGGTCATCAGTTTCCGAGGGGGGCGACGGGTGGAGTACGACCGACGAACCGGCGATCCGACGCGGCGGGGCCACCGGCGACGACCCTCGCGCGCCCCGTTCCGGCACAGGAGGCGCCCGAGGCCGCCGGCGCGCGCAGGGGAGCCCCGGTGACCGCCCCCGGAGCGCTCATCGGCCGCGACCCGGTCACCCCCGGTCCCGTACCGGGCGGCACCACATCGACCGCCACCGCACCGGCCGGCACCACGGCCCCCGTCCCGACGGCGGGCGGCGTCCCGCCGAAGGGCGCGGGTGACGGCGCCGGAGGCGCTCGCGGCCCGGACCCGACACGGTCCGACGGCGCTCCGGTCCTCGCCCAGGTCCTCCTCGGGCTGATCTGCGCGGCCTACGCCACAGGAGCCGCCCTGGGCTGGGGATCCGAGCGACTGGCGCTCGTCATGGGCGATTTCGGCCTGAGCGCGGCCGCCCTCGCCGCCGGCGTCTCCTGCTTCCTCTACGCCCGCCTCGGCGAGAGCCGCTTCCGGCCCGCCTGGATGCTCTTCGCCTTCTCCTCCACCATGGCCGCCGCCGGAAACGGCGTCTGGGGGTGGTACGAGGTCGTGCTCGGCCGGGACGTGCCCAGCCCCTCCGTCGCCGATCTCTTCTTCCTGCTCTTCGCCCCACCCGCCATCGTCGGCCTGCTCGTCCTCGCCAAGAAGCCCGTCACCCGGGCCGGCTGGGTCTGTCTCGGGCTCGACGCCTGGCTCATCGGTGGCTCGCTGCTCACCCTCTCCTGGAGCCTCGCCCTCGCGCACACCACGCACTTCGAGGCCGAGAGCGTCGCCCAGGCCGCCCTCTCCCTGGCGTACCCGCTGCTCGACATCGTCCTCGTCAGCATGGTCCTGGCCCTGCACTTCCGCCGCTCGCACGCGAACCGCTCGGCGACGAACACCGCCATCGCCGCCCTCGCCCTCACCGTGCTGTGCGACGCCCTGTTCACCTCCCCGCTGCTGCGGGAGAACTACACCTCCGGACAGCTCCTGGACGCCGGCTGGTTCGCCGGATCACTGCTCCTGGCGTACGCCCCCTGGGGGGTGCGCCGGGGTCCCGAGGGCATCTCCTCCCCACGGGGCCAGCGCCTCCCGAGCCGCCCCGTGGCCGGCTCGCTGGCCGCGCTCACGCCGTATCTCGCGGCGGCCGTCTGCACCCTCGGCATTCTGTACAACGTCATCGAGGGGCGCAGGGTGGACCGCGTGGTCGTCTTCACCGGCTGCACGGTCGTCCTCGCCCTTGTCGTACGGCAGGGCATCATGCTCCTCGACAACATCGCCCTCACCCACGAACTGGCCCAGAAGGAGAACCACTTCAGGTCCCTGGTGCAGGGCTCCAGCGATGTCATCATGATCGCCGCACCCACCGGCATACTCCGCTACGTGAGCCCGGCCGCCTCCGGTGTCTACGGACGCGACGCCGAGGATCTCATCGGCCAGGAACTGGCCTCCCTCATCCATCCCGAGGACCTCGGGGGCGTCGTCCACGAAGTGCGCCGGTTCCTGGCCGCCTCCCCCGCGGAGGAGCCGACGACCCGGATCGAGTGCCGCTTCCGCTCCGGCCGCGGCGACTGGCTCAACGTCGAGTCCACCGTCAACCGCCATCAGGGCGGCCTGATCTTCAACAGCCGGGACGTCACCGAACGGGTCCGCCTCCAGGAGCAGCTGCAGCACAACGCCGAGCACGACCCGCTCACCGACCTGCCCAACCGGGCGCTGTTCACCCAGCGCGTCCGCAACGCCCTGACCGGCCGGCGCTCCTCCGACCCCGGCACGGCCGTGCTCTTCATCGACCTCGACGGCTTCAAGGGGGTCAACGACCGGCTCGGCCACCAGGCGGGCGACGAGCTCCTCGTCCAGGCCGCCCGCCGCCTCCAGGACTCCGTACGGGCCGGGGACACCGCCGCCCGCCTCGGTGGCGACGAGTTCGCCGCGCTCATCCTCGGCGACGGCTCCCAGGACGGATCGGCACGCGAGCGCCAGGTCCACGAGATCGCCGACCGGCTGCGCCTCACGCTCTCCCAGCCGTACCGCGTCGAGGGCGGGAACGAGGTGCGGGTCGCCGCCTCCATCGGCGTCGCCTTCGCCGAGCCCGGCATCGGCGTGGGGGACCTGCTGCGCAACGCCGACCTGGCCATGTACCGGGCCAAGGCCGCCGGCAAGGACCGCGTCGAGATGTACGCCCCGCAGATGCAGGCCGAGGTCGTCCGCAGGACGGAGCTGGCGACGCGGCTGCGCACCGCCCTCGACGACGGGGAGTTCGCGCTCCTCCACCAGCCGGTGGTGGACCTGGCCACCGGCCGCATCACCGCCGTCGCCGCCCAGGCCCGCTGGCGCTCCGCCCAGGGCATCCTCTTCACCCCGGCCGAGTTCCTGCGGGTCGCGGACGACAGCGAGCGCGTCGCCGCGCTCGGCCGCTGGCTCCTCGAACAGGCCGTGGAGCAGGCCGCCGAACGGGCGAGTCTCGGCCACCGCACACCGGTCTCCATCCGGCTCTCCGCCCGCAGGCTCCTCGACCGCTCCCTGCCGCTCGGCTCCGTCGAGGCGCTGCTGACCCGCCACGGGCTGCCCTCGGGGTCCCTGATGATCGAGCTCGCCGACAGCGACCCCCGGGTCTCCTTCGACGACCTGGAGCAGCGCCTGGTCGCCCTGCGCCGCCTCGGCGTACGGATCGCCCTGGACGGCTTCGGCAGCGGCCACGCGGCCATCGACGCGCTGCGGCGCCTCCCCGTCGACGTACTGAAACTGGACAGAGGTCTGGTCGAGGGCGTGGTCGAGTCCGCCAGGCTGCGCAAGATCACCAGCGGGCTGCTCCGTATCGCCCGCGACCTCGGGCTGCAGTCCGTGGCCGACGGCGTGGACGTCCCCGAGCAGGTGCTCGCCCTGCGTGCCATGGGCTGCACCCACGGCCAGGGCATGGCCTTCTCCGGCCCGCTCGACGAGTACCGGCTGCGCCGCGCGCTCGTCCGGGACGAGTACCCGATCCCCGGCGCGGTGGCGGTTCCCGCCGGAAACCGTCCCCCGATCCGCTCAAATAATGAGACGCCTGTCCCACCCACTTGACACTGATAGTGCGTCGGGGGGAGGGTCAGTGCCATGCGCACCCGAATTCTCGTACTTGGAAAGCGCGTCGGCTGAAGCAGGGCCATGAAGGCCCGGCTTGAACGCTCCCGACGCGCTCCCCTCGCTTGCCTCCCGGCACGAGGGGTTTTTTGTTGCACCGGCTCATCCTGAAGTCGTACCAAACCCTCGCAAAAACCTCTGCCTCGAGAAGAGAATGCTGATGACCGAGCAGGCCACCGGGCACCATCCGCAGCCGCGGGCCCGTAGCGGCGGACAGTCCGCCACCACCGTCGAGCACGTCACGGGTGCGCAGTCCCTCATCCGTTCTCTCGAGGAAGTGGGGGCCGACACCGTCTTCGGTATTCCGGGCGGCGCCATCCTCCCCGCGTACGACCCGATGATGGACTCCACGAAGGTCCGCCACATCCTGGTCCGCCACGAGCAGGGCGCGGGCCACGCCGCCACCGGCTACGCCCAGGCCACCGGCAAGGTCGGCGTCTGCATGGCGACCTCCGGGCCCGGCGCCACGAACCTGGTCACCCCGATCGCCGACGCCCACATGGACTCCGTCCCGCTGGTCGCGATCACCGGCCAGGTCGCCTCGAAGGCCATCGGCACGGACGCCTTCCAGGAGGCGGACATCTGCGGCATCACGATGCCGATCACCAAGCACAACTTCCTGGTCACCAAGGCCGAGGACATCCCGCGGACGATCGCCGAGGCCTTCCACATCGCCTCCACCGGCCGCCCCGGCCCGGTCCTGGTCGACATCGCCAAGGACGCCCTGCAGGCGAAGACCACCTTCAGCTGGCCGCCGCAGACCGACCTGCCCGGCTACCGCCCGGTGACCAAGCCGCACGCCAAGCAGATCCGCGAGGCCGCCAAGCTCATCACCGCGGCCAAGCGCCCCGTCCTGTACGTCGGCGGCGGCGTCCTGAAGGCCGGCGCCACCGCCGAGCTGAAGGTCCTCGCCGAGCTCACCGGCGCCCCCGTCACCACCACCCTGATGGCGCTGGGCGCGTTCCCCGACAGCCACCCGCTGCACGTGGGAATGCCGGGCATGCACGGTGCGGTCACCGCCGTCACCGCGCTGCAGAAGGCCGACCTGATCGTCGCCCTCGGAGCCCGCTTCGACGACCGCGTCACCGGCAAGCTGGACAGCTTCGCCCCCTTCGCCAAGATCGTCCACGCCGACATCGACCCGGCCGAGATCGGCAAGAACCGTGCCGCCGACGTCCCGATCGTCGGTGACGCCCGCGAGGTCATCGCCGACCTGGTCCAGGCCGTCCAGGCCGAGTACAGCGAGGGCAACAAGGGCGACTACACCGCCTGGTGGAGCGACCTGAACCGCTGGCGCGAGACCTACCCGCTCGGCTACGACCTGCCGGAGGACGGCAGCCTCTCGCCGCAGCAGGTCATCCAGCGCATCGGCCAGCTCGCCCCCGCCGACACCATCTACGCGGCCGGCGTCGGCCAGCACCAGATGTGGGCCGCCCACTTCATCGACTACGAGAAGCCGGCCACCTGGCTGAACTCCGGCGGCGCCGGAACGATGGGCTACGCGGTCCCGGCCGCCATGGGCGCCAAGGCCGGCATGCCGGACCGCCCGGTCTGGGCGATCGACGGCGACGGCTGCTTCCAGATGACGAACCAGGAGCTCGTCACCTGCGCGCTCAACAACATCCCGATCAAGGTCGCCATCATCAACAACGGCGCCCTCGGGATGGTCCGCCAGTGGCAGACCCTCTTCTACAACCAGCGCTACTCCAGCACGGTCCTGCACGCCGAGGAGACCGGCCACGGCGCCGCCGGCTCGCAGGTCGGCGCGAGCACGGCGCCCCGCAAGGGCACCCGCGTCCCCGACTTCGTCAAGCTCTCCGAGGCCATGGGCTGTGTCGCCCTGCGCTGCGAGGACCCGGCCGACCTGGACAAGGTCATCGCCGAGGCCAACGCCATCAACGACCGCCCGGTCGTGATCGACTTCATCGTCCACGAGGACGCCCAGGTCTGGCCCATGGTCGCCGCCGGCACCTCCAACGACGAGGTCATGGCCGCCCGGGGCGTCCGCCCCGACTTCGGCGACAACGAAGACGACTGAGACCGAGAGCCGTAAGGACCGTAAGGACCTGAAGGAAAAGGGAACGACGCACATGTCCAAGCACACGCTCTCCGTCCTGGTGGAGAACACCCCCGGCATCCTGGCCCGGATCGCCGCCCTGTTCTCCCGCCGCGGCTTCAACATCGACTCGCTCGCCGTCGGTGTCACCGAGCACCCCGACATCTCCCGCATCACGATCGTGGTCAATGTCGAGGACCTGCCGCTGGAGCAGGTGACCAAGCAGCTCAACAAGCTCGTCAACGTCCTGAAGATCGTCGAGCTCGAGCCCAGCGCGGCGATCCAGCGCGAGCTCGTCCTGGTGAAGGTCCGCGCCGACAACGAGACCCGCTCCCAGATCGTCGAGATCGTCCAGCTGTTCCGCGCCAAGACCGTGGACGTCTCGCCCGAGGCGGTCACCATCGAAGCCACCGGTTCGAGTGACAAGCTCGACGCGATGCTCAAGATGCTGGAGCAGTTCGGCATCAAGGAGCTCGTGCAGTCCGGCACGATCGCCATAGGGCGTGGTGCCCGGTCCATCACGGACCGGTCCCTGCGGGCCCTCGACCGCAGCGCCTGACGCCGAGCACGCGTGACCGCCGGTCCGACCCGGCGGTCCGCCTGGCGAGACCCGAAGACTTCCCTCCCGCTCCCCGCCGTACGGTGGGACGCAACACCAGCACATCAAGGAGATTCCCAGTGGCCGAGCTGTTCTACGACGACGACGCCGACCTGTCCATCATCCAGGGCCGCAAGGTCGCGGTGATCGGTTACGGCAGCCAGGGCCACGCCCACGCGCTGTCGCTCCGTGACTCGGGTGTCGACGTCCGCGTCGGTCTGCACGAGGGCTCCAAGTCCAAGGCCAAGGCCGAGGAGCAGGGCCTGCGCGTGGTGACGCCCGCCGAGGCCGCCGCCGAGGCCGACGTCATCATGATCCTCATCCCTGACCCGATCCAGGCCAAGGTCTACGAGGAGTCCATCGCCCCGAACCTGAAGGACGGCAAGGCGCTCTTCTTCGCGCACGGCTTCAACGTCCGCTTCGGGTTCATCAAGCCCCCGGCCGGCGTCGACGTCGCGCTCGTCGCCCCCAAGGGCCCCGGCCACCTGGTCCGCCGCCAGTACGAGGAGGGCCGCGGCGTCCCCGCGATCGCCGCCGTCGAGCAGGACGCGACCGGCAACGCCTTCGCCCTGGCGCTCTCGTACGCCAAGGCCATCGGCGGCACCCGCGCCGGCGTCATCAAGACCACCTTCACCGAGGAGACCGAGACCGACCTGTTCGGTGAGCAGGCCGTCCTCTGCGGTGGCGCGTCCGCGCTGGTGAAGGCGGGCTTCGAGACCCTGGTCGAGGCCGGCTACCAGCCGGAGATCGCCTACTTCGAGTGCCTGCACGAGCTGAAGCTGATCGTCGACCTCATGTACGAGGGCGGCCTGGAGAAGATGCGCTGGTCGGTCTCCGAGACCGCCGAGTGGGGCGACTACGTCACCGGCCCGCGGATCATCACCGACGCCACCAAGGCCGAGATGAAGAAGGTCCTCACGGAGATCCAGGACGGCACCTTCGCCCAGAACTGGATGGACGAGTACCACGGCGGTCTGAAGAAGTACAACGAGTACAAGACCCAGGACGAGAAGCACCTCCTGGAGACCACCGGCAAGGAGCTGCGCAAGCTCATGAGCTGGGTGAACGACGAGGAGGCGTAAGCCTCCCGGCGGGGGGCCGGACACGCTGTCCGGCCCCCCGCCCCATCGTTGGACAGGCCGTCCAACCACGGACGGGTGATCCTTCCAACGAGGCGCATGAACTGCGCCGACGCACCACTACACTGCTCAACAACATTCGCGTTCAGGCCCACAGCGTCGTGCGCTTTCACGCGGCAAGCCCCCTCCACCGCCTGCGGCCGTCGGGACGGCCGTCCGCACTGGATCTGTGAGGACTCACGTGAGCTCGAAACCCGTCGTACTCATCGCTGAAGAGCTGTCGCCCGCCACCGTCGACGCCCTGGGCCCGGACTTCGAGATCCGGCACTGCAACGGTGCGGATCGCGCCGAACTGCTCCCCGCCATCGCCGATGTGGACGCGATCCTGGTCCGCTCCGCGACCAAGGTCGACGCCGAGGCCATCGCCGCCGCCACCAAGCTCCGGGTCGTCGCCCGCGCCGGTGTCGGTCTGGACAACGTCGACGTCTCCGCCGCCACCAAGGCCGGCGTGATGGTCGTCAACGCCCCGACCTCCAACATCGTCACCGCCGCCGAGCTGGCCTGCGGTCTGCTCGTCGCCACCGCGCGCAACATCCCGCAGGCCAACACCGCGCTGAAGAACGGCGAGTGGAAGCGCTCGAAGTACACCGGCGTCGAGCTCAGCGAGAAGACCCTCGGCGTCGTCGGCCTCGGCCGCATCGGTGTCCTGGTCGCCCAGCGGATGTCCGCGTTCGGCATGAAGATCGTCGCGTACGACCCCTACGTGCAGCCGGCCCGCGCCGCCCAGATGGGGGTGAAGCTGCTGGCCCTGGACGAGCTCCTGGAGGTCGCCGACTTCATCACCGTCCACCTGCCGAAGACCCCCGAGACCCTCGGTCTCATCGGCGACGAGGCGCTGCACAAGGTCAAGCCGAGCGTACGGATCGTCAACGCCGCGCGCGGCGGGATCGTCGACGAGGCGGCGCTGTTCTCCGCCCTCAAGGAGGGCCGGGTCGCCGGCGCCGGGCTCGACGTGTACGCGAAGGAGCCCTGCACGGACTCCCCGCTCTTCGAGCTCGACCAGGTCGTCTGCACCCCGCACCTCGGCGCGTCCACGGACGAGGCCCAGGAGAAGGCCGGCATCGCGGTCGCCCGCTCCGTGCGCCTCGCGCTCGCCGGTGAGCTCGTCCCGGACGCGGTCAACGTCCAGGGCGGTGTCATCGCCGAGGACGTCAAGCCGGGTCTGCCGCTCGCCGAGAAGCTCGGCCGGATCTTCACCGCGCTGGCGGGCGAGGTCGCGGCGCGTCTCGACGTCGAGGTGTACGGCGAGATCACCCAGCACGACGTGAAGGTGCTCGAACTCTCCGCCCTCAAGGGTGTGTTCGAGGACGTGGTCGACGAGACCGTGTCGTACGTCAACGCCCCGCTGTTCGCGCAGGAGCGCGGTGTCGAGGTCCGTCTGACGACGAGCTCGGAGTCGCCCGACCACCGCAACGTGGTCACCGTGCGCGGCACGCTCTCGAGCGGCGAGGAGGTCGCGGTCTCCGGCACGCTGGCCGGCCCCAAGCACCTCCAGAAGATCGTCGCGGTCGGTGACTACGACGTGGACGTCGCGCTCGCCGACCACATGGTCGTGCTGCGCTACGAGGACCGTCCGGGCGTCGTCGGCACGGTCGGCCGGATCCTCGGCGAGGCCGGTCTGAACATCGCGGGCATGCAGGTGGCCCGTGCCGAGGAGGGTGGCGAGGCGCTCGTCGTCCTCACCGTGGACGACACCGTCCCGGCGACGGTGCTCGCGGAGATCGCGGCGGAGATCGGCGCGACGTCGGCCCGTTCGGTCAACCTGGTCTGACGCAGGCCGGTCCGACCGGCTCATCGCCCGTACCCGGCCGCTAGACAATCGTCTTACACGGTTGTCTAGCGGCCGGGTACAGTGCTGTCATGGGACATCGGGAAGATCTGCTCGAAGGCGCCAAGCGCTGCCTCCTGGACAAGGGCTACGCCCGCACGACCGCCCGCGACATCGTCGCCGCCTCGGGCACCAACCTCGCCTCCATCGGCTACCACTACGGCTCCAAGGAGGCCCTGCTCCAGCAGGCGTTCCTCGGTCTCACGGAAGAGTGGGGCAACGAGGTGGGCCCGGCGGGCAGCGGCGAGGACAGGAAGGTCCTCCCCGCCGACCCGTACGAGCGCTTCCACACGGTGTGGGAGCAGGTCATCGCGGCCGCGGACGCCAGTCGCCCGGTCTGGAAGCTCCAGACGGAGGTCGTCACCCGCCTCGACGACGACGAGAAGCTCCGCGAAGCCATCAAGGAACCCCAGCGCGAGGGCCGGCTGGGCATGGCCGAGGTGTTCCTGGGCATCGACCCGGAGGCGGACCCGGAGAAGGCCCGGGTGGCGGGACTGCTCTGCCAGGCGCTCGCCACGGGCGTGATGATCCAGTGGATGGTCGACCCCGAGACGGCTCCGACGGCGGACGACCTGACCGAGGGGCTGAAGGTCCTGATGGGGGAGCGGGGCTGAGGGGCGAGTGGGGCTGAGGGGCGAGCGGGATCGAGGGGCGAGCGGGACCGGCAGGTCGGTCGGCGCGCTCGGCGCCAGCCGGCGCGTACAGCCGGTGCTCGATCTCCGTCGGCGGGAGCCAACCGCCCGTCATCGCCCCCGTGTTCATGATCCGATCCCACGGAGCCCGTCGCCGTGCCCCGTGGTAGCCCCTGACTACAGCCTGGCCGACTTCAGGGACATGTGGAGCAGCAGACGGTCCTCGCCGTCGTCCAGGTCCAGGCCCGTGAGCTGTTCGACCCGGGACAGCCGGTAGTAGAGGGTCTGGCGGTGGACGCCGAGGGCGGCCGCCGTGCGGCCCGCCTGGCCGGCGTTGTCGAGGAACACCTCGGCGGTGCGCGCCAGCTCGGCGTGGGCGGGGGCGAGCAGCGGTGCGACGGCGGGGTCGATCTCGGGGTGGTAGAGCGCCGCGAGGAGCCGGTACGGGCCGATCCCGGCCCACTCCGCGACCGGGCCGAGCTTCGGCTGCGCCGTGGCCGCCCGGGCCGCCGTGCTCGCTTCGCGCCAGGCCGCCGGGAGCTCCGCGAGACCGCGACGGGGGGTCGCGACACCGGCGGGGGAGCCGGCGCGCAGCCGGTCCGCCGCCGCGTGGGCGGGGGCGAGGTCCTCGGGCGAGCGCAGCCGTACGAGGACCGCGAGGGACCCGCTGTCGGGGAGCACGGCGACCGCCGCCGCGCTCGCGACCGTGCGGGCCGAGGGGGCCTCGCCGCGCCAGGGGGTGACGCAGACGACGGTGTGCAGGCCGTCCGCGCCGGGGCCCAGGGCCGTGCGCAGCGCCGCGAGGGCCATGTCGCTCTGCCAGCCGCGCTCGGCGGTCAGTACGGCGGTGAACGCGCGGGAGAGGTCGGCGTCCGCCCGCTCCTCGTCCGCGAGGAGATCGCCGATCCGGGCCGCCACCTCCATCGCCGCCGCCAGCTGGGCGGCCGAGGGCCCCGGCTCGGCGTCGAGCAGCCAGACGTATCCGAGGACGATGCCCCGATGCCGTACGGGAAGGCAGATGCGGTCCCGGAGCACTCCGGCGTCCGGTGCGGCCGGGATGCGGACCGGGCCCGTCGCCCGGGTGATCCCGAAGCCCTCGAACCAAGCGCGGACGGCCGGCGTCGACTTCCGCGTCAGGATCGAGCGGGTGCGCACCGGATCCATCGCGCTGTCGTCCTCGCTGTCGTGGGCCCCGAAGGCGATCAGCCCGAAATCCCGGTTCTCCAGCGTCGCCGGGGCGCCGAGCAGCGCCGAGATCTCGTCCACCAGCTCTTGGTAATCGTCCTTCACAGCGTCATTCTCGCACCCCCTTCATACATATGTCTGAGATGCCGACCACGGATGCGTGACAGCTGTCGATGGCACAGGATCGGAGCGATCCTTAGGTTTCACGGTGGTTCTCCGTGCTGTTCCCGGTTCCTTACGAAAAACCGGGTATGGCACTCTTCGTCACCCTGTCCTTCTGGAGGTCCCCGTGCTGGGTCCCGTGATCCTCGCCGCGTCGCGCAGCGACAAGATGCGCCGCTTCGTGTCGGCCGCCCCTGGGACCAAGCAGGTCGTCGACCGGTTCATCGCCGGCGAGACGGTCGAGCACGTCATCCCGATCGTCCGGGACATCACCGGCCGCGGCCTGGAGGTCACCCTCGACGTCGTCGGCGAGGACATCACCACCGTCGAGCAGTCCTACGCCGCCCGTGACGCCTACCTGGAGCTGATCGGCCGCCTCGAGGAGCTGGGCCTGGGCGCCCGCGCCGAGATGTCGGTCAAGCTGTCCATGTTCGGCCAGGCGCTGGAGGAGGGGCACGAGCTGGCCCTCGCCAACGTCCGCCCGGTCGTCGCGGCCGCCGCCGAGATCGGCACCACCGTCACCCTGGACGCCGAGGACCACACCACCCTCGACTCGATGTTCGCCATCCACGAGGAGCTGCGGAAGGACTTCCCGCAGACCGGCTGCGTCATCCAGGCGTACCTCTTCCGCACCGAGGAGGACGCCCGCCGCCTCGCCGCGAACGGCTCCCGCGTCCGGATCGTGAAGGGCGCCTACAAGGAGCCCGCCTCCGTCGCGCTCCAGGACAAGGCCGAGATCGACAAGGCCTACGTCCGGATCATGAAGATCCTGATGGAGGGCGAGGGCTACCCGATGATCGGCTCCCACGACCCGCGACTCATCTCCATCGGACAGGAGCTCGCCCGCCGTGCGGGGCGCAAGCTGGACGAGTACGAGTTCCAGATGCTGTACGGCATCCGCAGCGAGGAGCAGAACCGGCTGGCCGCCGAAGGCCACCGGATGCGCGTCTACACCGCCTACGGCACCGACTGGTACGGCTACTTCATGCGCCGCCTCGCGGAGAAGCCGGCCAACCTCCTCTTCTTCGCCCGCTCCATCCTCACCAAGGGCTGAGCCCACCTCTCACAAGGAGTTACGAGACTCATGGACGCTGTGACCCAGGTCCCCGCTCCGGTCAACGAGCCGGTGCACAGCTACGCCCCCGGTTCCGCCGAGCGCACCCGTCTGGAGGCCAAGCTCAAGGAGCTGGCCGAGAACCCGCGCGACCTCCCGATGACCATCGGTGGCGTGAAGCGCATGGGCGGCGGCGAGCGTGTCGACGTCGTGCAGCCGCACAACCACAAGGCCGTCATCGGCACCTTCGCCGGCGCCACGCAGCAGGACGCCCAGGACGCCATCGACGCCGCCCTGGCCGCCGCCCCCGCCTGGCGCGCGATGTCCTTCGACGACCGTGCGGCGATCATCCTGCGCGCCGCCGAGCTGCTGGCCGGCCCGTGGCGCGAGACGCTGGCCGCCTCCACGATGCTCGGCCAGTCCAAGACCGCCCAGCAGGCCGAGATCGACACCCCCTGCGAGCTCGTCGACTTCTGGCGCTTCAACGTGGCCTACGCGCGCCAGATCCTGGCCGAGCAGCCGCCGGCGAACTCCCCGGGCGTGTGGAACCGACTGGACCACCGCCCGCTGGAGGGCTTCGTCTACGCGATCACGCCGTTCAACTTCACGGCCATCGCGGGCAACCTGCCCACCGCCCCCGCCCTCATGGGCAACGTGGTGATCTGGAAGCCGTCCCCGACGCAGACCCACTCCGCCGTGCTCCTCATGGAGCTCCTGGAGGAGGCCGGCCTGCCGAAGGGCGTCATCAACCTGGTGACGGGCGACGGCATCGCCGTCTCCGAGGTGGCCCTGAACCACCCCGACCTCGCCGGCATCCACTTCACCGGCTCCACCAAGACCTTCCAGCACCTGTGGAAGACGGTCGGCAACAACATCGAGAAGTACCGCTCGTACCCGCGGATCGTCGGCGAGACCGGTGGCAAGGACTTCGTCGTCGCCCACCCGAGCGCCGACCGCGCCGTCCTGAAGACCGCGCTCACCCGTGGCTCCTTCGAGTTCCAGGGCCAGAAGTGCTCCGCGTCCTCGCGCGCGTACATCCCGGCCTCGATCTGGAACTCCGGCTTCAAGGAGGAGTTCGCGACCGAGGTCGACGGCATCAGGATGGGCGACGTCACCGACCTGACGAACTTCATCGGCGCCGTGATCGACGAGCGTTCCTTCGCCAAGAACAAGGCCGCGATCGACCGTGCGAAGGCCGACCCGAGCTGTACGGTCATCGCCGGCGGCACGTACGACGACTCGGAGGGCTACTTCGTCCGCCCGACCGTCATCGAGTGCTCCGACCCCTCGAACGAGGTCTTCACGACCGAGTACTTCGGCCCGATCCTCGCGGTCCACGTCTACGAGGACGACCGGTACGACGAGATGCTGACCCAGATGGAGTCCGTCTCGGACTACGCGCTGACCGGCTCGGTGATCTCGGGCGACCGCGCCGCCACGGCGTACACGATGGAGAAGCTCCGCTACGCGGCGGGCAACTTCTACATCAACGACAAGTCGACCGGCGCCGTCGTCGGCCAGCAGCCCTTCGGCGGCGGCCGCGCGTCCGGCACGAACGACAAGGCCGGCGCGCCGCAGAACCTGATGCGCTGGACGCTGACCCGCGCGATCAAGGAGACCCTGGTCCCGCCGACCGAGTACGGCTACCCCCACATGGGCTGACCCCCCCGCCTCCCCGAGGCCCCCGACACCGCCCCCCTCCTAGGTCCCCCAACCGAGGACGGGGGCGGTTCTCATGCGCTGCCGCCGGTCACCAGGCGCGCAGATAGACCCGGGTGCGATCGGCGTCCAGCTTCTGGAGGTAGATCTCGATCCACTCGATGTGCTTGCGCCGCGTGTCCTCCACACAGGGAGGGCAGACGCCGGCCCACCGGAGGTCGGTCAGCGCTCCTGGTTCCGGCAGCCCGAGGTGGCGAAGTCGGGATACTGGAAGGAGACCCCGGAACCGCTGAGTGCGGCCTTCTCACCGCCGAGCCGGCCGAGCAGCATCTTCACCTGGCCTGCCCAGGTCTCCTCGACGGTCTTCAGGGCGGACGCCGTCCGCCAGCCCGCGAACTCCGTCTTCGCGGCCGTGGTCGACGCGTCCGCGTGGTCCCCGGCCGTCCTCGTGTCCGGTTCCAGGATGTCGTGGATGGCCTTGGCCGCCGCCTTCTTCTCGGCCGGCGCGGTCTTCAGATCGGGCGCGCCCGTGCCCCCGGCACTCCCGCCGCCTCCGTCGAGCTGATTGAGGCGCACGCTCGTCGTATCGGTCTTGATCCGCGACCACTCGTCGTCGAACGCCATGTCCACCCCCGTTGATCGGCGCAGTCCGTTTTCACCCTACACAGCGCGACCGACAGCGCGTTCGAGGAAATCGGCGATGAGCCCGGCGATCGTCGGCGCGTGTGTCTCCAGGGCGAAGTGACCCGTCGGAAGCAGGTGGATCTCCGCGTCGGGGAGGTCCCGGCCGAACGCCTTCGCGCCCGCCGGGACGAACACCTCGTCGCCCTCGCCCCAGACCGCGAGCAGGGGAACGCGGCTGGTGCGGAAGTACTCCTGGAACGCCGGGTACAGCGCGAAGTTGGAGCCGTAGTCGGCGATCAGGCCGAGCTGGATCTCGTCCTGGCCCTCGCGGGCCATCAGGGCCGCGTCGTGGTGCCAGGCGTCCGGGCTGAGGAGGTCGCGGAACTCGGCGGGGACGCCCGTCTCGTACTGCCACCGGATGCCGTCGAGGGAGCGGATCGCGCGGACCGGCTCCTCGGTCTCGGGGGTGCGGTCGGCGATCAGGGCGAGGACCGGGGCCCAGGCGTCGGCCCCGAGGCCCTCCTCGTACGCGTTGCCGTTCTGGGTGACGATCGCCGTGACGCGCTCGGGGTGGGCGAGCGCGAGGCGGAGGCCGATGGGGGCGCCGTAGTCCTGGATGTAGAGCGCGAAACGGTCGAGACCCAGCGCCTCGGTGAACTCGGCCGTCAGGGACGCCAGTTCGGCGAAGGTGTAGTCGAACTCCGCGGCCGAGGGCGCGGCGCTGCGGCCGAAGCCGAGGTGGTCCGGGGCGATCAGCCGGTAGTCGTCCGCGAGGAGCGGGATCAGGTCGCGGAACATGTGCGAGCTGGTGGGGAAGCCGTGCAGCAGAAGCAGGACGGGCGCGTCGGCGGGGCCGGCCTCGCGGTAGAAGATCTCGTGGCCCCGGACGGTGATCGTGCGGTGGTGGACCTGCTGCACAGAAGACATGTCTAACCCCTCAAGACGCCTTGACTGGTGATAGACGGCAGTCAAGCAGCGGTCGCCTAACCTGTCAATAAGCGTTTGAGGGTTAGGTAGGGGAGAGGGGAGACTGAAGGCATGACCGTGACGACCGCAGCCACCCACCAAGTCGGGGACGAACGCCTGCGCGCGACCCGGCGGATGCTCGACGCCGCGTTCGACGGCGCGTTCGCGGACGAGGACTGGGACCACGCCCTCGGCGGCATCCACGCCTGGATCGAGGACGAGCACGGCATCGCCGCCCACGGCAGCGTCATCATGCGGCGGGTGCTCCACGACGGCCGCTCGCACCGCGTCGGATACGTCGAAGGCGTCGCCGTCCGCGCCGACCGGCGGCGCCAAGGGCTCGCGGGGCTCGTCATGACCGAGCTGGAGCGGGTGATCGACGGGGCGTACGCCTTCGGCGCCCTGTCCGCGTCGGACGAGGGGGCCGCCCTCTACCGCTCGCGCGGCTGGGAGCCATGGCAGGGGCGGATCGAGGCGCTGAGCCCCGGCGGGATCCTGCACCTGCCCGAGGAGGAGGGCTCGACCTACCTCCGGCCGGCGCCAGGCCGGCCGCTGCCCGACCCCGCCGCCGCGCCGCTCGTCTTCGACTGGCGCGACGGCGACGTCCTCTGACTCACCGCCGACGGCCCTTCGCCGTCTCCAGCTTCGCCGTGACCAGGGCCGACGCCGCACCGCTCACGCCCATGAGGGCGATGGCGTATCCCGGCAGTCCGAGGGTCAGATAGGCCGCGCCCACGACAAGCGCCCAGACACCGAGCAGCGCCTTGCCCCGGCGGCTCAGGAACAGCCACTTCGCGGGAGTCTCCGGCAGCGTGTCCAGCGCGCCCGCCGGGCCCGCGCTCGCCGCCTTCGGGCGCTTGAAGTACCCGTACACCAGCCACTCACCGCAGAACTCCCACCCCTCCGGCGAAAGTTCGGCGAGCACCTGCTCGCGCCTGCGGCCCCTGATCACCTCGCGCCGGTACTCCCAGCGGAGCGCCACGCCCGGCGCGCGGCGGCAGACGAACCGGCCGAGGGAGTCCAAGGACTCCACCTCCCAGCCCTGGTCGCCGTGGACCGCCAGCATCCGCCGGTCGTTGAAGAGGTCCGCCGTCCACGTCCAGCTCTGCGCCTCGTCGGCGGGCTCGCCCGGTGCCGGCGCGAGGCCGCCGAGCTGCGCCGCGAAGGAGGCGGCCGAACCGAACTCCTCCTCCGCCCCCGTCCCGGTCTCCGCGAGATGCGCGCGCAGATCCGCCACGGTCGAGGCGATCTGCTCCTCCGTCACGCCCGCGGTGCGCAGCGCCGCGGCCAGCTCCTCGAAGTAGGTGTCCGTCGTCATGGTCTCGTTCCCCCTGGATGCAGCATGGTCTGTACGGCCCCGTGGAAGTCGCTCCACGCCCCGCTCTCGGCCGCGAGGTGCTCGCGGCCCCGCTCGGTGAGCCGGTAGTACCGGCGCCCCGGTCCGCGCTCGGCCGCGCGGAACTCGGCCTCCACCAGGCCCGCTTCCTCCAGCCGGTTCAGTACGGGATAGAGCGTTCCGCCCTTGATCTCACCGAGCCCCGCCCGGTCGAGCGCCTTGGCGATCTCGTACCCGTAACTCTCGCCGTCGGTCAGGCAGGAGAGGACGAGCAGGTCGAGAACTCCCTTGAGCCAGCTGGATCTGCGGTCTGCGGCCATGCCCGCATTCCATCACTACCTAGGTAGGAATGCAATCTAGCTAGCCTGACTAGCTGGTTCGGGCCACCAGCATCTTCCCGATGTTCTCCCCGCGCAGCATCCCCAGGAAGGCGTCCACGATGTGCTCGAAACCGTCGACGACCGTGACGTCCAGCGGCAGCCGTCCGCTCCGCAGATGGGGCACGGCGAAGTCGTACAACTCCGCCTGCGCGTCCGCGTGATGGCTGACCAGGAACCCTTCGAGCCGGATGCTCTTCTCCACCAGGTCGAAGAGGTTGCGCGGCGCGGGCGGGGGAGCGGAGAGCGAGTGGTACTGCGCGACGGCGCCGACCCAGGCGATCCGCCCGAACGGGCGCAGTGCGGCGATCGACGCCTCCAGGTGGTCCCCGCCCACCCCGTCGAGCACGGCGTCCAGGCCGTCCGGTGCCGCCTTCGCGAGCAGCTCGGAGACCGGCCCGTCGTGGTAGTCGAAGGCGGCGTCGAAGCCGACCCGTTCGGTGAGGTACGCGATCTTCCGCGCCGAGCCCGCGCTGCCGACGAGACGGCCGGCACCCAGGAGGCGGGCGAAGCGGCCGGCCGCCGTGCCGACCCCGCCGGCCGCGGCCGAGACGAAGAGGTCCTCGCCCGGCTGGAGCCGCGCGATCCGGGTCAGGCCGACGTACGCCGACAGGCCCGTGCCGCCGAGCACGCTCAGGTGCGCGGCGAGGGGAACGCCGTCGAAGTCCGGGACGGGGCGCACCTCGTCCGGGCCGACGACGGAGTGGGTGCGCCAGCCCTTGCGGTGCTGGACCAGGTCGCCGGGGGAGAGCTCGGGGGTGCGGGAGTCCACGACCCGGCCCAGGGTGCGGCCCTCCATGGGGGAGTTCAGGGTCCAGAGGAAGTCACCGTCCATCGCCTCGCGGTGGTACGGGTCCACGGACCACAGCAGGTTCTCGACGAGTGCGGTGCCGGGCGCCGGGTCCGGGACCGGGGACTCGACGAAGGCGAAGTGGGCGGGGGTGGGGAAGCCGTCGGGGCGGGCCGTCTGCTGGACCGTGATCATCGTGGTGCACGGCGGGGTTGCGGGCGGCGTGGTGGCGGGCGGCGTGGTGGCGTGTGCGAGGAGCTCGTGCGTCATGAGGGAGACCGTAGGAAGGAAGACGCGAGGCGGGCAGTAGGTTGCTTCGATGGATCGCGCCGATCCATCGATATCGCTCATAACCCGAGGTGAGAGCCGCATGACCGACCTTGCGCCGCACGAACTGCGCGTCCTGCTCGCCGTCGGCAGCGAGCGTGGCTTCTCCGCCGCGGCCATGGCGCTCGGCATGACGCAGTCCGCCGTGTCCCACTCCGTGCGGACCAGCGAGCGCAAGCTGGGCGCCGTCCTCTTCGAGCGACGGCGGACGGGGGCCACGCCCACCGCCGCCGGGGAGAGGGCGCTGTCGCACGCGCGGCGCGTGCTGCGGCTGCTGGAGGTGATGGGGGCGGAGGTGCGGGGGGCCGGGGGGACCGGCGAGGCCGCCGGGCCGCTGCGGATCGCGGCCTTCCGCAGCGCCGCCCTGCACCTGCTGCCACGCGCCCTGGAGCGGCTGGCCGCCCGCCATCCGGAGATCGTCCCGGAGGTGCGGATCGTACGGGAGGTCGGACGCGGGACCGCGGGCGAGGTGCTGGACGGGCGGGCCGACCTCGGCATCGCCACCATCGGGACGACCTCGCCCGTACCGCCGCAGCTCGTCGGAGGCGTGCTCGTCGAGGAGGGATACGCGCTGGTGCACCCGGCCGGGCACCCGGCGCCGCGCTCGCTGCCGCTCGTGGACTGGACGGAGAACTGCACCTCGTACACCCGGGAGTGGTGGGCGGAGCAGGACTGGCTGCCGGCGGCGACCGTCGAGGCGGAGGACGACGGAGCGGTGCTCTCGATGGTGAGCAGTGGTTTCGGGATGGCCGTGATGCCGGAACTCTCCCTCGTCGGAGCACCGCCCTCGGTCCAGATCACCGATCTCGGTCCTGCCCGTCCCACGCGCTCCGTCGGCTATGTCACCACCCCTGAGCTGGCCACTTCCCTCGCCGTGCGGGCACTCATCCGCGAACTGCGCGCGGGTGTGAGCCGGCCGCCGTCTCAGATAGTAGGAAGTCCGAGTAATTGTGGAGACAGATGCGACGGCCTGTCCTAGCTTTGTAGAAGCCGAACGTCCCGCTTCATCAAGCGAACGGCGGTCGAGAGCGTGACGCCCTGTGCAGGCAACCCCTGCGGCGGCGCTCCCCGCCCCTTCCGGCGCCTTCGATCACGCTGATCTCAAGGAGTCGATCCCTCATGGCCGCTCAGACCGCCCGTCGCGTCCGCCACTCCGTCACCCGCCCCAGCAGCGACGACGCTCGCAAGAACGCCGCCGCCGCCCTCCAGCGCGCCCTCGACCGCCGCGACAACGGCGGCTCCACGGGCCACTAGGTCCTGGGGGCCTGTCCTGGCCTTCCGCCCGATGGGGCACTGAGCCCCCGGCGTCCGTCTGATCAGGCGACTGAGCCCGTGGCCGTCCGCCTGCTGGGGTCACTGGCCCCCGGGCTGGCCGCCTGATGGTCACCGAGCCCCCGAGCCGTCGCCTGATCCCGACGTGCCTGACGTGCCTGACGTGCCCGACGCGGCCGACGCGCTCGCCGCTCTCGGCGAGCGCGGAGACCTTCGGCGCGGACGCCGGCCCGCCGAGCATCCGGCGGCGCGTCCACTCGCCCGTCACTCACAGCCCCCCGCCGAGCCCGGCGTGCGGGAAGTTCGCGAATCCAAGCCGTCCGCATGGTGGACAATGCGTGTCAAGCGCTGGGACGGGGAGTAGGGTGCCGACATGTCTCACAGCATCGATCTCGCAGTCATTCCCGGCGACGGCATCGGCCAGGAGGTCGTGGCCGAGGGCCTCAAGGTTCTCGCTGCCGCGCTCCCGCAGGACGTGAAGCTGGAGACGAAGGAGTACGACTTCGGCGCCAAGCGCTACCACGCCACCGGTGAGACCCTCACCGACGCGGACGTCGAGGCCCTCAAGCGGCACGACGCCATCCTGCTCGGCGCGATCGGCGACCCGTCGGTCCCCTCGGGCGTGCTGGAGCGCGGCTTCCTGCTGAAGCTCCGCTTCCTCTTCGACCACCACGTCAACCTGCGTCCGTCGAAGCTGCTCCCCGGCGTGTCGACCCCGCTCAAGGGCCAGCCCGAGATCGACTTCATCGTGGTTCGTGAGGGCACCGAGGGCCCGTACACCGGCAACGGCGGCTCGATCCGTACCGGCACCCCGCACGAGGTCGCCACCGAGGTCTCCGTCAACACGGCGTTCGGCGTCGAGCGCGTCGTCCGCGACGCCTTCGCCCGCGCCCAGGCCCGCCCGCGCAAGAAGCTGACGCTGGTCCACAAGAACAACGTCCTGGCGTACGCGGGTCACCTCTGGACCAACATCTTCAACAAGGTGGCCGAGGAGTTCCCCGAGGTCACCACCGACTACCTGCACGTGGACGCGGCGACGATCTTCCTCGTCACGCAGCCCGAGCGGTTCGACGTGATCGTCACCGACAACCTCTTCGGTGACATCATCACCGACCTCGCCGCGGCCGTTTCCGGCGGCATCGGTGTCGCCGCCTCCGGCAACATCAACCCGAGTGGCGAGTTCCCGTCCATGTTCGAGCCCGTCCACGGTTCCGCGCCGGACATCGCGGGCCAGGGCAAGGCCGACCCGACGGCCACCGTTCTCTCCGTCGCGCTCCTGCTGCGCCACCTCGGCCACGAGACCGAGGCGGCCCGCGTCGAGGCCGCCGTCGCCGCCGATCTGACCGAGCGCGGCGACTCCGTCCGGACGACGGCCGAGATCGGCGACGCGCTCGCGGTACGCGTAGCGAGCTGACCCGCCGACTGACGTCACACACAGCCGCCGGGTCGCACCAGACACCCGGCGGCTGTACCTATGCGGTCGTGGGGTGCCACCATCAACTCATGGATCGCATGCACGCCGTTTCCGTGCACCGTCCCCCACGGGCGATAATCGAACGTGGGGCCGCGGCATGCGGGAAAGCTCGGACGTCCTAGCAGAGCACTGATAGCGGCGTGAGCGCGGTCCGTCACACACAACCGGTGAAGGACTAGCACTCATGACGACGCCCACGATCGAGCTCAAGCCCTCCTCCAGCCCGCTGTCCGACGCGGAGCGCGAGGCGATCCTGGCCAACCCGGGATTCGGCCGCCACTTCACCGACCACATGGTGACCATCCGGTGGACCGAGGGCCGCGGCTGGCACGACGGCCAGCTCGTGCCGTACGGCCCGCTCTCCCTCGACCCGGCCACGAACGTCCTGCACTACGCGCAGGAGATCTTCGAGGGCCTCAAGGCGTACCGCCGTCCCGACGGCTCCGTCGCCACCTTCCGCCCCGACGCCAACGCCCGGCGCTTCCAGGCATCCGCGCACCGGCTGGCCATGCCCGAGCTGCCCGTCGAGACGTTCATCGAGGCATGCGACGTCCTCGTCCAGCAGGACAAGGCATGGGTTCCGGCGCACGGAGGCGAGGACTCCCTCTACCTGCGTCCGTTCATGATCGCGACCGAGGTCGGCCTGGGCGTGCGCCCGGCGAACGAGTACCTCTTCGTCGTCATCGCCTCGCCCGCCGGGCCGTACTTCCCCGGCGGTGTGAAGCCCGTCTCCATCTGGCTCTCCGAGGACCGCGTCCGTGCCGTCCCCGGCGGCATGGGCGACGCCAAGACCGGCGGCAACTACGCGGCCTCCCTGCTCGCGCAGGCCGAGGCGGCGGCGCGGGGCTGCGACCAGGTCGCCTACCTCGACGCCGTGGAGCACAAGTGGGTCGAGGAGCTCGGCGGCATGAACCTGTACTTCGTGTACGGGGCCGAGGCCGGCGGGACGCCGAAGATCGTCACGCCGACGCTGACCGGCTCCCTGCTCGCCGGCATCACCCGTGACTCGCTCCTTCAGCTGGCCAGGGACCTCGGGTACGAGTCCGAGGAGGGTCGCGTCTCCATCGACCAGTGGAAGGCCGACACCGAGAACGGCACCCTCACCGAGGTCTTCGCCTGCGGCACGGCGGCGGTCATCACCCCGGTCGGCTTCGTGAAGTCGGCCCGCGGCGAGTGGCAGCAGTCGGGCGGAGAGCCGGGCGAGGTCACGATGAAGCTCCGCGAGACGCTGCTCGCCATCCAGACCGGCAAGGCCGAGGACGTCCACGGCTGGACCCACCAGCTGGGCTGACCCGCGTCTCCCGGGCGAGAAGCACCTCGCCCGCTACGACGGCGACCCGGACCGATCGACACGTGGGGCGCCCCCTCGGGGGCGCCCCACTTTCGTGTCTGCGGCCTTCGGTCTCAGGACACGGCGACTTCCGGCTCGGCCTCCCGCTCCGGCACGAGCGCCGGGGCCGTGGCCGGCGTCAGCAGGGCGTACAGGGCGCCGCCGACCAGACCGGAGAGCACGAAGCTGCAGTCGATCCCGCCGGTCAGGGCGAGCAGCGGCCCCTCGTACAGCGGGGTGGACACCGCGGCGAGGCCCACGCCCGCCCCCACCACCCAGCACGCCGTCGCCCGCGGGTGCCAGCCGGCCGCGAACCAGTACGCCCCGCCCCGCGCCCTGCGGTTGTAGACCTGGAGGGCCTCCGGGTCGTACGCGCCCTTGCAGCGTGCGTGCCCGATCAGGGTGATCACGGCCCAGGGCGTACCGATCGCGGTCAGCAGGAGCACGAAGGACGTCATCGCGGACTGCGCGTCCGAGGCGAAGTGGCCGAGGAAGACGAAGGCCGTCGCCACCACCGCGACCACCAGCGTCGCTCGCGCCCGGGTCACGCGCGGCAGGATCGCGTCCAGGTCGAGGCCCATCGAGTACAGCATCAGCCCCGCGTTGCCGACCGAGCCGGCGGTCGCGGCGAGCAGCAGCGGCACCACGTACCAGGCGGGGGAGGCCTCGACGAGCGGGCCCGCGTAGTCCAGCGCGCCGCGCGCCGCCAACGCCGTGTACGTACCGAAGAGCTGAGGGATCAGCAGGCCGGCGGTGAGCCCGATACAGGTGGTGAGCAGGACCTTCTTCGGGCTGTGTCGCCGCGGGGACATGTAGCGCGTGTAGTCGCCGAGCAGGGTGATGAAGGCGACCGGGCCGCTGAGCCCCGCCGCGACCGCCGAGAGCACCCACGTCGGCCAGAACGAGCCCAGCAGGTACGGGGTTTCGGGCACGGGAGCCGTGGTGAAGTCACCCGCGTACGCGACCAGGCCGAGGGCGAGCAGCAGGGTCATGCCGACCGCGAGGCCCTTGCTGAGCTGGAGCAGCAGCCGGTAGCCGTAGACCGCGAAGACGACCGTGCAGGCGGCGAGCACCGCGTACACCACCGCGTGCGTGGTGTCGCCGGTCGGCAGCCCGGTCAGCCGGGCGAGCGTGCCGACCACCACGTCTCCGCCGATCCACAGGGTGAGCGCGGTGTAGCCCAGGGAGAGCAGCAGCCCGACCACGGAGCCGACGAGTCGGCCGCGGACGCCGAAGAAGGCGCCGCTCGAGGTCGAGAGGTTCGTCGCGGTACGCAGCGAGACGAGGGCGAGCGGGGCGGTCACGGCGACGCCGACGAGCGTGCCGGTGACGACGGAGGTCACCGAGGCCCACAGCCCGAGGCCGAAGGAGACCGGTAGCCAGCCGAAGACGATCACTCCGAGGCAGAGGTTCGAGCCGAGGAGGATCGACAAGAGGTCGCGCGGACCGCTGGTGCGTTCCGCTTCGGGGATGGTGTCGACTCCGCGCTGTTCGATCGGCATGGGGGCTCCCTGCGGGGCAAGCGGGCGGACAAGGTTTTGAGTGACGCTCAATGTGACCCACTACCGCTGCGTACGTCAATGCTTGGATACGAGCCCCAAAAGGTTTAGAGTGGCGCTCAAACAGGAGGTGTGTGGACGTGCGACTGACCCCCACGGAACGCGACCGGCTGCTGATCTTCGGCGCCGCGGAGCTCGCCCGGGCCCGCCGGGCCCGGGGACTCCGGCTCAATGTGCCGGAGGCGACCGCCCTCATCGCGGACACGGTCTGCGAGGCGGCCCGCGACGGCAGAAGGCTCGCCGAGGCGATCGCCGCCGCCCGGTCCGTGCTCGGCCCGGACGACGTGCTGCCGGGTGTGGCCGATGTCGTCACCGAAGTGCATGTCGAGGCCGTTTTCGACGACGGCTCGCGGCTGGCGGTCGTCTCCGACCCGATCGGCGGCGGAAACCTCGGCGACGGCGCCCCCGGAGCCCTGCTCCCCGCCCCCCAGGAGGCCGAGGAGCCGCCCGCGCTGCTGCTGATGGTCCGCAACACCGCGACCGTCCCCGTCAGCGTCACCTCCCACTTCCACTTCTTCGAGGCCAACCCCCGCCTCGACTTCGACCGCGCCGCCTCCTACGGCATGCGGCTGGCCGTCCCCGCCGGCTCCTCCTTCCGCTTCGACCCGGGCGGCGAGGCCGAGGTCGGGCTCGTTCCGATCGGTGGCGCCCGCATCGCCATCGGCTTCGCGGGCCTCGTCGACGGCCCGCTGGACGCGCCCGGCGCGAAGGGAGAGGCCCTGCGCAGGGCGGCGGCCTGCGGCTATCTGGGGGCGGGCGACACCCCCGACCACCTGTCGTCGTCCCCGGCCGCGTCCCAGGACGCACGCCCGAAGGAGGGCAACTGATGGACCCGTACGAGTACGCATCGGTGCACGGCCCGCGCGCGGGCGACCGGGTCGTCCTGGGTGACTCCGGACTCGTCGTCCGGGTGGAGTCGGACTCCCAGAAGCCCGGGGACGAGTTCCTCGCGGGCTTCGGCAAGACCGCTCGCGACGGCCTTCACCTCAAGGCGGCGGCCGTCCGCGAGACCTGCGACGTCGTGGTGAGCAACGTCCTTCTGATCGACGCCGTCCAGGGCATCCGCAAGGTGTCCATCGGTATTCGCGAGGGCCGGATCCACGCCATCGGGCGCGCCGGGAACCCGGACACCCTCGACGGTGTCGACGTGGTCGTCGGCACCGGCACGTCGATCGTCTCCGGCGAGGGCCTCATCGCCACCGCCGGTGCCGTGGACACCCATGTCCACCTGCTGTCCCCGCGCATCATGGAGGCCTCCCTCGCCTCTGGTGTCACGACCATCATCGGACAGGAGTTCGGTCCTGTCTGGGGGGTTGGCGTCAACTCGCCATGGGCCCTCAAGCACGCCTTCAACGCCTTCGACGCCTGGCCGGTCAACATCGGCTTCCTCGCCCGCGGCTCCTCCTCGGACGCCGCCCCGCTGGTCGAGGCACTCGCCGAGGGCGGCGCGTCCGGCTTCAAGGTCCACGAGGACATGGGCGCGCACACCCGCGCCCTCGACACCGCCCTGCGGGTCGCCGAGGAGCACGACGTCCAGGTCGCCCTGCACAGCGACGGCCTGAACGAATGCCTCTCCGTCGAGGACACCCTCAGGGTCCTCGACGGCCGGACGATCCACGCCTTCCACATCGAGGGCTGCGGCGGCGGACACGTACCCAACGTCCTCAAGATGGCCGGCGTGCCGAACGTCATCGGCTCCTCCACCAACCCCACGCTCCCCTTCGGCCGTGACGCCGTCGCCGAGCACTACGGGATGATCGTCTCCGTCCACGACCTGAAGACCGACCTGCCCGGCGACGCCGCCATGGCGCGCGACCGGATCCGGGCCGGGACGATGGGCGCGGAGGACGTCCTGCACGACCTCGGCGCGATCGGGATCACCTCCTCCGACGCGCAGGGGATGGGAAGGGCCGGCGAGACCGTACGCCGGACCTTCGCCATGGCCGGGAAGATGAAGGCAGAGCTGGGCCCGCTGGACGGCGACGGCGCGCACGACGACAACGCGCGCGTGCTGCGCTACATGGCCAAGCTCACCATCAACCCGGCCATCGCCCACGGCCTCGCCCACGAGATCGGCTCGATCGAGGTCGGCAAGATGGCCGACCTCGTGCTGTGGCGGCCGGAGTTCTTCGGCGCCAAGCCGCAGCTGGTCCTGAAGTCCGGCTTCCCCGCGTGGGGGGTCGTGGGCGATCCGAACGCCGCCACCGACACCTGCGAACCGCTGGTCCTCGGACCCCTGTTCGGAGCCCATGGCGCGACCCCGGCGGACATCTCCGTCGCCTTCGTCGCGCAGGCCGCCGTCGACCTCGGCTCCGACGCGCTGCCGACCCGCCGCCGCCGGGTGGCCGTCCGCGGCACGCGCGGCATCGGGCCCGGCGACCTGCTCCTGAACTCCCGTATCGGTCAGGTGGGGGTGGACGGCCGGACCGGGCTGGTGTCCCTGGACGGCGAGCCGATCCGCTCCGAACCGGCCGAGTCCATCTCCCTCAACCGTCTCTACTTCCTCTGAGGACGCATCTGATGAGCTTCCGTATGCCGCCCGAGTGGGCGCCCCACGAGCGCACGTGGATGGCCTGGCCCGGCCCGAACCCGACGTTCACGAACGACGAGGAGCTGGCCGAGGCCCGCACCGCCTGGGCGTCCGTGGCCCGCGCCGTACGCCGCTTCGAGCCGGTCACCATGGTGGTCGGCCCCGGCCAGCTCGACTCGGCGCGCGCTCTCCTCGGGCCGGACGTCGAGCTGGTGGAGCGTGAACTGGACGACGCCTGGATGCGGGACATCGGCCCGACGTTCGTCACGAACGGCACGGAACTCGCGGCCGTGGACTGGGTGTTCAACGGCTGGGGCGGTCAGGACTGGGCCCGCTGGGAGCACGACTCCAAGATCGCCCGCCATGTGGCGGACCTGGCGGCGGTCCCCGTGCTGGCCTCCTCCCTCGTGAACGAGGGCGGCGCGATCCACGTCGACGGCGAGGGCACGGTCCTGCTGACCGACACCGTCCAGCTCGGCGCGGGCCGCAACCCGGAGTGGACCCGCGAGCAGGTCGAGGCGGAGATCCACGCCAAGCTCGGCACCACGAAGGCGATCTGGCTCCCGCACGGCCTCACCGGCGACTACGGCCTCTACGGCACCCAGGGCCATGTCGACATCGTGGCGGCCTTCGCCAAGCCCGGTGTCGTGGTCGTCCACAGCCAGCAGGACCCGGCGCACCCCGACCACGAGCGCTCGCGGATGTACGTCGACATCCTGAGCCGCCAGACGGACGCGAAGGGCCGCACGCTCCAGGTCGTGGAGGTCCCCGCCCCCACCGTCCTGAAGGACGAGGAGGGCGACTGGGTCGACTACTCCTACATCAACCACTACCTGTGCAACGGCGGCGTGGTGCTGTGCGGCTTCGACGACCCGAACGACGAGATCGCGGCGGGCATCTTCCGCCGGCTGTTCCCGGAGCGGATCGTCACGCTGGTCGACGCGCGGGCGATCTTCGCAGGTGGGGGCGGTATCCACTGCATCACCCAGCAGCAGCCGAAGGTCTGAGAAACCCGGTGGGCGGGCCGCGGGCGGTGTGACAGCCTGCGGCCATGCCGCTGATCACCCACGAGGACCGGGCGTACGCGCTCCAGATCCTGTACTCCGTACCGGACGACGCCTGGTACCTGGAGCTGGACGACCTCGCCGACCACCGGACGCTCGTGACCGCGATCGTCCCCGACGAGGACCCGGCGCGGGAGCCGATGGTCTGCTTCGACCCCGGGGCCGGGCACCGCCATGTCCCGTACGACGTCATGCGCTGGTTCATGGAGCACGTGGAGTCGGAGATCCGCACGTCCCGGGCCTGGATGGAGCTCCGCCCCGAGCTGGTGGAGATCATCCGTGAGCTGCGCGAGGAGTACCTCGGCCTCATCGACGACGAGCGGTTCGGGACCGTCCTGGCGGAGCTGCGGGCGACCGTGCCCGCCGAGGACCTCCCCGTCGTCCTGGAGGCCGCCTTCGGCCGGAACCCGGACGGCGGCGTGGGGTAGAACATACGAGTGACCCGCATCAACCCCGCCGGCCCCCGGCGCCGCAACCACCCCGCCCCGCCTCGCGAGGAACTCCTCGCCGCCGCCATGGACACCATCGCCGAGCGCGGGCTCGACGGGCTGACCATGGCCGGGCTCGGACGCGAGGTCGGGATGAGCAGCGGGCACCTGCTCTACTACTTCCGCACCAAGGACGAGCTGCTGCTGCAGACGCTGGAGTGGAGCGAGGGGCGGCTCGGCGCCGAACGCAGCGCGCTGCTCTCGCGGCCCGGGACCGCCCGTGAACGGCTCGACGGGTACGTCGACGTCTACATCCCCGACGGCCCGCGCGACCCCCACTGGACGCTCTGGCTGGAGGTCTGGAACCGGTCGCAGAACGCCGACGACGACGCCCGCGGCCGACAGGCCGCCATCGAGGGCGCCTGGCACCGCGACCTCGTCGCCCTGATCGCCGAGGGCGTCTCGCGCGGCGAGTTCCGTACGGTCGACCCCGACCGGTACGCGGCCCGGATGCGGGCCCTGCTCGACGGGTTCAGCGTCCACGTCGCGGTCGGCATCCCCGGCACCGGCCGCGACCAGGTCCTCACCCACGTACGAGAGTTCGTCACCGACACCCTGCTCCTGCGGTCGTCGTCCACGACGTGATCAGGACCTGAGCTCGGCCGTGCGCCGGCGTGGCGGGCCGTACCGCGCTCCGGCGGTCCGCGCCGCGCTCCGGCCGGCCGTGCCCGCATCCTGAGACCGTCGTCCCGCGGACCGCGGGGGTGTGGCAAACTGCCGACGTGCTTGCTACCACCATGATTATCGGCAGCAGCGCGCCGGTCCGCAGTGACCGCTGAACGCGACTCGACCCCCGCATCAGTGGACACCGTGCCCCAGACCCGCGCGCAGACCTCTCGCACCCGCGAGAGGTTTTTTCGTTTTCCGGCCCCACCACCGCCGGAAACGGACGACGCGTGAGAATGGGGGCAAGTGGATCCAGACCTTCCGGAGCCACATCCGACAGGAGCCATCACAGCCATGACCACGGAGACCGACGAGAGCCCGCACCCGCGCCTCGACGACAGCTTCCACGTCTTCGACACGACGCTGCGCGACGGAGCCCAGCGCGAAGGCATCAACCTCACCGTCGCGGACAAGCTGACGATCGCGCGGCACCTCGACGACTTCGGCGTGGGCTTCATCGAGGGCGGCTGGCCCGGTGCCAACCCGCGTGACACGGAGTTCTTCGCCCGCGCCCGGCAGGAGATCGCCTTCAAGAACGCGAAGCTCGTCGCGTTCGGGGCCACCCGCAGGGCGGGCGGCAGCGCCGCCGACGACCCGCAGGTCAAGGCGCTGCTCGACTCCGGCGCGCCGGTGATCACCCTGGTCGCCAAGTCGCACGACCGGCACGTGGAGCTCGCGCTGCGCACCACGCTGGACGAGAACCTGGAGATGGTCCGCGACACCGTCGCCCACCTCGTCTCCCAGGGCCGCCGGGTCTTCGTCGACTGCGAGCACTTCTTCGACGGTTACAAGGCCAACCCCCGGTACGCCAAGGCCGTCGTCCGAGCCGCCGCCGAGGCCGGCGCCGATGTCGTGATCCTCTGCGACACCAACGGCGGCATGCTCCCCGCCCAGGTCCAGGCCGTCGTCGCCACCGTCATCGCCGACACCGGGGCCCGGCTCGGCATCCACGCCCAGGACGACACCGGCTGCGCCGTCGCCAACACCCTGGCCGCCGTCGACGCGGGCGCCACCCACGTCCAGTGCACCGCCAACGGCTACGGCGAGCGGGTCGGCAACGCCAACCTCTTCCCCGTCGTCGCCGCCCTGGAACTGAAGTACGACAAGAGGGTGCTCCCCGAGGGCGCGCTCGCCGAGATGACCCGCATCTCGCACGCGATCGCCGAGGTCGTCAACCTCACGCCCTCCACCCATCAGCCGTACGTGGGAGTCTCCGCCTTCGCCCACAAGGCCGGACTGCACGCCTCCGCCATCAAGGTCGACCCCGACCTCTACCAGCACATCGATCCCGAGCTCGTCGGCAACACCATGCGGATGCTCGTCTCCGACATGGCGGGCCGCGCCTCCATCGAGCTGAAGGGCAAGGAGCTCGGCGTCGACCTCGGCGGCGACCGCGCGCTGATCGGCCGGGTCGTCGAGCGGGTCAAGGAGCGCGAGCTCAAGGGGTACACCTACGAGGCCGCCGACGCCTCCTTCGAGCTGCTGCTGCGCGAGGAGGCGGAGGGGCGGCCGCGCCGCTACTTCCGTACGGAGTCCTGGCGCGCGATCGTCGAGGACCGGCCCGACGGCACGCACGCCAACGAGGCGACCGTGAAGCTCTGGGCCAAGGGCGAGCGGATCGTCGCGACCGCCGAGGGCAACGGCCCCGTCAACGCGCTGGACCGGGCGATGCGGGTGGCCCTGGAGCGGATCTACCCGCAGCTCGCGAAGTTCGAGCTGGTGGACTACAAGGTCCGCATCCTGGAAGGCCGCCACGGCACGGAGTCCACGACCCGCGTCCTGATCACCACCGGCGACGGCAACGCCGAGTGGTCGACGGTCGGTGTGGGGGAGAACGTGATCGCCGCGTCCTGGCAGGCGCTGGAGGACGCCTTCACGTACGGCCTGCTGCGGGTGGGCATCGACCCCGCCGAGTAGGCCGAATCTCGGTCCTCTATGTCTCTTACTCCCCCATTAGGGGTAGTTTCGATGGTATGAGGACCAGGCCGTTCCACCTCCTGTCGGCCCTCGCCGGGCTGGCACTGCTGCTGCTCCTGGTCCTGGCCCCCTCCGCGGGGGCCGGGATCACCGGGATACCGGACGCCGCCCGGGCTCTGAAGCAGGGCCCGGTGTACGTCGATCCGGGCGCCGCCGACCAGCTGTCGACGGCCGACGCGGATGCCCTCGCCCAGAAGATCGAGGACGCGGACAAGCCGCTCTTCATCGCCGTCCTGCCCGCGACCAGCGAGTATCCGCCCGAGGACCTCCTGCGCAATCTGCGCACCCAGACCGGGGTGACGGGCCTGTACGCGGTCCGGCTCGGTGACGGGTTCGACGCCGCCGCCGACCGCTCGGTGATGTCCGCGGACGCCGTGAACAACCTGGTCACCTCCGTACGCCAGCCCGGCGTCGACGCCAGGACCGAGCTGAACAACTTCGTCGACCAGGCCCTGCCCACCCTGTCCGGCTCCGCCCCCACCACGTGGGGCAGCGTCGGCACGGACGACGGCGTCCCGGTCGGCGGGCTGATCACCCTCGGCGCGGTGGCCGCCGCCGGCGGCGCGGGCGCGTACGCGGTCGTCCGCCGCAATCGGCTCCGCAAGGAGGCCGAGGAGCGCGCGGCTCTGGACCGTCTCCGGGTCGTCGTGGACGAGGACATCACCGCCTTCGGCGAGGAACTCGATCGCCTCGACTTCCACCCGGCCGAGCCCGGCGCCGACGACGCCATGCGCGGCGACTACGAGCGGGCCCTGGACGCGTACGACAAGGCGAAGTCGCTGATGGGCGCCGCCCGCCATCCGCACGACGTCAAGGAAGTGACCCAGCAACTGGAGGACGGCCGCTTCTCGCTCGCCGTCCTGGCCGCCCGCCGGGAGTCCCGGCCACTGCCCGAGCGCCGTCCCCCCTGCTTCTTCGACCCGCGCCACGGCCCCTCGACCGAGGACCGGACCTGGACGCCCGCCGGCGGCGCCACCCGCCAGGTCCCCGTCTGCGCGGCCGACGCCGCCCGCCTCGACGACGGCCAGGACCCCCTGGCCCGTACCGTCGAGACCGACGGCGGCCGCCGCCCGTACTGGGACGCGGGACCGGCGTACGGCCCGTGGGCCGGCGGCTACTTCGGCGGCGGCATGCTCCCCGGCCTGCTCGTCGGCACCATGCTCGGCTCGATGCTCGCCACTCCGGCCTACGCCTCCGAATACGGCGGCGGCGAGTTCGAGGGCGGCGACTTCTCCGGCGCCGACTTCAGCTCCAGCGACTTCGGGTCGGGCGACTTCGGCGGTGGAGGTGGCGGCGGATTCGGGGACTTCGGCGGCGGTGGAGACTTCGGCGGAGGGTTCTGAGCCTCTCCTTCCGCGGAGTCAGAGGAGGGGCTTCACCGACATCAGCAGGTGCTGGTGGACCCCGCCAGGCCGGTCGGTGATCAGGGCGCGCTGCCCCGGCCCGAGCAGATGGAAGCGGACGGATCCGCTGCCGAAGGAGCCGAGCGCGTCCAGGAGGTAAACGGGGTTGAACGCGACCGTCATGGCGGCCGCGCCCTCGAGCAGGGACGGGAGGCGCTGGGACGCCACGTCGTCCTCGTAGCCGGCCTGGAGCTGGACGCTCTCCCCGGTGAAGGCCAGCTGGATCGGGCTGTCGCCCTCCGCGACCACCGCGACCCGTTTCACGGCCTCCAGCAACGCAGCCCGGTCCGTCACGGCGATCGCGTGCTCACCCAGCGAGAAAAGCTTGTCGTGACGGGGGAGCCGGCCGTCGAGCAGGCGGGTCGTCGTCCTCGTCGCCCCGCTCTCGAAGCCGATGGAACCGCCGTCCAGGGCGAGGCGGACCGGCCCCGCCGAGGTCAGGGAGCGCGCGATCTCGGTCAGCCGGCGGGCCGGCGCCACCACGTCCGCACCCCCTGCGTCGCCCGCACCCCCTGCGTCGTCCGCACCCCCTCCGTCGTCCGCACCCCTTCCGGTCCCGGCGCCGTCTCCTTCCCCCGCGAGGCCCGTGACCTGCCCGCCGGGCGCGGCTCCTCCACCCTCCGGCTTCCACTCCAGGGTGCGGACCGCGTAGCGGTAGCGGTCGGTCGCGGCCAGCGTCATCGTCGTACCGTCGAGCGCCATCCGTATCCCGGTGAGGACCGGCAGCGAGTCGTCCCGGCCCGCCGCCACCGCGACCTGCCCGACGGCCGTCGCGAAGGCGCCGCCGTCCACCACGCCCCGGAACGCGGGCAGCGCGGGCCGCGCCGGATAGTCGTCCACCGGCAGCAGGGACAGCCCGAAGCGCGCCTCCCCGCCCGTCACCGAGAGCCGGGCACCGTCGACCGCGCACTCCACCACGCCCCGGGGCAGCACCTTGCAGATGTCGAGCAGCCGCCGCCCCAGGACCAGCGCCTTGCCCTCCCGCGCGGTGTCCGCCTCGACCTCGATGCGCGCCGACGCCTCGTGGTCGAGGCCGGAGATGCGCAGCAGGCCGTCGCTCGCCTCCAGGAGCAGCCCGCCGAGCACCGGCACGGGCGACCGGGCGGGCAGGACGCGGGCGGCCCAGGCCACGGCGTCGGTCAACACGCTGCTGTCGATACGGAATTCCATGGGCCCGAAGCTAGCGACCCGCACTGACAACGACCCGGGAACGCCGAGCGCCCGCCCTCCGTCGTGACGGAGAGGCGGGCGCGCTCGTGGGTGCCGAGGGAGAGGGTGGCTCAGGCGGCGGTCTTGATCGCGGAGATGTCGAAGTTCAGCTTCACCTTGTCGCTGACCATGACGCCGCCGGTCTCCAGGGCCGCGTTCCAGGTCAGACCCCAGTCGGAGCGCAGGATCTGGGCCGAGCCCTCGAAGCCGACGCGCTCGTTGCCGTAGACGTCCGTGGCCGCGCCGTTGAACTCCAGGTCGATGGAGAGCGGCCTGGTCACGCCCTTGATCGTGAGGTCGCCGGTCACGCGGTACGTGTCGCCGCCCAGCTGCTCGGCCTCCGTGGAGCGGAAGGTCATGAGCGGGAACTGCTCGGCGTCGAAGAAGTCGCCGCTGCGCAGGTGGCCGTCGCGGTCGGCGATGCCCGTGTCGATGGAGGCGATCGTGACGTCGATGGAGGCGGAGGACGCGCCCGGGTTCGCGCCGTCCAGCGTCAGCGTGCCCTCGTGCTCGGCGAAGGAGCCCCGCACGTTGGTGACCATCGCGTGACGGACGGTGAAGCCGATGCTGCTGTGGGCCGGGTCGATCGTGTACTCACCGGTCAGCGCGGCAAGGGCCGGGTCGACGGGGAGGGTCGCGACGGCGGTGGCGGTGTCGTCGTTCCTGCGGGTGAAGATGCCCATGACGTGCTCCTTGGGGACGAGGTGACGAGCTTTGTTGAAGGTTCAACGAGAACGACGATAGCCCTATTCCGTTCAACTTTCAACATCTGGGGGAAGGGGTTCACCCGAAAGGGCCGACGCCCTCTGGCGGACGCGCGTAGACCTGCGGCACCATCTCCTTGCTCACCCAGCACGGCTGCTCCACCTGCACCGCCGTCCCACCCGTCACGGTCCCCAGCAGGAGGCAACCCCCGATGAAGCTCCGCTCCGTCCTCACCGCGCTCGCCCTGGTCCTCGGCGCCCTCTTCGCGCCCGGCGTCGGCGTCCTCACCGGCGCCACCGACGCCCACGCGGTCACCAAGATCAGCCACGCCACCGCGACCTCGATGTTCCGCAGCTCCGGGATCACCTGGTCCTCGTCCGGCGGCTGCTCCGACCGCAACAACCCGACCTGTACGTCGTTCGAGCAGCTCAACCTCGCCACCGCGAAGGGCGCCCAGACCCTCAAGAGCGCCAGCGGCTGCGCCCTGAACATCACCGGTGGCACCGAGACCGGCCACGCCGGCGGCACGTACTCGCACTGGAACGGCTACAAGCTCGACTACAGCAAGTACACCTGCGTCGGGAACTACATCAAGAACACCTTCACCTATATCGGGGTGCGCGGCGACGGGGCCCCGCAGTGGAGGTCCGGCTCGGGCAACATCTACGCCGACGAGGGCAACCACTGGGACGTGACCTACTACAACTGCGGCGGATGCTGACCGTCGTTCCCGCACCGACTCGCCGCGACTGGCCGCGAGAAGTGGCGAGAAGCCGCAAGAAGCCCCCTCCGGTGGTCACTTGGACTAACCGAAGGGGGTTCTTGGACTGGTGGGGCCCCCGGTACGCGATCTCGTTGACGGTGTCGCGCGGCCCGGGCCAACTAGTCCCCATGTCCCTCCCCAAGTCGCGAAGAATCCGTGCGGCCTGCGCGCTCGCCGTCGCCTCGTCGGCCGTGTTCGCCCTCTCCGGGCCCGCCCTCGCCCAAGCCCCGGCCGGGGCCTTTGCCGAAGCCCCCGCATCACCCACCCGTACGACCGAGGCCGAGGCCGAGGCCGTGATCGGCTCCGACCAGCTCGCCGTCGCCGTCGCCGAGGACTTCCCGCGCGTCGTCTCGTACACCGACCGCGCCACCGGCGCCCGCCTCCTCGGCAGTACGGCCCCGGTCACCCAGATCGTCCTCAACGGCACCCCGTACGCGGTCCGGGCCAAGGCCGCCCCCGTCCTGACCGCCACCAGCGCGGCGTACACCCTGGCCTTCCCCACCCTGAGCGGCGTCGAGATCGACGCGACCCTGAGCGTCAGCGGCCGGGCCACCACCTTCAAGGTCACCGCCGTCCGCGACACCGAGGCGTTCCGGGTCGGCACCCTCGACATACCCGGCCACGACCTCGTCTCCGTCGGCTCGTCCGACATCGGCGCGCAGACCGCCTTCACCCGGCTCGACCCCGACTCCACCCGTACCGCCGACGTCTTCGCCGACATCACCGACGCCACTTCGGCCGAGGCGAGTCCGGTCGGGGCGAGCTACGCACTCGTCAACACCGGCCGGCTCGCCGCCGCCGTCGAGTCCAACTCCAGCTACGACAAGCCCTCAGGACCGAGCGCCCGCGACGGCGCCCGCTTCTGGCACCAGGCCCGCAGGACCGCCACCGAGACCCGTGTCGGCGTCTGGTCCGGCCAGTGGACCTACCGCGGCGCCGGAGCGCCGCGGCCCGAGAGCGGCGACAACCTCCCCTGGGCCAAGGTCGTCGTCACCCCCGACGCCAACGCCGACGGCAGGACCGACTGGCAGGACGGCGCACTCGCCTTCCGCACCATCGGGATCAAGGCGCCGGGCGGTGAGCAGACCCCCGACCGGGTGATCGCCCACATCCCGTTCAACTTCGCCAGCAACGCCACCCATCCCTTCCTGCGCACCCTCGACGACGTCAAGCGCATCTCGCTCGCCACCGACGGCCTGGGGCAGTTCGCCCTGCTCAAGGGGTACGGCTCCGAGGGCCATGACTCCGCCCACCCCGACTACGGCGGCAACTACAACAAGCGCGCGGGCGGGCTCGCCGACCTCAACACCCTCCTGAGGGAGGGGAAGAAGTGGGGCGCCGGCTTCGGGGTCCACGTCAATGCCACCGAGGCGTACCCCGAGGCGAAGAACTTCAGCGAGACCCTGGTCGACAGGACGAAGCCCGGCTGGAACTGGCTCAACCAGAGCTACTACATCGACCAGCGCCGGGACATCAACAGCGGCGACCTCGCCCGTCGCTTCCAGCAACTGCGCGACGAGACCGACCCGAACCTGTCGATGCTCTACATCGACGTCTACTACACCCACGGCTGGATCGCCGACAAGACGATGCAGGCCGTACAGGCGCAGGGCTGGAACGTCGCCACCGAGTGGTCCGAGAAGTTCGAGCGGGCCTCCCTCTGGTCCCACTGGGCCAACGACCTCGACTACGGCGGAGCCACCAACAAGGGCCTCAACTCCCAGATCATCCGCTTCATCCGCAACGGCGAGAAGGACGTCTGGAACAACCACCCCGTCCTCGGCCAGACGGCCCTCGAAGACTTCGAGGGCTGGACCGGCGAGACCGACTGGAACCACTTCTACGCCAACATCTGGCAGAAGAACCTCCCCGCCAAGTACCTCCAGCAGCAGAAAATCACCCGCTGGAACGGCAACGACCTCACCTTCACGGGCGGTGTCCGCGGCACCGTCGAGAACGGCCGGCGCACCTTCTACGAGAACGGCCGCAAGGTCCTCGACGGCGAGACCTATCTGCTCCCCTGGGACGGCGGGGCGAAGCTCTACCACTTCAACAAGGCGGGCGGTCGCAGCACCTGGGCGGTCCCGGGCACCGGCCCGTACACCGTCCACAAGCTCACCGACAACGGCCGCGTGCAGACCGCGACCGTACGCCCCGTCGACGGGCGGATCACCCTCGACGCCGCCGCGGGACAGCCCTACGTCCTCCACCCGGGCGTCACCCCCGCGCCCCGCGACCCCCGCTGGGGCGAGGGCACACCGGTCAAGGACCCCGGATTCAACGACGCGCGGCTGGCCGCCTGGACCAAGGCCGGTACCGTCGCCCGCGACACCGACGCGCAGGGCCGCAACAGCGCGAAGCTCACCGGCTCCGTGACCGCGTCCGTCCGGCAGCAGATCACCGGCCTCACCCCGGGCGCGCGCTACACCGCCTCCGCCCTGATCGAGGTCGAGCCCGGCAGGACCCGCCCGACCACCCTGTCCGCCGGCGGGAAGTCCGTCACCGTCGCGCGCTCCGCCGTCGAGGACCGGGTCGCCGCCTCCGACTGGAACGGCACCCGTCTCCAGCGCGCCAAGGTCACCTTCACCGCCCCCGGCAGCGGCTCCACCACCCTCCGGGTCGAGGCCGCCGGCGGCAGCCCCGCGGCCGTTCGGATCGACGACGTCCGCATCGTCGCCAACGCGCCCGCCACCAGGGCCGGCGCGCTCGTGCACGAGGACTTCGAGGCCGTCGACCAGGGCTGGGGCCCCTTCCTCAAGGGCGACGCCGGCGGCACGACCGACCCGCGCACCCATATCGCCCAGCTGCACGCCCCGTACACCCAGGCCGGCTGGAACGGGAAACTCATCGACGACGTGATCGACGTCATCGGCGGTGCCGAGTCGCTGAAGTCCCACGACGAGAACAGCGGCCTGGTCTACCGGACCGCGCCCTGGACCGTCCCGATGAAGGACGGACACCGCTACCGCGTCGCGTACGACTACCAGTCGAGCCACGCGGGCGCCTACGAGTGGGTCACCGGATACGACCGGACGAACGGCACCGCGGTCGAGACGCGCCGGACCCCGATCGGGCAGCAGCGGACCACCGGGCACTTCTCCGAGGTCGTGACCGCCGGGTGCGGCGACACCTGGACCGGACTGCGCAAGCGCGGCGACGCCCCCGACGGGGCCGACTTCGTCCTCGACGGCTTCACCGTCACCGACCTCGGCCCGGCGCCGGAGAAGCCGGCCTGCGGCACGCTGGCGCTGGCCGCCCCGGAGACCCTGGAGCCCGGGCGCCCGAACCAGATCACGGCCACCTTCGCCAACGACGAGGCGAACGCCGTCGCCGGGGCCGCGGCCGTCCTGGAACTCCCCGCCGGCTGGACCGCCGAGCCGGCCGGACCCGTCACCCTCGGGACCGTCGCGGCCGGCGCCCGGGCCACCGCCACCTGGAAGGTGACGCCGCCGGTGGACGCGGCGTACCGGACGTACCCGCTCGGCTCGACGGTCACGTACACCGTCGGCGGAGAGCCGCGGAGGCTGAGCGCCACGACCTCCGTGCGTACGCTGCCCCCGCCGCCCGCCGCGGACAGTTGGGCGAGCGACCTGGACTGGACCTCCGCCACCAACGGCTGGGGGCCGGTCGAGCGCGACCTGTCCAACGGCGAGACGGGCGCGGGCGACGGCAGCCCGCTCCGGATCGGGGGAGTGGCGTACGCGAAGGGCCTGGGCACCCACGCCCCGGCCACCGTCCGCTACTACCTGGGCGGGGCGTGCACCTCGCTGACCGCCGAGGTCGGCGTGGACGACGTCCAGACCACCCGCGGCACCGTCCAGTTCAGCGTCCGCGCCGACGGTACGGAGAAGGTGAAGTCGCCGGTCCTCCGAGCGACGGACCCGGCCTGGTCGCTGACGGCCGACGTCACCGGCGCGTCCTATGTGGACCTGGTGGTCGGGGACGGCGGCGACGGGAACGGCAACGACCACGCGGACTGGGGGAACGCGCGGTTCCACTGCGGCAACTGACGGCGCAGGTCGGACGGGAAAGGACAGAAAGCGCTTGTGCCACGGGCTGCCGTGCTCATTGATTGCGTCGGAGAACGAGTGCTACACCGGGCGCCAACCGGTCTACACCTCTTCTCCCGGGAGGCTCCTGTGCCCCTTCCCGTCTGGTCCCGCCGTACGTTCCTCGTCAGCGCCACCGCCACCGCGGCGGCCCTCGGGCTCTCCGCTCCCGCCACCGCGAACGCCTTCGGACTCTCCGCCACCGCCCTCGCTGAGGACGGCGAGTTCGAGGAACTGCGCCTGCGCTGGCTCGACATCCAGCTCGGCGCCGGCTTCGACGCCGGCGCCGAGCCGTACGCCTCCCGTCTCGCCGAGACCGGCGGCCTCGCCCGCGCCTTCCGGGCGTCCATGGCACCCGGCGACACCTCCCTCTGGCCGGGCGTCACCTTCGACCCGCCCGCCGGCATCACCCAGAGCTACAGCCGCCTGTGGACGATGACGCAGGCATACCTCCAGCCCGGTACCGGACTCACCGGCGACGCGACCCTGCTCGCCGACGTCCTGCGCGGCCTCGACCACCTCTCCGCGCGGGTGTACAAATCGGGCGCTCAGCGGTACGGCAACTGGTGGGAGTGGCAGATAGGCAGCCCCCGCCTGCTCATGGACATCGTCGCCGGGCTCCACCCGCACCTCGGTCCCGAACGGATCGCCGCCGCCTGCGCCGCCGTCGACCACTTCGTCCCCGACGCGATGCTCACGACCTACAGCGGCACCTCCACCGGAGCCAACCGCGTCGACCTCTGCCGCTCCGTCGCCCTGCGCGGCATCCTCGGCGCGAACCCGGCGAAGATCGCCCTCGCCCGCGACGCCCTCTCGCCCGTCTTCCCGTACGTGACCAAGGGCGACGGCCTCTACGCCGACGGCTCGTTCGTCCAGCACACCTGGGTCGCCTACTCGGGCACGTACGGACAGGTCATGCTCGACGGCCTCGGGCGCCTCTTCACCCTCCTCGCCGGCTCCAGCTGGGAGGTCGTCGACCCGAACCGGCAGATCATCCTCGACAGCGTGGAGAAGGCGTACGCGCCCCTCCTCTACGACGGCCTGATGATGGACAGCGTCAACGGCCGCGCCATCAGCCGCGGTCACCTCAAGAACGACGAGCGCCGCGTCATGCGCTCCGACCACTTCCACGGCCAGGGGATCATCGCCGCCATCGCCCTGCTCGCCGGCGGAGCGAGCCCCGCCGAGCGCGAGCGGTGGCACGCGCGCGTGAAGGGCTGGATCGAGCGGGACACCGTCTCCCCGATCCTCTCCGCCCGCCAGTTCGGCGTCGCCGACCTCGCGCGGCTGCACGCCGTCGCCGACGCGCCCGTCCCCGCCGCCCCCGAGCCGACCGGACACCGGCTCTTCGCCTCCATGGACCGGGCCGTCCACCGCCGCCCCGGCTGGGCCGCCAACATCGCCATGGCCTCGGAGCGGATCTCGTACTACGAGTGCGGCAACGGCGAGAACCCGCGCGGCTGGCACACCGGCGCCGGAATGCTCTCCTGGTGGACCGCCGGCCAGGGCGGTCAGTACACCGACTGGTTCTGGCCCACCGTCGACCCCTACCGGCTGCCCGGCACCACGGTCTCCACCAAGCGCCTCGCCGACCGCGCAGGCGGCGAGTGGGGCGCTCCGAAGCCGGCCGTGAGCTGGGTCGGGGGAGCCACCGACGGCGAGTTCGCCGCCGTCGGCCAGCACCTCAAGGGCCTCGGCTCCACCCTGGAGGCCCGTAAGTCCTGGTTCTGCGCGGCGGACGCCGTCATCTGCCTCGGCGCCGGGATCACCGCCGCCGACGGCGTCCCCGTGGAGACGGTCGTCGACAACCGCAACCTCGGCGAGAACGGCGGCCACGCGTTCACCACCGGACGGGGCTGGGCGCACCTCGAAGGGCACGGCGGCTGGGTCTTTCCCCGCGGCGCGGCGAACCTGCGCACCCTGCGCGAGGACAGGACCGGCGCCTGGAGCGACATCAACACCACCAGCTCCACCGAGACCCGTACCCGCGCCTACCAGACCCTGTGGCTGGACCACGGCACGGACCCGGTCGACGCCTCGTACGTCTACCTGCTCATGCCGGGCGCCTCCCCGCGCACCCTGTCCGCCCGCGCCGCCGACCGGGACTGGCTGACGATCCTGGACAACAGCGCCGACCGGCAGGCCGTGGCCGTCCCCTCCCTGGGGCTCACGGCCGCCAACCTGTGGCGGGCCGGTACGGTGGGGCGCCTGACGGTCACGGCACCGGCCAGTGTCCTGGTTCGTCGCCGGCGCGCCGTCCTCGACCTCCGGATCAGCGAGCCGCAGCGCACCGGACAGGCCCTGGAGCTGGTCTGGGACCAGCCGGTCCGCCGGGTGGCCGGTCACGACCCCGCGGTGGAGGTGCTCGCCGCCGGACGTTCCCTGCGCCTGCGGATCGCCCCGGGCACGGCGGGGGCCACCCACCGCTGCGAGGTCGTCCTCTAAGGCCCGGCGCGGAGCCCCGTCCCCAGGTTTATGTGGAAAGCCTACAAAGGCGGGGGGTGTATGGCTGTCGAGTCGGCACGCGCCGCTCATGGTTCTGTCCTACCCCACCAGGAATCGACACGGGAGACTGTACGGAGTCGACGGCGGGATTTCCTCGGTCGGCTTCGTAGGGTCGGTACATGACCGTTGTGGACCAGATCCCGAGCGAGCCGACTGACGCCCGTGGCCGTGTGGCCGAGCTGCACGCCCTGCGCGAGGAGGCTCGGCGCGGACCGAGCGACCGGGCGACCGAGGCCCAGCACGCCAAGGGCAAGCTGACCGCTCGCGAGCGGATCGAGCTGCTGCTCGACCCGGGTTCCTTCAACGAGGTCGAGCAGCTGCGCCGGCACCGCGCCACGGGCTTCGGCCTGGAGGCGAAGAAGCCGTACACCGACGGTGTCATCACCGGCTGGGGCACGGTGGAGGGCCGCACCGTCTTCGTCTACGCGCACGACTTCCGGATCTTCGGCGGCGCGCTGGGCGAGGCCCACGCCACGAAGATCCACAAGATCATGGACATGGCCATCGCGGCCGGTGCCCCGCTGGTCTCCCTGAACGACGGCGCCGGTGCCCGTATCCAGGAGGGCGTCTCCGCCCTCGCGGGCTACGGCGGCATCTTCCAGCGCAACACCCGCGCCTCGGGCGTCATCCCGCAGATCTCGGTCATGCTCGGCCCGTGCGCCGGCGGCGCGGCCTACAGCCCCGCCCTGACCGACTTCGTGTTCATGGTCCGCGAGACCTCGCAGATGTTCATCACGGGCCCGGACGTCGTCAAGGCCGTCACCGGCGAGGAGATCACCCAGAACGGCCTCGGCGGCGCCGACGTGCACGCCGAGACCAGCGGCGTGGCCCACTTCGCCTACGACGACGAGGAGACGTGCATCGCGGAGGTGCGCTACCTCCTGTCGATGCTCCCGCAGAACAACCGCGAGAACCCGCCGACCGTCGCCTCCGAGGACCCGGCGGACCGCCGCTCCGACGTCCTGCTCGACCTCGTCCCGGCCGACGGCAACCGTCCGTACGACATGCACAAGGTGATCGAGGAGCTCGTCGACGACGGCGACTTCCTGGAGATCCACGAGCGCTGGGCCCGCAACATCATCTGCGCGCTGGCCCGTCTCGACGGCCAGGTCGTCGGCATCGTGGCCAACCAGCCGCAGTCGCTGGCGGGCGTCCTGGACATCGAGGCGTCGGAGAAGGCTGCCCGTTTCGTCCAGATGTGCGATGCTTTCAATATTCCGATCGTCACCCTTCTGGACGTACCCGGCTTCCTGCCGGGCGTCGACCAGGAGCACGGTGGGATCATCCGGCACGGCGCGAAGCTGCTGTACGCGTACTGCAACGCGACCGTGCCCCGGATCAGCCTGATCCTGCGCAAGGCGTACGGCGGCGCGTACATCGTCATGGACTCCCAGTCCATCGGCGCCGACCTGACGTACGCCTGGCCCACCAACGAGATCGCGGTGATGGGCGCCGAAGGTGCCGCCAACGTCATCTTCCGGAAGCAGATCGCCGAGGCCGAGGACTCGGAGGCCATGCGGGCCCGCATGGTCAAGGAGTACAAGGCCGAGCTGATGCACCCCTACTACGCGGCGGAGCGCGGACTGGTCGACGACGTGATCGACCCCGCAGAGACGCGGGAGGTCCTCATCAGGTCCCTCGCCATGCTCCGCACCAAGCACGCCGACCTGCCGTCCCGCAAGCACGGCAACCCGCCTCAGTAAGAGGAGCCCACAGAAGTGACCACGCCTGCCACAGCCAACCTTCTCCGAGTCGAGAAGGGCCACGCAGACCCCGAGGAGCTGGCCGCGATCACCGCCGTGCTGCTCGCCCGCGCCGCCGCCCAGCCGGCCGAGCCCACCCGCCACGGCCGCTCCACGGCCGGCTGGCGCCGCCTGGAGCGCGAGAACGGCTTCCGCGCCCCGCACAGCTGGCGCTGACCCCTCCCGACGCGCGAAGGCCCCGCTCCACACCAGGAGCGGGGCCTTTCCGCGCCACCGGAAAAGCGGTGATCGCCGGCCCGCCCCGCTCGCTAGCATCGGGCGATGCCGACGATCGACACCCTCATACCGGAGCGCGGTGGGCCCGACACCGCCGCCCTGAGCGCCCACGACCCCGACGCACTCGCCCGCTACGTGCTGGACACCCGTAACGCCTGGTGGCGCCGCCGGATCTGTGTGCGCGCGCTCGCCGGCCGCGTCCCGGAGCCCCGCGTCCCCGGCCTCCTCGACCGGATCCGTGACGGCGAGGAGACGGACGAGGTCCGCGTCGCCCTCCTCGACCTCCTCGCCGACCGCACCGAGCTCCTGCCCTGGCTGTGCCACGAGGACCGGCGGAACGAACCTCCGTACGGCGTGCCCGAGGCGATCCTGAAGACCCGCGGGCTGCTCGGCGACCGCACGGCCGCCCGGGAGCTGGCCACCCTCGCGGCCTCCCCCTGGCAGCAGCGGGAGACGCTCGGCGAGGCCGGACTCGACGGACTGGTGGAGCGGTACGGGGCCGAGGCGATCCTGGCCGACCTCGGCGCGGAGCGCCCCGAGGACCGTCTCTTCGCCGTGCGGATGCGCCACCGCGCGGGACAGGACCTCACCGCCTACCTGGCCGACCCCGACCGCACGGTGGCCCGCCTCGCCCAGGCACTTGTCGGCGACCCGGACCGGCTCCGCGCCTACCTGGACGAGGCGCCGACGACCGAGGCGGCGGTCTGGGCCGCCTACGCGCTGCACCAGCTCACCGACGACACCGCCGAGACCCGCCGCGTCGACGAGCGCCTGGGCAGCCCCCGGGTGGAGGTCCCCGGTCTCGACGAGGAGCTTCGCCGCGCGATCGTCCACGAGTACGCCCCGGGCGCCCAGCGGGGGAGCGACCCCCGCTGGCACCTCGAAGCCCTGTGCACGGACCCGCCCGCCCCCACCGACCAGGAGGCGCAGCTCGCCCGGGCGACCGCCGCCCTGAGCGAGGCCGGATTCGACCCGAAGCCGCCGGTCTCCTGCGGGGAGCACAACCAGCAGGGCGACGGCACCTACCACGTGCTCGACTGCGGCGGGGACGACGTCCTCGTCAGCACCCTCGGGCGCTTCGTCACCAGTTACGAGCCGGACCACGCGGCCCGCGGCGCACTGGAGGCGGCCGGCTTCCGCTGGCTCGACCCCGACATCTCGTCCGTCGTCGTCACCGGCCTGTGCGTCTACCACTTCGGCCGGCGGGGGCCCCTGGACGTCGGCACCCTGCTCTTCTACTGGCAGGACTGAACGCGGCACGACGAGGGCCCCGCGCACCGAGAACCGGTGGGCGGGGCCCTTCGTACGCGTCGGCCCGTCGGGACCTACCGCAGGCGGGCCATGAGCGCGTGCTCGACCAGGGTGATGAGCGCGCTCTTGGCGTCCGCGCGGTGGCGGGCGTCGGTGGTGATGATCGGGGTGTCCGGGCCGATCTGAAGGGCCTCGCGGACCTCCTCCGGGTTGTACGGCTGGTGGCCGTCGAACCCGTTCAGCGCGATGACGAAGGGGAGGCCGCTGTTCTCGAAGTAGTCGACCGCGGGGAAGCAGTCGGCGAGACGGCGGGTGTCCACGAGCACGACGGCGCCGATGGCGCCGCGGACCAGGTCGTCCCACATGAACCAGAAGCGGTCCTGACCGGGCGTACCGAAGAGGTACAGGATCAGGTCCTGGTCCAGGGTGATACGGCCGAAGTCCATCGCGACAGTCGTCGTCGTCTTGTCGCCGGTGTGCGTGAGGTCGTCGATGCCCGCGGACGCAGACGTCATGACGGCCTCGGTACGCAGCGGGTTGATCTCCGAGACGGCGCCGACGAACGTGGTCTTGCCCACGCCGAAGCCACCCGCCACCACGATCTTCGCGCTGGTGGTTGAACGGGCCGCGCCGCCGCTAGAGCTTGCGAAGTCCACTGAGCACCCTTTCGAGCAGTGTCACGTCTGGCTGACCGCCGGCGGCTTCGTCGCCGCCGGGCTGGTGGATGGCGACAAGTCCGGCCTCGGCCAGGTCGGCCACGAGAATCCGGGCAACGCCGAGGGGGATGGAGAGAAGTGCCGAGATCTCGGCCACCGACTTGATCTCGAAGCACAGTCGGCAGATCCGCTGGTGCTCGGGCAACTGCCCCTGCAGCCGGGACGGATCGGCCGTCGTACTGACCAGCGCCTCGATGGCGAGCTGGTAACGCGGCCGGGTCCGGCCGCCGGTCATCGCGTACGGGCGCACGAGCGGGTTGTGCGCGCCCGTACCACCCGCGGCGCGCTGCGCACGGGGTGCGTTCGGCGCGGCCACGGGCGAAGGCTGGGCCTGCGGCTGCTGGTAGGGCTGCTGCGTGCCCTGTCTGCTGGGCGTGGAGGGAAAGTTGAACCGGTTCTGTGTGGTGTCGCCGTGCGGCTGCGAACCGTCAAAACCGTTGTATGGGCGTCCGCCCGGGGGTGTACCCACGTCTCCTCCTCCGACTGCCTCGCGGCCCATGTCCCTGTGGAACCGCGCCACCGCACCTTACGGGGCGGTGGCGCGAAACGCACTGTCTGTCTGTTAGTTGAGAAGACTTCCCTGAAGCTCCGCCCGGAGGTCAGGAGTCAGGACGCTGCCCGCACGGTCGACGAGCAGAGCCATCTCGTAGCCCACCAGACCGATGTCGGCCTCCGGGTGTGCGAGCACGGCCAGCGAGGAGCCGTCGGAGATCGACATGATGAAGAGGAAGCCACGCTCCATCTCCACGACGGTCTGGTTGACCGCACCGCCCTCGAAGATCCGGGACGCGCCCGCGGTCAGCGAGGTCAGTCCGGAGGCGACGGCCGCCAGCTGGTCGGCTCGGTCCCGGGGGAAACCCTCGGACATCGCCAGCAGGAGTCCGTCGGCGGAGACCACCACCGTGTGGGACACCCCGGGGGTGTTGTCCACGAAGTTGGTGATCAACCAGTTCAGATTCTGCGCCGCCTGGCTCATGCTCACACTAACGCTCCTGGTTGTAGGTACTGCCCGGGCCGAGGCCCGATCCGTTCGTGTCCGTTCCCGCGGTGCGCCCCTGCTGGACACCGCGACGCAGGTTGCTCAACCTGCCTCGCACGTCCTCAGGAGCGCGGGAGACCTGGGGGCCGCCCTGCGGGGTCTGCTCCGCCGTGCCCTCGACCAGATTGGCCTTCGGGACGCGCCGCGGAAGGCCGGAGGAGGTGACCCCGCCCGCCTTCGGCTCGCGGAGCTTCTCGGCCCGCTGCCAGCGCTCGTCGTTCGTCGAGCGCCAGTCGTCGGAACCGTCGGCTTCGTTCTGCTGCGCCGGGGCCGGCGCAGCCGCCGACTGCCGGCCCGACTGCGGCGCCTGGGCGGCGGTGCCGCCGCGACGCGGCAGACCGGCATCGGTCAGCGCGTGACCGGCGTCCGGGGTGGGGTTCGGCGTCGGCCCCGGACGGTCGAAGCCTACGCGCTCGGCGGCCGGTTCGGGAGCGGCGGGAGCAGATTCCGCTTGTGCTCCGTACTGCTGCTCGTAGCCACCCTGGTACGTACCCTGATCCGCCCACTCACCCTGGTGGTTCTGGGGCTGGTACGTGTTGTCGTACTGCGCCTGGCCATTGTCCTGGCCCTGGTAGGCGGCTTCCGCATAGCCCGCCGGGGCGTACCCGTCGGTGGGCTGGGCGTAGCCGTCGTAGCTCTGCTGGGGGTAGTCGTACGCGTCGTTTTGCGGGGCGTGCTGACCGAAGTCGGCCGCGTACTCCTGGCCGTACTCCTGCTCCTGGCCGTACCCCTGCTCCGGTGCGTACTCCTGCCCGTGCTCCTGCTGCCCGTACGGCTGCTGCGAGGGGTCGACCTCGTCCCGGAACATCGGACGCTCGCCGCCCTGCGCCTGCGCCTCCAGGGCCGCCCTGCGCTCCTCGCGCATCAGCGAACGGTTCACCGGGTCGAGCTGCCGCTCCTCGCCCTGCTGCTCGTAGCGGGAGTCGTCGAAACCGAGCTCGGCCGCGGTCCGCATCGGCTGCTGGACGGGCTCGAAGGCGTGCTGCTGCTGTTGCGGGATGATCTGCGAGACCGTGAAGTCGTTCTCCGGCAGGTGCTCGCCACCACCACCATGGGTGATCGCGTCCGGCAGCATGACCAGCGAGGTCGTGCCGGCCTGCTCGCCCGAGGGGCGGAGCTGGACACGGATGCCGTGCCGGTCGGCCAGCCGGCCGACCACGAAGAGGCCCATGCGCTGCGAGACAGCGGCGTCCACGGTCGGCGGGTTGGCCAGCTTGTGGTTGATGTCCGCGAAGTCCTCGGCGGTCAGGCCGATGCCCTTGTCGTGGATCTCGACCATCACGCGGCCGTCGGGCAGCCGGGTCGCGGTGACGCGGACCTTGGTCTGCGGCGAGGAGAACGTGGTGGCGTTCTCCAGGAGCTCGGCGAGCAGGTGCACGAGGTCGGTCACGGCCTGGCCGTGGATCTCGGCCTCCGGGACACCGGCGAGCTCGATGCGCTCGTACTGCTCCACCTCGGAGGAGGCGGCGCGCATGACGTCGACCAGCGGCACCGGCTGGTCCCAGCGGCGGCCCGGCTCCTCGCCGGCGAGGACCAGGAGGTTCTCGCCGTTGCGGCGCATACGGGTGGCCAGGTGGTCCAGCTTGAAGAGGTTCTCCAGCTGGTCCGGGTCGGCCTCGTTGTTCTCCAGGTCGGTGATGAGGGTCAGCTGGCCCTCGATCAGCGACTGGTTGCGGCGCGAGAGGTTCGTGAAGATCGCGTTGACGTTGCCCCGGAGCATGGCCTGCTCGGCGGCGAGCCGGACGGCCTCGCGGTGGACCTGGTCGAAGGCGCGGGCGACCTCGCCGATCTCGTCCTGGGAGTCGATCGGGATGGGCTGGACCCGGGTGTCGACCCGGCCCGGCTCGGTACGGGAGAGCTGGTCGACGAGCATCGGCAGACGCTGCTCGGCGATACCGAAGGCGGCGGTGCGCAGCTGCTGCATCGCACGGCTCATCTGGCGGGCCATCATCCCGGCGAGGATGAAGGCGGCGAGCAGCGCGACGACGGTGATGCCACCGATGACGAAGGCGTCGGTCTTGGCCTCGTCGGAGACGCGGACGGCCTCCGCCACGGCCTTGTCGACGAGCTCCTTCTCGACGGTCGTGTAGCCGTCGAACTTCCCGGTGGCCACGGCCATCCAGGTCTCGAACGTGATGTTCTTCGCCTTCAGGGCCGCGATCGCATCGGCGTCCTTGGCCGAACCGATCTCCTTGACCACACCGGTGAAGACGGAGCCGTCGGCTCCCTTGGGCAGCGTGACGCCCGCCGCCTGCATCTTCTCCTCGCCGTCCTTGGCCTTCTCCGTCATGACCTGCTTCAGCCGGTCGACGTCGGCCTGGGTGCCACCCGAGTTGTACTCGCCGAGGGCGATCTGCTCCAGGTAGTTGTACGAGTTGAACGCCACGGACTGCTGGGCGAAGACCTGGTCCTTCTGGCTGGGCCGGACCAGGAGCTGGGTGCCGATCGAGCGCTGCAGCGACTCGGCCGCCTTGGCGAGCTGGATGGCGTAGAGCGTGCGGCCGTAGGCGGTGACGTTGCCCGTGCCGAGCCCGAGCTCGTTGGAGAACTCCATGAGGAAGTGCTGGACACCCGTGTACCCGAGCTGGGTGTTCACGGGGTCCAAGGCTCCGGTGTACGCGCCCTGGCGGAGCTTCTGGAGCTGGGGCTCCTCGTCCCTGAACAGCTTCAGGCGGCGCTCGAGGCCCTCGCCCTCCGGCATGTTCGTGGCGGCCTGGTCGAACTTCACCTTGGCGGCGTCGGTGGCGGCGTACGCCTGCGTCACCTCGTCGCTCTTGCGGTCCTCGGTGGACGTGGCCGTGAGCAGGGGGGCGGCGGTGAGGTCACGCTCGTTGAGCAGCGCCTGGCTGTACTCCGAGGCGGCACTCACGATCCGCGCCGTCTTCTCGGCGTTCTGCGCCTCCTGCCAGGTGTCGATGGCCCCCTTCACCTGGAAGCCGCCCATGACGAGGCCGACCAGCACGGGTATGAGGAGGATCGCGTTCAGCCTGGTGGGCACCCGCCAGTTGCGCGGGGACAGCTTGCTCGTACTCCCCTTGCCGTCGCCGGCCTGCGGCGCCACCGGCGGTTCAGCGGGCGACGCCACCATGCGTGCCGGCGGCGTGAAGTTGCCTCGCGCCTGCTGTTCCGCGGAGCTTTCCTTGCTTCGCCTCACTCGACCAACAACCTCTCGGCGTCGGCACCTACGTTGTGCCGGTGTTTCTGTCAGGGCCGTACTACTCGGGAGTTCATGAATTGCAGCACGTGAAGGGGGTCCCCTCCAAACAGCGCTGAGCGCTCGCTTTTCCGCTTCACGCCCCAGATAAAACGGGCATAAAGAACGAGCCCCGCCAAATAGCGGGGCTCATGTGAGCACAGCGGCACCGATCGGATGCGTCGGGTGTCCGTGGAGCCCCAATTCTCTTTCGAAACGTTATGAACACGGAGGGGGGCCGTGTCGAACGACACAGGCCGCCCCTCCGCGGGGCGTACGACAACTTCCGTACGCATCTGCCTACTTGAGCCGGGCCATCAGCGCGTGCTCCACGAGCGTGATCAGAGCGCTCTTGGCGTCCGCGCGGTGACGGGCGTCGGTGGTGATGATCGGGGTGCCGGGACCGATCTGCAGGGCCTCGCGGACCTCGTCGGGGGAGTACGGCTGGTGGCCCTCGAACCCGTTCAGCGCGATGACGAACGGGAGGCCGCTGTTCTCGAAGTAGTCGACGGCCGGGAAGCAGTCGGCGAGACGGCGGGTGTCCACGAGCACGACGGCGCCGATGGCGCCGCGGACCAGGTCGTCCCACATGAACCAGAAGCGGTCCTGACCGGGCGTACCGAAGAGGTACAGGATCAGGTCCTGGTCCAGGGTGATGCGGCCGAAGTCCATCGCCACCGTCGTGGTGGTCTTGCCACCGGTGTGCGTCAGATCGTCGATGCCGGCCGAGGCCGAGGTCATGACGGCCTCGGTACGCAGCGGGTCGATCTCCGAGACGGCGCCGACGAACGTGGTCTTGCCCACGCCGAAGCCACCGGCCACCACGATCTTCGCGCTGGTGGTCGATCTGGCCGCGCTGCCGCCGCTAGAGCTTGCGAAGTCCACTGAGCACCCTTTCGAGCAGTGTCACGTCCGGCGTGCCGCCGGCCTCTCCGTTGCCCGGCTGGTGGATCGCCACCATGCCCGCCTCCGCCAGGTCGGCGACGAGGATCCGGGCGACGCCGAGCGGCATCGACAGCAGGGCCGAGACCTCGGCCACCGACTTCACCTCTCGGCACAGGTGGCAGATCCGCTGGTGCTCGGGGAGCAGTGTCGAGAGGTGCGCCGGGTCGGCCGTCGTGCTGACCAGCGCCTCGATGGCGAGCTGGTAACGCGGCCGGGTCCGGCCGCCGGTCATCGCGTACGGACGCACCAGCGGCTGGTCGCCTTCATATCCGTACGACTCGTCGAGTGAGGCGCCGTACGGATCGTGAGAGGCGGGGGGCGGGGTCATGAATCCTCCGGGCGTGACGGCAGAGAGTCGCCTGCCGTCTGATGGGGCCGGTGGGGGGCCGGATGGGGCGGCCGGACGGTGTGTGATCCCAGGGTGGCACGGAGGGGCGTGCCACCCTGTCGGTGCGTCTAGTGCAGCAGGCTTCCCTGGAGCTCGGCACGGAGATCCGGGGTGAGGACGCTGCCGGCCCGGTCGACCAGCAGCGTCATCTCGTAGCCCACGAGGCCGATGTCGCACTCCGGGTGTGCGAGCACGGCCAGTGAGGAACCGTCGGAGACGGACATCAGGAAGAGGAAGCCGCGCTCCATCTCCACGACCGTCTGGGCGACCGGGCCGCCCTCGAAGATCCGGGACGCGCCCGCGGTCAGCGAGGTCAGTCCGGAGGCGACCGCCGCCAGCTGGTCGGCGCGGTCGCGGGGGAATCCTTCCGACATGGCCAACAGCAGGCCATCGGCGGAGACCACCACCGTGTGGGACACCCCGGGGGTGTTGTCCACGAAGTTGGTGATCAACCAGTTCAGATTCTGCGCCGCCTGGCTCATCGCGCTCAACTAACGCTCCTGCTGGTGGGTCGGGCCGAGGTGGAAGCTACCCGTGGTCGAGTTGCCCGCCTGGCGGCCCTGTTGGATACCGCGGCGCAGATTGGTGAGCCGGCCGCGGACGTCGTCGGGTGCACGCGAGACCTGAGGACCAGCCGTGTGGGCCTGCTCCTGTGCGGTCCCGGGTACGAGATTGGCCTTCGGGACCCGTCGCGGCAGCCCGGAGGTGGTGACCCCGCCGGCGGCGGGCTTGCGCACCCGCTCTGCCTGGCGCACCAGCTCGTCGTTGGGCGAGGTCCGCCAGGAGCCCGGACCGCCCGCCTGCTGGCCGCCGTCGCCGCCCTGTGCCGCGGGGCGGCGCGGGGAGGGAGACGCGGACGGCTGAGGCAGGGCCGGGATCTGCGCCGTCCGGTCGACGGCGCCCCGTCCGTCGTCCTGCTGGGCCTGGCCCTGACCCTGCTCCTGGTTCTGACCGTGGAACCAGTTGGTCTCCAGCGTGTCGTACAGGGGGGTACGGGTGTCGCTCGAGCCGCTCGCCGGAGGCAGGGCCTCGGGCTGACGAGGCTGCTGCAACTGGGGCTGCTGCGGCTGCTGGGGCAGGTTGCCGGCCGGGCGGGGCGCGCCGTAGTCGCCGCCGCCGCGCTGGCGCGGGGCCGGGGGCTGCGGGTTCTGCGGCTGGTACGCCTGCGGGGCCTGGGCCTGCTGGGGCGCCTGCTGCGGCTGTCCGAAGTCCGGCCGCGGGAACTGGGCGGTGGACGCCGGGTCCTGCGGGTTCTGCGGCTGGTACGCCTGGGGCTGCTGCGGAGTCTGCTGCACCCGTCCGAACTCCGGTTGGGGGAACGGAGCCGGGGCACCGGGGTTCTGGGGCGCCGTCGGACGGGCGTACTGGCCCGTGCTCTCCGGCTCCTCGTGACCGCGCGGCGCGTCGAGCGGCGACATCTCCTGCTGCGGGCGGCGGACCGGCTGCGCCTGGTCGTTGCCCCAGCTCGTGGCCTGCGGACGCTGCTGGGCGTTGCCACCGGGCAGCTCGGCGCGCGGGTAGCCGTTCTGGTCGGGACGACCGCCCTGCGGGGCCTGGTTGCCCTGGCCCTGCTGCGGCTGCGGAGCCTGACCCTGCTGGCCCTGACCCTGCCCCTGCTGGTTCTGACCCTGCTGGTTCTGGCTCTGGTTGCCCTGGCCGCCCCAGACGTCCGTACGGGACGGAATGGCGCTCTGCGCACCGCCGAACCCACCGGCGCCGAGACCCGGACGCTGCGGCTCCTGGGAGACCTGCGGCATCTGCGAGGTCTGCTGACCCTGCGGCTGCGACTGCTGCGAAGCCTGACCCGGGGCCTGACCCTGAGGAGCGTTCTGGCGCGGCGCGCCCTCCCGGCCGGGCAGCGCGGCACGCGGCCCGTTGCCCGCACCGACCTGGCCGCGAGCGGCACCCGCACCGGCGGCGAGCCGGCCGGCCGCCCCCGACGGCGCCCCGCCGAGGCCCGGACGGGAACCCCCGCCGAGACCACCGGCCGCGCCCGGGCCGCCGGTCAGGCGGCCACCGGGAGCGGAGGGACCCTGCGGCATCGCGCCCTGGCCACCCGGACCCTGCTTGGGCGCGGGCTTCTTGTTGCCCTGGGCGACGTCGACGGGAAGCATGACGAGCGCGGTGGTGCCGCCGGAGTCCGACGGGCGCAGCTGGATCCGGATGCCGTGCCGCAGGGACAGGCGGCCGACCACGAACAGACCCATGCGGCGGGAGACGGAGACGTCCACGGTGGGCGGCGAGGCGAGCCGCTCGTTGATCGCGGCGAGGTCCTCGGGGGAGAGGCCGATGCCGGTGTCGTGGATCTCGACGAGGACACGGCCGTCGGGCAGCGCGTGACCGGTGACGCGGACCTTGGTCTGCGGCGAGGAGAACGACGTGGCGTTCTCGAGCAGCTCGGCGAGGAGGTGCACGAGGTCGTTGACGACGCGGCCGGCGACCTCGGTCGCCGGGACGGCGGCCAGTTCGATCCGCTCGTACTGCTCCACCTCGGAGGCGGCGGCACGGAGCACGTCGACCAGGGGGACAGGACGGGTCCAGCGCCGGCCGGGCTCCTCACCGGCGAGGACGAGGAGGTTCTCACCGTTACGCCGCATGCGGGTGGCGAGGTGGTCGAGCTTGAAGAGCGAGGACAGCTGGTCCGGGTCGGCCTCGCGGGACTCCAGCTCGGAGATGAGCGAGAGCTGACGCTGGATAAGACCCTGGGAGCGGCGCGAGAGGTTGGTGAACATCGCGTTGACGTTGCCCCGCAGCAGGGCCTGCTCGGCGGCGAGGCGGACCGCCTCGCGGTGCACGTCGTCGAAGGCCGCGGCCACTTGGCCGATCTCGTCCCGGGAGTGCACACCGACGGACTCGACGGAGGTGTCGACGTCCTGCGGGTCGACCTCGGAGAGCTGCTTGACGAGCTCGGGCAGACGGTCCTGGGCGACCTTGGTCGCGGTGTCCTGGAGCCGGCGCAGCGAGCGGATCATGGACCGGGCGACGACGAAGGCGCCGATGAGCGAGACGCCGAGGACGAGGAGGATCAGCGCACCGTTGATGATGGCCTCGCGCTGCGACTCCGCGCGCAGCTCACGGGCCTTGGTCTCCATCTGTCCGAGGAGGCTCTCCTCGATGACGTTCATGGCGTTGATCTTGGTGCCGTACTCGTCCGTGAAGTTCAGGTGACCGCGCGGCGTGCGGCTCGCCATCCCGGAGTCGGTGGTCAGCACCCGGTCCGCGTACTTGTCGGCGGCCTCGATGGTGGGGTTGCCCGTGGAGAGCGAGGAGGTCAGCTCGGCGGCGTCGCCGCCGGCCGACTCGTAGATGGTCTCGAAGGCCTTGAGCTCCGACTGCTCACCCTGCTTGGCGGCGTAGCCGTAGAGGCGGTCGCCGGGCTCCAGCTTGCCGGGCCGGCTGTTGCCCGGGGGCAGCGCGGAGGCGATGATCGCCTGCTGGACGGAGGCGTACTCCTTGGCGGAGGAGAACGCGGCGAGCGCCCGGGTCCGCTTGATCATCTCGGGGTTGGAGGTCGCCTGCGCCATGTCCTGGGAGAGGCTGAGCAGCGAGCGGATCAGACGGCTGTACCCCTCGACCGTCACCGAGTGGGCGACGCCGTCCTTGTACGCGTCCGTGCGGATGCTGCCGATCTGGACGACCTGGGACGCGATCTGGCTGACGTTCTGCCGGATGCTCTGCAGCGCCTCGTCGCCCTCGGTGGCGGGGATGTCATGGGTGGCGGCCATGAACGCCTTCTGGGCGCGGTCCGTCTCCTTGCGCTTGCTGTTGACCTGGTAGTCACCGGCCGACTTGCCGTTGGCCAGCGGGCCGGCGGAGAGGTCACGCTCGGCCTGGAGGGCCTGGGCGAGGTCGGTCGCCTCCTGGGTCAGCTTGGTGAGCAGCTGCATGTGCTCGAGCTGCTCCATGTCCTGGAGCGACTCGCTGATGCGGATGCCGCCGAGGCTGGTGGCCGCGACCACGGGGAGGGTCAGCAGGGCGACCAGACGCGTCGAGATGCGCCAGTTGCGCAGTGCTATTCGCGGGCCGACCTCGTTCTGGGCCCGGGGCTTCTGCGGGGTGCCGTTGGACTCGGTGGCAGAGGTCGTGGCGCCGGAACGCGCGGAACCGTCACCGCCCTCGCCGGTGGGGCCCTGGCCCGGCTTCTGGGCGTGCTGGGCCGAGGAACCGCGGTCGGTTCCGGCGCGAGGCTCCTGCTCCGCGGCAGCCGCGCTGCCATCCCTCTTGAATCGTCCCTGCACTAGCGTCGCAACCTCTGGACCAGGCGCCCTTCCGCGTGAACGGAGGACGGTGTCGGCGTCTCGGGACGCGAATGCGCCCCATGGTGGTCGTCGATGACCGGCGCAGTTCCCCCTTCCCCGCCGCTCACCCGGCGCTGCGTTGCGCCCCCTGCGCGCCGGCTTGAAACCCGCGGCGGTGCGTGGAATTCCAGCACAGTGCCGGATCTCCAACAAGGCCCGCGTGTCGGGTGTCCCAGGGCATAACAACCCGTGAACATCGTGTCACCCCACGTAGAAGATGATCATGGAGGAATCGGACTTATTAATCCCAAAGAGTCACGTGGGCCGAGTGTCCCAGTCGCGATGATCAGGAGCGGAATGAAGCGTTCAGTGGCGCAATGTCCGTTTCGCGGACCCTGTGCCTCCGCCTGGAATGCCTGATTTATCCGCCCAGGGGTGAGCAAACTCACACAGAGATCGATGTCTTCCCCATGCATTCGAAGGGAATGGCACGTTTAGCCTGACGCTTTACAAGACCACCCGCTCTGTAGAGGCTCCCGTGACCATGAAGACGACCATGCTGCTCCGCTCCACGGCCAACCCCCGCCGCACCACGCTCGCCCATCTCGAGGACGCCGAGCAGCTCGGCCGGGGCGCGCAGCCGGAGCACGGGCTCGACCTTCCCACGCAGACGGCCAACCCCCGCCGCACGGTCCTCATGACCGCCCCCGAGGCCCCGCAGCCCGCACAGTAATACGTCAAGAGCCGCCCCTCACCGCGTTAGCCTGGAGCGTCAGACTCCAGCCAGTACCAAGTGAGGGGCGAAAGCACTCGTGCGCATCGCCAGATTCTCCATCGACGGCAATGTCGCCTTCGGCGCCGTCGAGGGCGAGGGAACCGTCGAGTCCGGCGGTCTGGTCCTCGACATCATCAAGGGCATCCCGTACACCGACTTCGAGCTCAGCGGCACCAAGGTCCCGCTCAGCAAGGTACGGCTCCTGCCGCCCGTGCTCCCCAACAAGGTCGTGGCCATCGGCCGCAACTACGCGGAGCACGCCGCCGAACTGGGCAACGAGGTCCCCGAGGTGCCCGTCGCCTTCTTCAAGCCCACCACTTCCGTGATCGGCTCCGGCGACGCCATCGAGTACCCCTCCTTCTCCAACGAACTGCACCACGAGGCCGAACTGGCCGTGGTCATCGGCCGCATGTGCCGCGAGGTCCCGCGCGAGCGCGTCAAGGACGTCGTCTTCGGCTACACCTGCGCCAACGACGTCACCGCCCGGGACGCGCAGGCGCGCGAGAAGCAGTGGGCCCGCGCCAAGGGCTTCGACACCAGCTGCCCCCTGGGCCCCTGGGTGGAGACGGAGCTCGACCCGAGCGACCTCACCATCCAGGCGACCGTCAACGGCGAACAGCGGCAGCTCGGTCGTACGAGCGACATGATCCGCTCGATCGAGGACCTGGTCGTCCACATCACCGAGGCCATGACGCTGCTCCCGGGCGACGTCATCCTCACCGGCACCCCCGCCGGGGTCGGACCGCTCAACGTCGGCGACGAGGTCGCCGTCACCATCGAAGGCATCGGCACTCTCACCAACAAGGTGATCAAGCGTGGCTAACGCGAACGTCCGCGTACGTTTCTGTCCCTCCCCGACCGGCAACCCCCACGTGGGCCTGGTCCGCACCGCCCTGTTCAACTGGGCCTTCGCCCGGCACCACGGCGGTACGTTCGTCTTCCGCATCGAGGACACCGACGCGGCGCGCGACTCCGAGGAGTCGTACCAGCAGCTGCTCGACTCGCTGCGCTGGCTCGGGTTCACCTGGGACGAGGGCCCCGACGAGGTCGGCGGCCCGCACGCCCCCTACCGCCAGTCCCAGCGGATGGACATCTACAAGGACATCGCCGAGAAGCTGCTCGCGGGCGGCTACGCCTACCACTGCTTCTGCACCGCCGTGGAGCTCGAGGCCCGCCGCGACGCCGCCCGCCTGGCCGGTAAGCCCTCCGGCTACGACGGCACCTGCCGCAACCTGAGCGCCGAGCGCATCGAGCGCTACCGCGCCGAGGGCCGCGAGTCGATCGTCCGCTTCAAGATGCCCGACGAGCCGATCACCTTCACCGACCTGGTCCGCGGAGAGCTCACCTTCACCCCGGACAACGTCCCGGACTACGGCATCGTGCGCGCCAACGGCGCCCCGCTGTACACCCTGGTCAACCCGGTCGACGACGCGCTCATGGAGATCACCCACGTCCTGCGCGGCGAGGACCTGCTCTCCTCCACCCCGCGCCAGATCGCGCTCTACAAGGCGCTGATCGAGCTGGGCGTCGCCAAGGAGATCCCCGCCTTCGGTCACCTGCCGTACGTGATGGGCGAGGGCAACAAGAAGCTCTCCAAGCGCGACCCGCAGGCCTCGCTCAACCTCTACCGTGAGCGTGGGTTCCTCCCCGAGGGCCTCCTGAACTACCTGTCCCTCCTGGGATGGTCGTTCTCGGCGGACCAGGACATCTTCACCATCGAGCAGATGGTCGAGAAGTTCGACATCGCCGACGTCAACGCCAACCCGGCGCGCTTCGACCTCAAGAAGGCCGAGGCGATCAACGCCGACCACATCCGCATGCTGGACGTGAAGGCGTTCGCCGCGGCCTGCGAGCCCTGGCTCCGGGCGCCGCACGCCAACTGGGCGCCCGAGGACTTCGACCGCGCGGCCTGGGAGGCGATCGCCCCGCACGCCCAGACGCGTGTCACGGTCCTCTCCGACATCACGCAGAACGTGGACTTCCTGTTCCTCCCCGAGCCGGTCTTCGACCAGCCGTCGTGGGACAAGGCCATGAAGGGAGAGCCGGCCGCGCTGCTCACCACCGCGCGCGCCACGCTGGAGAGCGCCGACTGGAGCGACCCGGAGTCCCTCAAGAACGCGGTCCTGGCCGCCGGCGAGCAGCACGGCCTGAAGCTCGGCAAGGCGCAGGCCCCGGTCCGCGTCGCCGTCACCGGCCGCACGGTCGGCCTGCCGCTCTTCGAGTCCCTGGAGATCCTGGGCAAGGAGAAGACCCTGACCCGCATCGACGCGGCGCTGGCGAAGCTGGCGGCGTAATCTCGGCCCCATGCCGAGCCGTATGCCGATCCGCGCGGTCCTGTGGGACATCGACGACACGATCTTCGACTACGCCCGCGCCGACGTGACCGGCATGCGTGAGCACCTCACGGCCGAGGGCCTGGTGGACGGATTCGACTCCGTCGACCAGGCCCTCCGTCGTTGGCAGGAGCTCACCGTCGTCCACTGGCGGCGCTTCGAGGCGGGCGGGGTGGACTTCCAGGACCAGCGCCGCGAGCGGGTACGCGACTTCCTGGGCGTTCCCACGCTCACCGCCGCCGAGGCCGACGGCTGGTTCGAGCGGTACCTCACGCACTACGAGGCCGCCTGGGAGCTCTTCCCCGACGCCGTGCCCGTCCTCGACGTCCTGGCAGGTGACTACCGTCACGCCGTCCTGTCGAACAGCAGCATCCACAACCAGGACCGCAAGCTGCGCGTCCTCGGCGTACGGGACCGCTTCGAGGCCGTCGTCTGCGCCGCCGAGCTCGGGTACGCCAAGCCGGCCGCGGAGGCCTTCCACGCCGCCTGCACCGCGCTGGGGCTGGCCCCCGAGGAGGTGACGTACGTCGGCGACCAGCCGGACATCGACGCCCGCGGGGCGGTCGAGGCGGGGCTCCGGGGCATCTGGCTGGACCGCGTCGGCAGGGGCGGCCGGCCCGAGCTGACCCGCATCACCGACCTCCACCAGCTCCCCGGCCTACTGCGCGGCGATACCCGTTTTGGAGCGTCGGAGACCTTCAGGTAATGTTCTTCCTGCGCCGAGGGGAGCAAGCCGAAAGGCCGAAACCCCGAAGCGCACAACCCGAACAAGATCCCCCACAACGGGGATCGAGTTTTGGTGGCCTATGGTGTAATTGGCAGCACGACTGATTCTGGTTCAGTTAGTCTAGGTTCGAGTCCTGGTAGGCCAGCTCGCAGAGCTCATCTGCATGTACGCGGATCACATCCGCAAAGCCCCCGTTGTGTAGCGGCCTAGCACGCTGCCCTCTCAAGGCAGTAGCGCCGGTTCGAATCCGGTCGGGGGTACAGATCCATCCTGCGCATCACCAGGGTCGCTCCCGGTGAACACGTGGTGACATCGCTCGGCACTTCGGTGCCGGGCGGGATCGCTAGGGCCCCCGTTGTGTAGCGGCCTAGCACGCCGCCCTCTCAAGGCGGTAGCGCCGGTTCGAATCCGGTCGGGGGTACTGGTCTAAACCACCATGGCCTATGGTGTAATTGGCAACACTACGGTTTCTGGTACCGTCATTCTAGGTTCGAGTCCTGGTAGGCCAGCTCGCAGAGCTCATCTGCATGTACGCGGATCACATCCGCAAGGCCCCCGTTGTGTAGCGGCCTAGCACGCCGCCCTCTCAAGGCGGTAGCGCCGGTTCGAATCCGGTCGGGGGTACGCATCGAAGAAGCCCTTCCCTTCGGGGAAGGGCTTCTTCGCGTTGCCGGACAACTCAAGATCGGCCCCCGGACTCGGCACACAACTCCGGCCCACCGCTGCGGCGTTGAAGCGGTGAGCCGGATCGTGCAGAAGGGGCGGGAGGGTCAGCCGTTACGGCGCAGCGCCTCGGAGAGACGGGCGGCGGCGTCGATGACGGCCTGGGCGTGCATACGGCCCGGGTGGCGGGTCAGGCGCTCGATCGGGCCCGAGACAGACACGGCGGCCACCACGCGGTTCGACGGGCCGCGCACGGGTGCGGAGACGGACGCCACGCCCGGCTCCCGCTCACCGATCGACTGCGCCCAGCCGCGGCGCCGTACGCCCGACAGCGCGGTCGCCGTGAAGCGCGCGCCCTGCAGACCGCGGTGGAGCCGCTCCGGCTCCTCCCAGGCCATCAGGATCTGCGCGGAGGAGCCGGCCTTCATCGTCAGCGTCGAGCCGACGGGGACCGTGTCCCGGAGGCCGGACAGCCGCTCGGCCGCCGCCACGCAGATGCGCATGTCGCCCTGACGCCGGTAGAGCTGCGCGCTCTCGCCGGTGACATCGCGCAGATGCGTCAGTACCGGGCCCGCGGTGGCGAGCAGGCGGTCCTCACCGGCCGCGGCGGCGAGCTCCGCCAGGCGCGGTCCGAGGATGAACCGGCCCTGCATGTCGCGAGCCACCATCCGGTGGTGTTCCAGTGCCACGGCGAGGCGATGTGCCGTGGGTCGTGCGAGTCCCGTCGCCGCGACCAGACCTGCGAGGGTGGCCGGACCGGACTCCAGGGCGCTCAGGACAAGGGCTGCCTTGTCGAGAACGCCCACGCCGCTAGAGTTGTCCATGCAACGATATTCACGTCTCACTCTGTGAAACGCAAGTTCAATTTTCCCCGGATCTTGCGACCCTGGTGAGGCGGCCGCACAACGGCTCGCGAAACGGGTCTCTAGTTGTGTCGGCGATCACGTCGGCCGGAGGGAAAGCGATGGGTAGGACACTCGCGGAGAAGGTCTGGGACGACCACGTCGTCCGGCGCGCCGAGGGCGAGCCCGATCTCCTCTTCATCGATCTGCACCTGCTGCACGAGGTGACCAGCCCCCAGGCGTTCGACGGCCTGCGTCAGAACGGCCGGCAGGTGCGGCGCCTCGACCTCACCATCGCGACCGAGGACCACAACACCCCGACCCTCGACATCGACAAGCCGATCGCCGACCCCGTCTCCCGCGCCCAGTTGGAGACCCTGCGGAAGAACTGTGCCGACTTCGGTGTGCGGCTGCACCCGCTGGGCGACGTCGAGCAGGGCGTCGTCCACGTCGTGGGACCCCAGCTGGGCCTGACCCAGCCCGGCACGACCGTCGTCTGCGGCGACTCGCACACCTCCACCCACGGCGCGTTCGGCGCGCTGGCCTTCGGCATCGGCACCAGCCAGGTCGAGCACGTCCTGGCGACCCAGACGCTCCCGCTGGCCCGCCCCAAGACCATGGCGATCACCGTCGACGGCGAGCTGCCCGAGGACGTCACCGCCAAGGACCTGATCCTGGCGATCATCGCCAAGATCGGCACCGGCGGCGGCCAGGGCTACATCCTGGAATACCGCGGCTCCGCCATCGAGAAGCTCTCGATGGAGGCCCGGATGACCATCTGCAACATGTCGATCGAGGCCGGCGCCCGCGCGGGCATGATCGCCCCCGACGAGACCACCTTCGCGTATCTGAAGGGCCGCGCCCACGCCCCCGAGGGCGAGGACTGGGACGCCGCCGTCGCGTACTGGAAGACCCTGAAGTCGGACGAGGACGCCGTCTTCGACGCCGAGGTCGTCATCGACGCCGCCTCGCTCGCGCCGTTCGTCACCTGGGGCACGAACCCGGGTCAGGGTGCCCCGCTTTCGGCGAACGTCCCCGACCCGGCTTCGTACGAAGACGCTTCGGAGCGTCTGGCCGCCGAAAAGGCCCTGGAGTACATGGGGTTGACCGCCGGACAGCCGCTGCGGGACATCAAGGTGGACACCGTCTTCGTAGGCTCCTGCACCAACGGCCGCATCGAGGACCTGCGCAACGCCGCCGCCCTGCTGGAGGGCCGCAAGGTCGCCGAGGGCGTCCGGATGCTGGTCGTCCCGGGCTCGGTCCGGGTGGCCCTGCAGGCCGTCGAGGAGGGTCTGGACAAGGTCTTCAAGGAGTCCGGCGCCGAATGGCGGCACGCGGGCTGCTCGATGTGTCTGGGCATGAACCCCGACCAACTGGCGCCCGGTGAGCGTTCCGCGTCCACCTCCAACCGCAACTTCGAAGGCCGGCAGGGCAAGGGCGGCCGGACCCACCTGGTCTCGCCCCAGGTCGCCGCCGCCACCGCCGTACTGGGCCACCTGGCCTCCCCGGCCGATCTGTCCGACGTCGCTACGCCCGCGGGGGTCTGAGGAACCATGGAAGCTTTCACCACGCACACCGGCCGGGCCGTCCCGCTGCGCCGCAGCAACGTCGACACCGACCAGATCATCCCCGCGCACTGGCTGAAGAAGGTCACCCGCGACGGATTCGAGGACGGGCTGTTCGAGGCCTGGCGCAAGGACGAGCAGTTCATCCTCAACCGCCCCGAGCGGCAGGGTGCCTCGGTCCTGGTCGCCGGCCCCGACTTCGGCACCGGCTCCTCCCGTGAGCACGCCGTCTGGGCGCTGCAGAACTACGGCTTCAAGACCGTCGTCTCCTCCCGGTTCGCCGACATCTTCCGCGGCAACTCGCTGAAGAACGGTCTGCTGACCGTGGTCCTGGACCAGAAGACCGTGGACGCCCTCTGGGAGCTGACCGAGGCCGACCCGACGGCCGAAATCACTGTTGACTTGGAGCAGCGGAAGGTTCTCGCCGCCGGGATCGACGCCGACTTCGAGCTCGACGAGAACGCCCGCTGGCGTCTGCTGAACGGCCTCGACGACATCAGCCTCACCCTTCAGAACGAAGGCGACATCGCGGCCTACGAGGCGGCGAGGCCGTCCTTCAAACCCCGTACAATTACCGTCTGAGCAGCGCTTTTCCATGACTGCGCCCCCCACCTCCCGGTGGGGGGCGCAGTCGCTTGTTGAGACCCCGTCGGGCGACAACTCGCCCTAGATGGCACAATCGGTGCATGGAACGCGACAGCCAACTCGAGCTCTACGAGGCAGTCGCCGCCCGATTGAAGGAAGCGCACACAAGGGTGCGCGCACTGCAAGTCCCGGAGGGCGTAAGGATGGCGCTGTCCCGGAAGCTGCTGGTCGTCACGGCCGCGGCGAAGCACGATCTCGCGGACGCGGCCACGCGTCTCGACCGGTTGATGAAGGACCTCGATGAGGGCCGATTCCCTGAAGACGACTGACACCAGGAACTCCGCAACGGCACTTCCGCGTTGCGGCACTAGGGTGATTAGCCCGTTTCGTGTTTGATTTGCGGTATATACATGCCTAACGTGCGAAAAAGCTTGAACACTTTCGTTCTGGCAATGTCTCCGAAGGGGAAGACGTGAACAAGGCGCAGCTCGTAGAAGCGATTGCCGACAAGCTCGGCGGCCGTCAGCAGGCCGCGGACGCTGTCGACGCGGTGCTGGACGCGATCGTGCGTGCCGTGGTCGGCGGGGACCGTGTTTCGGTCACCGGCTTCGGCTCGTTCGAGAAGGTCGACCGTCCGGCCCGGTACGCCCGCAACCCGCAGACGGGTGAGCGCGTACGGGTCAAGAAGACCTCCGTGCCCCGCTTCCGTGCTGGTCAGGGCTTCAAGGACCTGGTCAGCGGGTCCAAGAAGCTTCCCAAGGGTGGCGAGGTCTCCGTCAAGAAGGCGCCCAAGGGCAGCCTCACCGGCGGTGCTTCCGCGACCGTGAAGAAGGCCGCCGCCAAGAAGGCCACCACGGCCAAGAAGGCCGCCGCCAAGAAGGCGACCCCGGCCGCGAAGAAGACCACCGCCGCGGCGAAGAAGACCACGCCGGCCGCGAAGAAGACCACCGCGACCGCGAAGAAGGCCACGCCGGCGGCGAAGAAGACGTCGGCCACGACCAAGAAGGCCACGCCGGCGGCGAAGAAGACCTCGGCCACGACCAAGAAGGCCGCCGCCAAGAAGACCGCGCCGGCGAAGAAGGCGACCGCGACGAAGGCCCCCGCCAAGAAGACCACGGCGCGCAAGACCACCGCCAAGAAGACCGCCGCCAAGAAGTAGACGGGTAAGGCGCTCAGCGGCCACGGGCCACTCACACGCCGGGCCGGGCTCCCCCTCGGGGAGCCCGGCCCGCGGCGCGTGCGCGCCCTGTTCGGCCCAACCCGGGGCCGGAGGAATCCGCTCAGAGGGTCTGCAGCGTCACCAGCGTGATCCGCGGACCGGCGTCCCCGGCGCCCGGCTCCGTCTCGATCCGCACCCGCTGCCCCGGACGCAGCAGCAGCAACCCGCCCGCGTCGAAGGCCTCGGCCCCGAACTCCACCGGGGTGCCGTCGTCGAGCAGCACACTGCCGCTGCGGGTCTCGGGGTCGTACGTGTACGCGGTCGCCTGCATGAACCGCACCCTATCCGGCCGTGCGAGAGCCGTGGGCCGCCGTCCGCGGGCCGACACCCAGCGCCAGCGCGGCCACCAGATCCTCGCCGGTGTCCACGTCCCGGCGTACGGAATCCACCCCGGTCAGCCGGATTTCCACCGCCCCCGAAGACAAATGCCGGCGGCGTGAAGCGCCCCCGAATGCGGGTGCCAATTCCACCCCCGGGCCCGCCGAGAGGAATGTCGTACCGATTTCGGCTGCATCCGGGAGAAATGTCCGGGGGAATTTCCCGGCGACCTCCAGGACCCGCGCCAGCTCACCGGGGCGCAGCGCCGGCAGGTCCGCGTTGAGCGCCGCGACCCGTGCGCCCGGCCGGGACTCACGTACCGTCCGCGCCCCGTGCGCCAGCGCCGCGTTCAGCCCGGCGGCCGGGGAGTCCGGCACGATCCGCGCGCCGAGCGCCGCCAGCGCCGGCGCCGCCACCGGATCATCCGTGACGACCACCACATCCCGTACCCGCGCGCACTCCAGCGCCGCGGCCACCGTGTCCTGCGCGAACGCCAGCGCGAGCCGCGGACGCAGCAACGCCCCGGTGGCCTCGGCGAGCCTGCTCTTCGCCCGCGCAAGGGGCTTCAGGGGGACGACCAGGGACCAGCCGTCGTCCGGATCGGTGTTCATCGGGGCCCATTGTGGCCCGGCGTCCTCCGCGCGCGTCCGACGGGCCGGAGGGCCGGTGCCCGGCGGAGGCGGGAGCACGGGGCGTACCGTGTCCTCGACAGACCAGGAGCATGGGGCGAGACTTGACCCCCTGCACGCCAGTCCCAGAGGAAGGTGCACGAGTGTCCCGCCGCAGAATCGGCTTCTGGTACCGCCTGGCGGCGGTCATCGCTAAACCGCCGCTGGTGGTTCTGTTCAAGCGGGACTGGCGCGGAACGGAACACATTCCGGCCCACGGCGGATTCATCACCGCCGTCAATCACAACTCGTATCTGGACCCGCTCTCCTACGCGCACTTCCAGTACAACACCGGACGCGTCCCGCGCTTCCTCGCCAAGGCCGGACTCTTCAAGGGCTCGTTCGTCGGCATGATGCTGCGCGGCACCGGACAGATCCCCGTCTACCGCGAGACGACCAACGCCCTGGACGCCTTCCGGGCCGCCGTCGAGGCCATCGAGCGCGGGGAGTGCGTCGCCTTCTATCCCGAGGGCACCCTCACCCGCGACCCCGACATGTGGCCCATGGCCGGCAAGACCGGCGCCGCCCGCGTCGCGCTGCTCACCAAGGCCCCGGTCATCCCGGTCGCCCAGTGGGGCGCCAACCTCGCGATGCCGCCGTACGCCAAGGAGAACAAGTTCAACCTGTTCCCGCGCAAGACGCTGGTCGTGCAGGCCGGCCCGCCCGTCGACCTCTCGCGCTTCCACGGCCAGGAGCCGACGCCCGAGGTGCTGCGCGAGGCGACCGAGGTCATCATGGCCGCGATCACCGCGCTCCTCGAGGAGGTGCGCGGCGAGAAGGCGCCGCCCGAGCCGTACGACCACCGCAAGGCCCGGCTGGAACAGCGGCGCAAGGCCGCCGGGGAGGGCAAGAAGTGACCAAGGCAGCCGTATTCGGCACCGGATCGTGGGGCACGGCCTTCGGCATGGTGCTCGCCGACGCGGGCTGCGAGGTGACCCTCTGGGGCCGCCGCGCCGAGCTCGCCGACGCCATCAACACCACCCGCACCAACCCCGACTACCTCCCGGGTGTCGAGCTCCCCTCGAACGTCCGGGCCACCACCGACCCGGCCGAAGCCGCCCACGACGCCGACTTCACCGTTCTCGTCGTCCCCTCCCAGACGCTGCGCGCCAACCTCGCCGAATGGGCCCCCAAGCTGGCCCCCGACACCGTCCTCGTCTCCCTGATGAAGGGCGTCGAACTCGGCACCGCCAAGCGCATGAGCGAGGTCATCACCGAGGTCGCCGACGTGCCCGTCGAGCGCGTGGCCGTCCTCACCGGCCCCAACCTCGCCAAGGAGATCGCCGCCCGGCAGCCCGCCGCCGCCGTGGTCGCCTGCGCCGACGAATCGGTCGCCCAGCGGCTCCAGACCGCCTGCATGACCCCGTACTTCCGCCCGTACACCAACACCGACGTGGTCGGCTGCGAACTCGGCGGCGCGGTCAAGAACGTCATCGGGCTCGCCGTCGGCATCGCCGACGGCATGGGGCTCGGCGACAACTCCAAGGCCACGCTCATCACCCGCGGCCTCGCCGAGACCACCCGGCTCGGGCTGGCCATGGGCGCCGACCCGCTCACCTTCTCCGGCCTGGCCGGACTCGGCGACCTGGTGGCCACCTGCTCCTCGCCGCTCTCCAGGAACCACACCTTCGGCACCAACCTCGGCCGGGGAATGACGCTGCAGGAGACCATCGCGGCGACCAAGCAGACCGCGGAGGGCGTCAAGTCCTGCGAGTCCGTCCTCGATCTGGCCCGCCGCCACGATGTCGACATGCCGATCACCGAAACGGTCGTCTCGATCGTCCACGAGGGCAAGCCGCCGATCGTCGCCCTCAAGGAACTGATGTCCCGCAGCGCCAAGTCCGAGCGCCGCTGAGGCCGCCGCTGAGGCCGCCGCTAGGCCGGACGCGCGCGGCGGCCCGGGGCTCTTAAGCGCATCGAACACGCAAGGTACGCTCAACGCGTTATGAGCGAGAACACCCAGAGCCCCCGCAAGCCGCGCGTGGCCGTCGTCTTCGGCGGACGCAGCTCCGAGCACGCCATCTCCGTCGTCACGGCCGGCGCCGTCCTGCGCGCCATCGACCGGACCAAGTACGACGTGCTGCCCATCGGCATCACCACGGACGGGCGCTGGGCGCTGACCGCCGACGCCCCCGAGCGGATGGCCATCGCCGACCGCGCCCTCCCGAACGTCTCCGACCTCGCCGAGTCCGAGCAGGGCGGCGTCGTCCTCTCCGTCGACCCGGCCAACCGCGAGGTCGTCCACACCGAGCCCGGCTCCGTGCCCAAGGCGCTCGGCGAGGTCGACGTCGTCTTCCCCGTGCTGCACGGCCCGTACGGCGAGGACGGCACCCTCCAGGGCCTCCTGGAGCTCTCCGGCGTCCCCTACGTCGGCGCGGGCGTCCTCGCCTCCGCCGTCGGCCAGGACAAGGAGTACATGAAGCGGGTGTTCACCTCCTTCGGGCTGCCGGTCGGCCCGTACGAGGTCATCCGGCCGCGCGAGTGGGACCAGAATCCCGCCGCCGCGCGCAAGAAGATCGTCGAGTTCGCCGCCGACCACGGCTGGCCGCTCTTCGTGAAGCCCGCCCGCGGCGGCTCCTCCATGGGCATCACCAAGGTCGACGACCTCTCGGGCCTGGACGAGGCCATCGAGGAGGCGCGGCGCCACGACCCCAAGATCCTCGTGGAGTCGCTGCTGCGCGGCCGCGAGATCGAGTGCGGTGTGCTGGAGTTCGAGGACGGGCCCCGGGCCAGCGTGCCGGCCGAGATCCCGCCGGTCACCGACCACGACTTCTACGACTTCGAGGCCAAGTACATCGACTCGGCGTCCGGGATCGTGCCCGCGCCGATCGGCGACGACGCCACCGCCGAGGTCCAGCGGCTCGCGATCGCCGCGTACGAGGCCGTCTCCTGCGAGGGCCTGGTCCGCGCGGACTTCTTCCTCACGGAGGACGGCGACTTCGTCATCAACGAGATCAACACCATGCCGGGGTTCACCCCGATCTCGATGTATCCGCGGATGTGGCAGGAGAGCGGCGTCAGCTACCCCGAGCTCGTCGACCGGCTGCTCCAGGCCGCGCTGACCCGCTCGACCGGCCTGCGCTAGGCCGTGACCGGAAAGCAGCGCCGTCCGTCCTCGGGCCCGCGGGACTTTCCGGACACGGCCTAGGGCCCCGGCCCGTTCCCTGCTAGTCGCACTCCGGTTCCAGGGCGCACGGGACGGCCTTCTCCACAGGAGCGGCGAGATCGGTGAGCGGCGCGGCGTCGTGTGCGTACCGCTCGTCCAAGGTCACCTCGACGTACGTCTTCCGGTACACCGAGGTGAAGCGGGGCCCGCCCCCCTCCGGCCGTTCCAGCATCCACCGGACGCCGTTCACGGAGACGCCCTGGGACTGGGGATCGGTCATCTTTTCGGGCCGGGGGACGCCACAGCGCAGTACGATCGCCGCGTCCCCCCACCCGGCGGTCAGCTCGGACTCGGGCTTCGGATCGTTCCGACCCAGCCCCGCCACGGTGTCCGGAAGTTCCTTCGCCAGCGCCTGGCAGAGGGCGGCTTCCTCCGCCGGAGGGCTGGGAACCGGGACCGACGCCTTCGCGTCCGGGGAGGAGCAGCCCGCGGCGGTCAGCAGCAGAACGGCTGCGACGGCGGCGGGCAGGCCGAAGGGCCGGTGGGAAGACGTCACCGGCCAAGGGTAGACGGGGGCTACAGATGCACGACCGGGCAGGTGAGGGTCCGCGTGATGCCGTCCACTTGCTGGACCTTGGCGACCACCATGCGGCCCAGCTCGTCCACCGTGTCGGCCTGCGCGCGGACGATCACGTCGTACGGGCCCGTCACGTCTTCCGCCTGGATCACCCCCGGGATCTTGGAGATGGTCTCGGCGACGGTCGACGCCTTGCCCACCTCGGTCTGAATAAGGATGTACGCCTGTACCACGGAACCTCCAGGGCGACCACGAGGATCTTGTGGGAGAAAGGGACGCCACGGTACCGCGTCGCCGAGGGCCGCGGGGAGACCTGCGCGCCCCGAGGCGCCCACAGTGTGGCGGACGCACGACAGAAGTTGACGGTCTACTTGACGGTACCCAGCGCGGTGACGGCTCGCGACCCGCAGAGCGAGCGGCGGGCGACGCGCACGGCCGGCACGACAACACGAGGTGACACGCGGTGAAGGGCACAGTAGGAGAACTGGGGGAGTTCGGGCTCATCAGGGAGCTCACCTCCCGGCTCACCTCCACCCCGGCGGTACGGATCGGACCCGGCGACGACGCCGCGGTCGTCTCCGCACCCGACCGGCGCGTGGTGGCCAGTACGGACATCCTGCTCGAAGGACGGCACTTCCGCCGGGACTGGTCGACGGCGTACGACGTCGGCCGCAAGGCGGCCGCCCAGAACCTCGCCGACATCGCCGCCATGGGCGCCGTGCCCACCGCGCTGCTGCTGGGCCTGGTCGTCCCCGCCGAACTCCCCGCCACCTGGCCGGTCGAGCTCATGGACGGCCTGCGCGACGAGTGCCAGGTCGCGGGCGCGGCCGTCGTCGGCGGCGACGTCGTCCGCGGCGACACCATCACCATCGCCATCACCGCCCTCGGTGACCTGCGCAACCACGACCCGGTGACCCGGGGCGGGGCCCAGCCCGGTGATGTCGTCGCCTACACCGGCTGGCTCGGCTGGTCCGCCGCCGGATACGCGGTGCTCTCCCGCGGGTTCCGCTCCCCGCGCGCCTTCGTCGAGGCCCACCGGCGGCCCGAACCGCCGTACCACGCGGGCCCCGCGGCCGCCGGGCTCGGCGCCACCGCCATGTGCGACGTCAGCGACGGACTCATCGCCGACCTCGGTCACATCGCCGAGGCCAGCAAGGTGCGGATCGACCTGCGCTCCGGGCTCATCGACATCCCGACCCAGATGCACGACATCGGGCAGGCCGTGGGCGTGGACCCGCTCCAGTGGGTACTGACCGGGGGAGAGGACCACGCGATCGTCGCCACCTTCCCGCCCGACGTGAAGCTGCCGGCCCGCTGGAAGGTCATCGGCGAGGTCCTCAACCCCTCCGCGCTGCCGCAGGTCACCGTGGACGGGGCGCCCTGGCACACCAAGGGCGGCTGGGACCACTTCGGGGGCCACGAGTGAACCCGCCCCTGGTCCTCACCGTCGCCGGATCCGACTCCGGCGGCGGAGCCGGCATCCAGGCCGACCTGAAGACGATGCTCGCCCTCGGTGTCCACGGCATGAGCGTGCTCACCGCCGTCACCGCCCAGAACTCGCTGGGCGTCCGGGGCGCGTGGGAACTGCCCGAGGAGGCCGTACGGGCCCAGTACCGGGCCGTCGTGGACGACATCGGCGTCCAGGCCGTGAAGACCGGCATGCTGTCCTCCGCCGCGCTCGTGGAGACGGTGGGGGAGCTGCTCGCGGGCACGCCCGGCGTGCCCGTGGTCGTCGACCCGGTCGGCGTCTCCAAGCACGGGGACCCGCTGCTCGCGGCCTCGGCGCTGGATTCCGTACGGACGAAGCTGCTGCCGCTGGCGACGGTGGCGACGCCCAACCTGGACGAGGTGGTCCAGCTCACGGGTGTGGTCGTCGCGCGGGAGTCCGATCTCCGGGAGGCCGCCGCGGCGATCCTGGCGTACGGGCCGCGGTGGGCGCTCGTCAAGGGCGGCCATCTCGAAGGGGACGCCGTCGATCTGCTCACGGACGGCAGCGAGGAGCACTGGCTGCGCGCCCCCCGGCACGACAACCGGCACACGCACGGCACGGGGTGCACGCTGGCCTCGGCCGTGGCGTCGGGCCTCGCCAAGGGGCTGACCGTGCCGGACGCGGTGGGAGAGGCGAAGGCGTACGTGACAGGGGCGATCGCGGCCGGGTTCGCACTGGGCGCGGGGATCGGCCCGGTGGACCACGGCTGGCGGTCGCGCGGTTAGGCCCGGGGCCGGGACCCGTTCCCGGCCACGGTTCTCCTACCCGTTCCGGCCCCGATCCCGGCCCAGGTCCTGGCCCCGCTCCGGGTTCCGGGCATGGCAAAAGGCCGGTTCACCGAGGTGAACCGGCCTTTCAAGGCAACCGCAGGGGCTGCGCTACGACAAAACGTCGGCGGGATCATCCCCACTTGCGCGGGGAGCATCACTTAGCGCGAGACCTTGCCGGCCTTGATGCACGAGGTGCAGACGTTGAGCCGCTTCGGCGTCCGACCGACCACGGCACGCACACGCTGGATGTTCGGGTTCCAGCGACGAGACGTACGGCGGTGCGAGTGCGAAATGTTGTTGCCGAAGCCCGGCCCCTTGCCGCAGACGTCGCAGTTGGCAGCCACGGGTCACTCCAAAGACTTCAGATTTACAGTGAAAACCGGCGCACCGGAATCAGAGGTCTGAAGTGGCTTGCCGGGGGAATGGCCCGACTCTCGCCGGGCAACCGAAGCAGCATACAACGGCTGCTCCCGTAGAACGAAACTACCACGACCACCGCGGCCCCCGCCCCCGGCCCTGGTCACGAGCGGGTCTACCCTGCGGTGAGCTCACCGCAGACGCCGCTGGCAGGAGGCCACCCGTTGCCGCAGACCGCGCAGACCCTCGACGCCGCAGCGGTCCGCTCCTGGTGCGTACGCGCGCTGGACGCGCTCGGCCGGGAACGCGAGGAGATCGACGCGATCAACGTCTACCCGATCGCCGACGGTGACACCGGCACGAACCTCTATCTGACGGTGGAGTCCGCCGCCCAGGCGGTCGAGGCGGTCTTCGCGGCGGACGACCCCGACGCCGGCGAGGTCATACGGGCCATGGCGCACGGCGCCCTCATCGGCGCCCGGGGGAACTCCGGGACGATTCTCTCGCAGCTGCTGCGCGGCATGGCGTCCGTCCTCGCGGACGGGCGCGACGGGGACCACCTCGCCCGGTCCCTCGCGGTGGCGGCCAAGGCGGCCCGAGAGGCCGTGGCGCACCCGGTCGAGGGAACGATCCTGAGCGTGGCCGGTGCGGCGGCGGACGCCTGCGAGCGGGGCGGGACCCTCGTGGCGGTGGCCCGAGGGGCGTACGAGGGGGCCAGGACCGCGCTGGAGGCGACCACGGGGCAACTGGCCGTGCTCGAACGCGCGGGGGTCGTGGACGCGGGCGGACGGGGTCTGGTGGCGGTCCTCGGGGCGCTGGTGGAGGTCGTGTCCGGAGAGGCGCAGGTCCGGCCGGCCGGGGCGGCGCACCGACCGGCCGATGCGGACGAGGCGTGCGGCCCCGAGGACGGAGCCGAGGGACCCGCCGGGCCCGCCTTCGAGGTGATCTACCTCCTGGAGGCGGACGACGCGGCCGTGGACAGGCTGCGGGCCCGGCTGGACGAGCTGGGGGACTCCCTGGTCGTGGTCGGCGGCGACGGGCTGTGGAACGTCCACGTCCACGTCGACGACGCGGGGGCGGCGGTCGAGGCGGGCGTGGAGGCGGGCCGGCCGTACCGGATCCGCATCACGCACTTCTCGGGCGTCACCGCGGTACGGGAGCGCACGCAGCGGGCCGTCGTGGCGGTCGTGCCCGGCGAGGGGCTCGCCGGCCTGTGCGCGGAGGTCGGGGCGACCACGGTGCTGGCCGGGCCGGGGGAGCCGCCGGCCAGCGGCGTACTCCTCGAAGCGATCCGGCGGGCCCACGCGCGCGAGGTGGTGCTCCTGCCGAACGACACCGACCTGCGGCACACGGCGGGCGCGGCGGCCGAACAGGCGAGGGCGGAGGGCATCAGGGTCGCCCTGATCCCGACCCGCGCCGCCGTCCAGGGCATCGCGGCGCTCGCCGTCCACGAGCCGGACCGCCGCTTCGACGAGGACGTGGTGGCGATGACGGCGGCGGCGGGGGCGACCCGGTACGCCGAACTCGCCGTCGCCGAACGCCAGTCCTTCACCTCGGCCGGCGTCTGCCAGGCCGGCGACGTCCTCGGCCTGATCGAGGGCGACGTGGCGGTCATCGGCCAGGACCTGACGACGACGGCCCGCACGGTCCTGGACCGGATGCTGTCGGCGGGCGGCGAACTGGTGACCCTGATCGTGGCGGACGAGACCCCGCCCTCCCTGGCCACGGCCCTCGAACGCCACGTCCGCGACACCTACCTGGCCGTCGACACGACGACGTACCGCGGCGGCGTGGGGGCGCCCCCGCTCCTGATCGGCGTCGAATAGCGCCGGGGCGACGAGACCCGCTCGGCCGGGCGGTGCGGTCGCTTCGCCCCCACGCGGGCGGGCGACTCCGCACCACCCACGGCCGAGCCCTGCCCGGGCGGGCGGGGAAGACCAGCGGCGGGGGGGCGGCCGCGCGCCCGCGGCCGCCGCTCTCCCCGGCGATGCGGCGGCTGCAGGTGCGCGGCGCTCCGTGGCCGACCCGTCCGCCCCGACGGCCCGGGAGCCGACGGGGCGCAGGGTTCAGGAGGGGGTCAGGACGTCGCCTGGGACAGCAGGGCCGTCGCCTCCTCCGACTCCGGGTTCTCCGCCAGGACCTTCCGGGCCAGCGCCGCCGCCTCCGCGTGCTCGCCGAGGGCCAGGTGCAGCCGGCCGGCCAGCAGTTCCGCCGCCGTCCGCCGGTCGCGGAAGCCGGGGCCCGCCGACCCGTACGCGGACACCGCCCGCGCCGCGTACGACAGGGCCTCCCGCGCGTCCGACTCCCCGAGCAGCTCCGCCGCCTGGGCGTACGTGTCCGCGAGTTCCCCCAGGTCCGAGCCGCACGCCTCCGCCGCCGCGTCCATCAGCGCACGGCCCTCCTCGGCGCCCGCGATCCACGCCCGCACGCGCAGCGTCCTGACGTACGCCGCCGCGTCGCCCAGCTCCCGCCACAGCTCGCCCGCCCGCTCGTACGCCGCGGCGGCCTGCGGCCGCAGCTCCGCCCGCAGCAACGCCTGCGCCGCCAGGTTCGCGAGCATCGCGTGGTCCCGCTGCTCCGGCCACTCCTTCGCGAGCTCCGCCGCCCGCAGCCACTGCTCGGCCGCGGACCGGGGTTCGTCCAGCGCCGTCAGGCAGTCGCCGAGCCACCACAGGGTCTGGACGACCATTCCGTCGCCGTGCTCCTCCACGGACAGGTCCGGCAGCACCGACTCCAGAATCGCCGCCGCCTCCTCGGTCCGCCCCTCCCGCAGCAGCCAACCGCCCAGCTGATGCCGGGCGTACGCGCCGATCCCCCGGCTCTCGCCGGCCTCGTCGGCCCAGTGCGCCGCCTCCAGGGCGTGCTCCGTCGCCTCCGCGAACCCTCCCGCCGCGGCGAGCGCGTGCGCGAGCTGCATCCGCAGCCGGGCCTGCCCGCCCGCCGGCGCGTGCGCGGCCCCGTGCTCCAAGGCCGCCCGGGCGGCCCGCTCGGCCGTCTCGACGTCGTCGAGGTGCAGAGCGATCCGGGAGAGCTGGACCTCCGGTTCGACGGCGTACCAGGGCAGCCCGGCCCGGTGGTACAGCTCGGCGGCGTGCGCGTACTGCCGGGCCGCGCCCTCGGCGTCGCCCTGGTGCGCCGCCAGATCGCCCCGCACGGCCTCGGCCTCCGCGACCCGGTCCGTGAGCTCCGCGAGTTCCGCCGGGTCCGTCACCGCCGCATCGTCCGCGCGGGCCGAGGCGAAGGCCAGCAGCGCGTCCACGGACCGCGCGAGCTCCTCGGGCGCGCCGTCCTCCTCGTGCAGCCGCAGCAGCCCGATCCGCACCCGGGCGAGCAGCGCCCCGGCCGCCTGACGGGCCGTGGCCGCGCCCTCGGCGTGCAGGGCGAGCACCCGCGCGATCGCCTCCTCGACGGCCGCCGACGCCTCCTCCACCCGTTCGTCCAGCGCGAGCGCGTACGCGGCGCGGGCCCGGGCGCCCTCCGCCTCACCATGCTCGCCGGCCGCCTCGTACCCCTCGGCCGCCGTGTGGAACAGCCGCACCGACTCCGCCGGGCCGTCCGCCATGGCCATCGCCCGATGGTCGTCGAGCTCGGCCCGCGCGAGGGCGTCCAGCTCGACGCCCGCCGCCGCGACGGCCTCCCACGCCGCCCGCGCGGACGGGCTGCGCTCCTTCGACAGCCGTCGCGCCTCGGCGATCGGATCGCGTGATTCCGTCACCGGCTCCACGACGGGCTCAGGGACGCGGACCGGCACCGGCCCCGACGCCCGTACCCCCAGCGGCAGCCGGTCCAGCAGCGGCGCCCGCCCCATCCGCTCCCGGGCGATCTCGCTCACCCGGTCCGTACCGTTGCGCTCGTCGAAGCGGCGGGCGATCGCCAGCGCCTCCACGCGCGCGTGACGGGCGAGTTCGCCCGCCGTCCAGGAGGAGCCCGCCGGCCCCGGCACCGACTGTCCGCCGTGTCCGAGCGCCACCAACCGGTCCATCAGCAGCGCCGTCACGGCCAGGAAGTCCAGGTGACTGTCCGGGTCACCGGCGTCGGTGAAGTACGCCGGGCGCTCCGCCAGGATCTCCAGACCCCGCGCCTCGTTCCCGGTCAGCGCGCAGAACTCGATGTGCTCCGCCACCGAGCCGCGCATGCTCTCCATCGGCCGCACCAGACGGTAGCCCCGCAGATGGTTCGCGCGGGCCTGCTCGCCCCGGCCGAGCCGGAGCAGCGGCAGCAGCGAGGACGCCAGCACCGCGTGCGGCTCATGGGCGCAGGTGTGCTCACCCGCCAGGACCGGCGCCCAGATCTCCAGGGCCTCCTCGTCCTCGCCCAGCTCCGCCCGCCAGTGGCCCTGCGTGTGCAGCTCACAGGCGTGACAGTCGGCCATCCGGTCCCGGTCGGCAGCCAGCCAGGCCGCGTACGCCCGACCCGCCCGCTCCCGGTCGCCGATGTGACGGGCCACCCGGAACTCGCCCTGCCGCACGGCCCGCTCGGAGTGCCCCGCGAGCCGGTACCGGTGCTCCATCTCGCCGAGCCACTTCTCGATCGAGGCGAGCGGGATGTGCGGCTGGTCGAGCATCCCGCTGGAGACCCACTTGAACACCCAGTGCAGGGAGTGCGCCTCGTACGCGTCGAAGTCCGCCGGGTTCTCGTCCCACATCCGCAGCAGCCGCGAGAAGGGCACGAACATCTTCGCCTTCTCGGAGCTGTAGTTGTACGCCTGCAACTGGTGCCCGAGCGCCTCGATGACGGCCAGCGGCTCACCGATCGACTCGGCCTCCGCGAGCAGCCGCTCGGCCCGCTCGTTGCGCGCGGGCCCCTCCGGCTGCTGGGAGTTCTCCTGTATGGCCTCCCGCAGGGCCTGGAAGGTCAGGGTCATGCCGTGTTCTCCCCGTGGTGAGTGGTCCATTCGAGCAGTCCGGCGAACGCCCGGTTGAGCAGGGCCGAGTCGGCCGGACGCAGCGGCCGCTGCGCCATCAGCAGCGCCTGGCCGTACAGCGCCTCGACGGCCGTTCCGGCCAGCTGCGGATCGTCGAGCGAGCCGATCCGGCGGATCAGCGGGTTGAGATGGTTGAGGACCAGCCGGGCCCGCGGCGCGCTGCCGCGCAGCGAGCCGAGGATGCCCGCCCACAGGTCGTCGGCCTGTTCCTCGGCGTCCGCCCGCGCCTGTTCGTGCCGGGCCGCCCGGTCGTCCAGGTGCAGCGCGGGCACGGTCAGCGGGTGGAAGGCCCGCAGGGCCACGTCGCAGCCGAGGGGATCCAGCGCGGCGCGCGCCACCGACAGGAACGGCGCGAGGGCCAACTCCTGCGCCGGGTCGACGGAGTCCAGATGGGCGGTGACCGTGTCCGCGTCGAGTTCGGCGACCGCCGTGCCAGGCCGGACCTCGGGAAGCCGCTCGACCAGCTCCGTGTCGTACGTGTAGCCGCCGTTGACCACACCGATGCCCTGCGCGGACGCGATGGCGGCGACCTGCCGGAACTCCTCGACCGTACGGGTGTAGTGCACCACCGGGTGCCGGCGGGCGAACTCCTCCAGCGAGAGACGGCCGTCCGTCGTCTCGAACGGCAGCCACGGCAGCATCGTCCGCAGCATCTCGCCGTCGTGCCGGGCCAGCGACTTCACCCCGAGATGGTGCACCGACAGGAACTGCCCCAGGCGCTCCGGGTCACCCGCGGCCAGCCCCCCGAGCCAGTCGCGCACCGCCGCGCCCAGCGCGTCCCGCACACCGGCCAGCGTCTCGTCCTCGTACAGCGCCTCACGCGAGGCGGTCGGCCGCAGGCTGTCCGTGTCGAGCACGCACCGGACGAAGAACGCCCAGTCGGGCAGCAGCCCGTCCGCCCGCTCGGTGAGCAGCATGCCCTTCAGATGCACCCGGTGCCCCGCGCGCTGGGCGGGGCTGACCGCCGACGGCAGGACGTACGCCACACCCCGGATGCCGGCCAGCGGCAGATCCAGGTCGATCGAGTCGAGCGGGGTGAAGCCGAACAGCGCCCGGCAGTGACCGGCGAGCGCCACCCGGCGGGCGGCCGGGCTCGGGTACGCGCGGTCCCAGGGCGCGGGCAGATCGGTGACCGGCTCGTCCCCGACCCGTACTTCGTACGGGAGGAGGGAGCCGTACTCGCGGGCCAGCGAGAGCACCTTCGCCTCGGTCAGCCACTCGCCGGCACCGGGGCGGGCGGTGAGGTGCACCGTCGTGCCCGGCTCCGGGCGGGCGCCGTCCGGGAGCGTACGGACGGTGTACGAACCGTCGTCGCGGGCCGTCCACTCCACCGGAGGGGCGTCGGGCGTACGAGCGCTGCGGCTCACCACCCGGATCTCGGCGGCGACCACGAAACAGGCGAGCAGCCCGATGCCGAACTGGCCCAGGAACTCGGCCCGCGCGCTCGCGATGCCCTCGGCGTCGGCCCGCTTCGAGCTGCGGCCGATGGTGGCGAGCAGGCTGTGCACGTCGTGCTCGGTCAGCCCGATGCCGCTGTCGTCGACGCGCAGACCGTCGCCGTCCACGGACAGCAGGACCCGCGCGGGGGCGTCCGGCTGCTCGGCGCGACGGGCGGTGATCGCGTCCACGGCGTTCTGAAGCAGCTCGCGCAGATAGACGCGGGGGCTCGAATAGAGGTGGTGGGAGAGAAGATCCACGAGTCCGCGCAGATCGACCTGGAACGTATGGGGTGTCTGATCAGGAGTCATCGTCGCTGCGCCGGTGGGGGGACGGGCGACGGCGCGGGTCGGGCGATCCCGGCGGCCGGTGATCGCGGAGGAGGAGGGGAGGACGCGCCATCCTAGGCATCACGACGCCGACGTGACCAGGGGATATCCGCGGCCTGCGGGACGGTTGTCGGTGGAGTGGTGTGCAATGGAACGCGTGCCAGTGCTCGACGAACCCCTCAAGAACCTGCTCGGCGCCGCCACCGCGAAGGTGATGGCCGAGCAGCTCGACCTGCGGACGGTCGGCGACCTCCTCCACCACTACCCCCGGCGGTACGCCGAGCGCGGAGAGCTCACCGCGCTCGCCGATCTGCCGCTGGACGAGCACGTCACGGTGGTCGCGCGGGTGGCCGACGCCCGCGTGCTGACCTTCAACAAGGGCGGCCGGGGCAAGGGCCAGCGCCTGGAGGTGACGATCACCGACGGCAGCGGCCGGATGCAGCTCGTCTTCTTCGGCCGGGCCGTCCACTTCCACCAGAAGGAGCTGCTGCCCGGCCGGCGCGGGATGTTCGCCGGCAAGGTCGGCGTCTTCAACCGCAAGCTCCAGCTCGCCCACCCCGAGTACAAGCTCCTGGACGACGAGAGCAGCGACGAGGCGGTCAAGGCGTTCGCGAGCGAACTGCTGCCGATCTATCCCGCCTGCAAGCAGCTGGAGTCCTGGACGATCGAGCAGTCCGTCTCCATCGCCCTGGACTCCCTGGCCGCCACCGGCTGGGCCGGGCTCGCCGACCCGCTGCCGCCCGCCCTGCGCGAGGGCCGCGACCTCACCGACCTCCCGGACGCGCTCCAGAAGATCCACCGCCCCCGCACGAAGGCGGACATCGAGGAGGCCCGCCGCCGCCTCAAGTGGGACGAGGCGTTCGTCCTCCAGGTCGCCCTCGCCCGCCGTCGGTACGCGGACACCCAACTGCCCGCCGTCGCCCGCAGGCCCGTCCAGGACGGCCTCCTCGACGCCTTCGACGCCAAGCTGCCGTTCACCCTCACCGAGGGGCAGCGGAAGGTCTCCCGCGAGATCTTCGACGACCTCGCCACCGAGCACCCCATGCACCGCCTCCTCCAGGGCGAGGTCGGCTCGGGCAAGACGATGGTGGCCCTGCGGGCCATGCTCGCCGTCGTGGACGCCGGGGGACAGGCCGCCATGCTCGCCCCCACCGAGGTCCTCGCCCAGCAGCACCACCGCTCGATCACCGAGATGATGGGCGAGCTCGCCGAGGGTGGCATGCTCGGCGGCGCCGAGCGCGGCACCAAGGTCGTGCTGCTCACCGGCTCCATGGGTACGGCCGGGCGGCGGCAGGCCCTGCTCGATCTGATCACGGGCGAGGCCGGGCTCGTCATCGGCACGCACGCGCTGATCGAGGACAAGGTGCAGTTCCACGACCTCGGCCTCGTCGTCGTCGACGAGCAGCACCGCTTCGGCGTGGAGCAGCGCGACGCCCTGCGCGGCAAGGGGAAGCAGCCCCCTCACCTGCTCGTCATGACGGCCACCCCCATCCCGCGCACGGTCGCCATGACCGTCTTCGGCGACCTGGAGACCTCCGTCCTGGACCAGCTGCCCGCCGGACGCTCCCCGATCGCCAGCCATGTCGTGCCGGCCGCCGACAAGCCGCACTTCCTCACGCGCGCGTGGGAGCGGGTGCGCGAGGAGGTGGAGAACGGCCATCAGGCCTACGTCGTCTGCCCCCGCATCGGCGACGACGAGGACGAGAAGAAGAAGCGCAAGGCGTCCCCCGAGGACGAGGCCGAGAAGCGGCCGCCGCTCGCCGTCCTGGAGGTCGCCGAGAAGCTCCGCGCCGGCCCGCTCGCCGGACTCCGCACCGAGGTCCTGCACGGCCGGATGCACCCGGACGACAAGGACGACGTCATGCGCCGCTTCGCCGCCGGCGAGGTCGACGTCCTGGTCGCCACCACGGTCATCGAGGTCGGGGTCAACGTCCCCAACGCCACCGCCATGGTGATCATGGACGCCGACCGCTTCGGCGTCTCCCAGCTCCACCAGCTCCGCGGCCGCGTCGGCCGTGGATCCGCCCCCGGCCTCTGCCTGCTCGTCACCGAGATGCCCGAGGCCGCCCCGGCCCGGCAGCGCCTCGCCGCCGTCGCCTCCACCCTCGACGGCTTCGAGCTCTCGCGGATCGACCTGGAGCAGCGCCGTGAGGGCGACGTCCTCGGCCAGGCCCAGTCCGGCGTCCGCTCCTCGTTGCGGATGCTCACCGTCATCGACGACGAGGAGGTCATCGCCGCCGCCCGCGAGGAGGCGACCGCCGTCGTCCTCGCCGACCCGGACCTGACCGACCACCCCGAGCTGCGCACCGCGCTCGACGCGCTCCTCGACAAGGAACGCGAGGAGTACCTGGAGAAGGGCTGACGCACGGCACCGGGAGCCGCCATAAGCTATTGCACACGCAATGGCTCATGGCTTACACGGAGCGAGGACCCAGATGACCCGCGTGATCGCCGGCACCGCCGGCGGGCGCCGACTCGCCGTACCGCCGGGCAACGGCACCCGCCCCACCTCCGACCGGGCGCGGGAGGGCCTCTTCTCCACCTGGGAGTCGTTCCACGGCCTGGCCGGGGCGCGGGTCGTCGACCTGTACGCCGGTTCCGGCGCCGTCGGCCTGGAGGCGCTCTCCCGCGGCGCCTCCCACGCCCTGCTCGTCGAGGCCGACCCGCGCGCCGCGAGGACGGTGCGGGAGAACATCCGCACCCTCGCCCTGCCGGGCGCCGAACTGCGCACCGGCAAGGCCGAACAGATCGTGACCGGCCCGGCCCCGGCGGAGCCGTACGACCTGGTCTTTCTGGACCCTCCGTACGCCGTCTCGGACGACGATCTTCGCGAGATCCTGCTCACACTCCGCTCCGGGGGCTGGATCGCGGAGGATGCGCTCGTCACCGTGGAGCGCAGCACCCGAGGCGGGGAATTCGGCTGGCCGGCCGGTTTCGAGCCACTGCGGGCCCGTCGCTACGGCGAGGGAACGTTTTGGTACGGTCGCGCCGCCTCTACGTGCGAAGACGCACGATGACCGGACCGGAGAGCGAGGGACCCAAGTTGCGCCGCGCCGTCTGTCCGGGGTCATTCGACCCCATCACCAACGGACATCTCGACATCATCGCCCGCGCCTCCAAGCTGTACGACGTCGTACACGTCGCGGTGATGATCAACCAGTCCAAGAAGGGCCTGTTCACCGTCGACGAGCGGATCGAACTGATCCGTGAGGTCACCCGCGACTTCGGCAACGTCGAGGTCGAGTCCTTCCACGGCCTCCTCGTCGACTTCTGCAAGCAGCGCGACATCCCCGCCATCGTCAAGGGCCTCCGCGCGGTCAGCGACTTCGACTACGAGCTGCAGATGGCCCAGATGAACAACGGCCTCTCGGGCGTCGAGACCCTGTTCGTCCCCACGAACCCCACCTACAGCTTCCTGTCGTCCTCCCTGGTCAAGGAGGTCGCCGCCTGGGGCGGAGACGTCTCCCACCTGGTGCCGGAGGCCGTCCTCGGCAGGCTCACCGAGCGCCTCGCCGAACAGCGCGGCCCGCAGTGACCGCGAGCGACCGTATCTGACGGTCCGTCACCAGGTGTCCGACGGGGGACGACTGCCCTTACAGTCGTCCCGTCCGTCTCCATCCAGCTGTAGAGAGTGGCGAGCACCCGGTGGACGTGCAGAAGAAGCTCGACGAGATCGTTTCGACGGTCACAAACGCCCGCTCCATGCCCATGTCGGCGTCCTGCGTGGTCAACCGCGCCGAGCTGCTCGCCATGCTCGAAGAGGTACGGGAGGCCCTGCCGGGCTCCCTGGCACAGGCCCAGGAGCTTCTCGGCGGGCGCGAGCAGATGGTCGAGCAGGCCCGGCAGGAGGCCGAGCGGATCATCCAGGCCGCCCACGCCGAGCGCGGCTCGCTGATCTCCGACACCCAGGTCGCCCGCCAGTCCCAGGACGAGGCGGACCGGATCCTTGCCGAGGCCCGCCGGGAGGCCGAGGAGATCAAGGCGGAGGCCGACGACTACGTCGACTCCAAGCTCGCCAACTTCGAGGTCGTCCTCAACAAGACCATCGGCTCCGTCGACCGCGGCCGCGAGAAGCTCCTCGGCCGCGGCCCCGGCCTGGACGAGCAGGGCTACGCCGATGAGGACGCCCCCGAGTACAGCGCGGACCCGCAGACCCTGATCCACCGGGCCGACGCGTACGTCGACGCCAAGCTGGGTGCCTTCGAGGCCGTCCTCTCCAAGACCCTGGAGGCCGTCGGCCGCGGCCGGCAGAAGCTGCACGGCCGGATCGCCACCGACGACCTCGGCGCGCACATGGCGGCCCAGGACGCGGCGGGCAACGCCGTGCACACCAGCGACGCGGACTACCTGGCCGGCCTCGCCGAGCTGGCCGACCCCGAGCCGGGCCGGCAGCCCGCCGCGCAGCAGGCCCCGCAGATCCCGGCGCAGCAGCCGGACCCGTACGGCTACCAGCAGCCCCAGCACCAGCCCCAGGACGCGTACGCCTACCAGGGCCAGGACCCGTACGCGTACCAGAACCAGGATCCGTACGCCTACCAGCAGCAGTACAGCTACGACCAGCAGGTCCAGGCACAGGTCCAGCCCCAGCAGCCGCAGGCCGCCGCGCTCGACGAGACCAGCTTCTTCGACACGAGCATGATCGACCTGGAGCAACTGCGGCAGTACGAGCAGGGCCACGGCCAAGGACACGGCCAGGGCCAAGGCCACTGAGGCGGACCCCGGCCGGGGCCGGATTGGGCCCTGGGCGAAGCGTCCAGTATCCTGGCTCTTCGGTCGCGCGTATGCCCGCGATCCATGCTGCCTGCTTCGTCTCTCGATTCGAACGCGGCGGCCCCCTCACGATCCGAAAGCAGGAAGAGCCCTGAGCACGCGCCTCGACCACCGCAACCCCCTCGTGTTCGACACGCACGAGCTGGGGCGGCGTCCTGGTGCCCTGCAGCGGCTCTCCCGCTCGGTCACGGCCCCCGGCGACTTCGGCGTCGAAGGGGTCATCGGTGTGCCGGAAGGCGCGCCCGTGGAGATCCAGCTCCGTCTCGAGTCGGTCATGGAAGGGGTGCTTGTCACAGGCACCGCCCGTGCATCGGCCGAGGGGGAGTGCGTAAGGTGTCTGGAGCCTGTCGAGTTCGAGCTCGACGTGGACTTCCAGGAGATGTTCTCGTACCCCGACTCCGACGACCGGGGCCGCTCCAAGGCGGCCGCGGACGACGAAGCCGAGGACGACGAGGACATGATCCCCCTCGAGGACGGCATGTTCGACCTCGAGCCCGTGCTGCGTGATGCGGTGGTGCTCGCACTGCCGATGCAGCCGGTGTGCCGGGAGGACTGCAAGGGTCTGTGTTCCGAGTGCGGAACCAACCTGAACGAGAACCCGGACCACCACCACGACGCCGTCGACATTCGTTGGGCGGCACTGCAGGGACTCGCCGGTTCGCTGGGAACCGATGAGAAGGACAACATGAGCGGCGCCGAAGCTGGCGTCGACGAGAAGCAGGAGAAGTAGCCGTGGCTGTTCCGAAGCGGAAGATGTCGCGCAGCAACACGCGCCACCGCCGGTCGCAGTGGAAGGCTGCGGTCCCCACCCTGGTTTCGTGTGAGCGTTGCCAGGAGCCGAAGCAGCAGCACATCGCGTGCCCGAGCTGCGGCACCTACAACAAGCGCCAGGTCCTCTCGGTCTGAGTGGCTGGTGAGAGGCGCGATGTCTGAGTCCAACAAGACGGACAATGCCTCGTCCCACACGCTTCTGGAAGGGCGGCTCGGGTATCAGCTCGAGTCCGCCCTTCTGGTGCGTGCGCTGACGCACCGCTCGTACGCGTACGAGAACGGCGGTCTGCCCACCAACGAGCGTCTGGAGTTCCTCGGGGACTCCGTGCTCGGCCTGGTGGTCACGGACACGCTGTATCGCACCCACCCCGACCTGCCCGAAGGCCAGCTGGCCAAGCTGCGGGCCGCGGTGGTCAATTCGCGTGCGCTGGCGGAGGTCGGTCGCGGCCTCGAACTCGGCTCCTTCATCCGGCTCGGCCGGGGCGAAGAGGGCACGGGTGGCCGGGACAAGGCGTCCATCCTCGCCGACACCCTTGAAGCGGTGATCGGCGCGGTCTATCTCGACCAGGGCCTCGACGCGGCCTCGGAGCTGGTGCACCGGCTCTTCGACCCGCTGATCGAGAAGTCCTCGAACCTCGGTGCAGGACTGGACTGGAAGACCAGCCTCCAGGAACTCACCGCGGCCGAGGGTCTGGGTGTTCCGGAGTACCTCGTCACCGAGACGGGTCCGGACCACGAGAAGACCTTCACTGCTGCCGCCCGCGTCGGTGGTGTCTCGTACGGCACCGGCACCGGCCGCAGCAAGAAGGAGGCGGAGCAGCAGGCGGCGGAGTCCGCCTGGCGCGCGATTCGCGCGGCGGCGGACGAGCGAGCGGCGGCGGCGAAGGCCGCGGCGGCGAGCGCGTCGACCGTCACGGCTCCGGTCGAGGCCGACGTCGCGTCCGACGTCGAGGTCGAGGTCGAGGACGGTGGCGCGCCGACGGCCACCGACCCGGCGCAGACCGTCTGACCCATTCCTTCGGGTTCTTCTCCGCCCGCTCCCTGGTTCCAGGGGGCGGGCGGTGCCGTTTCCGCAGCCGTGAACCCCCTGAGCCGGTCCGTCCTACGGTCCGTCGTACGGGCCGTCGAACCGGTCCGCGGGCGGGCGATAGGCTGCGATCGTCGTCGTCACCAGCCCCCTTCCGGAGGAGTCCCGTGCCCGAGTTGCCCGAGGTCGAGGTCGTACGGCGCGGTCTTGAGCGCTGGGTCGACGGGCGCACGGTGGGCGAGGTCGAGGTGCTGCACCCCCGGGCCGTGCGCCGGCACCTCGCCGGCGGGGCGGACTTCGCCGCGCGCCTCACGGGCCACCGATTCGGCACCGCACGCCGGCGCGGCAAGTACCTGTGGATCCCGCTCGCGGACCGCGAGTTCTCCGTCCTCGGCCACCTCGGCATGAGCGGGCAGCTGCTCGTCCAGCCCGAGGACGCCCCCGACGAGAAGCACCTGCGGATCCGCGTCCGCTTCGACGACGGTCTCGGCACCGAGCTCCGCTTCGTGGACCAGCGCACCTTCGGTGGGCTGTCGCTCCACGAGAACACGGCCGACGGCCTCCCCGACGTCATCGCGCACATCGCCCGCGATCCGCTGGACCCGCTGTTCGACGACGCGGCCTTCCAGACGGCGATCCGTCTGCGCCGTACGACCGTCAAGCGCGCGCTGCTCGACCAGACGCTGATCAGCGGCGTCGGCAACATCTACGCCGACGAGGCGCTGTGGCGCAGCAAGCTGCACTACGAACGCCCCACCGGCACGCTCACCCGGCCGCGCTCCGCCGAACTCCTCGGCCATGTACGCGACGTGATGAACGCGGCCCTCGCCGCCGGCGGCACGAGCTTCGACAGCCTCTACGTCAATGTGAACGGCGAGTCCGGCTACTTCGACCGGTCCCTGGACGCCTACGGGCGCGAGGACGAGCCGTGCCGCCGCTGCGGCACACCGATGCGCCGCCGCCCGTGGATGAACCGGTCCAGCTACTTCTGCCCGCGCTGCCAGCGCCCGCCGCGCGCTACGGCGTGACGGCGGCGGAGGCGGTGCGCCTCTCGTCGTAGCTCTCGCGCGCCGACAGGACCTCCGGCATACGGCCCTCGACCAGGTCGATCAGAGCGCGCAGCCGTTCCGCCACCTCGCGGCCAAGGGGGGTGAGGCGGTAGTCCACCCGCGGGGGGTTGGTCGGCTGGGCCTCACGGTGGACGAGGCCGTCGCGCTCCAGCGCGTGCAGGGTCTGCGACAGCATCTTCTCGCTGACTCCGTCGACGCGGCGGCGCAGCTCGTTGAAGCGGAACGTGCCCTCGTGGAGCGCGCCGAGCGTGAGCGCGCCCCACCGGCCCGTCACATGCTCCAGCGTCTCGCGCGAGGTGCAGGCCCGTGCGAACACGTTGAACACGAGGTCGTCGGTCATGCCCTCCACCGTACTCGCGCGCAGCGCTCACCGGCAGAGGGCGCTTACCGACGGATTGCGCTGCGTTTACGCGCTGCGTGCATGCGCCGCGGGCATGCGTTGCGTCGGCCGGGGAGGCGCCCTGTCGGCCGGGAAAGGGCGAAGGGCCCCGTCACCACGTGGTGACGGGGCCCTTCCTCCTGTGTTCCGGCCGGCTCAGAAGCCGAAGTCCTGCGTCCACCACGGGCCGCCGTCGGCGAAGTGCACGCCCACGCCCAGCGTCGTGTAGTCGCAGTTCAGAATGTTCGCGCGGTGGCCGTCGCTGTTCATCCACGACTCCATCACGGCCGCGGCGTCCGCCTGACCGCGGGCGATGTTCTCGCCGCCGAGCCCCGAGACGCCGGCCTGACGGGCGCGCTCCCAGGGGGTGTCCCCGTCGGGGTCCGTGTGGTCGAAGAAGCCGCGCTGCGCCATGTCCTGGCTGAACGCGCCCGCCAGGGCCGCGAGAGCGCTGTCGGACCGCACCGGGGTGCAGCCCACCTTGGCCCGCTCCACATTGACCAGCCGCACGACCTCCGCCTCGGCCGCGACATCGCGGGCGACCGCGGCCGGGGCCTCGGTGCGCACGGGGGGCTTCTCCGTCGTCGGCACGGGCTTCGGCTTCGGTGGCGTCGTCATCGTTCTCGACGGCTGCGGGGCCGGCTTCTTCGGCGCCGGGGAGGCGGTGGTCTTCGACGGCTTCGGCTTCGGCGACGGGGTCGCGGAGGGGGAGGAGGCGGTCTTGCCGGCCGACGGGCCCGCGGACGTACCCGCGGCCGGGGCGGACGACTGGTTCGACGGGGTCGCGGACGAGCCGCCCTGCGTCGTCAGCTCCGGCGCCTGCCGGGACTCGGTCTGCCGCTCGCCCGAGCCGGCGCTGCCGACGGTCAAGGTGTCCCCGCCGGGCAGGAGGCCCGAGGCGACGGCGATCGCGCCGACCGCCACCGCGGCGGAAGCACCGAGCAGTCCGGTGCGCACGGGCGCGCCGCGCCTCTTGCGATGGCGTCCCATCTGCTCTGCCTTTCTGCCGACTGTGCTGTGCTCTTTGCTGATCTTTGCTGCCGGGGCCCCTGGTGCAGAGGCTGTCCACTGAGACGCATCCGAACGGGTGAGTCTCATTCGGTCGGGACTGTACGCCATGACGCGCGGGGGCGACGTGCTCCTTCGGGAATTGGGCGGTTAGCGTGCAGCCATGAACGAAGACGTACGGCTGACCGCCTGGGTGCGCGGCCGAGTACAGGGAGTGGGCTTCCGTTGGTTCACCAGGGCAAACGCCTTGGAGATCGGAGGGCTCGTGGGCTTCGCCCTGAACCTCGACGACGGGCGGGTCCAGGTCGTGGCCGAGGGGCCGAGTGAGAATTGCCACCGTCTGCTCGACTGGCTCCGGTCCGACGACACTCCCGGGCGGGTGGACGGAGTCACTGAGATCTGGGACACCCCGCGCGGCGGCTACGACGGCTTCGCCATCCGCTGACGGTCACGGGAGAACGGCTCCGCCCCGGCGCCTCCGCGCGCCCGGGCGGACGTTCGGCGAACGGTCGCCCAAGCGGAAATGACCTGCTGATTGCCGAGAGGGTCTTGCCGTGCCGGGCTCCGCGAGGAAGGATGATCTCTACGCCCCCCGAGGCACCGAGTTGCGAGGCGCCGCCGCGAGTTCTGCGGCCGCTGCCCCCCGGTCGCCCCTTGATCCCGGGCGTGATCGTGTTGACCGTCAAACTTTTTGGTGAGACTCTGGAAGCCCCGCGCACCTTAGCTGTTCGGCGGCGAAAACGGCACGAAACAAAATATGCCGCTGAGCACCGCGGGTGCGAAATCCCTCACGACCCAACCGCTTCGGTCGGTCACTCAGTGTGGAGGACCATCCATCATGGCAAAGGCGCTTCTCGGTTACGTCGGCGGCTCCGACCCGCGACTCCTCGCCGAGATGCGACGGCTTCAGCAGCGCGTCCAGGATCTGGAGTCCGAGCTCGTTCGGATCCAGTCCGAGAACGACGCGCTCAACGCTGCCGCCGCACAGCACGGAGAGTCGCTGCTCGACAGCATCGACCTCGACGTTCCCCAGGCGGAGCCTGCGCTCACCTGACAGTCAGCCCCGTGCCGGGGCAGGGTGAGAAACACTCTCGCTGGAACAGCTAGATATGCAAGGGACGCTTCGGCGTCCCTTCTTTCTTGAGTCCCGGTGCTTTCCTGCGTCCCCCATGTCCCACCCCTCTTCTGGGGAGGATGTGCCCGGCACCTTCCGGGGTGAAACGCGAGAGCCCAGGTAGAGTCCGGGGGCGTGCATCTCAAGGCCCTCACCCTCCGCGGTTTCAAGTCGTTCGCCTCCGCCACCACGCTGCGGTTCGAACCGGGAATCACGTGCGTCGTGGGGCCGAACGGATCGGGCAAGTCCAATGTCGTGGACGCCCTGTCCTGGGTCATGGGAGAGCAGGGCGCCAAGTCGCTGCGCGGCGGCAAGATGGAGGACGTCATCTTCGCCGGCACGACCGGGCGGCCGCCGCTCGGCCGTGCCGAGGTCTCGCTGACCATCGACAACTCCGACGGCGCGCTGCCCATCGACTACGCCGAGGTCACCATCACCCGGATCATGTTCCGGGGCGGCAGCAGCGAGTACCAGATCAACGGCGACACCTGCCGGCTGCTCGACATCCAGGACCTGCTCTCCGACTCGGGCATCGGCCGCGAGATGCACGTCATCGTCGGCCAGGGCCAGCTCGACTCCGTCCTGCACGCCGACCCGATGGGCCGCCGCGCCTTCATCGAGGAGGCCGCCGGCGTCCTCAAGCACCGCAAGCGCAAGGAGAAGGCGCTGCGGAAGCTCGACGCGATGCAGGCCAACCTCGCGCGCGTGCAGGACCTCACCGACGAACTGCGCCGCCAGCTCAAACCGCTCGGCCGGCAGGCGGCGGTCGCCCGCCGGGCCGCCGTCATCCAGGCCGACCTGCGCGACGCCCGGCTGCGGCTCCTCTCCGACGATCTCGTACGGCTGCAGGAGGCTCTGAAGGCCGAGGTCGCCGACGAGGCGGCGCTGAAGGAGCGCAAGGAGAGCGCCGAGCGCGAGCTCGAGGCGGCGCTCGCGACCGAGGCCGACCTGGAGGACGAGGTCCGCAGACTCGTCCCGCGCCTCCAGCAAGCCCAGCACACCTGGTACGAACTCTCCCAGCTCGCCGAGCGGGTCCGGGGCACCGTCTCGCTCGCCGACGCGCGCGTGAAGAGCGCCACCGCCCAGCCGCCGGAGGAGCGCCGGGGCCGTGACCCGGAGGACATGGAGCGCGAGGCCGCCCGGATCCGCGAGCAGGAGGCGGAGCTGGAGGCCGCCCTGGAAGCGGCCGAGCGGGCCCTGGAGGACACCGTCGCCCATCGCGCCGAACTGGAGCGCGAGCTCGCCGTGGAGGAGCGCCGCCTCAAGGACGTGGCCCGTGCCATCGCGGACCGTCGGGAAGGACTCGCCCGGCTGCACGGCCAGGTCAACGCCGCCCGCTCGCGCGCCGCGTCCGCCCAGGCCGAGATCGACCGGCTCGCCGCCGCCAGGGACGAGGCCCAGGAGCGGGCCGTCGCCGCCCAGGAGGAGTACGAGCGGCTCAAGGTGGAGGTCGACGGACTCGACGCGGACGACACGGAGCTGGGGGAGCGGTACGACGCCGCCCGCCGGGACCTCGCCGAGGCCGAGTCGGCCCTGACGGCCGCCCGCGAGGCCGCCACGGAGGCGGACCGGGGCCGGGCGGCGACCCGGGCCCGGCACGAGGCCCTGTCCCTGGGGCTGCGCCGCAAGGACGGTACGGGAGCGCTGCTCGGTGCCCGCGACAGGCTGAGCGGACTGCTCGGCCCGGCCGCGGAACTGCTCACCGTCACCCCGGGATACGAGATCCCGGTCGCCGCGGCCCTCGGCGCGGCGGCGGACGCGATCGCCGTCTCCGGCCCCGCCGCGGCCGCCGAGGCCCTGCGCCTGCTGCGCAAACAGGACGCGGGCCGGGCGGCGCTGCTCCTCACGGGCGGGGAGGCGCCGGCGGGGCCCCGGGTCGTCCCGGAGCCGGCCGGCCGGTACCCGCGCGCCGCCGACCTCGTCCGGGGCCCCGACGACCTCACCGGCTCCGTACGGCGGTTGCTCGACGGGATCGTGGTGGTCGGCACGCTGGAGGAGGCCGAGGAGCTCGTCTACGCCCACCCGGGTCTTACCGCCGTCACCGCCGAGGGGGACCTCCTGGGGGCGCACTTCGCGCAGGGCGGTTCCGCCGGGGCGCCCAGCCTCCTCGAGGTGCAGGCGTCCGTCGACGAGGCGGCCGCCGAGCTGGAGCGGCTGGAGTCGCGGTGCGCCGAGCTGGCCCTCGCCCAGCGGGAGGCGACCGAACGCAGGCGCACCGCCGCCGCGCTCGTGGAGGAGCTGGCCGAACGGCGTCGCGCCGCGGACCGCGAGAAGTCCGCCGTGGCCCAGCAGCTGGGCCGTCTCGCCGGCCAGGCCCGTGGCGCCGCCGGGGAGGCCGAGCGCACCACCGCGGCGGCCGCCCGCGCGCAGGAGGCGTTGGAGAAGGCGCGGTACGAGGCCGAGGAGCTGGCCGAGCGTCTCCTGGTCGCCGAGGAGACCCCGGCCGAGGAGGAGCCCGACACCTCCGTGCGCGACCGGCTCGCCGCCGACGGCGCCAACGCCCGCCAGACCGAGATGGAGGCCCGGCTCCAGCTCCGTACCCACGAGGAACGGGTCAAGGGCCTCGCGGGACGCGCCGACTCCCTCGACCGGGCCGCCCGCGCCGAACGCGAGGCACGCGCGCGTGCCGCGCAGCGCCGCGCCCGGCTGCGGCACGAGGCGGAGGTCGCCGGCGCGGTCGCCGCGGGCGCGCGGCAGCTCCTGGCCCACATCGAGGTCTCCCTGGTCCGGGCCGAGAGGGAGCGCGCGCTCGCCGACGCGGCCAGGAGCGCTCGCGAGCAGGGTCTGACCGCCGCCCGGAACCGGGGCCGCGATCTGAAGGCCGAGCTGGACAAGCTCACCGACTCCGTCCACCGCGGCGAGGTCCTGGGCGCGGAGAAACGGCTGCGGATCGAGCAGCTGGAGACCAAGGCGCTGGAGGAGTTCGGAGTCGAGCCGGCCGGGCTCGTGTCCGAGTACGGCCCTCACCACCTCGTACCGCCGTCGCCGCCCGCCGAGGGGGAGGAGCTGCCGGAGGACCCGGACCATCCGCGCAACCAGCCCCGCCCCTTCGTCCGTTCGGAGCAGGAGAAGCGGCTGAAGGCCGCTGAACGGGCGTATCAGCAGCTCGGCAAGGTGAATCCGCTGGCCCTGGAGGAGTTCGCGGCGCTGGAGGACCGGCACAAGTTCCTCTCCGAGCAGCTGGAGGACCTGAAGAAGACCCGTGCCGACCTCCTTCAGGTTGTGAAGGAGGTCGACCTCCGCGTCGAACAGGTCTTCACCGAGGCGTACCGGGACACCGCCCGCCAGTTCGAGGGCGTCTTCTCACGGCTCTTCCCCGGTGGCGAGGGCCGGCTGATCCTGACCGACCCCGACAACATGCTCACCACCGGTGTCGACGTGGAGGCGCGCCCGCCGGGCAAGAAGGTCAAGCGCCTCTCGCTGCTCTCCGGCGGCGAGCGCTCGCTGACCGCCGTGGCGCTGCTGGTCTCCATCTTCAAGGCCCGCCCCAGCCCGTTCTACGTCATGGACGAGGTGGAGGCCGCCCTGGACGACACCAACCTCCAGCGGCTCATCCGGATCATGCAGGAGCTCCAGGAGTCCTCGCAGCTGATCGTCATCACGCACCAGAAGCGGACGATGGAGGTCGCCGACGCGCTGTACGGCGTCTCCATGCAGGGCGACGGCGTCTCGAAGGTCATCAGTCAGCGCCTGCGGTGATCAACTACAAGTCTTGAACTCAAGACGCCGCGCCACAGGTTTAAAGTCATACGACATCAGGTCTTGACTTCGAAACTTGAAGGAATAGTCTCTGCAACGTTGCTTTTACCTTCACGTGGTGGGCGGCGTGATGTTGTGCGCCACTGGAAGGGCTCGCCCCCCACACTCCGGCGACGCTGCCGGAGCCCACAGGAGTCCATGTGACCAGCACCGCGCAGGCGCCCACGCCGCCGCCTTCCGAAGGCCGAGCCGCCCACCCGGACCACCTCGGCCACGTCATCTTCATCACGGCCTCCGCCGCGATGGGTGGTTTCCTCTTCGGGTACGACAGTTCCGTCATCAACGGCGCCGTCGAGGCCATCCGGGACCGCTACGACATCGGCTCCGGCACCCTGGCCCAGGTCATCGCGATCGCCCTGATCGGCTGCGCCATCGGCGCGGCGACCGCCGGCCGGATCGCCGACCGCATCGGCCGCATCCGCTGCATGCAGATCGCCGCCGTGCTCTTCAGCGTCAGCGCCGTGGGCTCCGCCCTGCCCTTCGCCCTCTGGGACCTCGCCTTCTGGCGGATCGTCGGCGGCTTCGCCATCGGCATGGCCTCGGTGATCGGCCCGGCGTACATCGCCGAGGTCGCGCCCGCCGCCTACCGCGGTCGCCTCGGCTCCTTCCAGCAGGCCGCCATCGTCATCGGCATCGCCATCTCCCAGCTGGTCAACTACGGCATCCTGCAGCTCGCCGACGGCGACCAGCGCGGTGAGATCGCCGGCCTCGAAGCCTGGCAGTGGATGCTGGGCGTGATGGTCGTCCCCGCCCTGCTCTACGGTCTGCTCTCCTTCGCCATCCCCGAGTCCCCCCGCTTCCTCATCTCCGTCGGCAGGATCGACCGGGCGAAGGAGGTCCTCGCCGAGGTCGAGGGCCACGGTGTCGACCTCGACCACCGTGTCGCCGAGATCGACCGCGCCATGCGCAGCGAGCACAAGTCCACCTTCAAGGACCTGCTCGTGGCCGGCGGCCGCTTCAAGCTGCTCCCCATCGTCTGGGTCGGCATCGGACTCTTGGTCTTCCAGCAGCTCGTCGGCATCAACGTCGCCTTCTACTACTCCGCGACGCTCTGGCAGTCGGTCGGCATCGACCCCTCCAGCTCGTTCTTCTACTCGTTCACCACGTCGATCATCAACATCGTCGGCACCGTGATCGCGATGGTCCTCGTCGACCGCGTGGGCCGCAAGCCCCTCGCGCTCGTCGGCTCCATCGGCATGGCCGTCGCCCTAGCCTTCGAGGCATGGGCCTTCTCCGCCGACCTCGTCGACGGCAAGCTCCCCGAGACCGAGGGCGTCGTGGCCCTCGTCGCCGCCCATGTCTTCGTGCTCTTCTTCGCCCTCTCGTGGGGCGTGGTGGTCTGGGTCTTCCTCGGCGAGATGTTCCCCAACCGGATCCGCGCCGCCGCCCTCGGCGTCGCCGCCTCCGCCCAGTGGATCGCCAACTGGGCCATCACCGCCAGCTTCCCGTCCCTGGCGGACTGGAACCTCTCCGGCACCTACATCATCTACACCGTCTTCGCCGTGCTCTCCATCCCCTTCGTGCTGCGGTACGTCAAGGAGACGAAGGGCAAGGCGCTGGAGGAGATGGGCTAATCCCCGCTGCCCCTCTCCTCGACACGAGTACTGCCCCGGCCCAGGGCCCTATGCCCCGAGCCGGGGCAGTACGTCTTCCCCGAACAGCCGCAGGCTCCGCCACGCCTCGTCCACCGGCATCCCGCCGCACAGCGGATGGAGCACCAGGCTCTCCAGGCCCAGCGCCACACACTCGTCCGGCGTGACGATCCGGTACACCCCCTCGGCCCGCAGCTCCGCGACCGTCGTCGCCGTCGAGCGCACCGCCGAGCGGATGTCCTTCGACTGCCAGGACGCGTACGTCCGAGCCTCGTGCAGGAAGTGCTCCCCGTACAGCTCCCAGGACCGGTCCGGGTCCTCGGACAGATGCAGCAGCGGGGTCCGCTCGGCCGGCATCATCGTCCAGCCCTCCGTGCCGTACTCCGCGCACCGCTCCCGGTAGTACGTCTCCAGCTCCGGCAGGTGGGCGCTGGGAAAGAACGGCAGCCCGAGCCGGGCCGCCCGCCGCGCCGCCGCCTTCGAGGACCCGCCCACCAGCAACAGCGGATGAGGCCGGGTGAAGGGCCGGGGAGTGATCCGTACCGTACGGCCCTGATACGTGAAGGGCTCGCCGGACCACGCCTTCAGCAAGGTCTCCAGGAGCAGGTCCTGCAGCTTGCCGCGGCGGCCCCAGTCGACCCCGCGCTCCTCGTACTCCTCGGGGCGGTAGCCGATGCCCGCGACCGTCACCAGCCGCCCCGCGCTCAGCAGGTCCAGGACCGCGATCTCCTCGGCGAGCCGCAGCGGATCGTGGAGCGGCCCGATGATCGCGGAGACGGTGACCGCGATCCTCCGCGTCGCCCCGAAGACCGCGCCCGCGAAGGCGAAGGGGGACGGCAGCCAGTTGTCGGCCACACCGTGGTGCTCCTCGGTCTGGACGGTGCCGACCCCGTGCTCGTCGGCGTAGGCCGCCATGGCGAGGGCGGCGCGGTAGCGCTCCGAGAGGGACTCGGGGGTCGCGTGCGGATCGACGAGGTTGAACCGTACGACTGTGAAGGGCATGGGAAGTCCCCCTCCGCGCGTGGGATGCCGGGCGAAGGGGGACGGTATCTGACGAAGCGTCAGATGGAAACAGTCTCGCGGACCTCGACGGGTTCCGCGTCCGCACCCGCGGCGGTCCGCGGCAGCGCTCCGTGGAGCACGCCCGCGACCACGACCGTCGCCGCCCAGCCGAGCCCGTTCTCGCCGATCCAGGACGCGGCGAGCGGACCGGAGAACCACTCGACCCTGGTGAACAGCAGACCGGCGACCAGCGCCACGGCCCAGGCCGTCATCGCCTGCCAGGCGAAGCCGCCCCGGTACCAGTAGGCGCTCGTGCGCGTGGTGTCCATCAGCGCCACCCCGTCGTAGGACCGGCGGCGCAGCATGTCGACGCCGAAGACGCCGATCCACGCGGAGAACGCCACCGCGAGCAGCGTCAGGAAGGAGATGAACGAGCCGATGAAGCTGGTCGCCACCACCATCAGCAGGAAGCCGAAGACCAGGCTGATCACGGCGTTCACGCTCACCGCCGCGGCACGCGACACCTTGATGCCGAGCGTCTGCGCGGTGAACCCGGCCGAGTACATCGACATCGAGTTGATCAGCAGCATGCCGATCACCGCGATCATCAGGTACGGCACGGAAATCCACGCCGGCAGCAGCTCGCCGATGAACGACACCGGATCCTGCGCCGAGGCCAGACCGGGCGTCGCCACCGCCATGACCGCGCCCATCAGGACCATCGGCAGCACGACGATGCCGGCGCCGCCGACCGTGGACCCCACGATCGCCTTCGAGGAGGCCGTACGCGGCAGATAGCGGGTGAAGTCCGGGCCGGACGGGACCCAGCTGATGCCGCCCGCCGCGATGGTGCCGATACCGGCGATCATCATCGCCGTCGAACCGGCCGGCTTGTCGAAGACCGCGGACCAGTCCGTGTTCGCCACCAGGTGGACCAGGACGAGGACGGAGAAGGCGCCGAAGAGATACGTCGACCACTTGCTGCACACCCGCAGTGCGTTGATCCCGAGCCCGGACACCAGGAAGGTGCAGGCGACGAAGAGCAGCAGCGTGATGACGATCAGCGCGGTGTTCGACTCGATGCCGAAGAGCAGATCGAGGACGGTCAGCACGGCGTAGGCGCCGGTGACCGCGTTGATGGTCTCCCACCCCCACCGGGCCACCCAGATCAGCGAACCCGGGAAGAGGTTGCCGCGCTGCCCGAAGACGGCCCGCGACAGCGCCATACCCGGGGAGCCCCCACGCCTCCCGGCGATCGAGATCAGGCCGACGATCCCGTACGAGAGGATCGGCGCGGCCGTCGCGACCATGAGCACCTGCCAGAAGTTCAGGCCGTTGAAGACGATCAGGCCCGCGCCCATCGTGAGGAGCAGCACACTGATGTTGGCGGCGACCCAGGTCGGGAACAGCTCCCGTACGTGGCCGGTGCGCTCGGCATCGGGGACGGGCTCGAGACCACGGGTCTCGACGGCGCGTTCGGCGGCCGGACCGCCGGATATCGCGCCTTCGGGCTCGGAGGCGTGGGGCATGGGGGTACTCCGTACAGAGGTGGGGGCTCCGGGGGAGGGCGGCGGTCGAAGCGCGCGCCGAGTGCACCAGCATCGTATGTAATCGAGCAAAGGGCCGCATAAGGGCCCCTTGGTACCGGTCGTACCGGTCTTCACCCCCTTCCCGCTCCCCGCCGCCCGAGGGGACGCGCCCCGGCCGGGCGGCACCCGGGGTGAGGCGCCGGGCCGCGCCATACTGGTGGGGTTATGGAACTCATTCTTGCTGTAGTCATCGCCCTGGTCGTCGCCGTCGCCGTGACCAGCGGGCTCGTGATCAGCGGCCGCAAGAAGAAGCAGCTGCCGCCGCCCGAGGCGCCGTCCACTCCGCCGACCATCACCGCTCCGCCCGCCGAGCCGCACGTCGGCGAGGAGGCGGAGACGCCGCGGGAAGAACCACGCCGCACCATCGAGGAGGTCGACCTCCCGACGGCCGAGGAGGCCGTCGAGACCCCGGCGGCGGTCGAGGACCCGGTCGTCGCCGCCCCGCCGGCTCCCGAGATCGAGGTGCCGGAACCGACCGCGGGCCGTCTCGTACGGCTCCGCGCCCGCCTCGCCCGCTCGCAGAACTCCCTCGGCAAGGGGCTGCTCACGCTGCTCTCGCGGGACAACCTCGACGAGGACACCTGGGAGGAGATCGAGGAGACCCTGCTCACCGCCGACGTCGGCGTCGCCCCCACCCAGGAGCTGGTCGAGCGCCTCCGCGAGCGCGTCCGGGTCCTCGGCACCCGCACCCCCGAGGAGCTGCGCGGCCTGCTCCGCGAGGAGCTCATCACCCTCCTCGGCCCCGACCTCGACCGCACCGTGAAGACCGAGAGCGCCCCGGGCACCCCGGGCGTCGTCATGGTCGTCGGCGTCAACGGCACCGGCAAGACCACCACCACCGGCAAGCTCGCCCGGGTCCTGGTCGCCGACGGCCGCTCCGTGGTCCTCGGCGCGGCCGACACCTTCCGCGCCGCCGCCGCCGACCAGCTCCAGACCTGGGGCGAGCGGGTCGGCGCGCGGACCGTGCGCGGTCCGGAAGGCGGCGACCCCGCGTCGATCGCCTTCGACGCGGTCAAGGAGGGCATCGCGGAGGGCGCGGACGTCGTCCTCATCGACACCGCCGGCCGTCTGCACACCAAGACCGGTCTGATGGACGAGCTCGGCAAGGTGAAGCGGGTCGTCGAGAAGCACGGCCCGCTGGACGAGGTCCTGCTCGTCCTGGACGCCACCACCGGTCAGAACGGCCTGGTCCAGGCGCGTGTCTTCGCCGAGGTCGTGGACATCACCGGCATCGTGCTCACCAAGCTCGACGGCACCGCCAAGGGCGGCATCGTGATCGCGGTCCAGCGCGAGCTGGGCGTGCCGGTCAAGCTGATCGGCCTGGGGGAGGGCCCGGACGACCTGGCTCCCTTCGAGCCCGCGGCCTTCGTCGACGCCCTGATCGGCGACGGCGCCTAGGCGCCGTTCGACGGCCCCACGTACGCCTTCGGGCCCCGCACGCTACAGCGCGTGCGGGGCCCGAAGGCGTTGTGGGAAGGCCGGCGTCAGGGATGGCTGCGATGGCAGATGTACGCCAGCGTGCCGAGCAGCAGGCGCGCCTGGGGCGGTGAGCCGGCCGTGTCCAGCGTCGGAGGGCGCAGCCAGCGCACGGGGCCCAGGCCGCCGAGGTCCGACGGCGGGGCGGTGATGTAGGCGCCGGCGCCCAGGCCCCGCAGGTCCAGGTCCGCGTCGTCCCAGCCCATCCGGTACAGCAGCCGCGGCAGCTCCACCGCAGCGCCCGGCGCCACGAAGAACCACGCCCGGCCCGTCGGCGTCGCGCAGACCGGACCCAGCGGCAGCCCCATGCGCTCCAGCCGGACCAGCGCGCGGCGCCCCGCGGCCTCGGCGACCTCGAGCACGTCGAACGTGCGGCCCACCGGCAGCAGCAGCGCCGCGCCCGGGTACCGCGACCACGCCTTGGTCGCGTCGTCCAGACCGGCGCCCGCCGGGACCTCGTCGGCGAACGAGAGCGGATGCGCCCCCGGAGCCGTACACGCGGGATCCCCGCAGGAGCACTGGCCGGAGAGGGCCCGCGCTCCCGGGACCACGTCCCAGCCCCACAGTCCGGTGTACTCGGCCACCGCTGTGCACTCTGTCGTGCGAACGCGGCGACGTGTGCCGGACCGCATCTCGCGAATGCCGATCGTGAAGCCCATGCCCCCTCCAACGGGTCGGACGCGCCGGTGGTTACGACTCGGAGCCTCACCGTCACGCTCCGTCGCCGTAGGTGGCGTACCGTCGCGGCCGCGGTGGTGCGGCCCGCTGCGCGCGCCTCCTCGCGCAACACTCCGCCGACCCGTGGTTCGTCGCATGTCAAGTGAATCGTGTTCGGTGGCAGGCGAGTTCATTCGAAGGGGTGGCGAATGGTGGCGTTTCTTGAATCCGCCTCCCTGGACGGGTGATCGTAGGATTACTTTCGGTGCTCGAACCCTGGAGTTCACTGCGCGCGCGGGTATGCCGGAGGCAACCCGCTTTCCAGTTCGAAGGAGTGCAAGCTCCAGACGGACGCCGCAACACGCGGCATCCTGTGAGGGGTTCGCGCAACAGAGACATCGACGTGGATGGGGGCGTTCCTGTGGGCGGCAACGGCGCAGACGCTACGACTGCCGGCAAGCGCCCGAACGAGCAGCTGAGCTCGTGGTTCGTGCGCAGCGGCTGGTCGAAGGGCGAGCTCGCGCGCCAAGTGAACCGCAGGGCACGCCAGATGGGCGCCCACCACATCTCCACCGACACCTCCCGCGTCCGCCGCTGGCTGGACGGCGAACAGCCCCGCGAACCCATCCCGCGGATCCTCTCCGAGCTGTTCTCCGAGCGCTTCGGCGCCGTCGTGGCCATCGAGGACCTCGGACTGCGCACCGCCCACCAGTCCCCGTCCGTCTCCGGTGTCGACCTGCCCTGGGCCGGACCCCAGACCGTCGCCCTGCTCAGCGAGTTCTCCCGCAGCGATCTGATGCTCGCCCGCCGCGGCTTCCTCGGCTCCGCCCTGTCGCTGGCCGCCGGACCCTCCCTCATCGAGCCCATGCAGCGCTGGCTCGTGCCCACCCCCGTCGGCGAGGTCGAGCGCCCCGAACCGGCCCTCGACACCCGCCGCCCCGGCCGCCTCTCCACGGGCGAGCTGGACCTTCTCGAATCCACCACGGCGATGTTCCGCCAGTGGGACGCCCAGTGCGGCGGCGGACTGCGCCGCAAGGCGGTCGTCGGCCAGCTCCACGAGGTCACCGACCTGCTCCAGGAGCCCCAGCCGGCCGCGACCGCCCAGCGTCTGTTCAAATGCGCCGCCGAACTGGCCGAACTCGCCGGATGGATGAGCTACGACGTGGGCCTCCAGCCCACCGCCCAGAAGTACTTCGTCCTCGCCCTGCACGCCGCCAAGGAGGCGGGCGACAAGCCGCTCGGCTCGTACATCCTCTCCTCTATGAGCCGCCAGATGATCCACCTCGGCCGGCCCGACGACGCCCTCGAACTCATCCACCTCGCCCAGTACGGCAGCCGTGACTGCGCCACCCCGCGCACCCAGGCCATGCTGTATGCGATGGAGGCCCGCGCCTACGCCAACATGGGCCAGCCCTCCAAGTGCAAGCGGGCCGTCCGCATGGCCGAGGACACCTTCGCCGACGTCGGCCTCGACGGCGAGCCCGAGCCCGACTGGATCCGCTTCTTCTCCGAGGCCGAGCTCAACGGCGAGAACTCCCACTCGTACCGCGACCTGGCCTACGTCGCCGGGCGCTCCCCGACGTACGCCTCGCTCGCCGAGCCCGTCATGGAGCGCGCGGTCGCCCTCTTCGAGAAGGACACCGAGCACCAGCGTTCGTACGCACTCAACCTGATCGGCATGGCCACCGTGCACCTGCTCAAGCGGGAGCCCGAGCAGTCCGCCTCCCTCGTCGAAAGGGCCCTGGTCGTCGCCAAGCGGGTCCGTTCCGAACGGGTCAACACCCGGCTCCGCAAGACCGTCGACACGGCCGCCCGCGACTTCCGCGACGTCGCCGAGGTCGTCCAGCTCACCGACCGGCTCACCGCCCTGCTGCCCGAGACCGCCGAGGCGGTCTGAGCACCGGCAGCCCTCCACACTCCGGCCGCGACAGCCGTCCCCCACTGCCCGACCCGGCTCCCCCGCCGCCAGGACACAGGGACGCTGCCGCGGCCGGTCTCGTCCTCCCGCCACGGCCGCGGTTTCGGCGCGGCAGGCGTGTTACCTCCCCGTGACCTTGCCGTTCACAGCCACGTAACACGCCCCACCCCTTCGTCACTGCGGCGAAACATCGTGCGGCATCGACGGAAACGGCGCTGCGCCAACTTTGGCGCATAACCGGCCACCCCTCCTGGCCAAGCCGCTCTCGGCCCCGCCCCCGCACAGGCCGTACCGACGACGAGGAGACGCCGATGGCACCAGCCATCACGACCCTGGCAGCAGACGCCCCCCAGCTGTCCGCCGCCAACACCGGGTTCATGCTCATCTGCTCCGCCCTGGTCATGCTGATGACCCCGGCACTCGCCTTCTTCTACGGAGGCATGGTCCGCGTCAAGTCCACCCTCAACATGCTGATGATGAGCTTCATCAGCCTCGGGATCGTCACGATCCTCTGGGTGCTCTACGGCTTCAGCATCGCCTTCGGCACCGACAACGCCTCCCTGTTCGGCTGGTCCTCCGAGTACGTCGGCCTCAGTGGTATCGGCGTCAACCAGCTGTGGGACGGCTACACCATCCCGGTCTTCGTCTTCGCCGTCTTCCAGCTGATGTTCGCGATCATCACCCCCGCGCTCATCAGCGGCGCACTCGCCGACCGCGTGAAGTTCACCGCCTGGGCCCTCTTCATCGCCCTGTGGGTCACGATCGTCTACTTCCCCGTCGCCCACTGGGTCTGGGGCTCCGGCGGCTGGCTCTTCGAGATGGGCGTCATCGACTTCGCCGGCGGCACGGCGGTCCACATCAACGCCGGTGCCGCGGCCCTCGGCGTGATCCTCGTCATCGGCAAGCGGGTCGGGTTCAAGAAGGACCCGATGCGTCCGCACAGCCTCCCGCTGGTCATGCTCGGCGCCGGTCTGCTCTGGTTCGGCTGGTTCGGCTTCAACGCCGGCTCCTGGCTCGGCAACGACGACGGCGTCGGCGCCGTGATGTTCGTGAACACCCAGGTCGCCACCGCCGCCGCCATGCTCGCCTGGCTCGCGTACGAGAAGATCCGCCATGGCTCCTTCACCACCCTGGGCGCCGCCTCCGGCGCGGTCGCCGGCCTCGTCGCCATCACCCCGTCCGGCGGCGCCGTGAGCCCGCTCGGCGCGATCGCGGTGGGCGCCATCTCCGGTCTGCTCTGCGCCATGGCCGTCGGCCTCAAGTACAAGTTCGGCTACGACGACTCCCTCGACGTCATCGGTGTCCACCTCGTCGGCGGTGTCATCGGCTCCCTCCTCGTCGGCCTCTTCGCCACCGGAGGAGTCCAGTCCGAGGTCAAGGGCCTGTTCTACGGCGGCGGCCTCGACCAGCTGGGCAAGCAGGCCATCGGCGTCTTCGCCGTCCTCGCCTACTCTCTGATCGCCTCCGCGATCCTCGCGCTGATCATCGACAAGACGATGGGCATGCGGGTCAGCGAGGACGACGAGGTCTCCGGCATCGACCAGGTCGAGCACGCCGAGACCGCGTACGACTTCAGCGGAGCCGGCGGCGGCGCGTCCTCGCGCTCCACCGCCGCGCCCGCCCCGGCAGCTACGGAGACCAAGAAGGTGGACGCATGAAGCTCATCACCGCAGTCGTGAAGCCGCACCGGCTGGACGAGATCAAGGAAGCCCTCCAGGCTTTCGGAGTCCAGGGGCTCACGGTCACCGAGGCCAGCGGATACGGCCGCCAGCGCGGCCACACCGAGGTCTACCGCGGTGCCGAGTACACGGTCGACCTCGTCCCCAAGATCCGCATCGAGGTGCTCGTCGAGGACGACGACGCCGAACAGCTCATCGATGTCGTGGTCAAGGCCGCCCGAACCGGCAAGATCGGTGACGGAAAGGTGTGGAGCGTGCCGGTCGAGACGGCCGTACGCGTCCGCACGGGCGAGCGCGGTCCGGACGCACTGTAGGCACGGATAGGGAGCTGCTGGGTGACGAGCGTCGATGTGAGTACGCAAGCGGAAGACTCGGGACCCAGCGGCTACGCGGCGGCCCGGCTGCTCCTTCTCACCGAGAAGGAGCGGTCCGGGCCGCCGCGCCGTGCCGCCCTGGCCCGGCTCACCGACGAATGGCTGGCCGGACTGTTCGCCGCCGCCCAGCCGCCACGAGGGGTGGCGCTCGTCGCCGTCGGCGGCTACGGACGCGGTGAGCTGTCCCCACGGAGCGACCTCGACCTGCTCCTCCTCCACGACGGAACCGCCGACGCGGGCGCCGTCGCCCGGCTCGCCGACCGCATCTGGTACCCGGTCTGGGACCTGGGCCTCGCCCTGGACCACTCCGTACGCACCCCCGCCGAGGCCCGCAAGACCGCCGCGGACGACCTCAAGGTCCAGCTCGGGCTCCTCGACGCCCGGCCCGTCGCCGGCGACGCCGGACTCGTCGCCGGGCTGCGGACCGCCGTGCTCGCCGACTGGCGCAACCAGGCACCCGAGCGGCTCCCCGAGCTCGACGCGCTCTGCCGGGAACGGGCCGAACGCATGGGGGAGCTGCAGTTCCTCCTCGAACCGGACCTGAAGGAGGCCCGCGGCGGGCTCCGCGACGCCCAGGTCCTGCGCGCCGTCGCCGCCTCCTGGCTCGCCGACGCCCCGCGGGAGGGCCTCGACGCCGCCCGCCGCCGCCTCCTCGACGCCCGCGACGCACTGCACCTGACCACCGGCCGGGCCACCGACCGACTCGCCCTCCAGGAGCAGGACGCCGTCGCCCAGGAACTCGGGCTCCTCGACGCCGACACCCTGCTGCGCGAGGTGTACGAGTCCGCGCGGATCATCTCGTACGCCACCGACGTCACCTGGCGCGAGGTCAACCGGGTTCTCAAGGCCCGCTCCGCCCGCCCGCGCCTGCGCACCCTCCTGGGCGGCCGCTCGGGCGGCGGGAAGCCGCCGATCGAACGCACCCCCCTGGCCGAGGGCGTGGTGGAGATGGACGGCGAGGTCGTCCTCGCCCTCAGCGCCAAGCCCGAACGGGACTCCGTACTGCCCCTGCGGGCCGCCGCCGCGGCCGCCCAGTCCGGCCTCCCGCTCTCCCTGCACGCCGTACGCCGCCTCGCGGCCGCCGCGAAGCCGCTGCCCGTCCCCTGGCCCGCCGAGGCGCGCGAGGAACTCGTCACCCTGCTCGGCGCCGGGGAGCCCACCGTGCCCGTCTGGGAGGCGCTGGAAGCCGAGGGGCTGATCACCCGGCTCCTGCCGGACTGGGAGCGGGTCCGCTGCCGGCCGCAGCGCAACCCCGTCCACACCTGGACCGTCGACCGGCACCTCGTCGAGACCGCCGTCCGCGCCTCCTCGCTGACCCGCCGCGTCGGCAGGCCCGACCTGCTGCTCGTCGCCGCGCTCCTGCACGACATCGGCAAGGGCTGGCCCGGCGACCACTCCGTGGCCGGCGAGACCATCGCCCGCGACGTCGCCACCCGGATCGGCTTCGACCGCGCCGACGTCGCCGTCATCGCCACCGTCGTACGCCACCACCTGCTGCTCGTCGAGACCGCGACCCGCCGCGACCTGGACGACCCGGCCACCGTACGGTCCGTCGCCACGGCCGTCGGGACCCACGGCGCGCTGGAACTGCTGCACGCCCTCACCGAGGCCGACGCGCTCGCCACCGGCCCGGCCGCCTGGTCGTCCTGGCGTGCCTCGCTCGTGGCCGACCTGGTGAAACGGGTCGGGGCCGTCCTCGCGGGCGAGCCCGAAACGGAACCGGAACCCCCCGCTCCCAGCGCCGAACAGGAACGCCTCGCGGTCGAGGCGCTCCGCACCGGGGAGCCCGCCCTCGCCCTGCACGCCCAGCCGGAGACCGCGGCGGAGGACGGCGAACCGGAACCGGTCGGGGTGGAACTGCTCATCGCCCTGCCCGACCAGCCCGGCGTGCTGCCGGCCGTGGCCGGCGTCCTCGCCCTGCACCGGCTGACCGTCCGCGCCGCCGACCTGCGCGCCATCGAGCTCCCCACAGCGCTCGGGCCGGGCGCCGTCCTCGTCCTGAACTGGCGCGTCGCCGCCGAGTACGGCTCCCTGCCCCAGGCCGCCCGGCTGCGCACCGACCTCGTCCGGGCCCTGGACGGCAGCCTCGACATCCGCGCGCGGCTCGCCGAACGCGAGGCCGCCTACCCGCGGCGGCGCGGAGTCACCGCCCCACCGCCGCGCGTCACGGTCGCCGCCGCCGACTCACGCCTCGCCACCGTCATCGAGGTCCGCGCCCAGGACGCCCCCGGACTGCTGCACCGCATCGGCCGGGCCCTGGAGGGCGCCGACGTCCGGGTCAGGAGCGCGCACGTCTCCACCCTGGGCGCCAACGCCGTGGACACGCTCTACGTGACCCGTCCCGACGGCTCCCTCCTCCCCGACGAGGAGGCCGTGGACCTGGCCGGGGCGCTGGAGGGCGCACTGCGGTGACGACGTCCGCCCCCGCCGGATCCGACGGGCGGGGGCACGCACTTCGACCGGGCAGATACCCTGGAGGGCAATCCGTCCGCCCGCCCCCGACACCGAGGATCCGCGACCGCCGTGTTCGATACCCTCTCCGACCGCCTTGCAGCGACATTCAAGAATCTCCGGGGCAAGGGGCGCCTGTCCGAGGCGGACATCGACGCCACCGCGCGCGAGATCCGTATCGCCCTCCTCGAGGCGGACGTCGCCCTGCCCGTCGTCCGGGCGTTCATCAAGCAGGTCAAGGAGCGGGCCGGCGGCGCCGAGGTCTCCCAGGCGCTGAACCCCGCCCAGCAGGTCATCAAGATCGTCAACGAGGAGCTCATCGGCATCCTCGGCGGCGAGACCCGGCGCCTGCGGTTCGCCAAGACCGCGCCGACCGTGATCATGCTCGCCGGTCTCCAGGGTGCCGGTAAGACCACCCTCGCCGGAAAGCTCGGCCTCTGGCTCAAGAGCCAGGGCCACTCGCCGCTGCTCGTCGCCTGTGACCTCCAGCGCCCCAACGCCGTCACCCAGCTCGGCGTCGTCGCCGAGCGCGCCGGCGTGGCGTTCTACGGCCCGCAGCCCGGCAACGGCGTCGGTGACCCGGTCCAGGTCGCCAAGGACTCGATCGAGTACGCGCGCGGCAAGCAGTACGACATCGTCATCGTCGACACCGCCGGCCGCCTCGGCATCGACCAGGAGCTGATGCAGCAGGCCGCGGACATCCGCGACGCCGTCAGCCCCGACGAGGTCCTCTTCGTCGTCGACGCCATGATCGGTCAGGACGCGGTCAACACCGCCGAGGCCTTCCGCGACGGCGTCGGCTTCGACGGTGTCGTGCTCTCCAAGCTCGACGGCGACGCCCGCGGTGGTGCCGCGCTCTCCATCGCGCACGTCACCGGCCGCCAGATCATGTTCGCCTCCAACGGCGAGAAGCTGGACGACTTCGACGCGTTCCACCCGGACCGCATGGCGTCCCGCATCCTCGGCATGGGCGACATGCTCTCGCTCATCGAGAAGGCCGAGCAGACCTTCAGCCAGGAAGAGGCCGCCAAGATGGCCTCCAAGCTGGCGTCCAAGAAGGGCCAGGAGTTCACGCTCGACGACTTCCTCGCCCAGATGGAACAGGTCCGCAAGATGGGCTCCATCAGCAAGCTGCTCGGGATGCTTCCCGGCATGGCGCAGATGAAGGAGCAGATCAACAACATCGACGAGCGGGACGTCGACCGCACGGCCGCGATCATCAAGTCGATGACCCCCGGCGAGCGCCAGGACCCGACCATCATCAACGGCTCGCGCCGCGCCCGTATCGCCAAGGGTTCGGGCGTCGAGGTCAGCGCCGTCAAGGGCCTGGTCGAGCGGTTCTTCGAGGCCCGCAAGATGATGTCCCGCATGGCGCAGGGCGGCGGCATGCCGGGCATGCCCGGGATCCCCGGCATGGGCGGCGGCCCCGGCCGGCAGAAGAAGCAGATCAAGCAGGCCAAGGGCAAGCGCAAGAGCGGCAACCCGATGAAGCGCAAGGCCGAGGAGGAGGCCGCCCAGGCCCGCCGCGAGCAGGCGCAGCAGGGCGGCGCGTTCGGCCTGCCGGCCGCCGGGCAGGGCCCGGGCGACTTCGAGCTTCCGGACGAGTTCAAGAAGTTCATGGGCTGACGCCCGTCACGCTGTACGTGAAGGGGCCCGGGGCGGTGCGAAACCGCCCCGGGCCCCTTTTCACTCCTTCACCCCGCCTGGAATGCCGGGATTGTCGGCTCTTCCGATACTGAGGACCGGGCCTGACGTCGGTATGAGGAGAGCAGCGTGCCCAACTCCGTACCCCCGCGCGACCGGACCGACCAGCCCTGGCGCTCGGAAGGGGCCCCGCCGCCACCCCCGGCGAAGAGGAAGATGCCCGGCGGCTGGGGCGGCCTCGTCCTCACCGCCCTGATCGTCTACCTGATCGCCAACCTCGTGCTGTCGTTCTTCAACCGGGGCGACGAGCCGACGATCTCGTACACCGAGTTCAGCAAGCAGGTGAACACCGGCAACGTCACCAAGATCTACTCCAAGGGCGACGCCATCCAGGGCGAGCTGAAGAACAAACAGCCGCTGCCCGACGGCGACAAGGGCGACTACACCAAATTCCTCACCCAGCGGCCCGCGTTCGCCGACGACAAACTCTGGGGCGAGCTCACCGCGAAGGGCGTCACCGTCACCGCCGAGCCCGTCGTCCGGGAGCGCAGCTTCCTCGCCAACCTGCTCATCTCGCTCGCGCCGATGCTGCTGCTCGTCGCGCTGTGGATCTTCGTCGCACGCCGGATGAGCTCCGGCATGGGCGGCGCCGGCGGCATGCTCGGCCGCAAGGCCCCGCCCAAGCCCGTCGAGCTCCAACCCGGCGCCCGCCGCACCACCTTCGAGGACGTGGCCGGCATCGACGAGGTCGAGGGCGAGCTCAACGACGTCGTCGACTTCCTCAAGAACCCCGCCGCCTACCGCGACATGGGCGCCAAGATGCCACGCGGCGTGCTTCTCGCCGGCCCGCCGGGAACCGGAAAGACACTCCTCGCGCGAGCCGTGGCCGGCGAGGCCGGAGTGCCGTTCTTCTCGGCCTCGGCCTCCGAGTTCATCGAGATGATCGTCGGCGTCGGCGCCTCACGCGTACGGGAACTCTTCGCCGAGGCCCGCAAGGTCGCCCCGGCGATCATCTTCATCGACGAGATCGACACCATCGGCCGCGCCCGCGGCGCCGGCTCGGGCATGGGCGGACACGACGAACGCGAGCAGACGCTCAACCAGATCCTCACCGAGATGGACGGCTTCACCGGCTCCGAGGGCGTCATCGTCCTCGCCGCCACCAACCGCGCCGACGTCCTCGACCCGGCACTGACCCGGCCCGGCCGCTTCGACCGCATCGTCCACGTGAACCCGCCCGACCGCGGGGGCCGCGAGGCCATCCTCAAAATCCACACCCGCGAGATCCCGCTCTCCCCGGACGTCGACCTCGGCCGGGTCGCCCGCACCACCCCAGGCATGACGGGCGCGGAACTCGCCAACCTCGCCAACGAGGCCGCACTTCTCGCCGTCAAGCGACAGCAGAAGGCGGTCACCCAGTCCGACCTCTCCGACGCCCTGGAGAAGGTCCAGCTCGGCGCGGAACGACCCCTGGTCATGCCCGAGGAGGAGCGGCGCCGCACCGCCTACCACGAGAGCGGCCACGCACTGCTCGGCATGCTCCAGCCCGGCGCCGACCCGGTCCGCAAGATCACCATCGTCCCCCGCGGCCGGGCCCTCGGCGTCACGCTCTCGACGCCCGACGCCGACAAGTACGCGTACACGGAGGAGTACCTGCGCGGCCGGATCATCGGCGCGCTCGGCGGAATGGCCGCCGAACAGGTCGTCTTCGGCGTCGTCACCACCGGCTCCGAGAGCGACCTGGAACAGGTCACCCACATCGCCCGCGGCATGGCCGGGCGCTGGGGCATGAGCGAACGCGTCGGCCGCCTCACCGCCATCCCCGGCGACGCCCAGCAGGCGTACGGCCTCTCCGCGGCCCCGGCCACGCTCGACACGGTCGCCGAGGAGATGCGCCGGATCGTCGACGAGTGCTACGAGAGCGCGGTCCGCCGGCTCCGCGAGAACCGCGACAAGCTCGACGCCCTGGCGACCGCCCTCCTGGCCCACGAGACCCTGGAGGAGGACGCCGCCTACCGCGCCGCGGGCATCACCCGCCTGGCGAAGGACACCTAGGTCGTGTCCGCAGGGCCTGTCCCGTCGCGATCATGCCGGGCGCGCGCGGGACGCCGCCCCACGCGCGCGTGGCGCCCCGGCGGCCCCGCCTCCTACGGGACGCGTGCGAGCAGGTAGCGGAAGACGTTCGGCATCCACACCGTCCCGTCCGGGCGGACGTACGGGACCAGAGCCTCCGCGATCTCCTTCTCGACCTGCGACTGATCCGTCGCCCGCACCGCCGCGTCGAACTCGCCCGTCGACAACAGGCCCCGCACCGCACTCTCCTGGTCCGCGTAACCGAACGGGCACGACACCCGGCCCGAGCCGTCCGGCTCCAGACCGGCCCCCGCCACCACGTCATCGAGGGCGCCTCGGCGCTCCGGGCGCCGGTCGGCCAGCCGGGCCGCGACCCGCAGCACCGACGCCGTCGCGCACCGCTCGGGCGGCCCCCAGCCCGCGAGCACGATCACCGTGCCCGATTGCGCCAGAGGAGTGACGGCCGCCAGCGCCCGGCCCACCTCCGCCGAGGCGTGGAAGGCCGTGATCACGTCGTACGGGGTACGTGACGGGCCGGCGGCGTCGCCCGCGATGTCCGACACGTCCGCCGGATCACCCGCGACCACCACGTGCCCCGCACCCTCCGGCAGCCGCTCCCTGGCCAGCTCCACGCGCGCGTGGTCCCGGTCCACGCCGGCGACCCGCGCTCCCCGCGAGGCCGCCATCAGCAGCGCGAGCCCCGACCCGCATTCGAGCCCCAGGACCCGCGAGCCGTCGCCGACGGCGAGACGGTCGTACACCGCCTCGTAGAGCGGCACGAGCATCCGCTCCTGGATCTCGGCCCAGTCGCGCGCGGGGTCGTGCCGGACGAGCGTAGGTGTCATGGAAAGCGCCCCAATCAGTACCTGGTCGACGGCCCCCGTGTACGTGCGCCCACATCCCCCCGTATGTCAGGGAACTGCGCATCCGTCCCCACGTCCAGTGCTCGCACCGGACCACTTCCCCTTCGGGGTGGGGCCGGTGCGCCGCCCTGCTACGGGACCGGGTACTGTCCCCGCATCGGACCCGCCGCGGGACCCGCCTCCGGAACCGGCCGGACCCGCCTCCCGAGCAGGCCCGACCCGCCACCGGAGCCGCGTCGGAACGTATGCGTCGCTACGCACCACCTTGCCGCGAGGTGCGAGCCTTCTCCGCAGTTCGGCGCACTGGCCCTCGTCCGGACGCATGAACGGCAACTGACGGGTACGTGCAAATTATTTGGGATGCCCCGTAATGGAACCCGGGAGCGCTTCGGCTCGTTGTACGCGACGTGAGCACGACACCACCTGTTCTCGCCGCAGAGCTGGCACAGGCGTGGGCCGACATTCAGCGGCACCACCCCGAACTGCCGGATCTTGCCGCGCCCGAGTCCCTGATCGGAGAGTCCTCGTCCGCCTGCGGCGCCGAGCTCTCCTTCGAGCGACTGCTCCATGAGGCAGTCCACGGCATCGCCGCCGCCCGAGGAGTCCGCGACACCTCACGCGCCGGCCGCTACCACAACCGCAGATTCCTGGCGATCGCCGAGGAGATGGGCCTCGACCACCCCGAGGAACCGCACGCCAGCAGCGGCTTCTCCCTGGTCACGCTCAACCCCGAGGCGAAGCGCCGCTACCGCCCCACGATCGAGCGGCTCCAGCGCGCTCTCAAGGCCCACACCGTCGCGACGGCCGCCGACACCAAGCGCTCCTTCCGCGGCCCCGCCGCGCGCCACGGCTCCTCCGGCGGAGGCGTCCGCGTGAAGGCCGTCTGCGACTGCGGCCGCAACGTCCGCGTGGTCCCCTCGGTCCTCGCCCAGGCCCCCATCGTCTGCGGCGGCTGCGGCAAGCCCTTCCGTATCCCGGAAACGGTGGGTGCGGCGGCGAGATGAGCCGGTGCCCGGGCCGGGTCGGGCCCGCCACCGGCGTGTGGCACAATGGCTAGCTGTACTCGACAGTCGCATAGGACCCCTCTCTCCTCCGGCTGACGCGTCCATCGGGCACCCGAGTACCGCAACCCCACGTGGCATCTCATGTGCCCAACCACGTCAAGACCAGGAGACACCACTCCAGTGGCAGTCAAGATCAAGCTCAAGCGCCTCGGCAAGATTCGCCAGCCGCACTACCGCATCGTCGTCGCCGACTCCCGCACCCGCCGGGACGGTCGTGCGATCGAGGAGATCGGTCTGTACCACCCGACGTACAACCCGTCGAAGATCGAGGTCGACTCCGAGCGTGCGCAGTACTGGCTGTCCGTCGGCGCCCAGCCGACCGAGCCGGTCCTCGCCATCCTGAAGCTCACCGGCGACTGGCAGGCGCACAAGGGCCTCCCGGCCCCGGCGCCGCTGCTGCAGCCGGCGACGAAGGAGGACAAGCGCGCCTCCTTCGACGTGTTCGCCAAGACCCTCGAGGGTGACGACGCCAAGGGTGAGGCCATCACCCCGAAGGCGAAGAAGGCCGACAAGAAGGCGGACGAGGCCGAGGCCGCGTCCACCGAGTCGACCGAGGCCTGATCGTGCTCGAGGAGGCTCTCGAGCACCTCGTGAAGGGCATCGTCGACAACCCTGACGATGTGCAGGTCGCCTCGCGCAACCTGCGCCGCGGTCGCGTGCTCGAGGTCCGGGTCCACCCCGACGACCTCGGCAAGGTGATCGGCCGCAACGGCCGCACCGCTCGTGCGCTGCGTACCGTCGTGGGCGCCATCGGCGGCCGTGGCATCCGCGTCGACCTCGTCGACGTGGACCAGGTCCGCTGAACAAGTTGGACACACCGGCACGGGCCGGGGAGGGCCTTCGGGCCCGCCCCGGCCCGTCGTCGTCGGAACAGGAGAGAATGAAGTCGTGCAGCTGGTAGTCGCGCGGATCGGCCGTGCCCACGGCATCAAGGGCGAAGTCACCGTCGAGGTCCGTACGGACGAGCCCGAGCTCAGGCTCGCGCCCGGTACCGTCCTGGGGACCGACCCGGCCTCCGCCGGGCCGCTGACCATCGAGACCGGCCGGGTGCACAGCGGCCGGCTGCTGCTGCGCTTCGAGGGCGTCCGCGACCGCAACGCGGCCGAGGCCCTGCGCAACACCCTGCTCATCGCCGACGTCGACCCCGACGAAGAGCCGGAGGGCGAGGACGAGTATTACGACCACCAGCTCATGGACCTGGACGTCGTACTCACCGACGGCACCGAGATCGGCCGGATCACCGAGATCTCCCACCTGCCGTCCCAGGACCTCTTCATCGTCGAGCGACCCGACGGCACCGAGCTGATGATCCCGTTCGTCGAGGAGATCGTCCTCGAGATCGACCTGGAGCAGCAGCGGGCCGTCATCGACCCGCCGCCCGGTCTGATCGACGACCGCGCCGAGATCGTCTCCTCCCGGGACGACGGCTCCTCCCCGGACGAGGACACCCCCGGGGACGACGACACGTCCCGGGCCGCCGACTCCTCGCGGGACGACGACGCATGAGGCTCGACGTCGTCACGATCTTCCCCGAGTACCTGGAACCGCTGAACGTCTCCCTGGTCGGCAAGGCACGCGCGCGTGGACAGCTCGACGTCCACGTCCACCACCTGCGGGAGTGGACCCACGACCGGCACAACACGGTCGACGACACCCCCTACGGCGGCGGTCCCGGCATGGTCATGAAGACCGAGCCCTGGGGTGACGCCCTCGACCAGACCCTCGCCGACGGCTTCGAGGCGGGCGCGCACGGACCCGTCCTGGTCGTCCCCACGCCCAGCGGACGCCCCTTCACCCAGGAACTCGCCGTCGAGCTCTCCGAGCGCCCGTGGCTGATCTTCACGCCCGCCCGCTACGAGGGCATCGACCGGCGCGTCATGGACGAGTACGCGACCCGCATGCCGGTGTACGAGGTCTCCATCGGCGACTACGTGCTGGCCGGCGGGGAGGCCGCCGTCCTGGTGATCACGGAGGCCGTGGCCCGGCTGCTGCCCGGCGTCCTCGGCAACGCCGAGTCCCACCGCGACGACTCCTTCGCCCCCGGGGCCATGGCCAACCTCCTGGAAGGCCCCGTCTACACCAAGCCCCCCGAATGGCGCGGCCGCGCCATCCCGGACGTACTCCTCAGCGGGCACCACGGGAAGATCGCGCGCTGGCGCCGTGACGAGGCCTTCCGCCGTACGGCGGCCAACCGGCCGGACCTGATCGAGCGCTGCGACCCCTCGCTCTTCGACAAGAAGGACCGGGAGATCCTCTCCATGCTCGGCTGGGCCCCCGAGCCCGGCGGCCGATTTTGGCGCAGGCCGGACGCCGTGGAAGAATAGGCCGCTGCTGTGTGTCCGGCGAGCGCCCCTGCCACAGGGGGACGACGCCCGCACGGTACGCACGGCGCTCCATCTCCTTTTCGAACGTTCCGCTGATGACCTGTGGCATCAGCGAGGAAAGAGACCACCATGGCCTCCCTGCTCGACACGGTCAACGCGGCTTCGCTCCGCACCGACCTCCCCGCCTTCCGTCCCGGCGACACCGTGAACGTCCACGTGCGCGTCATCGAGGGCAACCGCTCCCGTATCCAGCAGTTCAAGGGCGTCGTCATTCGCCGCCAGGGCTCGGGCGTCAGCGAGACCTTCACGGTCCGCAAGGTCTCGTTCTCCGTCGGCGTCGAGCGCACCTTCCCGGTGAACAGCCCGATCTTCGAGAAGATCGAGCTCGTGAGCCGCGGTGACGTCCGTCGCGCCAAGCTCTACTACCTGCGCGAGCTGCGCGGCAAGGCCGCCAAGATCAAGGAGAAGCGCGACAACTGAGCTCCGGCTCACCGATCGCGCGGAGCTTCGGAGCGATGACTCTCAGGGCGGCCGGATAGGCTCTGCCCCCGATGGACACCGAAGCACAGCACACGGAGCGCGACCGCTCCCCCGAGACGGGGGAGCGGTCGCGCTCCGCGCGTATTTCCGGCCGCACGGCCGGGCGTTCCCGCGGGCGCCTGTCCGCGCGCACGGCCGGGAGCGAGGCGCGGGACGGCGCCGCCGGCGGGTGGACCTGGCGCCGCACGGGCTTCGTGGGCGGCGTCTGCGTGGTCTTCCTGCTGCTCCTGAGCCACTTCGTGATGCAGCCCTTCCTCATCCCCAGCGGCTCCATGGAACCCACCCTGCGGGTGGGGGACCGGATCCTCGTGAACAAGCTGGCGTACCGTTTCGGCGAGCAGCCGCGCCGCGGCGACGTCGTCGTCTTCGACGGCACCGGGTCCTTCCTCCAGGAGACCCCCGAGGAGAACCCGGTCACCGGTCTGCTGCACGGCGCGGCCGCGGCCCTCGGACTCGCCGAGCCCGCCGAGACCGACTTCGTGAAGCGGGTCGTGGGCGTCGGAGGCGACCGCGTCGTCTGCTGCGACGGGAACGGTCGGCTGACCGTCAACGGTGTGCCCGTCGAGGAGCGGTACGTCCTGCTGGGCGACGCCCCCTCGAAGGTCCCCTTCGACATCGTCGTCCCCGAGGGCACCCTGTGGGTCATGGGTGACCACCGCAGCCAGTCCAGCGACTCCCGCGACCATCTCGGGCGACCGGGTGGCGGCATGGTGCCCGTGGAGCGCGTGATCGGCCGCGCGGACTGGATCGGCTGGCCCTTCGGCCGCTGGTCGGAGGTCCCGGAAACGGGGGCCTTCGACGCCGTCCCCGCTCCCGTGGCGGGTGGCCATGGGTAACCGGGGCAGGCCGGCCGGACACCGCGCCGACCCACGGCTGCCCACCGGCACACGGTCGACCGACGGCGGCCGTCCGCTGCCCGGCCGGGCGGAGCGGCGCAGGCTCGCCCGCAAGGTCAAGCGCAGGCGACAGCGCTCCGCGGTCAAGGAGATCCCGCTCCTGATCACCGTCGCCCTGCTGATCGCACTCGTTCTGAAGACCTTCCTCGTCCAGGCCTTCGTCATCCCGTCCGGCTCCATGGAGCAGACGATCAGGATCGACGACCGGGTCCTGGTCGACAAGCTCACGCCCTGGTTCGGCTCCACGCCGCAGCGCGGCGACGTCGTCGTCTTCAAGGACCCCGGGAACTGGCTCCAGCAGGACCCGACTCCGGCCACCGAGGACCCGGTCGGCGTCAAGCAGGTCAAGCAGGCTCTGACCTTCATCGGGCTGCTGCCCTCGGCCGACGAGCAGGACCTGATCAAACGGGTCGTCGCGATCGGCGGTGACACGGTCGCGTGCTGCGGTCGGGACGGCCGGATCACCGTCAACGGCGTACCGCTGGACGAACCGTATCTGCACCCGGGGAACGAGCCCTCGAAGATCAAGTTCGAGGTGAAGGTGCCGCCGGGCCGGATCTTCGTGATGGGCGACCACCGGTCGGACTCCGCCGACTCCCGGTTCCACCTCGACGAGAAGGACCGGGGCACCGTCTCCGAGGAGGACGTGGTGGGCCGGGCCGTCGTGATCGCCTGGCCCGTGAGTCACTGGCGCCGGCTGGAGGAGCCGGACACGTTCGCCGCCGTACCGGACGGTCGTTCGGGATCTTCGTCCGCGCACGGCGCGTCGCATAGTGTGTCCTCGCGGAATCTGAACGGATTGACCTGGCTCCCGACCCCTGCGGAACTCCCGCTCGTTATGGGAGTGATGGGCCTGTCCCTGTTCTGGGGCAGGCATGTGCACGGACTGAGGAGTGGATGTGGGGGATGTGGCCGTCGGCGCACGATCCGGACACGGCGAGCCGGAGGAGAGGCCTGAGCGGCTCGCCGAGTCGTCGGTGGCCATGAGGGACGACTCCTCCGAGCGGCGGGACGGCGACCCCGCGGACCCGGCTGACGGCGAGGGCGAGAACGGACGGACCGGGCAGGCGGAGTCCGCCGACGCGGGCGCCGGCCCGAAGAAGCAGCGTTCCTTCTGGAAGGAACTGCCCCTGCTCATCGGTATCGCGCTGCTGCTCGCGCTGCTGATCAAGACCTTCCTGATGCAGGCGTTCTCGATCCCCTCCGACTCGATGATGAACACGCTGCAGCGCGGCGACCGGGTGCTGGTGGACAAGCTGACCCCGTGGTTCGGCTCCGAGCCGGAGCGCGGCGAGGTCGTCGTCTTCCACGACCCGGGCGGCTGGCTGGAGGGCGAGGTCACCCCCGAGCCGAACCCGCTGCAGAAGTTCCTGAGCTTCATCGGCCTGATGTCGGAGGAGAAGGACCTGATCAAGCGGGTCATCGCGGTCGGCGGTGACACGGTCTCCTGCAAGGAGGGCGGCAAGGTCATCCTCAACGGCAAGACGCTGGAGGAGGCCTCGTACATCTACCCCGGTTCCTCGCCCTGCGGCGACAAGCCCTTCGGTCCGATCACCATCCCCGAGGGCAGCATCTGGGTGATGGGCGACAACCGGCAGAACTCCCTCGACTCGCGGTTCCACCAGAACCTCCCGGGCGCCGGCACCGTCCCGAACGACTCGGTCGTCGGACGCGCGGTCGTCGTGGCCTGGCCCGTCACCCGCTGGTCGTCGCTGCCCGTGCCGGAGACCTTCGACCAGCCCGGGCTGAGCCAGGCGCTGGCCGTGGCTCCCGGTGCGGCCGGACTCGCCGGCGCCCTGCCGCTGGTGCTGTGGCGCAGGAAGAGGTTCGCGTCTCGGCATACCGCCGAGTAGCAACGCGCGGGTAGGGTGCCGTCCCAGATCGACGAACCGACCTTGAGGGTGGGGAGCGCTGGGATGAGCGGAACCATACGAACGGACGGCGGCCGCGGCCGCCTCGGCAGCGTGCTGTCGGGGCTGGTCGTGGCCGTCGGCTGTGTGCTCTTCCTCGGCGGATTCGCCTGGGGAGCAGTGCTCTACCAGCCCTACACCGTGCCCAGCGACTCGATGACCCCGACGCTGGCCGTCGGCTCCAAGGTCCTCGCGCAGCGCATCGACGGAGACGAGGTGCGGCGAGGCGACATCGTCGTCTTCAAGGACCCGCTCTGGGGCGACATGCCGATGCTCAAGCGGGTCGTCGGCATCGGCGGCGACACGGTCGCCTGCTGCGGCGCGGACGGGCGGCTCACCGTCAACGGCACGGCCATCGAGGAGACGTACCTGCGGCCCGGAGCCCCGGCTTCGGGCCAGAAGTTCTCCGCGGACGTACCGGAGGGGAACCTGTTCCTCCTCGGCGACGAGCGGCACAACTCCCTCGACTCCCGCGTCCACCTCCAGGAAGCCGGCAAGGGCTCCGTACCGCGCAGCGCGGTCACCGCCCGCGTCGACGCCCTCGCCTGGCCCATGGACGGGGTGCTGGCGCGACCGGAGGGCTTCGCGGCGCTGCCGGGCGGGGTCTCCCGGCCGGGGCCCGTGAAGCCGCTCTTCTACGCGATCGTCGCCGGGTGTGTACTGATCCTGGCCGGGGCCGCGTACGGGCCGCTGGCGCAGCGGCTGGGCGGACGGTCGGGCGGGTCGGGTGGGTCCGGCCGGTCCGGCGGGAGGCCCGGTGGTGCGAGCGGTGGCGGCTCCGGTGGGGGTTCCGGGGGTGCTACCGGTGGTGGTTCCGACAGGGAGACGGTGAACAGGTGACGGGTTCGGAGGGCCTGGTCGAGCCGGCCGGGGCGACGAGGCTACGGCGCGTGGCGCGCGTCGTCCTGCTCGATCCCGACGACCGCATCCTCCTCCTGCACGGTTACGAGCCCGACGACCCGGACCAGACCTGGTGGTTCACGCCCGGCGGCGGCCTGGAGGGCGACGAGACCCACGAGGAGGCGGCGCTGCGCGAGCTGGCCGAGGAGACGGGTATCACCGAGGTCGAACTCGGACCGGTGGTCTGGCAGCGCGTCTGCTCCTTCCCCTTCGACGGGCGGCGCTGGGACCAGGACGAGTGGTACTACCTGGCACGAACCACCCAGACCACGACCGCCCCGACCGCGCTCACCGAGCTGGAGGCGCGCAGCGTCGCGGGCCTCAGGTGGTGGACCTCCGCCGAACTGTCGGCGGCGCGTGAGACGGTGTACCCGACCAGACTCGCCGAGCTGCTGCACAGACTGCTCGACGAGGGACCGCCGACCGCGCCGGTCGTGCTCGCCCCGGAAATCGTTTAGCGGTGCGAGCGGCTGGCGCACAATAGGTGGACGCACGGCTGAAGGGGAACATGCCATGAGCGCCGAGGACCTCGAGAAGTACGAGACCGAGATGGAGCTGAAGCTCTACCGGGAGTACCGCGACGTCGTCGGGCTGTTCAAATACGTGATCGAGACGGAGCGGCGCTTCTACCTCACCAACGACTACGAGATGCAGGTGCACTCGGTCCAGGGCGAGGTGTTCTTCGAAGTGTCCATGGCGGACGCCTGGGTCTGGGACATGTACCGGCCGGCCAGGTTCGTCAAGCAGGTCCGGGTGCTCACCTTCAAGGACGTGAACATCGAGGAGCTCAACAAGAGCGACCTGGAGCTCCCCGGCAGCTGATCCCGGATCGGAAACCACCCGCAGGGGTGAGGCGGTTGTCCACAGGCGGGCAACCGTCCACCAAGATCCACACGGAGGGTCGCGGAGCGTCACAGTCGGTGCCGGAGGTGGTACCGAATGAACCCGACCCACGCGACCGGACCGACCAGCCCCACCCGCGCGAGCGACGCGACCCGCACGACCGGCGCGAGCCACGCGAGTATCGCGACCCGCACGACCAGCGCGAGCCCCACGACGAGCGCGAGTTCCACGACGAGCGCGACGAGCGCGCTCGGGCGGTACGGAGAAGAGCTGGCCGTCCGGCGGCTCACCGAGAGCGGCATGTCCGTCCTCGCCCGCAACTGGCGATGCGGGCGCACCGGCGAGATCGACATCGTCGCCCGCGACGGCGACACCGTCGTCATCTGCGAGGTGAAGACCCGCCGCGAAGGCGCCTTCGAGCACCCCATGGCCGCCGTCACCCCCACCAAGGCCGACCGTCTCAAACGACTCGCCGCCTGCTGGCTCGACCGCCACGGCGGACCACCGCCCGACGGCGGCGTCCGCATCGACCTGATCGGCATCGTCCTGCCGCGCCGCGGAGCCCCCGTCGTCACCCACGCCCAAGGGGTGGTCTGAGATGGGATTCGCCCGCACCTGCTCCGTCGCCCTCGTCGGCGTGGAAGGCGTCGTCGTAGAGGTCCAGGCCGACCTCGAACCCGGAGTGGCCGCCTTCACCCTCGTCGGCCTCCCGGACAAGAGCCTCACCGAAAGCCGTGACCGCGTCCGCGCGGCCATCGTCAACTCGGACGCCGAGTGGCCCCAGAAAAAACTCACCGTCGGACTCAGCCCCGCCTCCGTCCCCAAGGGCGGATCGGGTTTCGATCTCGCTGTGGCCGCGGCCGTCCTCGGCGCCGCGGAACGGATCGACCCCAGGGTCATCGCCGACCTCGTCCTCATCGGCGAACTGGGGCTCGACGGCCGCGTCCGCCCCGTCCGCGGCGTCCTGCCCGCCGTCCTCGCCGCCGCCGAAGCCGGCTACCAGCAGGTCGTCGTCCCCGAACGGACCGCGGGCGAAGCCGCCCTCGTCCCCGGAGTGTCCGTCCTCGGCGTCCGCAGCCTGCGCCAGCTCATCGCCGTCCTCACCGACGAACCCGTCCCCGAGGAGGAACCCGCCGAGGAGGGCCGCCCCGACGCCATGCTCGCCGGACTCCTCGTCCCCGGCGCCGGCGTGGGCACCGGCCTCGCCGCCGACCCGGCCGACGGACCCGACCTCGCCGACGTCGCCGGACAGCACAGCGCCCGCCAGGCCCTGGAGGTCGCCGCCGCGGGCAGTCACCACCTCCTGCTCTCCGGGCCGCCCGGTGCGGGCAAGACCATGCTGGCCGAACGGCTCCCCGGCATCCTTCCGCCGCTCACCCGACAGGAGTCGCTCGAAGTCACCGCCGTCCACTCCGTCGCCGGCATCCTTCCGCCCGGCGAACCCCTCGTCCGCCGCGCCCCCTACTGCGCACCCCACCACTCCGCGACCATGCAGTCCCTCGTCGGCGGCGGCAACGGCCTCCCACGCCCCGGCGCCGTCTCCCTCGCTCATCGAGGCGTTCTTTTTCTTGATGAAGCTCCTGAATTCTCCGGAAAAGTCCTCGACGCCCTCCGCCAGCCCCTCGAATCCGGACACGTCGTCGTCGCCCGCGCCGCCGGAGTCGTCCGCCTCCCCGCCCGCTTCCTGCTCGCCCTCGCGGCCAACCCCTGCCCCTGCGGACGCCACACCCTGCACGGCACCGGATGCGAATGCCCCTCCTCCCTCATCCGCCGCTACCAGGCACGGCTCTCCGGACCCCTTCTCGACCGCATCGACCTGCGCGTCCAGGCCGAACCCGTCACCCGATCCGACCTCCTGGGCCACGGCGGCCGCGGAGAACCCACCGCCGTCGTGGCCGACCGCGTCCGCGAAGCCCGCGCCCGCGCCACGGCCCGCCTCGCCGACACCCCCTGGAGCGTCAACAGCGAAGTCCCCGGCCATGAACTCCGTACCCGCTACGTCGTCAGCCCGGGAGCCCTCGCCGCCGCCGAACGCGACATCGAACGCGGCCTCCTCACCGCACGCGGTCTCGACCGCGTCCTCCGCGTCGCCTGGACCGTCGCCGACCTCGCAGGGCACGACCGGCCCGACGCCCACGACGTCGAGCTCGCCCTCCAGCTGCGCACCGGCATCGCCCGCGGCGTACCCGTCGGAGCGGGGGACCTCGCATGACCACCGGGCAGGAACCCACCACGGAAGAAACACCCCGCGCCACCCCGGACGAAGAGCGCCTCGCCCGCGCCGCTCTCACCCGCATCGTCGAACCCGGCGACGAACACGCCGGCCGCTGGCTCCGCCGGTACGGCGCCGCGGGCTTCCTCCGACGCCTCCGCGACCCCGCCGGAACCCACCCCCACACCCACCCCGACACCCACCCCCACACCCACCCCGACACCCACCCCGACACCCACCCCGAGACCCACCCCGGGGCCGGGCCCCCGGCCGGGCCGGGCGCCCCGGGCGCCGCCCCGTTCCCCGGCACCGGGGAGAAGCGGGTCGACGGATGGCGCCGACGCGCCGCGGCCGTCGAACCACGACGGGACCTCGACGCCGCGGCCCAGCACGGCGGCCGGCTCGTCGTCCCCGGCGACACCGAATGGCCCCGGCAGCTCGACGACCTCGGCGACGCCCGCCCCATCGGACTCTGGATCCGCGGCCCCGCCGACCTGCGGACCTGGGCCCTGCGCTCCGTCGCCGTCGTCGGCGCCCGCGCCTGCACCCCCTACGGCGCGCACATGGCCACCACCCTCGCCTCCGGGCTCGCCGAACACGGCTGGGTCGTCGTCTCCGGCGCGGCCTTCGGCATCGACGGCGCGGCCCACAGAGGCGCCCTCGCCGCCCAGGGCGCCACCGTCGCCGTCCTCGCCTGCGGCGTCGACGTCCCCTACCCCCGCGGCCACGCCGGACTCATCGGACGCATCGCCGAACAAGGGCTGGTCCTCGGGGAACTGCCACCAGGCAGCCACCCCACACCCAGCAGATTCATCCTCCGCAACCGCGTCATCGCCGCCCTCACGCGCGGCACCGTCGTCGTCGAGGCCCAGTACCGCAGCGGATCCCTCGTCACCGCCCGCAACGCCCACCGACTCGGCCGCCACATCATGGGCATCCCCGGCCCCGCCACCAGCGGTCTCTCCGCCGGCGTCCACGAACTCCTCCGCGGCGAGGCCGCCCTCGTCACCGACGCCGCCGAAGTGATCGAACTCGTCGGCGACATGGGGCAGCTCGCCCCCGTCCGCCGAGGCCCCGTCCTGCCCAGGGACCTCCTCGGCCCGTCCACGGCCCGCGTCCTCGAAGCCCTCCCCGCCGGCCGCCCCACCCCCGTACCCGAGATCGCCGACCGGGCCGGAACCACCCCGGACGACACCCTCGCCCGACTGTACGAACTGCACTCCCTGGGGTACGTCGAACGGCAGGGCGGTGACTGGCAGTTGACGAACAGGCCCACGGAAGGGACGAACCCGCGGCGAGGCGGTCCTTGACCTGGAGCATTCGGGTGAAAAGGTGATGTGGGTGAACACCCGAGCCCTTTCGACCGCACCCGAGGAGCCGACACACGCCCCGGCCGGGTTCGAAGATGTGGACGAGGGAACCCACCCCGGCCGGAGCGATCCACGGAGGATCGCTCACCGCGACATGCCAGTCACGCTACGCTCACCAGGACCCCCTACCGGCCACACCCACCGACCCACTCCACAGCAGAACGGCTCAAGGCAACGCATGCCCCAGCACACCTCCGGGTCTGACCGCGCTGCGGTGCCCCCAGCAGCCCGGGGCACCGTGCGACCACCCGCGCCGACATCGCTCGACGAGCTGTGGCGGTCGTACAAGGACACGGGCGACGAGCGTCTGCGGGAACAGCTGATCCTGCACTACTCGCCGCTCGTGAAGTACGTAGCCGGCCGCGTCAGCGTCGGACTGCCGTCCAATGTGGAACAGGCCGACTTCGTCTCCTCCGGGGTCTTCGGGCTGATCGACGCCATCGAGAAGTTCGACGTCGAACGCTCGATCAAGTTCGAGACCTACGCCATCACCCGCATCCGCGGCGCGATGATCGACGAACTCCGCGCCCTGGACTGGATCCCCCGCTCCGTGCGCCAGAAGGCACGCAACGTCGAGCGCGCCTACGCCACTCTCGAGGCGCAGTTGCGGCGGACCCCCTCCGAGAGCGAGGTCGCCGCCGAGATGGGCATCGCCCTGGAGGAACTGCACGCCGTTTTCAGCCAGTTGTCCCTGGCGAACGTCGTGGCCCTCGAAGAGCTGCTGCACGTCGGAGGCGAGGGCGGCGACCGGCTGTCGATCATGGACACGCTGGAGGACACCGCCGCCGACAATCCGGTCGAGATCGCCGAGGACCGCGAGCTGAGACGGCTGCTCGCCCGGGCCATCAACACCCTCCCCGAGCGGGAGAAGACCGTCGTCACCCTCTACTACTACGAGGGCCTCACCCTCGCCGAGATCGGCCACGTCCTCGGGGTCACCGAGAGCCGTGTCAGCCAGATCCACACCAAGTCGGTCCTGCAGCTGCGCGCCAAGCTGGCCGATGTAGGACGCTGACGCCACGAGGCCGGTCGTACAGTGGAGCCGTGCCCAGGATTCGAGCGGCCAGTGTGGCCGAGCACCGGACGATGCAGCGCGGCGCCCTGCTGGACGCCGCGCGATCCCTGCTGTCCGAAGGCGGTACGGAGGCGCTGACCTTCCCCGCACTCGCCGAGCGCACGGGCCTGGCCCGCTCCTCGGTGTACGAGTACTTCCGCTCCCGCGCGGCCGTCGTCGAGGAGTTGTGCGCCGTCGACTTCCCCGTCTGGGCGGCCGAGGTCGAGACGGCCATGGCCCGGGCCGACACGGCCGAGGGCAAGGTCGAGGCGTACGTACGCAAGCAGCTGGAGCTGGTGGGGGACCGACGCCACCGCGCCGTCGTCGCCATCTCCGCGAGCGAGCTCGACGACGGCGCCCGGGAGAAGATCCGCGCCGCCCACGGCGGACTCGTCGCCATGATCGTGGAGGCCCTGGCGGACCTGGGCCAGGCCGAACCCCGACTCGGCGCGATGCTCCTCCAGGGCGTCGTGGACGCGGCCGTGCGCCGCATCGAGCTCGGAGCGGCGGAGGAGCCGGACACCATCGCCGACGCGGCGGTCGCCATGGCCCTCCGCGGCGTCAGCGGCTGACCCCGCCCCCGCCCCCCGCCGCCCCCCCGCCCCCCGCCCCCACCCACCCCCCCGCCCCCGCTTCGGGTGTCGTGTCCGTCAGGGCAGGCCCGTCACCGGCAGCAGCCGTGTGGGGCGCCGGTCGAGGAGGAGCAGGGGGTTCAGGTAGGTGTCGCCCCGCAGCAGGCCCCAGTGGAGGCAGGACGTCGGGCAGTGCGCGGTGTCCTCCGGTGGGATGGAGAGGGTGGCGACGGGCCGGCCGCGGGTGACCGTGGTGCCGACGGCGACCGTGGGGGTCACCGGTTCGTAGGTGGTGCGCAGGGGCGGGTCCCCGGTTCCCGGCAGGGTGATCGTGAGGACTCCGCGACCGGCCACCCGGCCCGCGAAGGTGACGACGCCGGGCGCCGCCGCGTGGACCGGGGTGCCCGGTGGGGCGGCGAGGTCGAGGCCGCGGTGGCCCGGGCCGTACGGGCCGGCGGGTGGTTCCCAGCCGCGGAGGATCTCGGGGCGCGGTGGCCCTACGGGCCAGCTCAGGGCGGCCACGAGGAGCAGTGTCGTGAGGTGCATGGGGGTCACGCTCCCGCGGGCGCCCGTTCCGCGGGGATCATGGTCGGTATCTGTGGAGTACCGGCCGGTTGTGGACAGCGCCGTCACCCGGCGCCTTCCGGGTCCCGTACACTTCCTATGGCGATCCGGGTCACCGGGTCGACTTCGCACGCCCCGCCACCACCCTCACAAGTCGTGGCAGCGCCTTTTCGGTCCCTCGTGGCACGGCGCGTCGGGGCGTCAGGACATAACCGAGAACACCAAGGAGATACGGCCATGGCCGTCGTCACGATGCGGGAGCTGCTGGAGAGCGGCGTCCACTTCGGTCACCAGACCCGTCGCTGGAACCCGAAGATGAAGCGCTTCATCTTCACCGAGCGCAACGGCATCTACATCATCGACCTGCTCCAGTCGCTGTCGTACATCGACCGCGCCTACGAGTTCGTCAAGGAGACCGTCGCCCACGGCGGTTCCATCATGTTCGTCGGTACGAAGAAGCAGGCCCAGGAGGCCATCGCCGAGCAGGCGACGCGTGTCGGCATGCCGTACGTCAACCAGCGTTGGCTCGGTGGCATGCTCACCAACTTCTCCACCGTCTACAAGCGTCTGCAGCGCCTCAAGGAGCTCGAGCAGATCGACTTCGAGGACGTCGCCGCCTCGGGTCTCACCAAGAAGGAGCTCCTGGTCCTCTCCCGCGAGAAGGCCAAGCTGGAGAAGACCCTCGGTGGTATCCGCGAGATGCAGAAGGTGCCGAGCGCCGTCTGGATCGTCGACACCAAGAAGGAGCACATCGCCGTCGGTGAGGCGCGCAAGCTCCACATCCCGGTCGTCGCGATCCTCGACACCAACTGCGACCCCGACGAGGTCGACTACAAGATCCCGGGCAACGACGACGCGATCCGCTCCGTCACCCTCCTCACCCGCGTGATCGCCGACGCCGTCGCCGAGGGCCTCATCGCCCGCTCCGGCGCCGCGACCGGCGACTCGAAGCCGGGCGAGAAGGCCGCGGGCGAGCCGCTCGCCGAGTGGGAGCGCGACCTGCTCGAGGGCGAGAAGAAGGCCGACGAGACCGTCGAGGCCGCCGAGGGCGAGAAGCCGGCCGAGGCCGCTGCCGAGGCTGCTGCCGAGACCCCCGCCGAGGCCCCCGCGGCCGAGGCCGAGGCCGAGGCTCCGGCCGCCGAGGCCGAGCAGGCCTGACCCACGGCCTGACCCTCACGGGTCCGGTTGTTTCGGACGGAACGGACGTCGACGGCGGGGGCCCACGAAGCCCCCGCCGTCCACCCGTAGATCTTTCAGACTTCGAGAGAGAAACTCAGACTCATGGCGAACTACACCGCCGCTGACGTCAAGAAGCTCCGTGAGCTCACCGGCGCCGGCATGATGGACTGCAAGAAGGCGCTCGACGAGGCCGACGGCAACGTCGACAAGGCCGTCGAGGCCCTGCGCATCAAGGGCCAGAAGGGCGTCGCCAAGCGCGAGGGCCGCTCTGCCGAGAACGGCGCCGTCGTCTCCCTCATCGCCGACGACAACACCTCCGGTGTCCTCGTCGAGCTGAAGTGCGAGACGGACTTCGTCGCCAAGGGTGACAAGTTCCAGGCCGTCGCCAGCCAGCTCGCCGAGCACGTCGCCGCGACCTCCCCGGCCGACCTGGAGGCGCTGCTCGCCTCCGAGATCGAGCCCGGCAAGACGGTCCAGGCGTTCGTCGACGAGGCCAACGCCAACCTCGGCGAGAAGATCGTCCTCGACCGCTTCGCGCAGTACGCCGACGGCTACGTCGCGGCCTACATGCACCGCACCATGCCCGACCTGCCCCCGCAGATCGGTGTTCTCGTCGAGTTCGACAAGGAGAACGCCGAGATCGCCAAGGGTGTCGCGCAGCACATCGCCGCCTTCGCGCCGAAGTACCTCACCCGTGAGGACGTCCCGGCCGAGGTCGTCGAGACCGAGCGTCGCGTCGCCGAGGAGACCACCCGCGCCGAGGGCAAGCCCGAGGCCGCGCTCCCGAAGATCGTCGAGGGTCGCGTCAACGGCTTCTTCAAGGACGCCACGCTGCTCGGCCAGCCGTACGCGCTGGACAACAAGAAGTCCGTCCAGCAGATCCTGGACGAGGCCGGCGTCACCCTGAAGCGCTTCACGCGCATCAAGGTCGGCATCTGAGTCCGTACGCAACGGACACCGGACCCCGGTAGGGTCTGAAGCAGTCGTCCACGCTCGCGTAGGACGACCGCAGATCTGACGAGGAGGCCATTGCCGTAGGGGAAACCGCAAGGACCCATCGGCAATGGCCTTCGTCGTATGTGCACGAGGAGATCTCCATGAACCAGTCCGCCGCACAGGGCGACGACATCCACGGCAAAAAGTCCGGCCGCTTCATGCTGAAGCTGTCCGGCGAGGCATTCGCCGGTGGCGGCGCGCTCGGCGTCGACCCCGACGTCGTGCACAAAATCGCGCGCGAGATCGCCGCAGTCGTCCGCGACGGAGCGGAGATCGCGGTCGTGATCGGCGGCGGCAACTTCTTCCGCGGCGCCGAGCTGCAGGTCCGCGGCATGGACCGGGCGCGCTCCGACTACATGGGAATGCTCGGCACCGTCATGAACTGCCTCGCACTCCAGGACTTCCTGGAGAAGGAGGGCATCGACTCCCGCGTCCAGACCGCCATCACCATGGGCCAGGTCGCGGAGCCGTACATCCCGCTGCGGGCCGTGCGCCACCTGGAGAAGGGCCGCGTGGTCATCTTCGGCGCCGGTATGGGCATGCCGTACTTCTCCACCGACACCACGGCCGCCCAGCGTGCCCTGGAGATCGACGCCGAGGCCCTGCTCATGGGCAAGAACGGCGTGGACGGGGTCTACGACTCCGACCCGAAGACCAACCCCGACGCGGTGAAGTTCGACGCGCTGGAGTACGGCGAGGTGCTCTCCCGCGACCTCAAGGTCGCCGACGCCACCGCCATCACGCTGTGCCGCGACAACAATCTCCCGATCCTCGTCTTCGAACTGCTCGCCGAGGGCAATATCGCTCGCGCGGTGAAGGGTGAGAAGATCGGCACTCTCGTGAGCGACCAGGGCACCCGGGCCTGAAGCCTGACACCGGGTACCGCCCCGCGAGGGGATGGACAGAGCCCTGCCGGTCGCACACCGTGCAGGACAAGACGCGACGACACGCAGGAGCAAGTGGTGATCGAAGAGACCCTCCTCGAGGCCGAGGAGAAGATGGAGAAGGCCGTCGTGGTCGCCAAGGAGGACTTCGCCGCGATCCGCACCGGCCGTGCGCACCCGGCGATGTTCAACAAGATCGTGGCCGACTACTACGGTGCGATCACGCCGATCAATCAGCTGGCGTCGTTCTCGGTGCCGGAGCCGCGCATGGCGGTGGTGACCCCGTTCGACAAGAGCGCGCTGCGCAACATCGAGCAGGCGATCCGTGACTCGGACCTCGGCGTCAACCCGAGCAACGACGGCAACATCATCCGTGTGGTGTTCCCGGAGCTCACCGAGGAGCGCCGCCGCGAGTACATCAAGGTCGCCAAGAGCAAGGCCGAGGACTCGAAGATCTCCATCCGTTCCGTCCGCCGCAAGGCCAAGGAGGCCATCGACAAGCTGGTCAAGGACGGCGAGGTCGGCGAGGACGAGGGCCGCCGCGGCGAGAAGGAGCTCGACGACACCACCGCGAAGTACGTCGCGCAGGTGGACGAGCTGCTCAAGCACAAGGAAGCCGAGCTGCTCGAGGTCTGATGAACGACTCTTCCTGGAGGGCCCCGGCCGGTTCCGGCTACTGGGGGCCCGACCAGGGGCCTGCCCCGGCGGGTCCCGCATACGATGGGCTACAGGCGGCGCAGACTCGGCCCATGCCCATCGTGCCCGACGTCCCCGCCGGCGATCACCAGGACGACCACGACCGGGGGGCCGCTCACCAGAGCGGTCCCCTGTTCCGTGACGAGACGCCGAACGAGCACCCGCAGGAGCCCATGTCCAGCCCGTCGCAGCCCGCTCCAGGGGCTCCGCAGAAGAAGAGCGCGGGGCGCGATTTGGGCGCGGCCATAGGAGTGGGGATCGGGCTCGGCGCCGTCATCATCGCGTCGCTCTTCATCTGGAAGGCGGCCTTCGTCGGCGTCATAGCGGTCGCCGTCGTGGTCGGACTGTGGGAGCTCACCTCCCGTCTCCAGGAGCGCAAGGGCATCAAGGCTCCGGTCGTCCCGCTCGCCGTCGGCGGCGCGGCGATGGTCGTGGCCGGATACGTCCGCGGCGCGGAGGGGGCCTGGGTCGCCATGGCCCTGACCGCCCTCGCGGTTCTCGTGTGGCGCATGACGGAGCCGCCCGAGGGCTATCTGAAGGACGTCACGGCGGGTGTGTTCGCCGCGTTCTACGTGCCGTTCCTGGCGACGTTCGTGGCGCTGATGCTCACGGCGGACGACGGGCCGCAGCGGGTGCTCACGTTCCTGGTGCTGACCGTGGTCAGCGACACCGGCGCGTACGCGATCGGCTGGCGTTTCGGCAGGCACAAGCTGGCGCCGCGGATCAGCCCCGGCAAGACCCGGGAGGGCCTGCTCGGGGCGGTGACGTTCGCGATGGCCGCCGGCGCGCTCTGCATGGAGTTCCTGATCGACGACGGCACGTGGTGGCAGGGCCTGCTGCTCGGCCTGGCGGTGGCGGCGAGCGCGACGCTCGGCGACCTCGGCGAGTCGATGATCAAGCGCGACCTCGGCATCAAGGACATGGGCACGCTGCTCCCGGGCCACGGGGGCATCATGGACCGGCTCGACTCACTGCTGCCGACGGCGCCGGTGGTCTGGCTGCTGTTCGTGCTCTTCGTCGGTACCGCCTGACCAGCCTGTTCGTACGATGGGGCTCGCTGTCCGCAAGGACGGCGAGCCCTTCGTCGTATCCCGGGGGGCCGGCTCCGCGGCCGCGTTCATCTCCGGCGCAGCAGGCGGCCGCGCAGCGCCGCCCGGGCCGCGTTCGCGCCGGGCGCGCCATGGACGCCGCCGCCCGGATGCGCCGAGGCCGACGCCAGGTACAGGCCCCTGACCGGTGTCTCCGGGCGCCCGGTGCCCGGCGTGGGCCGGAAGACCAGCTGCTGGTGGAGCGAGGCCGTGCCCCCGTTGAGCGCACCGCGCCGCAGATTCGCGTCCATCGACTCCAGCGTCGTCGGGGCGAGGATCCGCCGGGCCCGGATGCGGTCACGGAAGCCGGGGGCGTAGCGCTCCACCTGGGCCTCGACCCGCTGGGCCATCGCCTCGCACTCCCTGGTGTCCCAGACACCGGTGATGCCGTCGGGCCCGGCGTCGCCGCGGATGTGCTGGGGGACGTGCGTGTAGGCCCACGCCGACTCGGTTCCGGCGGGCGACCGGCCGGGGTCCGAGGTCGTCATCTGGCCGAAGAGCGCGAACGGCTCCTCCGGGACGTGGTCGGTGGCGATCTGCGCGGCGAAGCGGGTGAGCCCGTCCACCCCGTCCGCCAGGTGGACGGTGCCGGCCGTCGTCGCCGCCTCGGCCGTCCACGGCACGGGGGAGTCCAGCGCCCAGTCGACCTTGAAGGTGGCGAAGTCCCACTGGAAGCGCCGCAGATCGCGCAGCAGCCGGTCGGGCAGGTGCTCGGGAGCGACCAGCCCCCCGAAGAGCGCCGGTGCCGAGACGTCGGCGAGGACCGCCCGGCGCGCCTGCACCTCCTCACCGCCCGCCGTACGCACGGCGACCGCCCTGCCCTCCCGTACGACGACCGACACGACCCGCTCCCCGCAGCGCACCGCGCCGCCGCGCCCCGCCAGGCGGCGCACCAGGGTCGCGGTCAGGGCTCCCGCCCCGCCCACCGGGACCGGGAAGCCGTGGCTCTGGCCGAGCATCGACATCAGCCAGCCGTATCCTCCGCTGCCCGCCGCCTCGGGGGCCAGGTCGGCGTGGAGCGCGTTGCCCGCCAGCAGCAACCGTCCCGCCTCCCCGCCGAACTCCTCCTCGCCCAGACGGCGTACCGGCAGCGACAGGTTCCGCGCCAGCCGCAGCCCGGTCGACGGCCGCAGCCGGGCAGCGAGACGCAGCGCCGGCAGGACGGGCGGGAACGGGGTGAACAGGGCTCGTACGATGTCCGCGCCGAGCCGCTCCCACACGGCGTACATGCCCCGCCAGGCCTCGCCGTCGCCCGGCGCGAACGCGTCGAGTCCCGCCGCGGTCGCCTCCAGGTCACGGGAGAGGACCGCGCACCGCCCGTCCCGCAGCGGATGCGCCAGGACCCGCGGGGCGTGACTCCAGCGCAGTCCGTGGCGCTCCAGCTCGAGGCGGGCGAGCACGGGGGAGGCGGCGGCCAGTGGATAGAAGGCGCTGAAGAGATCGCTGACGTAGTCCGGGTGGACGCCCCGGTCGCTGCGGACCGCGCCGCCCGGCTCGGGCTGCTCCTCCAGGACCTCCACGCTCCACCCCGCGTCCGCGAGGAGATTGGCGGCGACCAGCCCGTTGGGGCCGGCTCCGATCACCACGGCGTCCGGCACGGGTCACACCGCCCGGGTCGGGGACGCTTCGCCCGCCGCGCCCGTCCGCTCCTCGCCCTGCGGGTTCTCGACGGTCCTGGCCAGGCGGGCGAGCATGCCCCGGTGGCGGAGCTGGATCAGCGAGTCCGCGAGGGTGTTGTGCCATCGGCCGCCCAGGCCGCGCAGCGGGTGCTCGTCACAGATGACCAGCGTCTCCTCGCCCCACGGGCTCACGGTGAGCGCGATCCGGGCGGTTCCGATGCCTTGGGCGACGGCCTCCAGTTCCAGTTCGGCCCCTGGCTCGCAGCGGCGCACGATCGTCTCGCCGTGGCCCGTCCACGGGCCGACGCGGACCGTGTACCGCAGCCGGGCGCCGACCTGGGGCCAGTCGCCGTCCAGGGGCTCCGAGTCCGAGGTGCCCATCACCCAGTCGCTGTAGCGCGAAGGATCCGCGAGGACGGCCCAGACGGCCTCGGGGCTCCGGCGGATCAGCTGGTGTCGTACGGCCATGGGGTCCTCCCACGTCGAGAAGTCAGATCCAGAGGTCGGCTTGAGATGTCGGCCGAGACGCCGGCCGGGAAGCCGGTCGTCCCGGGTGTACGGGTTCGGGTCTGCGGGTGTCGGGTGTCGGGTCTGCGGGTGTCGGGTGTCGGGTGTCGGGTCTGCGGGTCTCGGATCTGCGGGTTCCCGATCCCGCGCGGTCCATCCGTCCCTGTGCCTACGGTGGACCCATGACGGGAGCTTCACCACTGCGCGGCCGTACGGCCGTCGTGACGGGTGCCGCCCGCGGTGTGGGGGAGCAGGTCGCGCTGGCCGTCGCCCGCCGTGGGGCGCGCGTCGCCCTGCTGGGCCACGAGGAGGCCGAACTCGCCCGGGTGGCCGCCCGCTGCCGGCAGGCCGGCGCCACCGCCCACGTCTGGCCGGCCGACGTGACCGACGAGCGGCGGATGGCGGCCGTGGCCGACGAGATCGAACGGAGCCTGGGGCCCGCGTCGGTCGTCGTCGCCAACGCAGGCATCGCCGCGGGCGGCCCGTTCGACCGCACCGACCCCGTCACATGGCGCCGGGTCGTCGAGGTCAACCTCGTCGGCAGCGCCGTCACGGCGCGTGTCTTCCTGCCCGCCCTGCTGGCCACCCGCGGCTACTACCTGCAGATATCCTCGCTCGCGGCACTGGCCCCGGCGCCGATGATGACGGCGTACGGGGCGTCCAAGGCCGGGGCCGAGGCGTTCGCGTACGCCCTGCGCGCGGAGGTCGCCCACCGGGGCGTCGCGGTCGGCGTGGCGCGGCTGAGCTGGCACGACACCGACATGATCCGCGCGGCCGAGGAGCACCGGGTGATGCGCGAGCTGCGGCTCAACATGCCGTGGCTCTCGGCGTGGGTGAACCCTCTCGACGGGGTCGGCGAGCGGCTGGCCACGGGGATCGAGCGGCGTCGCCCCGTCGTCGGCGTCCCGGCCTGGCTCCGCCTCGTCCCGGCGGTCCGCCCCCTGCTGCCCGCGCTGGTCGCGCACCGGGCCCGCCACGTCCTGTCCCGCGTCGACGAGCGGGCCCTCACCCCCACGGGGCTCCTGGGCCCGGGCGGTGCGGCGGACCGATCCGGGCGGGCGGCGTAGGTGGCCGCGCCGGCCGCCGGAGCACCGACGGCCGGCGCGGCACCCCCAGGACCTCTTCCCCCCCTTCCCCCCCCCTCACAACCACAAAACCCCTATGGGAGGACTCCCTCCCCCCCCCCCTCCCCCCCCCCCCCCCCCCCCCCCCCCCCCCCCCCCACCCCGGGACTGTCGTCCGCTCCGGCCTCACCGCTGACGCCGGCGACGTCGCTGGGGACGGCCTGCCTCCTCCGCCTCGTCCTCGTCAGGGACATCCTCCTCGTCGTACTCCTCCTCGGGGACGTCCTCGTCGTCCGCGTACTCCTCCTCGTCGGCATAGCCTTCGTCGGCTTCCTCGTCGTACTCCTCCTCGGGCTCCTCCTCGAGCTCTGCCTCGTCCTCGGGCTGCCCGTCCTCCCCGGTCCCGTCGCCCTCCTCGCCCTCCTCGCCTTCCTCGTCCTCCGCGTACTCGTCTTCGTCGTACTCGCCCTCCGGCTCGCCCTCGTCCTCGCCCTCCGCCTCGCCTTCTTCTTCCATGGCCTCTTCGTGGGTGCGGACCACCTCGCCGTCACGGATCTCCCCGCGCCAGCCCTCCGGCTCGTCGGTGCTCAGCGAGACGTGCCGCAGGAAGTGTTTGAGGTCCAGGCGGAGGCGGCGGCCCTGGGCGCGCCACAGGTTGCCGGTCTTCTCGAAGAACCCGGAGGGGTAGTACTCGACCACCAGGACGATGCGGGTCAGCGACGGAGCCAGCTCGTGGAAGCTGACGCAGCCGCGGGTGGTTCCCTTGGCGCCGTCGGAGGTCCACACGATGCGGTCATCCGGTACCTGCTCCTGGACGGTGGCCTTCCAGCCGCGCGTCGAGGGGCCGACCTTGACCTTCCAGTCGCTGGTGGTGTCGTCGTTGCGGGAGACGTCGCGTACTCCCTTGGCGAAGCCGCTGAAGTCCTCGTACTGCGTCCAGTGGTCGTACACCGTACGCAGGGGGAGGCCGACGTCGATGAACTCGATGATGTTGATGACCTTGCCGCCGCTCTTGCGGCCCTTCTTGCCCTTGCCGAACATCTTGGAGCCGGCTTCGGTCACCTTGTCCTTGAGGCCGCTGAGGCCCTGGCCGGCCATCGCTTTCAGAGGCGAGTCACCCTGGAGCAGGCGTCCCCCGACACCGGCGATGTCGGACATCTTGCCCTTGCCGTCGGCGACGTCCTGGAGCTGGTCGGTGACGTCCCCCAGCTTGTCCGACGCCTTGTCCGCGAGTTGTCCGGCCTGGGCTCCGAGGAAGGAGGACAACTCCTCGAGCAGTTGGTCCATCCCTGACTTGGGTTCCTGCGCGCCGGCGCGGTCTGACTGTGCCATGACCTACCTCCGCGTGGACGGCTTGCGGCCCGACGTCTTCTTCGACGCGGTCTTCTTGGCAGCCGTCTGCTTGGCGGGCGCCTTGCGTGCCGGAGTCCTGGCCGCGGCCTTCTTCGCCGGTGCCTTCTTGGCCGTCTTCTTGGCGGCGGTCTTGGACGGCGTGGCCTTCTTGGCGGCCGCGGATTTCGCCGGTGCCTTCTTCGCAGGCGGCTTCTTCGGTGTGGTCTTCTTCGCCGCGGCCTTCTTGGCGGGGGGTTCGGCCTTGGACGTGGTCGAGCGCCGCGGCTTCCGGGCGGGTGTCTCCGAGGTGCTGCGAGCGGGAGGCCGGGCTCGTCGGCGAGGCGGGGGCTCCTCCTCGGGCTCTTCCTCCTCCTCTTCTTCTTCGTCCTCCTCGGCCTCGGGCTCCTGTTCCTCTTCTTCGTCCTCGGCTTCTTCGTAGCCCTCCTCGTCCTCGCCCTCGCCCTCGTCCTCGCCCTCGGGCCCGTAGTCGGCCTCGTCCTCGTCCTCGTAGGGCTCCTCATCCTCCTCGTCGGTGCTGTCGGCCTCGTCGGGGCCGGCGGCGCCGCCGATGGAGAGGGTCCGCTGGTGCAGCGAGTCGGCGAGGTCGCCGAGTTTCCTGTTGGCCGCGGCGCCCAGCGCCTTCTTGCCGGCGCCCAGGGCCTCGTTGCGGAGCTGGTCGGAGATCTCGGCGAACTGGGGCATCTCCTTGAGCTTGCTGATGCCCTGCGTCATGAGCTGACTCGGTTCGAGACCGAAACGGCGGCCGGCGAGGTACGTCGCCGCTGAGATCGCGAGACGGCCCTTCTTGGCGCGTCCCAGCACGTAGCCCCCGGCCACGGCGGCCGCGAGCGCGATTTTGGTCGTGTCCTGCATGAGCTGTTTTCCCTTCCCCAGGGCTCCAGCGCGGGCTGTGCGTCTCTGCCCAGGGAAATCCGTCCGGGTCTGCGGATCGGGCCGGCTGTGGCGTGCGCCGGCGGCCGAGGAAACGGCCCCGCTCGGGCGGCCCTGCACACCGCCCACCGCCGATACGGTGATATTTCCCTATATGCTGACATTGTAGTTTCAGCGAGCGGTGTTCCCCCAGTGGAGCGACATATGACCGCATCAGAACCGGCACGTCCGCGCAGAGTCCGCCCCCGTCCAGACGCCGAAAGCGAGGAACAGGAGAGGCGGCCGGCACGCCGTACCCCCGCCAAGCGAAAGACCGGAGTTCCTGACGCAACGTCAGCGATGCGCTCCGCGGCCGGGCAATTGGCCCAACTGCTGGGCAGGAACCCGGACTCCGTCTCGTCGCTCAAACCGACCGACGACGGCTGGGAGGCGCAGGTGGAGGTGTTGGAGCTGGAACGCATTCCCGACACGACCAGTGTGATGGCCAGTTACAAGGTGGCCTTGGACTCCGACGGACAACTGGTCTCCTACGAACGGACCCGTCGCTACAGCCGAGGCATGATCGACCGGCCGACCTGAGGAAGCAGGCCGTCCGGGAAAGGGGGCGCCATGACCATGGTGCCGCAGGGTGGCAGCAGTGTGAGCAGGGGCGGAGGCGGCACGAGCAGCCTCTACGACGTCCTGGAGCTCATTCTCGACCGGGGCCTCGTCATCGACGTCTTCGTCCGCGTCTCGCTGGTGGGCATCGAGCTGATCAAGATCGACGCCCGCATCGTGGTGGCGAGCGTCGACACCTACCTCCGTTTCGCCGAAGCGTGCAACCGCCTCGATCTCGAAGCGGGCCGCAAGGCTCCCGCCCAGCTCCCCGAGGTGGTCGGAACCATGATGGAAGGCGGCGCCCGCGGCAAATCGAAGGGCGCGCTCAGCGGGGCGGTCGACGCGGTGACCGAGTCCCTGACCGGCTCAAGCAAGCGGGAGGAACCGGAGGAGGAAGAAGCCGAGGAGGAAGCCGCCCCCAGGAAACGGCGTCCCGCCCGGCGCCCGGTCCGACGGGAAAGGGAGTGACCGATGGCGCTCTACGTGTACGCGATCACCGGCGAGAACCACCCCCGTCGTGTCGACGATCTGAATGGGGTGGGATCCCAGCCCTCACCCCTGCGCACGGTCACCGCCGGTCCCCTGTGCGCAGTGGTCAGCGACGTCTCCGAGGAGATCCGGCCCAAGCGCCGGGACCTCCTGGCGCACCAGGAGGTGCAGGAGCGCCTCATGGCCGACGGGGTGTGCCTCCCCCTGCAGTTCGGTTACATCGCCTCCGACGACCAGGTCGTCCGGCAGGCCCTCGAGGAGAACGCCGATGCGTATCTGGCCACCCTCGAGCGCCTCGACGGATGCGCCGAGTACCACGTCAGGGCGACCCAGGCCGACGAGGACGAGCTGTTGCGCCAGGTGCTCCGGGACACCCCCGAAGCGAGGGAACTCAACGAGCGGATCCGCGCCGGCGCACCGGACCCGCAGCTACCTGTCGAGCTGGGGGAACTCGTCGCCCGCGCCGTGCAGGAGCGCCACGACGCGCTTGCCGCCGGGCTCGCCGAGGCGCTCATCCCCTACGCGCGCGAGCACACCACCCATCCGCCTTCCAGTCCCGACTTCCTCAACCTGTCGGTGCTGGTGCCCCACGACCGCAAGGACGACTTCGAGGCCGCGCAGGCCGGCCTGGCCCGCCAGATCGGGGACGGCGTCGACCTTCGGCTCACGGGCCCCCTGCCCCCCTACAGCTTCGTCCGGTGAAGCGATCGGCACCCCCGCTTCCCTTCGGAAAGGAGGACACCTCCATGGGACTGCTGACACACCTCCTCACCCTTCCCGTCGCACCGCTGCGAGCCGTCACCTGGGCCGCTCAGCGGGTCGTGGAGAAAGCCGAAGACGAGTACTACGACCCCGCTCCGGTGTGGCGCGAGCTCGCCGACCTCGAGCGGCGCCTGCTGAGCGGCGAGATCGACCAGGAGACGTTCGACGGCCGGGAGGACGAGCTGATGGACCGGCTGACAGAGATCGAAGAGTTCCGCCGGCGCATCGCCTGACGGGGAAGCGAGGTCGTCATCGTGTCTGAGCCAGTACCCGGCCGACTCGGATCCTTTCCCTCCCGTGCCGCCCCGCCGCCGTACGGGCAGAGCACCTCCAGCCTTGCCGACATCCTGGAGAGAGTCCTGGACAAGGGCATCGTCATCGCCGGCGACATCCGGATCAACCTCCTCGACATCGAACTGTTGACGATCAAACTCCGGATCCTGGTCGCCTCCGTCGACAAGGCGAAGGAGATGGGCATCGACTGGTGGGAGCACGACCCTTCGCTCTCCTCCCGCCACGCCGGCAGCCCCCTCGAGCAGGAGAACCGCAGACTGCGCGCGGAGCTGGACGCCCTGCGCCGGGAACGCCTCGACGATCAGGAGCTGCCGCCACCCACCGCCGACGCGGAACCCGAGAGCGATACGGGCCGTGGGACCGCGCGGGGGCGCCGGCGATGAACCCCTCCGGCGACACCCTCACCTACGTCTACGCAGCGGCCCCGCTCACGGCACAACTCCAGGAGGCCCTGTCCGGCCTCCGCGGGGTCTACGGCTCGCCCGTCCTCTTCGTCACCGCGCCCCATGCCGCCGGCCCCGGCGACCCGCCACCCGTGGCCTTCGCCACCAGTCATGTGCCACGGGACGACTTCAACGAGAACGCGCTGAAGAACCACTTCGAAGACCTCGAATGGCTCGAGAACGTCGCCCGCGCCCACCACGACGTCGTGCAGGCACTCTCCGCCCACACCACGGTTCTTCCCCTGCGCATGGCCACCGTCTACCAGGACGACGACCGCGCGGGCCAAGCACTGGCCGAGCAGTACGACGCCTTCGCCGAGCGGCTCGCCCAGCTCACCGCCCGTACCGAGTTCGGAGTGAAGATCTTCCTCGCCTCCACCGCGGCCGCGCCCGACACCGGATCCGTCACCGACACCGCCACCACCCCGGGAAAGGCGTATCTCCAGCGCCGCCGGGCCCAGCACACGGCCCAGGAAGCCGTCTACCACCAGGCGCAACAGGCCGCCGAGGCCATCGAAGGCGTCGCCTCCCGGTACGCCCTGCAGCGCGCGCGCCACCCCACGCGGCACGGCGCCCTCACCGGGCCCGCCGAGAACGTGCTCAACGACGCCTACCTCGTCCCCGACGCCTACGCGGAGCAGTTCCGAGCCGCCGTCGAAGGGGCGGTGGTCGCCTTCGACGGCATCCGGGTCGAGGTGACCGGGCCCTGGGCGCCCTACTCCTTCGCGATGCCGCCGGCCGAGCGCGGGCACGCCGACGAGGAGCGCGGCTCATGACGCTCGCGGAGCACGGGGAACCGCTGCCAGGGCGCCAAGTGGCGTTGGTGGACCTCCTCGACCGACTGCTCAGCGGCGGCGTGGTCATCACCGGCGACATCGTTCTCTCCATCGCCGACATCGACCTCGTCCGGATCTCCCTGCGCGCTCTCATCGTGTCCGTCGGCTCCGAGAACCGCCCGACCCCGACGGCACAGGAGAGCGGACCGCATGAGTGAAGAACGCCCCGAGCCGCACCGGAACGACTCCTCACCCACCGCTCCCGGTCTCAAGGACGTCGGTGACACGATGTCGCAGGCGTTCCGGCTTCTCCAGGCCCCTCCGACGCCGCGCGACGCCACGCCGCGTGCGGCGCACCGCCTGTACACCGACCGCGACACGGTCGAGGAGGACCTTCTGAAGCTCGTGCTCACCCTGGTCGAGCTTCTGCGCCAGCTCATCGAGCGCCAGGCCCTGCGCCGGGTGGACGCGGGGGATCTCACGGAGGACCAGGAGGAGGAGCTGGGAGCCACGCTCCTCGCCCTCCACGACCGTCTGGCGGACCTGTGCGCCGAGCACGGCTATGCCCTGGAGGACCTCAATCTCGACCTCGGTCCCCTGGGACCTCTCCTGCCCCGGAACGGCACCTAGCGCCAGCGCGACGGCGCCTCTCGCGGGAAGCGACCCCCTCGACCGTGAGGGGCGCCGCTTCGCGCGAGAGGCGCCGACGCGCTGGGGTCAGGCGTGGCGGCGACTGCCCCGGGTGAGGAGTCGGTAGACGGCGAGCAGGATGAGGGAGCCGACGTTGGCGGCGATCCAGGTGGAGAGTTCGAAGAGTCCGTCGATGGAGTCGACACCGAGAACAACCTTGCCGAGCCATCCGCCGAGCAGACCGCCGGCGATGCCGATGAGCATGGTGATGATGAGGCCCCCCGCCTTTCGGAATCACGAGCACCGTGAGCTTCTCGTTTGGCAACCGGCCATCGGGGCACGAGCAGCCACAGTTCCTGCCCTGACCGTGGGCAGGAGGGACCGGAGACGCTGCAAAGGAAACCGACATGAGTGGCACCGAGAAGGCGAAGGCGCGGCTTGAACAAGTAGCGGGAAGGGCCGTGCGGAAAGCAGCTCATGCGATGCACAAGGAGACCATGGCGGCCAAAGGAACCGCTCTGGAGGCCCGAGGGAAGGCCCGGGAGATCAAGGAAAAGGGCAAGGACAGCTTCCGCTGACCGTGTTTCCCCGGGCGGGAGGCGTCATTCTCCCCTTCGATGCCGCCTTGCTCAGGTACGCGGTCGGAAGTCAGTGGACCGGGCGTCGGCGCGAGCGTGATATCGAGCGCACCAGCATGTACAGGACGGCGGCGAGGAGAAGCAGTACCCCGATGGAGATCAGGTAGAGCATGCCGTCCACGACAGCGCCGGTGACGACCAGCGCGACGGCCATGCTCACAAGCAGCAGGAAGAACCTCATGGCTCCGCCCCCGGGTGGTCAGTGCGAGGCGGCCCTATGGAGGCTCCCCAGGGAGAGCCTCTTCCGGGGTCACCGTCGCCACTCTCTGGGTGCCTGTCGCCGGTCATCGCGGGGTCGCTGCCAGCTGGTGTCACGGCGGCGGACGAAGTCACTCGGTCCCAGATCGCCTTCCATCAACCGCCCGACCACGAGTCCGGCGGCGCCCAGCCCCAGCACCAGCAGGAAGGCCTCGAAGCCGCCGAAGTACCCGGCGAAGCCCAGCGCCATTCCAGCGATCAAGCCCACCATGGCCCTGCTCATCACATGCTCCTCGCTCGAGCGGCCGTCCGGCCCGGCTACTGAAGTCGCGGCCGCTCTTCCCCTTCGTCCTCCTCGTCGGGCAGCTTCACGTCGCTGAAGAGGATGTTCACTTCCACGACTTCGCGACCCGCCATCCGCTCCACCGCGGAGATCACGTTCTCCCGCACCGCACCGGCCACGTCCGTGATCGGAGCGCCGTACTCCACAACGATCTCCAGGTCGACGGCCGCCTGCGTCTCGCCCACCTCGACGCTGACTCCCTGCGTCACGGATCTGCCGGTGCCGGAACCCGGCATCCGCTCCCGCATCGATCCCATGGAGCGTGCGAACCCGCTGCCCAAGGCATGGACGCCGCGCACGTCTCGTGCTGCCATCCCGGCGATCCTCGCCACGACGACATCGGCAATGGTGGTCCGGCCGCGAGAGGCAGGCGCACCACGCGCGCCATCCTGATTGACGCCGCTGGTCTCAGTCATCAGACCATTCCTCCCTCAATTGGGGTTTTGCGGCTTTCAATAACATTACATTTGTTTGGGTGTGCGGGCGGTTCCAAAACGACCGGCTCCGGTGGCATCCCGGGCCTAGGGCGACGACCATGACCGTCGTCCTTCCGGGCCACGCGCGCGCGTCTGCGACACTGGTAGCACCATGCCCAAGCCCGGAGAACTCACTTTCGTCGCGCCCCGCGGAGCCAAGAAGCCGCCGCGGCATCTCGCCGACCTCACGCCCGCCGAGCGCAAGGAGGCCGTCGCCGCGATCGGCGAGAAGCCGTTCCGCGCCAAGCAGCTGTCCACGCACTACTTCGCGCGGTACGCCCACGACCCCGTCGAGTGGACCGACATCCCCGCCGCCTCCCGCGAGAAGCTGCAGAACGAGCTGCTGCCCGACCTGATGTCCGTGGTCCGGCACATCTCGTGCGACGACGACACCACCCGTAAGACCCTGTGGAAGCTGCACGACGGCACGCTCGTCGAGTCCGTGCTCATGCGGTACCCGGACCGGGTCACCATGTGCATCTCCTCACAGGCCGGATGCGGGATGAACTGCCCGTTCTGCGCCACCGGACAGGCCGGACTCGACCGGAACCTGTCCACGGCCGAGATCGTGCACCAGATCGTCGACGGCATGCGCGCCCTGCGCGACGGCGAGGTGCCCGGCGGGCCCGCGCGGCTCAGCAACATCGTCTTCATGGGCATGGGTGAGCCGCTCGCCAACTACAAGCGGGTCGTCGGCGCCATCCGCCGGCTGACCGACCCGGAGCCGGACGGGCTCGGGCTCTCGCAGCGCGGGATCACCGTCTCCACCGTCGGTCTCGTGCCCGCGATGCTCCGCTTCGCCGACGAGGGCTTCAAGTGCCGCCTCGCCGTCTCGCTGCACGCCCCCGACGACGAGCTGCGCGACACCCTCGTGCCCGTCAACACGCGCTGGAAGGTCCGCGAGGTCCTCGACGCCGCCTGGGAGTACGCCGAGAAGTCCGGCCGCCGGATCTCCATCGAGTACGCCCTCATCCGCGACATCAACGACCAGGCATGGCGCGGTGACCTTCTCGGGCGACTGCTCAAGGGCAAGCGGGTGCACGTCAACCTGATCCCCCTGAACCCGACCCCCGGGTCGAAGTGGACCGCCTCCCGTCCCGAGGACGAGAAGGCGTTCGTCGAGGCGATCGCCTCCCACGGCGTCCCGGTCACCGTCCGTGACACCCGCGGTCAGGAGATCGACGGCGCCTGTGGACAGCTGGCGGCGTCCGAACGCTGACCTTGTACTCTGTGCTCGAACACATCTCCATATTCCGACAGGGGAGCGCCACAGCGCTGAGAGTGCGGTCACCGTAGGACCGCAGACCCTCTGAACCTCGCCCAGGTCATTCTGGGTAGGAAGTTCGGTCGTAACTCGAGCTGTTGCGCCCTGCCCGCCTTCCGGTGGGCAGGGCCGCGTCTCTTCCTGGTCACACCCAGGAGGAATCCAAGTGAGCACCAAGAAGATGGCAGCCGCGGCGATCGCCGCCGCGCTGGGCGTCACCACCCTCGCCGCGTGCGGCGGATCCGGTGACAAGGGCGCGGCGACGGGGACGGACAAGACCGTCACGCTCGTCAGCCACGACTCCTTCAACGCCTCCAAGGAGGTGCTGGCGGAGTTCACGAAGCAGACCGGCTTCCAGGTCAAGGTCCTCAAGAGCGGCGACGCCGGCGAGGCCGTCAACAAGGAGATCCTGACCAAGGGCTCCCCGCAGGGAGACGTCTTCTTCGGCGTCGACAACACCCTGCTCTCCCGCGCCCTCGACAACGGCATCTTCGTGCCGTACGAGGCGAAGGGCCTGGACCGGATCCCGGCCGGACTCCAGCTCGACAAGGAGCACCGGGTCACCCCGATCGACTCCGGCGACATCTGCGTCAACTACGACAAGAAGTACTTCGCCGACAAGAAGCTGGCGCCCCCGCAGACCTTCGACGACCTGGCGAAGCCGCAGTACAAGAACCTCCTCGTGGTCGAGAACCCCGAGCGGTCCTCCCCGGGCCTCGGATTCCTGCTCGGCACCGCCGCGCAGTACGGCGACGAGGGCTGGCAGGACTACTGGAAGAAGCTCAAGGCCAACGGCGTGAAGACCGTCGACAGCTGGGAGCTCGCCTACAACCAGGAGTTCTCCGGCTCCGCCGGCGGCAAGAAGGCCAAGGGCGACCGGCCGCTGGTCGTCTCCTACGCCTCCAGCCCGCCCGTCGAGGTCCTCTACTCCGAGCCCCAGCCCAAGGAGGCCCCCACCGGCGTCTCCACCGGCACCTGCTTCCGGCAGACCGAGTTCGCCGGACTCCTGAACGGCGCCAAGAACACCGAGGGCGGCAAGGCGCTGATCGACTTCCTGATCTCGAAGAAGTTCCAGGACGACATGCCGCTGCAGATGTTCGTCAACCCCGTGGCCGAGGACGCCACCCTGCCCGAGCTCTTCACCCAGCACGGTGTGGTGATCGACAAGCCGCAGACCATGGCCCCCGAGAAGATCGCCGACAAGCGTGACCAGTGGATCCAGCAGTGGTCGTCGCTCGTTCTGAAGTAGTTCCCGACCGCAGGGGAAGCGCGGCGCGGCTCGGCCTCATGGTCGTGCCCGTCGCCTTCTTCGCGCTCTTCTTCGCCTGGCCCGTCGCCTCGATCGTCGAGCGCGGGCTGCGCGTCGACGGCGCGTGGCGGTTCGGCCGCTTCGGCGAGACGCTGACCCGGCCCGAGATCCTCGACGTCCTCTGGTTCACGCTCTGGCAGGCACTCGCCTCCACCGGGCTCACCCTGCTCGTCGCGCTGCCCGGCGCGTACGTCTTCGCGCGCCTCGACTTCCCCGGCAAGGGGCTGCTGCGCGCCGTCGTCACCGTGCCCTTCGTCATGCCGACCGTCATGGTCGGCACCGCCTTCCTCGCGCTCGTCGGACGCGGTGGGCTCCTCGACGCGTGGTGGGGCGTCCGACTCGACACCACCGTCTGGGCCATCCTCCTCGCCCATGTCTTCTTCAACTACGCCGTCGTCGTCCGCACCGTCGGCGGCCTCTGGGCGCAGCTCGACCCCCGTCAGGAGGAGGCCGCGCGGGTCCTCGGCGCCTCCCGCTGGACCGCCTGGCGGACCGTGACCCTGCCGGCGCTCGCCCCCTCCGTCGCCGCCGCCGCGCTGATGGTGTTCCTGTTCACCGCGAGCTCCTTCGCCGTCGTCCAGATCCTCGGCGGCTCCACGTACTCCACCCTGGAGACGGAGATCTACCGGCAGACGGTCGACCGCTTCGACCTGACGACGGCCGCCGTCCTCACGATCGTGCAGTTCGCGGCCGTGGGCGTCGTCCTCGCCGTGCACGCCCGGACCGTGCGCCGCCGGGAGACGGCGCTGCAGCTGGTCGCGCCCGAGCAGACCGCGCACCGGCCCCGCGGCGCCGGCCAGCGGGGACTGTTCGCCGTCGTCCTGCTGTCCGTCGCCCTGCTGATCGTGCTGCCGCTCGGCGTCCTCGTCGAACGGTCCCTGGCCACGCCCGACGGCTACGGCCTCGACTACTACCGGGCCCTGCGGTCCACGGACCCCTCCGGCACCTTCCTGGTGCCGCTGGCGGACACGATCGGGAACTCGCTCCGGTACGCCCTCGTCGCCACCGCCATCGCCCTGGTCATCGGCGGCCTCGCGGCGGCGGCCCTCACCCGGCGGGCCGGCCGGCTCGTGCGCGGCTTCGACGCGCTGCTGATGCTGCCGCTCGGGGTCTCCGCCGTCACCGTCGGTTTCGGCTTCCTGATCACCCTCGACGAGCCGCCGTTCGACCTGCGGGCGAGCTGGATCCTCGTCCCGCTCGCGCAGGCCCTGGTCGGTGTCCCCTTCGTCGTACGGACGATGCTGCCCGTCCTGCGGGCCGTCGACGAGCGGCTGCGGGAGGCGGCGGCCGTCCTCGGCGCCTCGCCGCTGCGGGCCTGGCGCGAGGTCGATCTCCCGCTCGTACGGAGGGCGCTGCTCATCGCCGCCGGATTCGCCTTCGCGGTGTCGCTCGGAGAGTTCGGCGCGACCGTCTTCATCGCGCGGCCCGACAACCCGACGCTGCCCGTCGCCGTCGCCCGTCTGCTCGGCCGGCCCGGCGACCTCAACTACGGCCAGGCCATGGCCCTTTCGACGATCCTGATGGTGGTGTGTGCGGTGTCCCTGCTGCTGCTCGAACGACTCCGCACCGACCGGACCTCCGGGGAGCTGTAGATGCTGACGCTCAAGGACGCGACCGTACGGTTCGGGGAGCGCGCCGTCCTCGACGCGGTGGACCTGGAGGTCGCCGAGCACGAGATCGTGTGCGTGCTCGGGCCGAGCGGCAGCGGAAAGTCCACGCTGCTGCGGGTCGTCGCCGGACTGCGGCGCCTGGACGAGGGCCGGGTGCTCCTCGACGGCACCGACCAGACCGGGGTGCCGGCGCACCGGCGCGGCGTCGGCCTGATGTTCCAGGACCACCAGCTCTTCCCCCAGCGGGACGTCGGCGGCAACGTCGCCTTCGGACTGCGGATGCGTGGCCTCGGCTCCGACGAGCCCGGGGCGGCGCGGGTGGGGAAGGCGGAACGGGACCGGCACGTCGAGGAGCTGCTGGAGCTCGTCGGGCTGCCGGGAGCCGGGCGGCGGGCCGTCGCCTCCCTCTCCGGCGGCGAGCAGCAGCGCGTCGCGCTCGCCCGCGCGCTCGCGCCCCGGCCCCGGCTCCTCATGCTGGACGAGCCGCTCGGCCAGCTGGACCGGGGACTCCGCGAGCGGCTCGTGGTCGAACTGCGCCGGCTCTTCCGCCGGTTGGGCACGACGGTGCTCGCCGTCACCCATGACCAGGGCGAGGCCTTCGCGCTCGCCGACCGGGTGGTCGTGATGCGGGACGGCGGGATCGCCCAGTCCGGCACCCCGCTGGAGGTCTGGCAGCGGCCGGCCTCCGAGTTCGTGGCGCGCTTCCTCGGATTCGACAACGTGGTGGCCGGGACGGTGAGCGGGGACGCCGCCGACACGGTGTGGGGGAAGCTCCCGGTGCCCTCGGGGTCGCCCCAGGGCGGGCGGAAGATCCTCGTACGCCCGGGCGGTGTCCGCCTCGTGGCGCCGGCGGACGGTCTGGTCTGCACGGTCGAGGCCCGGACGTTCCGCGGCGCCCATGTCGCCGTCCTGCTCCGCCCGGCCGAGGGACCCGTCCTGGAGGCGGAGTGCGCACTCCGGGACGCTCCGGAGGAGGGCGCGGAGGTGGGAGTGATCTTCGCCGCCGACGAGGTGGTGGTTCTCGCGGGGGACCAGGAGTGACGCACCCTCAGCGGCGCCCCGTGCCGGCCGGCTCCTGGAGCAGGGCGGGGGAGCCGGTCCGCCGCTCCCGGGTCGGCGCTTCCCCCGCGTTCCCGGCCTCCGCCTCAGCGTCGTGGACGGCTCCCGTCTCCTGGTCCTCCGGAGCGCCGAACCACGCCACCGCCACCGCGCCCACGACCGCCAGCACGAAGCCGAGGACCGCGAGCCAGGCGAGGCCCGGGCGGGAGGCGTCGCCCAGCCACCACACACCGATCATTCCGGGGAGCACCGTCTCGCCGACCACCAGCGCCGCCGTCGCCCCGTTCACCGAACCGATCTGCAGCGCGACGGTGTGCAGGTACATGCCGCCGACCCCGGCGACCAGGATCGCGTACAGCGCCGGGTCCGTGAGGAGCGCGCCGGGGGCGAAGGGGTCCACGCCGTCGAGGATGCGCACCCCCACGCCCAGCGCGCCGAAGCCGAGCCCGGAGAGCAGACCCGCCAGGATCGCGGCCCGCGCGCCCAGGAGCCGTACGAGCACCGTGCCGCCCGCCATCAGGAGCAGCGAGATCGCGAGCAGCCACCAGTGCGTCCCGACCGGGGTGTGCCCGCTTCCCTCCGCGCCCGCCGCGCTCGCCAGCAGCACCAGCGCGGAACAGACCACACCGATCGACGTCCACTCCGCGCGGGTCAGCCGGATCCCCAGCAGCCGGACGCTCAGGACCGCCGTGACGACCAGATTCGCGCTGATCACGGTCTGGGACAAGAACAGCGGCAGCAGTCGGGCCGCGAGGGCGCCCAGGCCGAAGCCGATGAAGTCCAGGATCGTGCCGACCACGAACTCCCAGGTCGTCGCCGCCTTCGCGGTGGAGGACAGGCTCGGCCCGCCGCGCTCCGTGAGATCCCCGGACGCCGCCTCCCGCCGCGCGGACCTGCGCGACCCGACGGCCTGCAGGACGGAGCCCGTGCCGTAGCAGATCGAGGCGGCGATGGCGGTCAGCAGTCCTATGAGCACCGAGGGGCTCCGTTCCGGAGGGATTGGTACGGACTGCCAGACGTGGGAACGGGCGCCGACGTTGCCTCGCGCGGCCACCCGTGGTGATCGTCCGGCCCTGGCCGGGTCCTCACCGACGAGATCGCGCTGCCCGCGGACAGGGCCGGCCGGCACGCCGGGATCGAGCCGGAGGAGAGCCGCGCGGCGGCGTCCGGTGAGCGGGCCGCGGTGTGGAACGGGCGGAGGCGCCGGCGATACGGAGGCGCTGAGGCCGGGGCACGCGAGCCCGGCACGATCGGAAAGACGCCCCCTAGGGCAGCGGGGTATCGGCGGAGGCCAGGCGGCGGAGGGCCTGCGGGGCGTCCTCGACGGAGTCGACCAGGGCGATCCGGGCCGCCATCGGGCGGTCCGCGGCCAGCGCCCGGAGCAGCGGCCAGGCGGGGAGCTCTTCCGTCCAGTGGGCGCGGTTCACCAGGACCATCGGGGTGGGCTCGCCCCGCGACTCGTAGTAGTTCGGCGTCGTGGCGTCGAAGATCTCCTGGACCGTGCCGGCGGCGCCCGGCAGGAAGATCACCCCGGCGGTGCAGCGGGCGAGCAGACCGTCCTCGCGGGTGGCGTTCGCGAAGTACTTCGCGATGTGCCCCGCGAACGGGTTCGGCGGCTCGTGCCCGTAGAACCAGGTGGGGATGCCGACCGAGTCGCCGCCCCCCGGCCACCGTGCGCGCACCTCGAAGGCGGCCCGCGCCCACTCCGTGACGGACGGGACGAAGGAGGGCGCCTTGGCGAGGAGTTCGAGGGCCTCGTCGAGGACGGCGTCGGCCAGCGGGGCGGTGTACGCGCCGAGGTTCGCGGCCTCCATCGCGCCGGGCCCGCCGCCCGTCGCCACGGTGAGACCGCTCCGGGCCAGCGACCGCCCGAGCCGCGCCGCCCCGCCGTACGCGTCGGTGCCACGACCCATCGCGTGCCCGCCCATGACGCCGACGACCGGGGCGCCGGCGAGGAGCTCGTCGAGGGCGTCGGAGATCGCGTCGTCGTGGACGGAACGGAGCATCGACGCGAAGACGTCGCCGTCGGCCTTCGTCCGCTGGAACCACGCGTGGGCGAGGGCGTCGGGTGTCGTCTCGTAACCGCCGTCCCCGAGGCCGTCGAACAGATCGTCGGGGGAGTAGAGCCGGGCACGGTACGGGTCGAACGGCAGGTCCGGCACGGGCGGAAAGACGAGGGCGCCGTCCGCGCGGACCTTGGCGGCGGCCTCGGGCTGCATGGCGCAGCCGAGGAACACGGCGCCGGTGGTGGAGACGGAGAGGAGGGCGAAGGTGCGGTCGGTGAGGTCGACGGACTGGATCCGGTGGCCGACGAGGGACCCGCGGGTGACGACCGCGTCGAACTCGGCGGGGGTGTGGATCTCACGCTCGTGGGAACGGCCGGTCATGGGGCCACGATAGGCCCCCGTGGCGCCGGGCCGTGCCCGGGCGCCGCGCGCTGACGGGCACCGGGGGCGGACGCGCCCGCGAGGGCGCCGTCCCGTCTGCCCCCGGGCGTCAGCCCCTCAGGGGAAGCGCCGCCAGCTCCGCCACCAGCCAGGTCACGGGCAGGAACACCGCCAGCAGGATGCCCGTGCGCATCAGCGCCGCCGAGCGCAGGACCGTGGGCGGGGCGCCGAGGCGGAGGAGCGCCGCGGCGGTGTGGGCCCGGCACTGCTTGGCCTCCAGGGCCGCCGTCAGCAGCGTCGCCGTGGTGCAGGCCATCACGACCGCCGCCCCCAGCCCCGTCAGCGGGCCGAAGCCGCCCGTCCCGCCGTCGTACAGCGTCGCCGCCGCGAGGGCGCCCGAGACCACCGCGCAGACCACGCCGAGCGGGCGGCCGATGCGTCGCGACTCGTCCATGAGGACGCGGCCGGCGAGGAGCCGGGTCGCACCCGGGCGGGCGGCCTGCAGCAGCCGGCCGCACCAGTGGGTGATGCCGGGGCCCGCCGTCGCGAGGCCGGCCGCGGTGAGGATCCAGCCGGCGAGCACGCCGCCGGGGCTTCCGCCGAGGCGGCCCGGCAGCGCGAACACACCGCCCCCGCCGCCCTCGCCCGCGTACGTCTCCACCGCGAGGCCCACCGCGAGCAGCGCCACACCCCACGGCAGCCCGGAGGGGGTCGCCTTCTCGACGCCCTCCGGGGGCAGGGGGGTCTTCCGGGGACGCAGGGCGACGGCGGCGGCCGTGGAGGCGGCCACCGGCAGGATCGCGAGGAGGGTGAGCGCGGCGGCGAGCGGGATCGGCCGCCCGGCGGCGAGGAGCTCGGCCGCCGCGCCGTCGAACGGCAGGCCGGTGATGTCCCCGCGCAGGTGCAGGTAGAACAGCAGCGCGATCGTCGAGCCGAGCGTGCAGGAGACCGCGGTCGAGGCCGCGGCGATCGCCGTGAGCCTCGCCGGGCCGAGGCCGATCGCCGAGAGTCCCGGCCGCGGCCGTGTGCTGGGATCCGTACGGGCGACGGCCACCGCGAAGTACACGGTCGCCGCCATCGGGATCAGGCACCACAGCAGCCGCTGGGTCGCCGCGCCCGACCGGTCCGGGTGGCCCACGGCGTACCCCAGCGTGCAGAGCAGCAGAAAGCCGACCCCCGCGGCCGCCGCGGCGACCAGGAGGCGCCGCAGCAGGACGAGGGGGTGGGCCCCGCGGACTAGACGGAGAGCGAGCACGCGGCGACGCCCTCCGCCCCGGTGGTCGGCACCACGGTCCCCACGCGGCGCCCGTCGAGCAGGGCGACCGAGCGGTCGGCGAAACCGGCGATCTCCGGGTCGTGAGTGGCGAGCACCACGGTGATCCGGTGGGAGCGGGCAGCGGCGGTGAGCGTGCGCAGCACTTGGGACCCGTCGGCGCGGTGCAGGGAGGCGGTCGGTTCGTCGGCGAAGAGGACCGACGGGGTGGTGACCAGGGCCCGGGCGATGGCGATCCGCTGGCGCTGCGGCTGGGTCAGGGCGTGCGGGCGCTTGCGGCCGTACGCGCCGACGTCCAGCCGCTCCAGCCACTCCTGGGCGGATGCCTTGGCCGTCCGGTGCGAGACCCCGCGCAGCAGGAGCGGCAGGGCCGCGTTCTCCCAGACGGTCAGTTCGGGGACGAGCCCGGGTTCGGGATCGATCCAGCCGAAGCGGTCACGGCGCAGCCGTTCGCGCTGGGACTGGTTCAGGGTGTGGACGGGGCTGCTGTTGAACCAGACCTCGCCCTGCTGGGCGAGCGTCTGTCCCGACAGACAGCGCATCAATGTGGTCTTCCCGCTGCCTCGCGGGCCGACGAGGGCGAGGATCTCGCCCTCTCGCACACCCAGGGAGACGCCGGTGAGTACGTCCGAGCCTTCCAGGGTGCAGTGCAGGGAACGCGCCCAGAGCACGTCGTTGTCCGGTGGGGCCATCGCGTACACCTCGATGTCGGATCCGATTCTTGCGTTCCCCCGTCCGGGGGAACGAAGGGACGGGCCTGTCGGTCACTGGGCACCGTAAGGATTCAGATCCGTTTGTACGGACAGCACGCGGCCCGGGCCGCCCCCATCCACTCGGATGGAGGCATGCCCGGGCCGGGGTCACGCCGTGAGGGCGGCGTGAGGTCCTGTGCCTGGAAGGGCGGGGACGGTCAGAGCTTGGTCCACGCCTCGGTGAGCACGGAGCGCAGGATTCCCTCGATCTCGTCGAAGGTGCCCTGGTCGGCGATCAGCGGCGGGGCCAGCTGGATGACCGGGTCGCCACGGTCGTCGGCACGGCAGTACAGGCCGTTGTCGAAGAGCGCCTTGGAGAGGTAGCCGTAGAGCACGCGCTCGGTCTCCTCGTCCGTGAAGGACTCCTTGGTGGCCTTGTCCTTGACGAGCTCGATGCCGTAGAAGAAACCGTTGCCGCGGACGTCGCCGACGATCGGCAGGTCGTGCAGCTTCTTCAGGGTGTCGAAGAAGTTGCCCTCCTGGTCCAGCACGTGCTGGTTCAGGCCTTCCTTGTCGAAGATGTCGAGGTTGGCGATCGCGACCGCCGACGACACCGGGTGGCCACCGAAGGTGTAGCCGTGCAGGAAGGTGTTGTCGCCCTTGTAGAACGGCTCCGCGAGGCGGTCCGAGACGATGCAGGCGCCGATCGGGGAGTAGCCCGACGTCATTCCCTTGGCGCAGGTGATCATGTCCGGCACGTAGCCGAACTTGTCACAGGCGAACATCGTGCCGAGGCGGCCGAAGGCGCAGATCGTCTCGTCCGAGACGAGGAGCACGTCGTACTGGTCACAGATCTCGCGGACCCGCTGGAAGTACCCGGGCGGCGGCGGGAAACAGCCACCGGCGTTCTGCACCGGCTCCAGGAAGACGGCCGCGACGGTCTCGGGGCCCTCGAAGAGGATCTGCTGCTCGATCTGGTCGGCGGCCCAGCGGCCGAAGGCCTCGGGGTCGTCGCCGTGGATCGGGGCGCGGTAGATGTTGGTGTTCGGCACCTTGTGCGCGCCGGGGACCAGCGGCTCGAAGGGGGCCTTCAGGGCCGGCAGGCCGGTGATCGACAGGGCGCCCTGCGGGGTGCCGTGGTAGGCGACCGCACGCGAGATGACCTTGTACTTGGTGTGCTTGCCCTGCAGCTTGAAGTACTGCTTGGCGAGCTTCCACGCGGTCTCGACGGCCTCGCCGCCACCGGTGGTGAAGAAGACCTTGTTCAGGTCGCCGGGGGCGTAGTGGGCGAGGCGCTCGGCGAGCTCGACGGCCTTCGGGTGGGCGTACGACCACACGGGGAAGAACGCGAGCTCCTGGGCCTGCTTGTACGCGACCTCGGCCAGCTCCTGGCGGCCGTGACCGGCGTTGACCACGAAGAGACCCGCGAGACCGTCGAGGTAGCGCTTGCCCTTGTCGTCGAAGATGTAGGTGCCCTCACCACGCACGATGGTGGGGACGGGGGAGTTCTCGTACGACGACATGCGGGTGAAGTGCATCCACAGGTGGTCGTACGCGGTCTTGGACAGGTCCTGGGTCACGATTATCGAGTTCCCCACATATAGGTCTGCTTCTTGAGCTTGAGGTAGACGAAGCTCTCCGTGGAGCGCACGCCGGGGAGAGTGCGGATGCGCTTGTTGATCACATCCAGCAGGTGGTCGTCGTCCTCACAGACGACCTCCACCATCAGGTCGAACGAGCCGGCGGTCATCACCACGTATTCACATTCGGCCATGGCCGTCAGCGCGTCCGCCACCGGATCGAGGTCACCCTCGACGTTGATGCCGACCATCGCCTGTCGCCGGAAACCCACGGTGAGCGGGTCGGTGACGGCGACGATCTGCATGACGCCCTGGTCGAGCAGCTTCTGGACGCGCTGGCGCACGGCCGCCTCGGACAGGCCGACGGCCTTGCCGATCGCGGCGTACGGACGGCGGCCGTCCTCCTGGAGCTGCTCGATGATCGCCAGAGAGACGGCATCGATCGTCGGGGACGAACCGGAACCGGTTCTGGAGTTCGTGCTTTGACTGGCCACGACTTCACTGTGCACCGAGACTCGTCTGTCTGGCAAGCCCAGACCGATGAAATTCGTTGTTTCGGCTTCGCGATCACACTGAATCCGAAGTTGGGGGCTGTCGGGCCTGTCGAAAGCGTCAGGGAAGCGACTACCCTGAGGTGTCTCAGCAAACGGGACGCCGCACGAAGACGTGCGACCAAGAACGTGACAGGAGGGGTGGCAAGTGACCACCGAGCTGCGCCGGCTGCGTAACTACATCAACGGGGAGTTCCGGGACGCCGCCGACGGGCGGACCATCGAGGTGGTCAACCCGGCCACGGGCGAGGTCTTCGCCACGTCGCCGCTCTCCGGCCAGGAGGATGTCGACGCCGCGATGACGGCCGCCGCGGCCGCCTTCCCGGCCTGGCGGGACACCACGCCCGCCGAGCGCCAGAAGGTCCTGCTCAAGATCGCGGACGCCTTCGAGGAGCGCGCCGAGGACCTGATCGCCGCCGAGGTCGAGAACACCGGCAAGCCGATCGCCCTCACCGCGAGCGAGGAGATCCCGCCGATGGTGGACCAGATCCGCTTCTTCGCGGGCGCCGCGCGCATGCTCGAGGGCAAGTCCGCCGGCGAGTACATGGAGGGCCTGACCTCGATCATCCGCCGCGAGCCGGTGGGTGTGTGCGCCCAGGTCGCGCCGTGGAACTACCCGATGATGATGGCCGTGTGGAAGTTCGCCCCGGCCCTCGCCGCGGGCAACACGGTCGTCCTCAAGCCGTCCGACACGACCCCCGCGTCCACCGTCCTGATGGCCGAGATCATCGGCTCCATCGTCCCCAAGGGCGTCTTCAACGTGATCTGCGGCGACCGCGAGACGGGCCGCGCGATGGTCGAGCACCCGATCCCGGCGATGGCCTCCATCACCGGTTCGGTACGCGCCGGCATGCAGGTCGCCGAGTCGGCCGCCAAGGACGTCAAGCGCGTCCACCTGGAGCTGGGCGGCAAGGCCCCGGTCGTGGTCTTCGAGGACACCGACATCGCCAAGGCCGTCGAGGACATCTCGGTGGCGGGCTTCTTCAACGCCGGCCAGGACTGTACGGCCGCGACGCGTGTCCTCGTGCACGAGTCCATCCACGACGAGTTCGTGGCGCAGCTGGCCAAGGCCGCCGCGGACACCAAGACGGGTCAGCCGGACGACGAGGACGTGCTCTACGGCCCGCTGAACAACGCCAACCAGCTCAAGCAGGTCTCCGGTTTCATCGACCGCCTCCCGGCACACGCCAAGGTCGAGGCCGGTGGCCACCAGGTCGGTGACAAGGGCTACTTCTACGCCCCCACCGTCGTCTCCGGTCTCAAGCAGGACGACGAGATCATCCAGAACGAGGTCTTCGGCCCGGTCATCACGGTGCAGTCGTTCCGTGACGAGGAGCAGGCCCTGGAGTACGCGAACGGCGTCGAGTTCGCGCTCGCGTCCTCGGTCTGGACGAAGGACCACGGCCGCGCGATGCGCATGTCCAAGGCGCTCGACTTCGGCTGTGTGTGGATCAACACCCACATCCCGCTGGTCGCGGAGATGCCGCACGGCGGTTACAAGAAGTCCGGCTACGGCAAGGACCTCTCGGCGTACGGCTTCGAGGACTACACGCGCATCAAGCACGTGATGACGTCCCTGGGCTGAGCCCCCGCAGTCCGACCGCGGCCCCGGCACCTTGATCGACAAGGCGCCGGGGCCGCGGCCGTTCGGCCGACGCGCCGCCCGCCGCCCGCCGCCCGTCGTCCGCCGGTCGCGGCCCGGGATGCTGCTCGGATGAAGAGCGGCCCGGGCACGACCTGTCCGCGCGGGACCGGACGCTCGGCTTCGCGAAGCGGTGGAACTCGATCGGCGGGCCGGGAGTTCCCAGGCGGTGACACCGACCATGAACCCAGCCGTGGACCCCACCGCGAACTCGGCGGTGAACTCGACCGTGACATACGGACTGTTGGCAGCCTGGGCCCTGCACGACGCCGAGGAGATCCTCCTCGGTCCCCGCTGGCTCCGGGAGCACCTTCCGGAGCTGCGGGAGCGGTTCCCCGAGGCACCCGAAGCGGTGTGGAAGGCCGTGGAGAGCGTCGACGAGCGGGAGTTCACCGTCGCCGTGGCGGCGGTGGGGGCCGTCGTCGCCGCCGCGGCCGTCGCCGGGCACCGCTCCGGCGGCCGGTCGGGCTTCTACCAGGCCGCGCTGAACGGCTTCGGACTGCACGGCCTCGTCCACCTCGCCCAGGCCGCCGCCGTCCGGGGATACACGCCCGGCTCGGCGACCTCCCCGCTGATCGTCGTGCCCTTCGCGCTCTGGGCGCGCGGGCGGCTGCGGAAGGCCGGCGTGCTCCGGCCGACCCGGCCGAGGGACCTGGTGGCGGGGCTCGCCGTGGCCGCCGGCGTGACCGTCGGGGCGCACGCGCTCGCCCGGAAGGTGACCCGCCACCCCGGTTTTTGAACGCGTTCATGACGAGCGTAGGATGCTGTCATGAACGAGACGAAAGGGCCGGCGGCCCTTCTCAGGCGTATCCGCGCGTGGCTGGTCCTCTTCATCGTCTGCCTGGTGCTGAGCGGGGTCACCGCCTTCCCGCTCGTCACCGAACTCCGCCTCGCCGAGGAGGCCCTGACCTCCTGGGCAGCGCCCGTCGCCGACCTCTTCCCCGGCCTCCTGGAGTGGATCGAGCGGGTACGCCAGGGGACCGACACCGCCGACGCGCGGTACCCCTTCCTGCTCTACGGGACCGACTGGCTGGCCTTCGCCCACCTCGTCATCGCCGTCGCGTTCTACGGCCCCTACCGCGACCCGGTGCGGAACATCTGGGTGATCGAGTTCGGGATGATCGCCTGCGCCGGGATCGTGCCACTGGCCCTGATCTGCGGCCCGATCCGCGACATCCCCTTCTGGTGGTCGGTCATCGACATGTCGTTCGGCGTCTTCGGTGTGATCCCGCTGCTCGTCGTGCGCCGGATGATCAAGCGCCTGGAGGCGGTGGAGGCGGTGGACGCGGTGGAGGGGGTGGACGCGGTGGAGACGCCTCAGTCCGTCGGCGCGCCGTAGGCCGCCACCATGACGTTCAGGGCGACCTGGTTCATGTCCTGGCCCTTGGCGTCCGTGGAGTTGACGCCGTAGACCAGGGTGCGCGCGCCGTCACGGGTCGAGGCGATGGCCGCGTTGTAGCCCCACCGGCCGCCGGTCTTGCCCCACACCTCGCGCCCGCCGAGCTTCTTCATCGACAGGCCCACCGAGTACGCCGCCGGGTCGCCGCTCCTGAAGTCCGCCACCTTCGGCAGCGTGAACATCTCCTCCAGGAGCGGGCCGCGCACCACCCGCCCCTGGAAGAGGGCCTGCGTGAAACGCTCCAGGTCGGCCGTCGTGGAGATGATGTCGCCGGCCGCCCATCCGTCCGTGGTGCCCCAGACCGTCACGTCGCGCAGCCCGGTCGTGCCGTCGTCGAGCGTCATCGTCTGGTAGCCGTGGTGGTGCGGGCCCCTGATGCGCGGGTCGGTCCCCGGGAAGTACGTGTCGCGCAGGCCGAGCGGCCGCAGCACACGCGCGGCGACCTGATCCTCGTACGCGTCACCCGTCACGCGCTCGATCAGCAGCCCCGCGATCGTGTAGCCGATGTTCAGGTAGTGCTGCCGGGTGCCCGGGGCGAACTCGCGCTTCTTCGCCGTCGCCGAGCGGACCATCTCCCGCGGGTCGTGGATCTCGAAGCGGTTCGCGTACCACTCTTCGACCGTGTCCCCGGCGACGCCGGCGGCCGGGATGCCGTGGGTGTGGTCGAGGAGCTGGCGGACCGTCACCTTGCCGTAGCGGCCGGGGATCAGCTCCGGCAGGTAGGAGCGGGCCGTGCGGTCCAGGTCCAGCCGACCCTCCCCGGCCAGCTGCAGGGCGACCGCGGCGGTGAACACCTTGGTCACCGAGCCGGCCCGGAACCGGGCGCCCGGATCGGCCGGGCGCATCGTCTCCAGGTCGCGCACGCCCGAGGCGCCGTGCCAGACCCCCTCCGTGCCCCCGACGCGTACCAGCGCCGCCGTGGTATGGGCCTTGGGCAGCCCGGCGATCGCCGCTTCCAGGGCCGTATGCGCCGACCGGGACGCCGGGTCCGGCCCCGCTGCGGCGGCCGCCACGGTGGCGACGGGCCCGGATGAGGCGGCGGCCGGCAGCGTCGCCGGGCCCGCCGCCACACCCAGGACGAGGGCGGCGGCCAGCAGCGTGCGCGAGGTGCTCTTCATGGTCGACTCCGAAGATGTGAGCGGTTGTTCCGACCGCACTCATCCTGCTGACCGGCGGCGACGCGCGGATCGCCGGAGCGGGGGGTCTTCGGGCCCCCGTCATCCCCCGGGCGGGGGAGAACCGGCGGTGATCAGCCCGCTCTCGTACGCGCGGATCACCGCCTGGATCCGGTCCCGCAGCCCGAGCTTGGCGAGCACGTTCCCCACGTGCGTCTTCACCGTGTGCTCGCTCACCACCAGCTCCACGGCGATCTCCGCGTTGGACAGCCCCCGTGCGAGCAGCAACAGCGTCTCCCGCTCCCGGGACGTCAGCGCGTCGAGACGCGGATCGGGGCGGGGTGCGCGCCGGGTCGGGCGGGTGTACTCCGCCACCAGCCGCCGGGCCACGGACGGCGCCAGCAGGCAGTCGCCCCGCGCCACCACCCGTACCGCGTGCACGAGATCGTCCCGGCGCACGTCCTTCAGCAGGAAGCCGCTCGCGCCCGCGTGCAGCGCCTCGTACACGTACTCGTCGGAGTCGAAGGTCGTCAGCATCACCGTCCGGCACTCCGACTCGGCACTGATCGCCCGGCACGCCTCGATGCCGTCAAGGCGCGGCATCCGGATGTCGAGCAGCGCCACATCGGGGCGGTGCCGCCGCACGGCCTCGACCGCCTCGGCCCCGTCGCCCGCCTCCGCCACCACCTCGATGTCCGGCTGCACGTCCAGAATCATCGAGAAGCCACTGCGGACCAACTCCTGGTCGTCGGCCACCACCACACGGATCGTCACCGCGCCGCCCCCTCCACCGCCGAGGCCACGGGCAGCTCCACCCGTACCTCGAAGCCCCGTCCGCCCGGCCCCGGGCCGCTCACCGCCGTACCGCCGTGCGCCGCCGCCCGCTCGCGGATCCCGACCAGGCCGTGCCCGCCCGAGCCCACCGGAACACCGCGCCGCGGTCCCCGCCCGTCGTCCGACACCACGATCTCCAGGACACCGGCCCCGTGCGTCAGCCGTACGGCGGCGGTGGCCGCTCCCGCGTGCTTGACCACGTTCGTCAACGCCTCCTGCACGATGCGGTAGACGGTCGCCCCGGTGGCCGACGGCAGCGCCCGGACCCCGCCCGTCGTCCGGTACGTGACGTCGAGCCCGCTGTCCCGTACCCGCTCCATGAGCTCGGGCAGATTCCGCAGGTCGGGCTGCGGCTCGCGCGGGGCGTCCGCGCCGGGTTCGTCGCCCTCCCGCAGCACCCCAAGCATCCGGCGCAGCTGCGCCATGGCGTCCCGGCCCGTCGCGGAGATCGCGTCGAACGCCGCCTCCGCCCGCTCGGGCGCCGCCCGCACGGCCACCGGACCGGCCTCCGCCTGCACGACCATCAGGCTCACCGCGTGGGACAGGATGTCGTGCATCTCCCGGGCGATCCGGGCGCGTTCGCGCGCCGCGGCCCGCTCGGCCTCCACGCGGGTTGCCCGCTGCCGGGCGTCGGTGAGCCGCCCGAAGACGTACGCCGCCGCGAACACGAAGAGCGAGAAGGTCAGTTCGCGCGCCGACCGCGTGTTCAGCCACACCGACACGGGCACCGCGACCAGCAGCAGCAGGCCCGTCACCAGCCGCTTCCACGGCGGCGAGAGCGCGGCGATCGTGTAGACGATGACGAGCCCGGTGTACGGCAGGGGCTGCCCGGGGCCGTCCGCGGCCAGCTGGTACAGCGCGCCGGCCGCCACGATGGCGAGGAGCACGGCGACCGGCGCGCGTCGCCGCCAGATCAGCGGGACCACGGTGAGCGTCGTCAGCCCGTACGCGGTCCAGGTCGCCGGCTCCAGCTCCGGCGGACGCGGCACCACGAAAGGCATCGTCATGGCCGCCTGGACGAGCAGCGCGATCCCGAGGTCCACGGCGGGCGGATGGGCGGCCGCCAGCATCCGGGCCCGCTCCCACCATCCCCGTACGTCCGTCCCCAGGTCGGTTCGTGCGCCCGTCCGTATGCCCGTCCCTATGCCCATTACGGTTTGCGGCCCACCGCGCCGAACTGCGCCACCTGGCTCGCCGGGGCGAACCGCCAGCTCGCGCACGAGACGATCCCCGGATCGAGGAGGTCGAGTCCGTCCAGGAAGGAGGTGAACTCGGCGCGGCTGCGGGCGGTGATGGGCGGGGTCGCGTTCTCGTTCCAGAACGCCATCGCCGCCACGTTCCCCTCGCCGCCGAGTTCGGGCTCCAGGGTGGGGTGGGTGAGGACGAGATGGCTGCCGGACGGCATCGCGGCCATGAGCGTGCCGACGACGGACCGGGCCTCGTCGGTGTCGAGGACGAAGTTGAGGATGCCGAGCATCATCACCGCGACCGGACGCGACAGATCCAGTGTGCGCGCCGCCGCCTCCAGGATGCGCTCCGGGTCCCGCGCGTCCGCGTCGACGTACTCGGTCACCCCTTCGGGGGCGCTGGTCAGCAGCGCGCGGGCGTGCGTCAGCACGATCGGGTCGTTGTCGACGTAGACGACCCTGCACTCCGGCGCGACCCGTTGGGCGACCTCGTGGGTGTTGTCGGCGGTCGGCAGGCCGGTCCCGATGTCCAGGAACTGGCGCACCCCGGCCTCGGCCGCCAGATGGGTCACCGCCCGGCCGAGGAAGGCCCGGTCCGCGCGCGCCACTTCACCGATGCTCGGGTAGAGAGTGGTGACCCGGTCGCCGACCGCGCGGTCCACCGGGTAGTAGTCCTTGCCGCCCAGCCAGTAGTTCCACACCCGGGCGTTGTGCGCGACATCGGTACGGATCCTCTCGGCCCCGGTCACCTCGGCGTACCCCTTCCCAGCTCGGCGGCGAGCGCGTCCACACGGTTGGTGGTGATCGCGTCCACCCCGTGGGACAGGAGCTTACGCATCGTGCGCCGGGTGTCCGCCGTCCAGGCCGACAGCAGGTATCCGTCGCGGTGCACCCGCTCCGCGAGCTCCCTGCTCACCAGCCCGAAGCGGTAGTTGAGCCAGCGTGGTCGCACCGCGGCGAGGAGCGTGGCGCGCGGCGGCGCCAGCGTCGTCCACGTCAGGGCGATCTCGGCGGCCGGGTCGGCGGCCCGGACGTGCAGCATCGCCACCCCGCCCGCGCAGTAGAGGACGCGCTCGGCGGCCCCGCACTCGCGGACCGCGCCGACGATCGTGCGGACCGAGGACTCGTTCCCGCCGGGCAGATCCAGCATCAGCCGGTGCGAACCGGCCGCGATCAGAGCCTCGCGCAGGGTGGGGACGCCGTCGCGGGTCAGCTCGCGGAGCTGCGTCAGGGTGAGCGTGCCCAGCGGCCGGTCGTGCCCCCAGAGCCGTCGGAGCGTGTCGTCGTGGAGGAGGACGGGGACGCCCTCGGCGGTGAGCCGGACATCGATCTCGACGACGTCCGCGCCCCGCTCGATCGCCGACACGATCGAGGGGACCGTGTTCTCCCGGACGCGGTACGGGTCGCCGCGGTGGCCTACGACAGTGACGTGGTCCATGGGGGCCATTGTCACGGCTGGGGCGCCGCTCGGCGCGCGAGCCCCCACGGGCGGCCCCCCCATGCCGGTGTGACCCACATCACACCCCGTATCTGTCAGCAATCGGGGTGCTGTCCCGCTCAGACACCGGGAGCAAGCGAACCGACAGGAGCAGCACATGAAGCACCGCATCGTCGTCCTCGGCGCCGGCTATGCCGGGGCCTACGTGGCCGGGAACCTGGCCCGCCGGCTGTCCCCGGAGGACATCGAGATCACCGTCGTCAACGCCGAGCCCGACTTCGTCGAGCGGCTGCGACTGCACCAACTCGCGGCCGGCCAGCGGATCGAGTCGCGGAAGCTCACCGACATCTTCGCGGGCACGGGCATCCGGCTGCGCCGGGCCCGTGTCACCGCCGTCGACCCGGAGCGCCAGGTCGTCGCCCTGGCCGACGCCGACGGCGGCGGCGAACTCGGCTACGACACGCTCTTCTACACGCTCGGCAGCCACGTCGCCGAGCAAGGCGTCCCCGGCGTGGCCGAGCACGCCTTCGACGTCGCCGGCCGGCCCTCCGCGCTCCGCCTGCGCGAGCGCCTGGCCAGCCTGGACGGGCGGGGTGGCGGCGGGAGCGTGGTCGTCGTCGGCGACGGGCTGACCGGCATCGAGACCGCCACCGAGATCGCCGAGTCGCGGCCCGGTCTGTCGGTGACGCTGATCGCCCGCGGCGAGCTGGGCGGCCGGCTCTCCGCCGGGGCCCGCGACCACCTGCGCCGGGCCTGCGACCGGCTGGGCATCACCGTCCTGGAACACACGGCCGTCGAAGGCGTCGAAGCGACCCGGGTGTGGTGCGCCGACGGCACCGCCCTCGCGTCCGACGCGACCGTGTGGACGGCCGGGTTCGCGGTCCACCCCATCGCCGCCGCCAGCGGGCTGGAGGTCACCGAGAACGGCCGGATCGTCGTCGACCGCACCATGCGGTCGGTCTCCCACCCGAACGTCTACGCCGCCGGCGACAGCGCCTACGCCCTCGGCGACGACGGCCGGCCGCTGCCGATGTCCTGCGCCTCGGCCGGCGCCACCGGCCGACAGGCCACGGAGGCGATCGTGGGACGCCTGACCGGCGGCAAGGTCGCCCACGTCAAACTGTCCTACCTGGGCAACCACATCAGCCTGGGCCGGCAGGACGGGATCCTGCAGACGGTCGACGACGCAGGGCTGGCCAAGCCGGCGTACGTGGGCGGCCGGAAGGCCGCGCGCATCAAGGCGGGCATCCTCCGGCTGTCGCTGTGGGCCACCGCGCACCCGACCTTCGGGATCCCCAAGCGCAGGCGCCGCCTGGCCGCCGTGCCGGAAGCGGCCGCCGAGCGGCGCGTGGCTGCCTAGGGTGTTCCCCGTGGACAGCACCGCCACCGATCGCTTCGACACCGGCCGGTTCGAGGCCAGCCGGAACCGGCTGGCCTCGCTGGCGTACCGACTGCTGGGCTCCGCCACCGACGCCGAGGACGCCGTGCAGGACGCGTTCCTGCAGTGGCAGGCCGCCGACCGGCAGCGGATCGACGTCCCCGAGGCATGGCTGACCAAGGTCGTCACCCATCTGTGCCTCGACCGGCTCCGCTCGGCACGGGCCCGCCGCGAACGCGCCGTCGGCGCCTGGCTGCCCGAACCGCTCCTCGACGGCGACCCCATGCTCGGCCCGGCCGACACGTTCGAGCAGCGCGAATCGGTCTCCCTGGCCGTGCTGACGCTCATGGAGCGGCTGTCACCCCTCGAGCGGGCCGTCTACCTCCTGCGCGAGGCGTTCTCCCACAGTCACGCGGAGATCGCCGACATCCTCGACATCACCGAGTCCGCGAGCCAGCAGCACCTCCACCGGGCCCGGCGTCGCATCACCGCCGCGCGCCGCGGCGGGGGCGAGGCCGACCCGGCCTCCGCCCGCAAGATCGTCGAGGCATTCCTGGCCGCCGCCTCCTCGGGCCGCACGGAACGGCTGGTGGCGCTGCTCACCGACGACGTGACCGCGATCTCCGACGGCGCGGGCCTGGCCAAGAGGCTGCTGCGGTTCGACACCCCGCAGCGCGTCGCCGCCGTCGCCCGTGCCGGCTTCACCCCCTCGGCCGCGAAACGGCGACTCGCCGGTGGCACGCCCGCCGTCCACTACGCGCTCGTCAACGGCGCTCCGGCCATCCTCTTCGTACCGGGCGAGCGGGTCGTCGGCGCCGTGACCTTCGACCTCGTCCACGGCAGGATTGCCACGGTCCGCGGCATCGCCGCCCCCGCCCGCCTCGTCCGGCTCACCGAAGCCTGGCGGCGGCGGGAACCGGAGGCGCCGCTCATCGCCCGGTGGTGACCGGCGCGGACCGCGGCGCCCCGCGCGCCGCGGAACCGTCGGCCACGAAGGCCGCGCGTCACACGGAGGAGCCCAGAGCCGTGTCCGTGTAGCGGTCGATCTCCGCGGCGATGCGGGCCTTGCCGGCCGGGTCGAGGAAGGACGCCTCGACCGCGTTCTTCGCGAGCGCGGCCAGACCGCGCTCGTCGAGCTCCAGGAGACGGGCGGCGACCGCGTACTCGTTGTTCAGGTCCGTACCGAACATCGGCGGGTCGTCACTGTTGATCGTCACCAGGACACCCGCCGCCACCATCTCCTTGATGGGGTGCCGGTCGAGATCGGTGACCGCGCGCGTCGCGATGTTGGAGGTCGGGCAGACCTCCAGCGGGATCCGGCGCTCCGCCAGGTACTTCAGGAGCTCCGGGTCCTGGACGGCACTGGTGCCGTGGCCGATCCGCTCGGCGCCCAGCTCGTTCAGCGCGTCCCAGATCGTCTCCGGGCCCGTCGTCTCGCCCGCGTGCGGGACGGAGTGCAGGCCGGCCGCGATCGCCCGGTCGAAGTACGGCTTGAACTGCGGGCGCGGCACACCGATCTCCGGGCCGCCGAGCCCGAACGAGACCAGACCCTCGGGGCGCAGGTCGACCGCGAGCCGGGCGGTCTCCTCCGCCGCGACGAGACCCGCCTCGCCCGGGATGTCGAAGCACCAGCGCAGCACGACGCCCAGCTCCGTCTCGGCCGCCCCGCGGGCGTCCTCGATGGCCGCCATGAAGGCCCGCTCGTCGATCCCGCGGCGCGTCGAGCTGTACGGCGTGATGGTCAGCTCGGCGTACCGGATGTTCTGCCGCGCCATGTCGCGGGCGATCTCGAAGGTCAGCAGCCGGACGTCCTCCGGGGTGCGGACGAGGTCGACGACCGAGAGGTAGACCTCGACGAAGTGCGCGAAGTCGGTGAAGGTGAAGTAGTCGGCGAGCGCCTCGGGGTCCGTGGGAACCTTCGAGTCGGGGTGGCGGGCGGCCAGCTCGGCGACGATCCGCGGGGAGGCGGAGCCGACGTGATGGACGTGCAGCTCTGCCTTCGGCAGTCCCGCGATGAAGGGGTGGAGGTCGGTCATCGGATCATCGTAGGCCGGGCCGGTCCGCCGTCGGGGGCAGGTCGTAGCATGGCGGGACCACGATGGGGGAGGCCCATGTCTGACAACAGCGACCAGCCGCGGGGCGGGTACGACCCGGCGGACCCGTGGGCTCCGCCGAACCGCGACGGGGTGGAACTGAGCAAGCCGGCGACGCCCGCGCCGCAGGACCGTCCGCCCGTGCACGACCAGCCGACGATGACGGCGATGCCGACGGGCGGAGAGGTGCCGCCGCCGCCCGTGGCCCCGGGCGGGCCCGCGGCCACACCCGGCGCGTACGGCTATCCGACGGCCACGCCGACACCGGCCGCCTCCGCGCCGACGGGATACGGCTACCCCGGCTACCCGGGATACGCGGCCTCGGGCTACGGCCAGCCCGGCTGGCAGGCGGCCCCGGCCAACGGGATGGGCACGGCCTCGATGGTGCTCGGCATCATCGCGACCGTCGGCTTCTGCATGTACGGCCTCGGAGTCGTCCTCGGCGTCCTGGCGCTGATCTTCGGCATCATCGGCCGCAAGAAGGTGCAGCGGGGCGAGGCGAACAACGGGGGGATGGCGACCGCGGGCATCGTCCTCGGCTCGATCGGCATCCTGGTCAGCGCGGTCTTCCTGGGCTTCGTCATCTGGGTCATCGCCCAGGGCGACTCCTACGACAGCGACGTGGACGACCCGTTCGCCACGAGCCTGGTGGTCGAGAACCGCTAGACCGAGCAGGCGACAGGGAAGGGCCCCGCGGCAGCCGCGGGGCCCTTCCCTCTTGCGCCGCGCAGCCGCTTCCTCATGCGCCGCGCAGCCGCTCCCGGGCCTCCATCAGCGCGAAGCCCAGCAGGTTCAGCCCCAGCCAGCGGGAGGGGTCCTTCGCCCGGGGGTCGTCGGCGGCGAGACCGATGCCCCACACCCGGTCCATCGGGCTCGCCTCGACGAGGACACGGCCGCCCGTACCGAGCAGATAGGACCGCAGCGCCTCGTCCGAGCCGAACTTGTGGACGCTGCCCTCGACCACGATCCCGAAGCGCTCCCGCTCCCACACCGTGTCGTCGAAACCCCGCACCAGCCGCCCGGCGTTCTTCGCCTCCGCGGGTGTACGGGACGAGAGCGCGGCCCGCTCGGCCTCGGCGTCGCCGAAGAGCCGGGCCTTCGCGGCCATCATCCAGTGCTCGGCCGTCGCGTAGTGCACCGCCTCGACCACGAAGGGCGACGCCCACCACTGACTCAGACAGCTCGCAGAGAGCTGCCCGTCCGGCCTCGGGCGGTGGCCCCAGAAGTGCAGCCACTTGACCTTTTCACCCTTGCTGACCTGCTGCGTCAGCTCCTCGATCGTCCCCATGCACGCGATTCTGGCAGTCGCCACGGACAGTCCGTACGGTGATTTCCCCGACCCCTCGACACATGGTCGACCGATTCCGTCGCGTAACCAAAAGGCAACAACGGAATCCCTTGTTGGAGCCGGGTCCCTCTGTCAGGATCGGCACTCAATTCGAGCTGGAACAACGGAGAGCGTCATGGGCAACCGCTTCCAGGTGACAGGCCGCTTCGCGGACGGCGCACAGTACTTCGGCGGGCGGCTGCGGCCCGGAACCTCAGGGGAGGAGCACAGCGTCGTCGACCCGGCCACGGGCGACAGCGTGTACACCTACGAGCTCGCCTCCCCGGCGGACGTGGACGCGGCCGTCGCCGCCGCGAAGGAGGCGTTCCCGGGCTGGGCGGCCGCCACCCCCGGCGAGCGCTCGGACGCACTGCACCGGTTCGCCGGCGTCCTGGCCGAGCGAGGCGAGGACTTCGCCCGCGTCGAGTCGCTCCAGTGCGGCAAGCCCATCAAGCTGTCCACCGAGTTCGACGTGCCCGGCACGGTCGACAACACCGCCTTCTTCGCCGGCGCGGCCCGCCACCTCCAGGGCCAGTCGGCGGGCGAGTACAGCGGCGACCACACCTCGTACGTACGGCGCGAGCCGATCGGTGTCGTCGGTTCCATCGCCCCCTGGAACTACCCGCTCCAGATGGCCGCCTGGAAGATCCTCCCGGCGATCGCCGCCGGCAACACGATCGTCCTCAAGCCGGCCGAGCTGACCCCGCTCACCTCGCTGATGTTCGCCCAGGCGGCCACGGAGGCCGGTATCCCCGACGGCGTCGTCAACGTCGTCACCGGCGCCGGCCGCACCGCCGGCGAACACCTCGTCGGCCACCCCGACGTCGCCATGACCTCCTTCACCGGCTCCACCCCGGTCGGCAAGCGGGTCGCCGAGATCGCCACCTCCACCGTCAAGCGGCTCCACCTCGAACTCGGCGGCAAGGCCCCCTTCGTCGTCTTCGACGACGCCGACCTGGAGGCCGCCGCCCACGGCGCCGTCGCCGCCTCCCTCATCAACACCGGCCAGGACTGCACCGCCGCCACGCGCGCGTACGTCCAGCGCCCCCTCTTCGACGCGTTCGTCGCCCGGGTCGCCGAGCTCATGGAGACCGTCCGCCTGGGTGACCCCTTCGACCCCTCCACCGACCTCGGTCCGCTGATCAGCCACCTCCAGCGCGACCGCGTCGCCGCCTTCGTCGACCGCGCCCGCGGCTACGCCACCGTCGTCACCGGCGGCGAGGCCCCGGGCGGGGAGCTGAAGAACGGTGCGTACTATCGTCCGACCCTGATCACCGGGGCCGCGCAGGACAGCGAGGTCGTGCAGTCGGAGATCTTCGGACCGGTCCTGGTGGCCCTGCCCTTCGACGGAGACGACGAGGGCATCCGGCTGGCCAACGACACCCCCTACGGCCTGGCCGCCTCCGCCTGGACCCGTGACGTGTTCCGGGCGGGCCGCGCCACCCGTGAGATCAAGGCCGGATGCGTGTGGGTCAACGACCACATCCCGATCATCAGCGAGATGCCGCACGGAGGCTACAAGGCATCCGGATTCGGAAAGGACATGTCGGCGTACTCCTTCGAGGAGTACACGCAGGTCAAGCACGTGATGTACGACAACACGGCGGTCGCCGCGAAGGACTGGCACCGCACGATCTTCGGGGACCGATAGCAGACAGCCGCCCGACCAGCGGCTCAACCTCCCGAAAGGGCACAGCGCATGGAGCAGTACGAGCCCGACAGCCTGTCCGCCGCTCAACTCGCGGCGATGCGGCGCAGCCTGACGAGCGGCCGGGGCGCCCTCACCCGCCGCTCGATGCTGCGCGCCGGAGGCGTGGGCGCGCTCACCATCGGCGGCCTCGCGTCCCTGAGCGCCTGTGGCATCCCGCCGGCCAAGCGGGAGGGCCAGGGCCCCGCGTCCACGGATTTCTCGGCCAAGGAGAAGCGGCTCAGCTTCTCCAACTGGACGCAGTACATCGACATCAGCGAGGACGAGAAGTCGCGCCCCACCCTGGAGGCGTTCACCAAGCGCACCGGGATCGCGGTCAAGTACACCGAGGACATCAACGACAACGTCGAGTTCTTCGGGAAGATCCAGCCCCAGCTCGCCGCCGGCCAGGACACCGGCCGCGACCTGATCTGCGTCACCGACTGGCTCGCCGCCCGCATCATCCGCCTCGGCTGGGCGCAGAAGCTCGACCCGGCGAACCTGCCGAACGCCTACGCCAACCTGGCCCCGCAGTTCCGCCGCCCCGACTGGGACCCCGGCCGCTCCTACTCGTACCCGTGGACCGGCATCTCGACCGTCATCGCGTACAACGTGAAGGCCACCGGCGGCCGCAAGGTCGACTCCGTCACCCAGCTGCTCGACGACCCCACCCTCAAGGGCAAGGTCGCCTTCCTCTCCGAGATGCGCGACACGGTCGGCATGACCCTGCTCGACATGGGCAAGGACCCGGGCACCGTCACCGACGCCGACTTCGACGCCGCCCTCGGGCGGGTCCAGAAGGGCGTCGACACCAAGCAGATCCGGCGCTTCACCGGCAACGACTACACCTCGGACCTCAGCAAGGGCGACATCGCGGCCTGTCTCGCCTGGGCCGGAGACCTCATCCAGCTCCAGGTCGACAACCCGGACATCAAGTTCGCGATCCCGGCCGCCGGTTACATGACCTCCACCGACAACCTCCTGGTCCCGGCCAACGCCCGGCACAAGGCCAACGCCGAGAAGCTCATCGACTACTACTACGAGCTTCCGGTCGCCGCTCAGCTGGCCGCGTACATCAACTACGTCTGTCCGGTCGACGGGGTGAAGGACGAGCTCGCCGAGATCGACCCCGAGCTGGCGAACAACACACTGATCCTCCCGGACAAGGCCATGGCCCGGAAGTCGCACGCCTTCCGCTCGCTGACCAGCGAGGAAGAGACGGCGTACGAGGAGAAGTTCGCCAAGCTCATCGGTGCCTGAGCAGCCGTCGCCCACCCCTTACGAACTGGGATCGCAACCCATGACTGACAAGAACACCGGCGGCGACGTCCGTCTCTCCGGCATCAGCAAGACGTACGGCTCCTTCACCGCCGTCCACCCGCTCGACCTGACCGTCCCGCAGGGCTCGTTCTTCGCGCTCCTCGGCGCCTCCGGCTGCGGCAAGACGACCACGCTGCGGATGATCGCCGGCCTGGAGGACCCGACCACCGGGACGGTCTTCCTCGGCGACACCGACGTCACCGACCTCCCGCCGTACAAGCGGCCGGTCAACACCGTCTTCCAGTCCTACGCGCTCTTCCCGCACATGGACATCACCGAGAACATCGCCTTCGGCCTGCGCCGGCGCGGCATCAAGTCCGTGAAGAAGCAGGTCGACGACATGCTGGAACTCGTCCAGCTCGGCGACAAGGCCCGCCACAAGCCGCACCAGCTCTCCGGCGGCCAGCAGCAGCGCGTCGCCGTGGCCCGCGCGCTCATCAACCACCCGCAGGTCCTCCTCCTCGACGAGCCGCTCGGCGCCCTCGACCTCAAGCTGCGCCGCCAGATGCAGCTGGAGCTCAAGCGCATCCAGACCGAGGTCGGCATCACCTTCGTCCACGTCACGCACGACCAGGAGGAGGCCATGACCATGGCCGACCAGGTCGCGGTGATGAACGGCGGCCGGGTCGAGCAGCTCGGCGCCCCCGCGGACCTCTACGAGAACCCGCGGACCACGTTCGTCGCCAACTTCCTCGGCACCTCCAACCTCATCGAGGCCGACGTCCTCGAGACCGGCGGCACGGACCTGGTGGTCACGGCCGGCGGCGGCAAGCTCAAGCTGCCCGCCGAGCGCTGTTCGGCGGCCGTACGCACCGGCGGCAAGGTCCTCGTCGGCGTCCGCCCCGAGAAGATCTCGCTCGCGCACGCCGACGACGCGGGGAAGATCGCCGAGGGCCGCAACAGGGTCACCGGCCGGATCGCCGACTCCTCCTTCATCGGCGTCTCCACCCAGTACGTGGTGAACTCGCCGGCGGGCGCGGAGCTGCAGGTCTACGAGCAGAACATAGAGCGCGACACGCGCCTGACCCCCGGCGCCGAGGTCGTCCTGCACTGGAACCCGGCCCACACCTTCGGTCTGGACGCCACGCAGTCCCCGCTTGCCGGGACAGTGGGCGACGCGGGTGTCGAGACGGTGGAGGACGCCTCGTGACGACCACGGAAGCTCCCCCCGTACCGGACCTGCCGGTCCGCAAGGGGTCCACCCGCAAGCGGCTCGTCCCGTACTGGCTGCTGCTGCCCGGCATCATCTGGCTGCTCGTCTTCTTCGCGCTGCCGATGGTCTACCAGGCGTCGACCTCCGTGCAGACGGGCTCGCTGGAGAAGGGCTTCGAGGTCACCTGGCACTTCCGGACGTACTGGGAGGCGTTCCAGGAGTACTGGCCGCAGTTCGTCCGGTCCCTGCTCTACGCCGGTACCGCCACGTTCCTGTGCCTGCTGCTCGGCTACCCGCTCGCGTACCTGATCGCCTTCAAGGCCGGCCGCTGGCGCAATCTGCTCCTGGTCCTGGTCATCGCGCCGTTCTTCACCAGCTTCCTCATCCGCACGCTGGCGTGGAAGACGATCCTCGCCGACGGCGGACCGGTCGTCGACGTCCTCAACACGCTGCACGTCCTGGACGTCACCAGCTGGCTCGGCTGGACCGAGGGCGACCGTGTGCTCGCCACCCCGATGGCGGTGGTCTGCGGTCTGACGTACAACTTCCTGCCGTTCATGATCCTGCCGCTCTACACCTCCCTGGAGCGGATCGACGGCCGGCTGCACGAGGCCGCCAAGGACCTGTACGCCTCTCCTGCCACCACCTTCCGCAAGGTGACGTTCCCGCTCTCCATGCCGGGCGTGGTCTCGGGCACGCTCCTCACCTTCATCCCGGCCAGCGGCGACTACGTCAACGCCGAGCTGCTCGGCTCGACCGACACCAAGATGGTCGGCAACGTCATCCAGTCGCAGTTCCTGCGGGTGCTCGACTATCCGACGGCCGCCGCGCTGTCCTTCATCCTCATGGCGATCGTGCTCCTCATGGTCACCGTCTACATCCGCCGTGCGGGAACGGAGGACCTGGTCTGATGCGCTGGATACGCCGGAACCTCGTCGCCATCGCGGGCCTGCTGACGCTCGCGTACATGATCGTGCCGAACATCGTCGTGATGGTGTTCTCGTTCAACAAGCCGAACGGGCGCTTCAACTACGCCTGGCAGCGCTTCTCGCTCGACGCCTGGAAGGACCCGTGCGGCGTCGCCGACCTGTGCGGCTCGCTGACCCTGTCCCTGCAGATCGCGGCCTGGGCCACCCTCGGCGCCACGATCCTCGGTGCGATGATCGCCTTCGCACTGGTCCGCTACCGCTTCCGGGCGCGGGGCGCGATCAACTCGCTGATCTTCCTGCCGATGGCCATGCCCGAGGTCGTGATGGCCGCCTCCCTGCTCACGCTCTTCCTCAACATGGGCGCGGAGCTGGGCTTCTGGACGGTCCTGATCGCCCACATCATGTTCTGTCTGTCGTTCGTCGTGACGGCGGTCAAGGCACGGGTGATGTCGATGGACCCGCGTCTGGAGGAGGCCGCGCGCGACCTCTACGCCGGCCCCGTCCAGACCTTCCTACGGGTCACCCTGCCGATCGCCGCCCCCGGAATCGCCGCCGGAGCGCTGCTCGCCTTCGCGCTCTCGTTCGACGACTTCATCATCACCAACTTCAACGCGGGCTCGACCGTCACCTTCCCCATGTTCGTCTGGGGCTCGGCACAGCGCGGCACACCCGTCCAGATCAACGTCATCGGTACGGCCATGTTCGTCATCGCCGTCCTGGTGGTGGTGGCCGGTCAGATCGTCACCAACCGGCGTAAGAAAGCAGCGACAAGCTGAGTACGGCCCTGAGAAGGCCCTGAACAGGCCCTGAAGGAGTTGGAAACCATGGCCCCAGTCGCCATGCGTAGTGCCGCACAGTCTCTCTCCGACGCCCAGCCCGTCCCCTTCTGGCTGGAAGACCCCGGCAAGCCCGGAGCCCTGCCCGCCCTCACCGGCACCGAGAAGTGCGACCTTCTCGTCGTCGGCGGCGGATACAGCGGACTGTGGACCGCGCTCCTCGCCAAGGAGCGGGACCCCTCCCGGGATGTCGTCCTGATCGAAGGCCGCGAGGTGGGCTGGGCCGCCTCGGGCCGCAACGGCGGCTTCTGCGCCGCCTCCCTCACCCACGGCTTCGGCAACGGACTCGCCCGCTGGCCGGGCGAGCTGCCGAAGCTGGAGAAGCTCGGCGAGCGCAACCTCGACGCCATCGAGGCGGCGGTCGCCCGCTACTCCCTCGACTGCGACTTCGAGCGCACCGGCGAGATCGACGTCGCCACCGAGCCGCACCAGCTCGAGGAACTCCACGAGGTGTACGCGGAGATCCAGCGGCTCGGTCTCGCGGACGGTCTCGACCTCCTCGACGCGGACGCCGTCCGCGCGGAGGTCGACTCCCCGACCTTCCTCGGCGGCCTGTGGGACCGGCGCGGCGTCGCCATGCTCAACCCGGCCAAGCTGGCGTGGGGCCTGAAGCGGGCGTGCGCGGAGCTGGGGGTGCGGATCTACGAGAACACCCCCGGCCTCGACCTCGTCTCCCTCGGCGCGGGCATGGGTGTGCGCACCCCGTACGGCCGGGTCCTGGCGCGGCGCGTGGCGCTCGGCACCAACGTCTTCCCCTCGCTGGTCAAGCGGGTCCGGCACTACACCGTCCCGGTCTACGACTACGCCCTGATGACCGAGCCGCTCTCGCCCGAGCAACTCGCCGCCGTCGGCTGGAAGAACCGGCAGGGACTCGGGGACAGCGCCAACCAGTTCCACTACTTCCGGATCACCGCCGACAACCGGATCCTGTGGGGCGGCTACGACGCGATCTACCCCTTCGGGGGCAAGGTCAGCGCCGAGATGGACCATCGCCCGGAGACGTATCTGAAGCTCGCCGAGCACTTCTTCCGCTGCTTCCCCCAGCTGGAGGGGCTGCGCTTCAGCCACGCCTGGGGCGGGGCGATCGACACCTGCTCGCGCTTCTCCGCGTTCTTCGGCACGGCCCACCAGGGGAAGGTGGCGTACGCGGCCGGCTTCACCGGTCTCGGCGTCGGTGCCACCCGCTTCGGCGGCGACGTGATGCTCGACCTCCTGGCCGGAGAGCGCACGGAGCGTACGGAGCTGGAGATGGTCCGCTCCAAGCCGCTGCCGTTCCCGCCCGAGCCGATCGCCTGGGCCGGTATCGGCATCACCAAGTGGTCGCTGGCCCGCGCCGACGAGAACGGCGGCCGGCGCAACCTGTGGCTGAAGGCCATGGACCGCCTGGGGCTGGGCTTCGACAGCTAGACCGGGTCCGGTGGATCGGGTCCGGACGCGGGCGCGACGGGGTCACGGCGTGTGCCGCGGCCCCGTCGCGCCGTTGCCGGTCAGGTCGGCGAGCTCGTCCTCGCCCTCCGTGTCCACGTGCGGCAGCACCCGGTCCAGCCACCGCGGCGTCCACCAGGCCGATGTGCCGAGCAGGGTCATCACGGCGGGCACCAGGAGCAGTCGCGCGATCGTCGCGTCGATCAGCACGCTCGCGGCGAGCCCGAGACCCAGCATCTTCACCACGATGTTGTCGCTGACGACGAAGGCGGCGAAGACGCTCACCATGATGAGCGCCGCGCAGGTGATGACGCGGGCGGTGATCTCCAGCGCGTGCGCGACACTGGCCTTCGCGTCCCCGGTGCGCAGCCATGCCTCGTGGACCCGGGACAGCAGGAAGATCTCGTAGTCCATGCTCAGCCCGAAGACGATCGCGAACATCATCATCGGGACGTAGCTCTCGATGGGCACCTTGCCGGAGACACCGAGCGCCGGGCCGCCCCAGCCCCACTGGAAGACGGCGACGACGACCCCGTAGGACGCGCCGATCGACAGCAGGTTCAGCACGGCGGCCTTGGCGGCGACCAGCGGCCCCCGGAAGACGACCAGGATGACCAGGAACGCCAGGGCCACGACCACCGCGATGATGAGCGGCAGCCGGCTGGAGACGATGTCGAGGAAGTCGACCTGGGCGGCGGTGGTCCCGGTGACGTATGTGGCGGCGTCGTCGCCGGCGACGGCCTTCGGCAGCGCCGTGTCGACCAGTTCGTCGACCAGCCGCGTGGTGCGCTCGTCCTGCGGCGCGGCGACCGAGTAGGCGGTGGACAGCAGGACGTCCCCGTCGGAGGTGGGCGTGAGCGGGGTGATCAGGGCGGCGTCGGGGACCCCGGTGAGAGCCTTCTGCGCCTGCGTGAGGAGGGCGGCCCGGTCGGCCTCGGGCACCTTCGTCTGGTCGATCACCAGCGTCAGCGGCCCGTTGGAGCCGGGACCGAAGGCCGAGGACATCAGATCGAAGGCGCGCCGGTCGGTGAACGACTCCGGGTCCGCGCCGTCGCCGATGTGTCCGAGCTGCATGAAGAACATCGGCAGGGCGAGGACGACGAGCGAGACGACACCGGCGGCCAGGAACCACCAGGGGCGGCGCTCCACCCGCTGGGCGTAGCGGTGCCAGGTGCCGTGGGCTTCTCCGTTCGTGTTTCCGTCTCCGTCGGAGGCTTCGGTCTCGGCGACCGGGGTGCGCACCCTCAGCCGGTCGATCCGGCGCCCGATCAGCCCGAGCATCGCCGGTACGAGGGTCAGCGCGCCGATCACGGCGGTGACGACCGTCGCGGTCGCGGCCAGGCCGAGCAGTCCGATGAAGGTCAGCCCGCTGACCCACAGCCCGGACAGGGCGATGACGACGGTGCAGCCCGAGACGAGGACGGCCCGGCCGCTGGTCGCGGTGGCCTTCCCGGCGGCGCTCACCGGGTCCACGCCGTTCATCAGCAGCTGGCGGTGCCGGGTGATCAGGAACAGCGCGTAGTCGATACCGACACCGATGCCGATCATGGTCGCCAGCGTCGGGGAGACGGTCGCGAAGGTCCACACGGCGGCGAGCAGGCCGAGCAGCCCCAGTCCGCAGACGGTCGCGAGCAGCGCGGTGACCAGGGGCAGCACGGCGGCCAGCAGGCTGCCGAAGCCGATCAGGAGCACGACGATCGCGACCCCGAACCCGATCGCCTCGCTGACCCGGTCGTCCGCCTCGGGCCGTGCCAGCTCCCCCAGCGACCCGCCGTACTCGACCTGGACACCGGCGGAACGCAGCGGCTTCACCGCGCTGTCGACACCGTCCAGGTAGTCGTCGCCGAGGGTGGCGGGCTGGACGTCGAAGCGGACCGTGATGTAGCCGGTTCTGCCGTCGGTCGACAGGGGGCCGACGTCGGGAGTGCCCGGGGGCGGGGAGGGCGGCTGGGTTCCGGGCGCGGGCAGCGGGCTCGTGGCGTTCAGGACGTGCGGGAGCTTCTTCAGCGCGTCCACGGCGGACGAGACCTGGTCGCCGGAGTCGGTGAGCGGCTTCGCCGCGTCGCGCAGCACCACCTGCGCGCTGTAGCCGCCGGCGGCCGGTTCGTGGGCCCGGAGCACGTCGAGTCCCTTCTGGGACTGGGCTCCGGGCAGCGCGTAGTTGTCGGAGTACTCGCCGCCGTACGCGTGCTGAAGCACCAGCAGCCCGGCGAGCCCGACGATCCACGCGGCGATCACGGTGACGAAGTGACGGGCCGACCACGCACCGATGCGCCACAGCAGCCCCTTCCGCCGATGGCCCCGCACGCCGCTCGACGGAGAGGGGAAGGTCATGGGTACTCCCGGTGCGGAGGCGGTGCGGAGGCGGTGCGGAGGCGGTGCGGAGGCGGTGCGGAGGCGGTGCGGAGGCGGGCCTGGAGGCGGTGCGGAGCGGTGCCGAGTCGTGCGGAGGAGGCGCGGAGGGCCATACGACCAGGAGGGCCATACGACCACGCGGAGAGCGCTGGGCCGCGGAAGCCGCCGGTCCGGACCGCCGCCGTCCACCCGATCGGGTGGACGGCGGCGAAGCGTGGCCCGGTCGCACGCGCCGGATGCGCGCCCCCCGCGCACACCACTCCGTGACGGTGTGACCCAGTTCACCACCCACGAGTCGCCCGAACCCGCGTAATGATCGTCGCCCACCCCGCTCTCTGCGTGTGGACATCGCGTTCGCACACGGAATGGAGGCCATGGGCAATGACTGGTTCGGGGGCCAAGGCCGCAGTGGAGTGGCTGGCGTCGGTGGCGCCGGATCCCGACGCCTGCCGGTGGGAGTGGGAGCGCAACCCGCTCGGGGTGGCGCTGCTGCCCGCCGGCAGGCGCTGGGACGTGCTGATCCTTCCCGGGGAGCTCGGCTGCCCCACGCTCGATGTGCTGAGCCGGCTCGTGGCGCGGCCCGGACCCGTCCTCGCCGACTTCGGTGAGGCTCGTACGGGCTTCTTCGTTCCGCCCGGCACCGCCGCGCGCTGGCTCGGGACGGGGGTGCGCAGCGCGGGTCGTGGCACCTGGATCGTCGTCCCGTACCCCGGACGCGCGACCGGTGGGGTGCGCTGGCTGATCCCGCCCGACGGCAGCGGGACGCTCACGGACAGCTCGCTCCTTGAGCTGGCGATGCACGAGGCGGCGGGCCGACTGGCGCGCGGTCAGGGGGAACAGAGGTCTTGACCACTTGATTGGTCTGGACCATGCTGTGGCGCGCTCCACCTCGATTCCCCCACCCCCGGAGGCAGTTGTGGACCGCGGCCCCTCACGCACCAGATCCCTCGTCCTCGCGCTGGCGGGCGTCCTCGCCGCCGGCGGAATCGTCGCCCTCACCCCCGCGGCCCAGGCGGCCGACACCGACCTCGCACGCAACGGCGGCTTCGAATCCGGAATGGACGGCTGGAGCTGTACGGCGGGCAGCGGAGCCGTCGTCGCCTCGCCCGTGCACGGGGGGACGAAGGCGCTGCGGGCGACACCCGCCGGCAGCGACCACGCCAAGTGCTCCCAGACCGTCACTGTCCGGCCGAACTCCACGTACACGCTGAGCGGCTGGGTGCGCGGCAGCTACGTGTACCTCGGCGCGTCCGGGACCGGCACCACCGACGTCTCCACCTGGACGCAGTCCGCCCCCGACTGGCAGAAGCTGAGCACCACCTTCACCACCGGGGCCTCGACGACCTCCGTGACGATGTACACCCACGGCTGGTACGGCACGGGCGCCTACCACGCGGACGACCTCTCGCTCACCGGCCCGGGCGGTACCCCCGTCGAGATTCCCGCGGCCCCCGCCGGGCTCACCGTGGCCGGCTCCCCGACCTCCTCGTCGGTGGCGCTGAGCTGGGCCCCGGCCTCCGGCGCGACCTCGTACCGGCTGTACCGGGACGGCCTCCCGACGGCGACGGTCACCGGCACCTCGGCCACCGCGACGGGCCTCGCGCCCTCCACCTCGTACACCTTCCGGGTCTCGGCCGTGAACAGCGCGGGCGAGTCGCCGCCGTCACCGCCGGTGACGGCGACCACGGCGGCCGGCGGCGGGAACCCGGGCGGCGGACTCCCCGCCCACGCGCTCGTCGGCTACCTCCACGCGAGCTTCGCCAACGGCTCCGGCCACACCCGGATGGCCGACGTCCCCGACTCCTGGGACGTCATCAACCTCGCCTTCGGCGAACCGACCTCGGTGACCTCGGGCGACATCCGCTTCAGCCTGTGCCCACGCACGGAATGCCCGACCGTGGAGTCACCCGAGGAGTTCAAGGCGGCGATCAAGGCCAAGCAGGCCGCCGGCAAGAAGGTCCTGATCTCCATCGGCGGCCAGAACGGCCAGGTGCAGCTCTCGACCACGGCCGCCCGGGACGCCTTCGTCTCCTCCGTCTCGAAGATCATCGGCGAGTACGGGCTCGACGGCCTGGACATCGACTTCGAGGGCCACTCCCTGTCCCTCCAGACCGGCGACACCGACTTCCGCAACCCGACCTCGCCGGTCGTCGTCAACCTGATCTCGGCGGTGCGGACCCTCAAGGCGAAGTACGGCTCCGGCTTCGTCCTGACCATGGCCCCGGAGACCTTCTTCGTCCAGCTCGGCCACCAGTACTACGGCTCCGGCCCCTGGGGCGGCCAGGACCCGCGCGCCGGCGCCTACCTCCCGGTCATCCACGCCCTGCGCGACGACCTCACCCTGCTGCACGTCCAGGACTACAACTCGGGCCCGATCATGGGCCTCGACGGCCAGTACCACTCCATGGGCGGCGCGGACTTCCACATCGCCATGACCGACATGCTCCTCGCCGGCTTCCCGGTCGCCGGCAACACCGACCGCGTCTTCCCGCCCCTCCGCCCGGACCAGATCGCCATCGGTCTCCCCGCCTCCCCCCAGGCGGGCAACGGCCACACGACCCCGTCCGAGGTGAACAAGGCCCTGAACTGCCTCACGAAGAACACCGACTGCGGCACCTACCGCACCCACGGCACCTGGCCGGGCCTGCGCGGCCTGATGACCTGGTCGATCAACTGGGACCGGTTCAACGGCGGGGAGTTCAGCCGGAACTTCGACGCGTACCGCTGGAGCTGAGGGCCAGGAGCGGCAACCCCAGGCAGAGGCCGGCCAGTACGTCCAGGGGCCAGTGGTAGCCGCGCAGGATCAGGCCGGTCCCCGTCAGTGCCGTCAGGACGGCCGCGACGGGGATCAGCCGGTTCGAGACCAGGAAGGCCGCGCCGAAGTAGGCGATCATCGCCGTGGCCGTGTGGCCCGACGGGTAGTAGCCCGCGGCCCACGGCTCCAGCGGGCCCGGACGGGCCGTCCACTCCTTCATGGGGATGACCAGCGCCGGTACGAGAACCATCGCGAGGCCCGCGTACAGCGCCTGGGCGCGACGGCCGCGGAAGACCGCGTACGCCATCGCGCAGCCGAGAACGGGGAGCGCGACCGTCAGATTGCCGAGATCGGCGCCGAGTTCGGAGAGCCGGCGGGGGACCGTGTCCACCACGGCGCGCGAGACGCGCTCGTCCAGCCGGGCGAGCGGCCCTTCGACGAGGACCTGCCAGGTGACGACGGCGAGCAGAACGACCGCCGAGAAGACAGCCGGCCTCCCCGGAACAGGGGGGGTGGTTCCGGGGAGGCCGCCTTGACCGGGCTGCCGCGCGCCCCGGGGGGTGTGGGGCGGGCGGCCATCCGATCGGTGAGGAGTTCCGGAGCCAGAGGCTCCAGCGGTGTGCGCGAAGGCACGGCCAAGGCGGGGCTGGGGAGGCTCCGCCCTGGAGTCGCCTGCAGTTTCCTGCGAGCGGGGTGTTTCTCTCATCTGCAGAAACCGTACGGCAGAGAAAGGGGGACCGACAGCCGGATCTCCATCCCGCCATCGGCCCCCCACAGCTTCTTCACACCGTGTGCCGTACGCCTCAGATTCCGGCGAACGCGTTCTCGATGATGTCGAGGCCCTCGTTCAGCAGGTCCTCGCCGATGACCAGCGGCGGCAGGAAGCGCAGCACGTTGCCGTAGGTGCCGCAGGTCAGGACCAGCAGGCCCTCGGCGTGGCAGGCCTTCGCCAGCGCGCCCGCGGCCTCCGGGTTCGGCTCCTTGGTGGCGCGGTCCTTGACCAGCTCGATGGCGATCATGGCACCGCGCCCGCGGATGTCACCGATGGCGTCGAACTTCTCGGCCATCGCCGACAGGCGGGCCTTCATGACCGACTCGATCTTCTTCGCCTTGGCGTTGAGGTCGAGCTCCTTCATGGTCTCGATGGAGCCGAGCGCACCGGCGCAGGCCACCGGGTTACCGCCGTAGGTGCCGCCCAGGCCACCACCGTGGACGGAGTCCATGATCTCGGCGCGGCCGGTGACGGCGGCGAGCGGCAGGCCGCCCGCGATGCCCTTGGCGGTCGTGATCAGGTCGGGGACGATGCCCTCGTCCTCACAGGCGAACCACTGGCCGGTACGGCAGAAGCCGGACTGGATCTCGTCGGCGACGAAGACGATGCCGTTGTCGTTGGCGAACTTCACGATCGCCGGCAGGAAGCCCTTGGCCGGCTCGATGAAGCCGCCCTCGCCGAGGACCGGCTCGATGATGATCGCGGCGACGTTCTCGGCGCCGATCTGCTTGGTGATGTTGTCGATCGCCTGGGCGGCGGCCTCGGGGCCGCAGTTCTCCGGGCCGGTGGGCCAGCGGTAGCCGTAGGCGACCGGCACGCGGTAGACCTCGGGCGCGAACGGACCGAAGCCGTGCTTGTACGGCATGTTCTTCGCCGTGAGCGCCATGGTGAGGTTGGTGCGGCCGTGGTAGCCGTGGTCGAAGACGACGACGGCCTGGCGCTTGGTGTACGAGCGGGCGATCTTGACCGCGTTCTCGACGGCCTCGGCGCCGGAGTTGAACAGCGCGGACTTCTTGGCGTGGTCGCCCGGGGTCAGCTCGGCGAGCGCCTCGCAGACCTCGACGTAGCCCTCGTACGGCGTGACCATGAAGCAGGTGTGCGTGAAGTCGGCGAGCTGCGCGGCGGCGCGGCGGACCACGGCCTCGGCGGAGGCGCCGACGGAGGTCACGGCGATGCCGGAGCCGAAGTCGATGAGGCGGTTGCCGTCGACGTCCTCGATGATGCCGCCGCCGGCCTTCGCGGTGAAGACGGGCAGCACGGAGCCCACGCCGCCGGCCACGGTGTCGAGGCGGCGGGCCTGAAGCTCCTGCGACTTCGGACCGGGAATGGCGGTGACGACGCGCCGCTCCTGCGGGACAGCGTTCATGCGGGGCTCCTGGGGGTGTTCTGGACGCACTTGTGGGTTTCTTCCGCAGGCTAGGCGCGGGGGAGGGGCGCGGGCATGCGCCGATCGGGAGTGTTGGGGGGTGTGTCGTTGTCCGCGATGGACATGGCGACGCGGAAACCGCTCCGGGGCGGCCCGTGCCGACTAGATTGACGGTGGCACAGACGCGGCGACCTGGCTGGTCAGGGGGCAGGGGTTCATGGAGACCGAAGGCACGTACGAGTCACGCGACGCGCTCGGCGGAGCGGCGCCGCGTCCGGCACCCGGGTCCCCGCCCTCCGTCCCTCCGCACGTCCCACCCGTTCCCCCGCACGTCCCACCGGCCCCGCCCGTTCCGGGTCAGACCCCGCCGGTTCCGGCTCAGGCCCCGCCGGCCCCCCTCGCTCCGCCCTCGCCCCCGGCGTCGCAGGCGCCCGCCCGCCCGCCCGTCGTCGCCTGGCTGGACGCGCCGCGCACCGAGGCGGGCCTCGGTATCTGGCGGTACCGGCACGTGCCCGCCGAGCCGCCCCGCGAGCCGACGCGCCTGGCGCCCATCACCATCGCCGGGCTGCTGATCCCCCTCGCCCTCGGACTCTTCCTGTGGTCCGCCTACCGGCGCGGCACCGTCCCGTACCTCTGGGTCCCCCTGCAGACGCTCACCCCCGAGGACTGGTGGTACGCGGGCACCACCTCCCCCCGCGACTGGCACGGCGCCGAGGCGCACGTCGTCTACAGCGGCGTCTTCTTCGGCCTGCTCGTGTTCGCGATCGCCCGGCTCGGCTCGTGGGGCGCGGTGACCCGGCACTTCCTCGACCGGTTCCGTCCGCCCGTCCGGGCCGCGCTCACGGCCGCGGGAGCCCTCGTCGCCCTCGCCTTCGTCTGGCCGGAGGCCTTCGGCGCGGGCTGGGAGCCGCTTCCGGTCGCCAAGCCCGTGCTCTCCCTCGCCGCCCTGCTCGGGGGCGGGTACGACACGCTCACCTCACCGTTCCTCGTGTACCTCCTGTACACGCTGATCACCGCGGCCGTGGTGTGGCCATTCGCCCGGATCGGCGGCTGGGCGGCCTTCGTCCGCCAATGGCGGAGCCGCTCCGCCGACACCGCGCCCTCCCCGAGCGCCGCCCCGCAGACCCCCCGTTCCCAGTGGCCCCGGCTCCGCGCCGTCGGGGAACAGCGCGCGGCCGATCTGCTCACCGGCGAACTGCTCTCCGGCCGGATGAACGACGTCGACTGCGCCCGGGTGCGCCGGGCCTGGCGGCAGGCGGAGAACGACGCCCGGCGCCGCGCCTCCTTCGTCGACACCGTGCTCCGCCAGGGCGCCGCCGCCGGAGCACACCCCTCGGGCGCCCGTGACCTGCCGCACCGGGCGTCCACCCATGACCTGCTCGCCGGCCAGGTCAGGATCGGCCGGTACGTCGCCGAGGAGCGCAACCCGTTCGCCTACCACGGCGCCGGCCTGGCCCTCGACCCCGAACTGCTCGGCACCTCGTTCCTCGCGGTCGGGCCCTCCGGCGCCGGCAAGACCCGCTGCCTCACCGGGCCCGTCGTCGAGTCGCTCACCCTCCAGGCCCTCACCGGCGGCTGCGCCGTCGTCGCGGTCGGCGCCGCCGGGGCGCCGCTCGGCCCGGACGAGGCGTACGACGTCGTGGTCCGCCTCGGCGACCCGGCCTCCCCGTACGACCTCGACCTCTACGCGGGCGCGAGCGACCCCGACGAGGCCGCCGCCTTCCTCGCCGAGGGCCTCGTCGGCGACGTCGAGGGCGTCGAGACCCGGCGCGCCGCCACCGCGCTCGCCCAGCTGATCGGCCCCTACCGGGCCGCGTACGGCCACTTCCCGACCGTCCCGGCGCTGCGCGAGCTGCTCGAAGCGCGCCCCGAGACGCTCCGGGCGCTGCTCGACCTGCTGCCGCCGGACGGTGCGGAGGGGATGCGCCGCGAACTGGACTCCCGTATCCGGCAGGTGGGAACCGCCACCGACGTGGGCCCCGCGCTCGCCGACCGGCTCGCGTCCCTCGACCGGCCCGCGTTCGCCGACTTCTTCGGCGCCGGCAGCGACGTACGGCCGCTGTCCCTGCGTGCCGTCGCCCAGCACCCGCTCCGCGTGCGGGTCATGCTGCCGGAGGGCGGGCACGAGGAGGCCTCACGGCTGCTCACCCGGCTGCTCCTGGCCCAGTTCCAGACGGTCACCCGGACCGACACCGGACGCGCGCACTTCGTCTGCCTGGTCCTCGACGACGCGGCGGGCGCCCTCACCGCCGGCACCGTGCGCGGACTCCAGCACCTGCGGCCGCGCAACGCGGGCGTCGTCCTCTCGCTGCGCACCCTCGCGGAGGTGCCCGAGGCGCTGCACGGTCCACTCCTCGCCGTGGTCGGCTGCCGGATGGCGTTCGCCGGCATCACCACCTGGGACGCCCGGGCCTTCGCCGAGACGTGGGGCACCGAACGGGTGGAGGTCACCGAGGTGGCCCGGCACACGGTCTTCGCGGACCAGCCGATGACCCGTGCCTTCCACGCCCTGCGCAAGCTCGTCACCGGAAAGGCCGTGACCACCGACGCCGTCACCGTACGAGAGGTCGAACGCGAACGCTGGTCCGCCTCCGACCTCGCCCACGCCGTCCCCGCCGGCCACGCCGTGCTCTCCCTCACCCATGTGCGCGGCGAGCACACGCCACCGCTCCTCGTGGACCTGCGGAGCTGACGCGGGACGTGGTGGGCCCTGGCACAATCGGGGGCGCCGTTCGTCGGAGCGGCCTCCCTCCGCTCAAAGGTACGACGGTCCATGCCGCCCACCCTCGCCTCCCTCGTCCAGCACTCGGCCCTCAAACTCACCGTCCGCGCGGGTGAGGACCGCCTCGACACCCCCGTGCGCTGGGCCCACGTCAGCGAGCTCGCCGACCCCGTCCCGTACATGGAGGGCGGCGAGCTGCTGCTCACCACCGCGCTGACCCTGGACGCGGAGGACTCCGAGGCGATGCACCGCTATGTCCGGCGGCTGCTCGCCGCGGGCGTGGTCGGGCTCGGCTTCGCGATCGGCGTCAACTACGAGGACATCCCGCCGGCCCTCGTCGAAGCGGCGCGGGCCGAAGGGCTGCCGCTCCTCGAAGTGCCCCGGCGCACACCGTTCCTGGCCATCAGCAAGGCCGTCTCCGCGGCGATCGCGGCCGATCAGTACCGGGCCGTGACGGCCGGGTTCGAGGCTCAGCGCGAGCTGACCCGCGCCGCGCTCGCCGAGGGCCCGGACGCGGTGGTCGCCCGGCTCGCGGCGCACGTCGACGGCTGGGCGGCGCTGTACGACACCTCCGGCACCGTCCTCGCCGTGTGGCCCGAGTGGGCGGCGCGCCGGGCCGCCCGGCTGACCCCGGACGTCGAACGGCTCCGCGAGCGGCCCGCCCCGGCGAGCGCGGTGGTCGGTGGCACCGAAGACCGGGTCGAGCTGCAGTCGCTGGGCACCGGGCGGCGGGTCCGTGGCGCGCTGGCGGTCGGGACCGGAGCGCCGCTGGGCACGGCGGAACGGTACGCCGTGCACTCCGCCATCGCCCTGCTGACGCTGACCACCGAGCGCTCGCGCTCCCTGCAGGCCGCCGAGGGGCGGCTCGGCGCGGCGGTGCTGCGGATGATGCTGTCGGGCCAGCCGGACCACGCCCGGGCCGTGGCCGGGGATCTGTACGGCGGGCTCCTCGACGCGCCCTTCCGGCTGCTGATCGCCGAACCCGCCGCGGGGGAGCGGGAGGGCGAACCGCCGCTGCCGGTGCTGGCCGAGGGACTGGAGGCGGCCGCCGCCCGGGCGGGCGAGACCGTGCTGACCGTCCCGGAGGGCGAGGAACGGCTCCTCGTCCTGGCCGGCGACGGCGGCGCTGTCGTCGCGGCCTGCCAGGGGTACGCGGAGCGGGACGCGGAGGAGGCCGGTGTCGTCGTCGGCCTCTCGGCCCCCGCGGGGCCGATCGCGGCGGCGGCCGCGTACAAGCAGGCCGAGCAGGCGTTGTCGGTGGCCCGGCGGCGCGGGCGCGCACTGGTCGAGCACGAGGACCTGGCGGCCGGCTCGGTCCTTCCCCTGCTGGCCGACGACGCGGTCCGCGCCTTCGCCGACGGCATGCTGCGCGCCCTGTACGAGCACGACGCCACCGGACGCGGCGACCTCGTGGCCTCCCTGCGGGCCTGGCTCTCCCGCCACGGCCAGTGGGACGCGGCGGCGGCGGACCTCGGCGTCCACCGCCACACCCTGCGCTACCGGATGCGCCGCGTGGAGGAGATCCTGGGCCGGTCACTGGACGACGCCGACGTCCGGATGGAGCTCTGGCTGGCCCTCAAGGCCACGAGCACGGACACGGAGGAGCGCTGAGCGGCCGGGAAGGCCCCGCCATCCGCTCCGAACACGCCACTTCCTGCCCGATCACGGGCAAAAACATTGATCACTCGCCGCGGAACTCCTTACTCTCCAGGACATGACACACCCCGCGGCCGATCCCGCCTCCGACCGACGCGTCTCCCACCCCGCACCCGCCGCCCGCACCCCCCGCCGGATCTCCGGCGCCGTCTGGGCCGCCCTCGGGATCGTGTACGTCGTCTGGGGTTCCACCTACCTCGGGATCCGGATCGTCGTCGAAACCATGCCGCCGTTCCTGTCCGCCGGACTCCGCTTCGTCGTCGCCGGCCTCCTCCTCGCCGGGCTGATCGCCTGGCGTCAGGGCCCGTCCGCGCTCCGGATCAACCGCGCCCAGCTCGGCTCCGCCGCACTCGTCGGACTGCTCCTCCTCCTCGGCGGCAACGGCCTGATCGTCCTCGCCGAGACCTCCGTCCCCTCCGGTCTCGCCGCCCTGCTCGTCGCCGTCGTACCCGCCTGGGTCGTCGTCCTCAAGGCCGTCTTCGGACAGCGCCCCACCGCGGGCGGCGTCGCCGGCGTCCTCCTCGGCCTCGCCGGGCTCGCCGTCCTCACCCTCCCGGGGCTGAGCGGCGACGTCCGCATCAGCGGCGTCCTGCTCGTGATCGTCGCGACCCTGCTGTGGTCGGTGGGCTCGTTCTCGTCCGCCCACATCCCGATGCCCGCCAACCCCTTCACCGCCAGCGCGTACGAGATGGTCGCCGGCGGCCTCGGCTGCGCCGCGCTCGGACTGCTCCGCGGCGAGCAGCACGGCCTCGACCTCGCCGCGATCTCCACCCGTTCCTGGACCGCGCTCGCGTACCTGATCGTCTTCGGCTCGGTGATCGCCTTCACCGCGTACGCCTGGCTGCTGCAGACCGCTCCGCTCTCCCTCGTCGCCACCTACGCGTACGTCAACCCCGTCGTCGCCGTCCTCCTCGGCGCCCTCGTCCTGAGCGAGGCCCTCACCTGGCCCATCGCGATCGGCGGCGCCGTCGTCGTGGCCGGCGTCTGGCTGATCGTCTCGACGGAACGCAGAGGCTGACGCGGGGAAGGGTCCGTCGCCCGGCGCACAGGTGACGTACGAAAGGTCCGTCGCCCGGCGCACAGGTGACGTACGAAGGGCCCGGCAGTCGGCGCCAGGTGACGTACGAAGGGCCCGGCAGTCGGCGCCAGGTGACGTACGAAGGGTCCGACCCCCGACGCACCGGACGATCCGCCACCTGACGTCCGGGAACCCGGTTCGCTCGGCCGAGGAACCACTCCGCTTCGGCCAATCCGGCGAGACGGGCACGCCCACCACTCCACACCGGACAAACGACCGCACGCCCCCTCGGCCCTACCGTGGTGGCACCGAGACATTCGATCGATCGACACGAAAGGGCCGGGACGCAATGACTGCCACCCACGCCTTCTGGCTCGCCGGCCGCGAGGCCACCGGCGAGGACACCTTCGACGTCACCTCCTCCTGGGACGGCCGGCTCGTCGGCAGGGTGAGCGTGCCCACCGAGGCCCAGGTCGAGGAAGCGGTCGCCGCCGCGCACGCCGTCGTCGACGAGTTCGCCGCCACCCCGGCGCACGTCCGCGCCGCCGCCCTGGACCACGTGTCGAAGCGTCTCGCCGAGCGCACCGAGGAGATCGCCCAGGTGATCTCCGCCGAGAACGGCAAGCCCATCAAGTGGGCCCGCGGCGAGGTCGGCCGCGCCGTCTCCGTGTTCCGCTTCGCCGCCGAGGAGGCCCGCCGCTTCAACGGCGGCGAGGCCCAGCGCCTCGACACCGAGGCCGGTGGCGTCGGCCGTCTGGCGATCACCCGCCGCATCCCGAAGGGTGTCGTCCTCGGCATCGCGCCGTTCAACTTCCCGCTGAACCTCAGCGCCCACAAGGTCGCCCCGGCCATCGCCGTCGGCGCCCCCATCATCCTCAAGCCGGCCCCGGCCACCCCCATCTCGTCCCTGATCCTGGGCGAGCTGCTGGCCGAGACCGACCTGCCCGCCGGCTCCTGGTCCGTCCTGACCGTGCCGAACGACCGGATGCCCGCCCTCGTCCAGGACGAGCGCCTCCCGGTGATCTCCTTCACCGGCTCCGACAAGGTCGGCTACGCCATCCAGGAGTCCGTGCCGCACAAGCACTGCACCCTGGAGCTCGGCGGCAACGCCGCCGCCGTCGTCCTCGGCGACTGGGCCTCCGAGCAGGACCTGGACTGGGCGGCGAGCCGTATCGCCACCTTCTCCAACTACCAGGGCGGCCAGTCCTGCATCTCCGTGCAGCGCGTGATCGCCGACGCCTCGGTCTACGACCGGCTCGTCCCGAAGATCGTCGCCGCCGTCGAGGCCCAGGTCACCGGTGACCCGACCGACGCCACCACCGACGTCGGCCCGCTGGTCGACGAGAACGCCGCCAAGCGCGTCGAGTCCTGGGTCGACGAGGCCGTCCAGGCCGGGGCGAAGCTCCTCACCGGCGGCAAGCGCGAGGGCGCGACCTACGCCCCGACCGTCCTCACCGACCTCCCGGCCGACGTCACCCTGGCCCGCGCCGAGGTCTTCGGCCCGGTCCTCACCATCGCCAAGGTCGACGGCGAGGCCGAGGCCTTCGCCGCCGTCAACGACTCGGACTTCGGCCTCCAGGCCGGCGTCTTCACCCACGACCTGCAGACCGCCTTCCGCGCCCACCGCGCGCTGGAGGTCGGCGGCGTGATCATCGGCGACGTCCCGTCCTACCGCGCCGACCAGATGCCGTACGGCGGCGCCAAGAAGTCCGGCGTCGGCCGCGAGGGCGTCAAGTACGCGATGGACGACTACACGTACGAGCGCGTCCTGGTCCTCACGGGCCTCGCGCTGTAACACGTACGGACCATCCGTACGCCGCCACATGAGGAGCGGCGTACGGATCCGCGAGACCGGCGGCCGGAGCCCACTGTGCGGGGGCTCCGGCCGTCTTCGCGTTCCTGGTCGTCTATCGGTACGCGCGGAAATCGGGTACCACGGACGAGTAGCCACAAGCCCCCATCAGCGGCGAGGTGAGTTGGTTCATGTCCGCACCCACCCAGCGGCCCAAGGTCACGGAACGAGAAGCGCGTCAGGTCGCCGAGGCCGCGCGCGAGCAGGACTGGCGCAGACCCAGCTTCGCCAAGGAACTCTTCCTCGGCCGCTTCCGACTGGACCTCATCCACCCGCACCCGCTCCCCTCCGAGGAGGACGTACGGCGCGGCGAGGGCTTCCTCGCCAAGCTGCGGGAGTTCTGCGAGACGCGCATCGACGGGCGGCTGATCGAGCGCGAGGCCCGCATCCCCGACGAGGTCGTCGCCGGACTCAAGGACCTCGGCGCGTTCGGGATGAAGATCGACCCCAAGTACGGCGGGCTCGGCCTCACCCAGGTGTACTACAACCGCGCCCTCGCCCTCGTCGGCTCCGCGAGCCCCGCGATCGGCGCGCTGCTCTCGGCCCACCAGTCCATCGGCGTACCGCAGCCGCTGAAGATCTTCGGCACCCAGGAACAGCGCGACACCTACCTCCCGCGCCTCGCCCGCACCGACATCTCCGCCTTCCTCCTCACCGAACCCGACGTGGGCTCCGACCCGGCCCGGCTCGCCACGACAGCGGTCCCGGACGGCGACGACACCTACGTCATCGACGGGGTGAAGCTCTGGACGACCAACGGCGTCGTCGCCGACCTGCTCGTCGTCATGGCCCGGGTGCCGAAGTCCGAGGGCCACCGGGGCGGCATCACCGCCTTCGTCGTCGAGGCGGACACGCCCGGCATCACGGTCGAGCACCGCAACGCCTTCATGGGCCTACGGGGGCTCGAGAACGGCGTCACGCGCTTCCACGGCGTACGAGTTCCGGCGGCGAACCGCATCGGCCCCGAGGGCGCGGGCCTCAAGATCGCACTCACCACCCTCAACACCGGCCGGCTCTCGCTCCCCGCGATGTGCGTCGGGGCCGGCAAGTGGGCGCTGAAGATCGCCCGCGAATGGTCCGCCGTACGGGAGCAGTGGGGCAAGCCGGTCGCCCACCACGAGGCGGTCGGCACCAAGATCTCCTTCATCGCGGCGACCACGTTCGCCCTGGAGGCGGTCGTCGACCTCGCCTCGCAGATGGCCGACGAGGACCGCAACGACATCCGCATCGAGGCCGCGCTCGCCAAGCTCTACGGCTCCGAGATGGGCTGCCTCATCGCCGACGAACTGGTCCAGATCCGCGGCGGACGCGGGTACGAGACGGCGGACTCGCTGGCGGCCCGGGGCGAACGGGCCGTACCCGCCGAACAGCTCCTGCGCGACCTGCGGATCAACCGGATCTTCGAGGGCTCGACGGAGATCATGCACCTGCTCATCGCCCGCGAGGCGGTCGACGCGCACCTCGCCGTGGCCGGCGACATCATCGACCCGGAGAAGTCGCTGGGCGACAAGGCGAAGGCGGGGGCGCGGGCGGGTGGCTTCTACGCCCGCTGGCTGCCGAAGCTCGTCACCGGGCAGGGTCAGGTGCCGGGTGCCTACCGGGAGTTCGGTGAGCTGGCGAGCCATCTGCGGTACGTCGAGCGGACGTCGAGGAAGCTCGCCCGCTCGACCTTCTACGCCATGTCGCGGTGGCAGGGCCGGATGGAGCTGAAGCAGGCGTTCCTCGGACGGATCGTGGACATCGGCGCGGAGCTCTTCGCGATGAGCGCGGCGTGCGTACGGGCGGATCTGATGCGGTCGACGGGGGACCACGGCCGCGAGGCGCAGGCGCTCGCCGACGCGTTCTGCCGTCAGGCACGGCTTCGGGTGGAGGAGCTCTTCGGCCGCCTCTGGTCCAACACGGACGACCTCGACCGGAAGGTGGTGGACGCGGTCCTCGCGGGCCGCTTCGAGTGGCTGGAGGAAGGTGTGGTGGACGCGAGCGACGACGGCCCCTGGATCGCGGACGCGACCCCTGGCCCCTCGACGACGGCCGACGTCCACCGCAAGATCCCCTGACCCGGGGAGGCCGGGCACCCCGCGCGTGCGGTGCGGGGTGCCTCCTCCGTGGGGGCGACGTCTCCGCTGGGACGGTGCCCTTTCCGGGCCCGGGCTCCCCGTGCCTCGGGTGTCCACGGGTGCGGCGCCGTCGTGGGGTGTGCCCACCCGTTCCGCCCTGCGGAACGCCTGCCCACAACCAGGTGGATCGGCAACCGCCCCGGCGAGGACGTCCACGGGGCGGATGTGCGAGACCCGGCGCCCCGCCGCACGGCAGGATGGTCCCGTGACCGTCATAGACATCCCCGGCTCCAAGTCCGTCACCGCCCGCGCGCTCTTCCTCGCCGCCGCCGCCGACGGAACCACCACCCTCCTCCGGCCGCTCGTCTCCGACGACACCGAGGGCTTCGCCGAAGGGCTCAAGGCCCTCGGCTACGAGGTCCGCCAGGAGCCGGGGGCCTGGCACATCGAGGGCCGGCCGGAAGGGCCGCCCGTCGACACCGCCGACGTGTACTGCCGCGACGGCGCCACCACCGCCCGCTTCCTCCCCACCCTGGCCGCCGCCGGCCACGGCACCTTCCGCTTCGACGCCTCCCCCCAGATGCGCCGCCGCCCCCTCGGCCCCCTCAGCACCGCCCTGCGCACCCTCGGCGTCGACCTTCGGCACCAGGAGAACGAGGGCCACCACCCGCTCACCGTCACCGCCCGCGGCATCAAGGGCGGTGCGCTCACCCTCGACGCCGGCCAGTCCTCCCAGTACCTGACCGCGCTGCTCATGCTCGGCCCGCTCACCGCCGAGGGCCTCGCCATCACCGTCACCGACCTGGTCTCGGAGCCGTACGTCGAGATCACCCTCGCGATGATGCGGGCCTTCGGGGCGCGGATCACCCAGGACGGCCGCACGTACAGCGTCGAGCCCACCGGATACCGGGCGACGACGTACGCGATCGAGCCCGACGCCTCCACGTCCTCCTACTTCTTCGCCGCGGCCGCCCTCGAAGCCGGCCGCACCGTCACCGTCCCCGGCCTCGGTACCGGCGCCCTCCAGGGCGACCTCGGCTTCGTCGAGGTCCTGCGCCGGATGGGCGCCGACGTGGAGATCGCGGACACCGCCACCACCGTCCGTGGCACGGGCACCCTGCGCGGCCTGACCGTCAACATGCGCGACATCTCGGACACGATGCCGACGCTCGCCGCCCTCGCGCCCTTCGCCGACGGACCGGTCCGCATCGAGGACGTCGCCAACACCCGCGTCAAGGAGTGCGACCGTCTCGACGCCTGCGCCGAGAACCTCCGCCGCCTCGGCGTCACGGTCTCCACCGGCCCCGACTGGATCGAGATCCAGCCCGCCGCCCCGGCAGGACCGGCCGAGATCGCCACCCACGGCGACCACCGCATCGTCATGTCCTTCGCGGTCACCGGCCTGCGCACGCCCGGCATCACGTTCGACGACCCCGGCTGCGTACGGAAGACGTTCCCGGACTTCCACCGCGTCTTCGTGGCGGCCTTCCCGACGGACCCGGGAACGGACTCCGCGACGGACCCCGGTACAGATCCCGAAACGGGCCCCGGTACGGACTCCGCGACGGACCCCGGTACCGACCCCGAAACGAACTCCGGTACGGACTCAGGCACTGCCGACGGCGGGTTCAGCCGTACCCCGTGAGGACCACACGGTCTTTGCGGCAAGAATGGGGGGCATGAGCGACCGCCCCTCTCCTCTCGCCGACCCGCACATCGTCTTCGCACCGGTCGAAGGCCGCCGGGACATCGTCGTCCTCGGCTCCACGGGATCCATCGGCACCCAGGCCATCGACCTCGTCCTGCGCAACCCCGACCGCTTCCGGGTCACCGCCCTCGCCGCCTCCGGCGGCCGGGTCGGGCTGCTCGCCGAGCAGGCACACCGGCTGAAGGTCGCGGCGGTCGCCGTCGCCCGCGAGGACGTGGTGCCCCAGCTGCGCGCGGCGCTGCGGGAGCGGTACGGCGTCGAGCCCCTGCCCGAGATCCTCGCGGGGGCCGACGCCGCCACCCAGCTCGCCGCCTCCCCGTGCCACACCGTGCTCAACGGCATCACCGGCTCCATCGGCCTGGCGCCCACGCTCGCCGCCCTCGAAGCGGGCCGCACCCTCGCCCTCGCCAACAAGGAGTCGCTGATCGTCGGCGGCCCGCTGGTCAAGGCGCTCGCCAAGCCCGGCCAGATCATCCCGGTCGACTCCGAGCACGCCGCCCTCTTCCAGGCGCTCGCCGCCGGCACCCGCGCCGACGTCCGCAAGCTGGTCGTCACCGCCTCCGGCGGCCCCTTCCGCGGCCGTACGAGGGAGGAGCTGGCCCACGTCACCCGCGAGGACGCGCTCGCCCACCCCACCTGGGCCATGGGACCCGTCATCACGGTCAACAGCGCCACCCTGGTGAACAAGGGCCTGGAGGTCATCGAGGCGCACCTCCTCTACGACATCCCCTTCGACCGCATCGAGGTCGTCGTCCATCCCCAGTCGTACGTCCACTCGATGGTCGAGTTCACGGACGGCTCCACCCTCGCCCAGGCCACCCCGCCCGACATGCGCGGCCCGATCGCCCTCGGCATCGGCTGGCCCGAGCGGGTCCCCGACGCGGCCCCCGCCTTCGACTGGACCAAGGCGTCCAGCTGGGAGTTCTTCCCCCTCGACACCGAGGCGTTCCCGTCCGTCGGTCTGGCCCGCCACGTCGGCGCGCTGGGCGGCACCGCGCCCGCCGTCTTCAACGCGGCCAACGAGGAGTGCGTGGAGGCGTTTCTCGCCGGAAGGCTGCCGTTCAACGGAATCATGGATACGGTCACGGCAGTCGTCACCGAACACGGCACTCCCGCCACGGGAACCTCGCTCACGGTGTCGGACGTCCTCGAAGCGGAGACCTGGGCCCGGGCCCGGGCCCGCGAACTGGCAGAACTCGCAGCGAAGGCAACCGCGGAGGCGCGCGCATGACCGTACTTCTGACGCTCCTCGGCATCGTGCTGTTCGCGCTGGGGCTGCTCGTCTCCATCGCCTGGCACGAACTCGGCCACCTCTCCACGGCCAAGCTCTTCGGCATCCGCGTGCCCCAGTACATGGTCGGCTTCGGCCCCACGCTCTGGTCCCGGAAGAAGGGCGAGACGGAGTACGGCATCAAGGCCATCCCGGCCGGCGGCTACATCCGCATGATCGGGATGTTCCCGCCCGGCAAGGACGGCCGCGTCGAGGCCCGCTCCACCTCACCCTGGCGCTCCATGATCGAGGACGCCCGCGAGGCATCCTTCGAGGAGCTCCAGCCCGGTGACGAGAAGCGGCTCTTCTACACGCGCAAGCCGTGGAAGCGCGTCATCGTGATGTTCGCCGGCCCGTTCATGAACCTGATCCTCGCCGTTCTGCTGTTCTTCGGCAGCGCCATGGCCGTCGGGTTCGAGACGCAGACCACCAAGGTCGCCGGCGTCACCAACTGCGTCATCGACCAGAGCCAGAAGCGCGACACCTGCCAGAAGGGCGACCCCGCGTCGCCCGCCAAGGCCGCCGGACTCCTCAAGGGCGACCGGATCGTCGCCTTCAACGGCGAACGCGTCTCGGACTGGAACACCCTCTCGGACCGCATCCGCGCCACCACCGGCCAGGCGACCGTCACCGTCCAGCGTGACGGCAAGGAGCTCGACCTGCGGGCGACGCTCCTCGAGAACAAGGTGCTCAAGAAGGACGCGGACGGCAGGGTCGTCCAGCCCCCGCAGTACGTCACCGCCGGTTACCTGGGCTTCGAGTCCGGCCGCGAGGTCGTCCCGCTCACCTTCGGCGAGTCCGCCTCCCGCATGACCGACCAGCTCCAGGCCGGCGCCGCGGCCGTCCTCGCCCTGCCCGGCAAGATCCCGGACCTGTGGGACGCCACCTTCGGCGACGGCGAGCGCAAGCAGGACTCCCCGGTCGGCGTCGTCGGCGCCGCCCGGATCAGCGGCGAGCTCATGAACATCGACGCCCCGCCGCAGACCATTCTGGTCTTCTTCCTGCAGCTGGTCGTGATGTTCAACGTCTCGCTGTTCCTGTTCAACATGCTGCCGCTGCTGCCGCTCGACGGCGGGCACATCGCCGGCGCTCTCTGGGAGTCCGTACGCCGCCACACGGCACGGATCTTCAGGCGCCCCGACCCGGGCCCGTTCGACGTCGCCAAGCTGATGCCGGTGGCCTATGTGGTGGCGGGCGTCTTCGTCTGCTTCACCCTGCTCGTCCTGGCCGCCGACATCGTCAACCCGGTGAAACTGACGTGACGCAGGGGTGACGCAAGGGCGGCCGGCCCCCCGGGGTGTCCGGCCGCCCGCCGCCGGGGCGGTAATCTCGAAGACCTGAGCCCGATGAACCACACCTTGGGGTTGTACAGCTGATGACCGCGATTTCTCTCGGTATGCCGTCCGTTCCGACGAAGCTCGCAGAGCGGCGCAAGAGCCGTCAGATCCAGGTCGGATCGGTCGCGGTGGGCGGCGACGCACCCGTCTCGGTGCAGTCGATGACGACGACCCGTACGTCCGACATCGGCGCCACGCTCCAGCAGATCGCCGAGCTGACCGCCTCCGGCTGCCAGATCGTCCGCGTGGCCTGCCCGACCCAGGACGACGCCGACGCGCTCGCGACGATCGCCAGGAAGTCGCAGATCCCGGTCATCGCCGACATCCACTTCCAGCCGAAATACGTCTTCGCCGCCATCGACGCCGGCTGCGCCGCGGTCCGCGTCAACCCCGGCAACATCAAGCAGTTCGACGACAAGGTCAAGGAGATCGCCAAGGCGGCCTCCGCGGCCGGCACCCCGATCCGGATCGGCGTCAACGCCGGCTCGCTCGACGCCCGGCTGCTGAAGAAGTACGGCAAGGCCACCCCCGAGGCGCTCGTCGAGTCCGCCCTCTGGGAGGCGTCCCTCTTCGAGGAGCACGGCTTCCAGGACATCAAGATCTCGGTCAAGCACAACGACCCGGTCGTGATGGTCAACGCCTACCGCCAGCTGGCCGCCCAGTGCGACTACCCGCTGCACCTCGGCGTCACCGAGGCCGGCCCCGCCTTCCAGGGCACCATCAAGTCCGCCGTCGCCTTCGGCGCTCTGCTCTCCGAGGGCATCGGCGACACCATCCGCGTCTCCCTCTCCGCCCCGCCGGCCGAGGAGATCAAGGTCGGCATCCAGATCCTGGAGTCGCTCAACCTCCGCCAGCGCCGCCTGGAGATCGTCTCCTGCCCGTCCTGCGGCCGCGCCCAGGTCGACGTCTACAAGCTCGCCGAAGAGGTCACCGCGGGCCTGGAGGGCATGGAGGTGCCGCTGCGCGTCGCCGTCATGGGCTGCGTCGTCAACGGCCCCGGCGAGGCCCGCGAGGCCGACCTCGGCGTCGCCTCCGGCAACGGCAAGGGCCAGATCTTCGTCAAGGGCGAGGTCATCAAGACCGTCCCCGAGTCGAAGATCGTCGAGACCCTCATCGAGGAGGCGCTGAAGATCGCCGAGCAGATGGAGAAGGACGGCGTGATGTCGGGCGAGCCGACCGTCGCCATCGGCGTCTGACCCGTCCGTACGTGACGAGGCCCCGGCGCTCCGAGCGCCGGGGCCTCGCGCTGTCTCCGCCGGTGCCCCGCAGGGGGCCCTGAGAGCTGCCCAGGGCGTCGGCCGGGGGTTCCGCCGCACCACCCGACACCCCGGCGACGGGCCAGGTAAAGTGCGGAAATCAGCAGACCGCATGGTGAGGCCCCCTCAGTGTTGACGCAGACCACCACCCGGGTCCTCGAACCCGCCGACCTCGGCGCCGCGCTCGCCGTCCTGGAGAGCGCCCCCGTCGAGAACGCCTTCGTGGCCGCCCGCGTCCAGGCCGCCGGGCTCGACCCCTGGCGCCTCGGCGGCGAGATGTGGGGCTGGTACACCGACGGGCACCTGCGTTCCCTCTGCTACTCCGGCGCCAACCTCGTCCCCATCTGCGCCACCCCCGACGCCGTCCGCGCCTTCGCCGACCGCGCCCGCAGGACCGGCCGCCGCTGCTCCTCCATCGTCGGCCCCGTCGAACCCACCACGCAGCTCTGGAGCCTCCTCGAACCCAGCTGGGGCCCCGCCCGCGACGTCCGCGCCCGCCAGCCGCTGATGGTCACCGAGGAACCCTCCGCCACCGTCGAGCCCGACCCCCTCGTCCGCCGCATCCGCAAGGACGAGATGGAGGTGATCATGCCCGCGTGCGTGGCCATGTTCACCGAGGAGGTCGGCATCTCGCCGATGTCCGGCGACGGCGGACTGCTCTACCAGGCCCGCGTCGCCGAACTCGTCGGCAGCGGCCGCTCCTTCGCCCGCATCGAGGACGGCAAGGTCGTCTTCAAGGCCGAGATCGGCGCCGCCACCCGTCAGGCCTGCCAGATCCAGGGCGTCTGGGTCGCCCCCGAATTCCGCGGCCGCGGCCTCTCCGAGACAGGCATGGCCGCCGTCCTGCGCTACGCCCTCGCCGACGTCGCCCCCGTCGTCAGCCTGTACGTCAACGACTACAACACCCCCGCCAGGGCCGCCTACCGCCGCGTCGGCTTCCGCGAGGTCGGCGCCTTCATGAGCGTGCTGTTCTGAGGCACGGACCGGCTTATAAGGTCGGCGCATGGATGACGCAGAGATCGCCGAGGTCACGATCGGACCGGTCAACCTCGCCGCGCGGGTGGACGACGCCCTCGCCGTCCAGGCGCTCGCCTTCGGACTGAGCGAGGACGAGATCGTCGTACGACGCCACATCGTGCTCCGCCATCTGCTCAACCCCGGCGCTTGCGCGTACGGCGCGACCACCGCCGCCGGCCGGCTGGTCGGCTTCGTGTACGGCATGCCCAACGACCGCACCCACTGGTGGTCCGGCGTCGTGGAGCCGTACCTCCGAGCCACCGGCACCGCGGACTGGCTCGACGAGTCGTTCGTGATCACCGAGCTGCACGTCCACCCGTCCTACCAGGGCCGGGGTCTCGGCCGCGGGCTGATCACCACCATCACCGACCAGTCGGACCTGCCCCGCTCGATCCTCTCCGCGATCGACACCGAGAGCCCGGCCCGCGGCCTGTACCGCTCCCTCGGATACGTCGACCTGGCCCGCCGGGTCCACTTCCCCAGCGCTCCCCGCCCCTACGCCGTGATGGGCGCCCCGCTGCCGCTGCCGCGCCCGAACTGATTTCTCCGAGCAGGGGCCGCCCGGCTAACCTCCTGGGGGGTGTCTCGCCGACCAGGCCGGGCTCGCGCCGCCCTGCGGCCCCGCTTCCCGCGTCGTCGTCGGTCGCCATGGCTCCGCCAGGTCTCCCTCCTCGGCCTCGGGTCCGGGGGCGCTCGTCGCCGCTCGCTGATCCGGCCCGGCCGGCGAGACACCCCAGCCATCACCCTTACCCGGCAGGAGTACGAGAACCATGGCCAACGCACCGGTCCAGCGCATGTCCCAGTTGATGGCGAAGACGCTGCGCGACGACCCGGCGGACGCCGAGGTCCTCAGCCACAAGCTCCTCGTCCGCGCCGGTTACGTCCGCCGCACCGCCGCCGGCATCTGGAGCTGGCTGCCCCTGGGCAAGAAGGTCCTCGCCAACGTCGAGCGCATCGTCCGCGAGGAGATGGACGCCATCGGCGCCCAGGAGGTGTCGCTCCCCGCCCTGCTGCCGCGTGAGCCCTACGAGGCGACCGGCCGCTGGGACGAGTACGGCGCCGAGCTCTTCCGCCTCCAGGACCGCAAGGGCGGCGACTACCTCCTCGGCCCGACGCACGAGGAGATCTTCACCCTGCTGGTCAAGGACCAGTGCTCGTCCTACAAGGACCTGCCGGTCATCCTGTACCAGATCCAGACGAAGTTCCGCGACGAGGCCCGCCCCCGGGCCGGCATCCTGCGCGGCCGCGAGTTCCTCATGAAGGACTCGTACTCCTTCGACACGGAGGACGAGGGCCTGGCCCAGTCCTACGCCCTCCACCGCGAGGCCTACCAGCGCGTCTTCGAGCGCCTCGGCCTCGACTACCGCATCGTCGCCGCCACCGCGGGCGCGATGGGCGGCTCGAAGTCCGAGGAGTTCCTCGCCCCGGCCGGCGCCGGCGAGGACACCTTCGCCGACTGCCCGAACTGCGACTTCGCCGCCAACACCGAGGCGATCACCTACGAGCTCCAGCCGGTGGACGGCTCCGCCGTCCCGGCCGCCGAGGAGATCCCCACCCCGGACACCCCGACCATCGAGACCCTCGCCGCCTCCCTCGGCGTCCCGGCCTCCGCGACGCTGAAGAACCTTCTGGTCAAGGTCGACGGCGAGATCGTCGCCGTGGGCGTGCCCGGGGACCGCGAGGTCGACCTGGGCAAGGTCGAGGCGCACTTCGCGCCCGCGACCGTCGAGATGGTCACCGAGACGGACTTCGCCGGGCGCGGGGACCTGGTTCGCGGCTACGTCGGCCCGCAGGGCCTGGACAAGGTGAAGTACATCGCCGACCCGCGCGTGGCGCCGGGCACGGCGTGGATCACGGGTGCCAACAAGGAGCACACCCACGCCAGGAACGTCGTCGCGGGCCGTGACTTCGAGGTCGACGAGTACGTCGACGTCGTGGTCGTCCTGGAGGGCGACCCGTGCCCGAAGTGCGGCACCGGCCTGAAGCTGGACCGCGCCATCGAGATCGGCCACATCTTCCAGCTGGGCCGCAAGTACGCCGACGCCCTCAAGCTCGACGTCCTCGGCCAGAACGGCAAGCCGGTCCGCGTCACGATGGGCTCGTACGGCATCGGCGTCTCCCGCGCGGTGGCGGCTCTTGCCGAGCAGTCCGCCGACGACAAGGGTCTGTGCTGGCCGGCCGAGGTCGCGCCGGCGGACGTCCACGTCGTGGCGGCGGGCAAGGCCCTGCAGATCGAGCTGGCGCTGGAGGTCTCCGACAAGCTGTCGGCGGCGGGCCTGCGGGTCCTGGTCGACGACCGCGCGGGCGTCTCCCCGGGCGTGAAGTTCACCGACGCGGAGCTCATCGGCGTCCCGAAGATCCTGGTCGCAGGCCGCCGCGCGGCAGAGGGCGTCGTGGAACTGAAGGACCGCAGGACGGGCGAGCGCGAGGAACTGACGGTCGCCGAGGCGATCGCCCGCCTCGGCGCGTAGCGCATCCGGGAGGGGACGGCCGAGGCCCGCGAGGCCCGGCCGTCCCCTCCGCCATGCTGGGCACGCGGGACGACTCCCGTGCGTGTGGTGACCACGGGCGCGGCGCCGTCGTGGGGTTGTGCCCACCCGTTCCGTCCTGCGGAACGCCTGCCCACAACCAGTTCTCAGGGCGTGTCGTCGCGTGGGGGGTCCGCGGGGGCGCCCAGGAGCGTGTCCTCCGGGAGGTCCGGGAGGTCGCCCAGGTCGGGAAGGTCATCCGTCGAGCGCGACTCCGCGGGGAGGCCCGGCACGGGGTCCTGGAAGGTCTCCGGCAGAGCCACCGGCGGGGGAGTCGCGGCCCGCTCGTCGGCCCGCTCGTCGCCCCGCTCGTCGGCCCGCTCGTCGGACGCCCGGCCCCCCGCCCCGCCCCCCGGCTGCGCCGCCCGCTCCAGGAACCGCAGCAGCTCCACCGGGAACGGCAGCACCAGCGTCGAGTTCTTCTCCGCCGCCACCGCCACCACCGTCTGCAGCAACCGCAGCTGCAGCGCCGCCGGCTGCTCCGACATCACCGCCGCCGCCTCCGCCAGCTTCTTCGACGCCTGCAGCTCCGCGTCCGCGTTGATCACCCGCGCCCGCCGCTCCCGGTCCGCCTCCGCCTGCCGCGCCATCGACCGCTTCATCGTCTCCGGCAGCGAGACGTCCTTGATCTCGACCCGGTCGATCGCGACGCCCCAGCCCATCGCCGGGCTGTCCAGCATCAGCTCCAGACCCTGGTTGAGCTTCTCCCGGTTCGACAGCAGGTCGTCCAGATCGCTCTTGCCGATGATCGACCGCAGCGAGGTCTGCGCCATCTGCGAGACCGCGAACCGGTAGTCCTCCACCCGCACCAGCGCGTCCGCCGCGTCGACCACCTTGAAGTACACGACCGCGTCCACCCGCACCGTCACGTTGTCCCGCGTGATGCCCTCCTGCGCGGGGACCGGCAGCGTCACGATCTGGAGGTTCACCTTGTGCAGCCGGTCGATGACCGGCACGATCATCGTGAAACCGGGCTGGCGGACATCGCGCAGCAGCCGCCCGAAGCGGAAGACCACGCCCCGTTCGTACTGCTTCACCACACGTGCGGCCGCCGCCGTGTACACCGCCGCGGCCGTCGCGACACCTGCCGCCGCTGTCAGCAGCTCCTCGACCATGACGGCCCCCTGAGGTCCGAGTCCGAGCCGAGCGTTACAGCAAGGTTATTCCCTCACAGCCATCCCGCGAACTCCAGCAGCAGCTCCGCGTCCCTGCGACGGCCCGCCGTCATCGCCCTCACACCCGACTCGACCGCCCGGAAGAGCGTCCAGCCCCGCAGCCGGTCCCGGTCCACCTCCAGCGAGTCCGCCAGCTTGTTGACCCGGCGGCGGGCCGACGAGGCACCCGCCGAGGAGGCCACGAGGTCCTCCACCCGGTCCCGTACGAGCCGCGCCAGGTCGTAGGCGCGCTCGCCGACCAGCGGCTCGGGCCCCACGGCCAGCCAGGGCGCGCGGTCCCCGGCCAGCACCTTGCCCTGCCGGAAGCACCCGTGCAGCAGCAGCGTCTCGGGGGAGTCGGCGACCAGCTCCTCGCGCGCGGCCAGCGCGGCCGTCGTCAGGACGCCCGTCTCGGCGTCCTCGCGGGAGGACTCCATCGCCGCCGCCTGCCGGGCCGTGCGCTCGGCGACCGACTCGAACCCGTGCTGCGCCGGCGGCTCCACCCACAGCTTCCGTACCGTCCCCGCCGCCTCCAGCAGTGCCTTCGCCTCGGGCAGGGACCGCAGCGAGACCTCGGGGTGCAGCCGTTCGAGGATCAGCGAGCCGTCCTCGACCGTGTCGAGCAGCCGTGCCGCTCCCCAGCCGTTCCAGTGGGCCAGCGCGTCCCGCTCCAGATCGGGCCGCGCGGGCGCGGGCGCGATCTTCAGCGCCGCGGGGGAGCCGTCCGGGCGCCGCACGAGGACGACGAGGCTGCTGCGCCCGCCGGGAGCCGTCACCCGCTCGGTCTCCAGGGACGCCTGCTCCAGCGCACCTCGCGCCAGCTCGGGCAGCCTCCCGAGCCACTCGGCCGCGACAGCGTCCCCGTACCTCTCGCCGAGCGTCCGCACCAGTAGCTGCGGCGGTTCGAAACCCATGCGTGCGTTGTTCCTTCTGGTCAGGGAAGGACTCACAGCCGCTCGGCGAGCCCAGGAAAGGTTACGTCGGTGCCGCGCCAGCGAACGGCCCGTACCGCCGCCTCGCGCAACGCGGCGGCCGCGTCCCGCCGCAGCGGTCCGCCGGCGGCGCGCACCAGATCGGAGTACACCCCGGCGACCCGGTCCTCCAGGACCGCGGCGAGCCGTACGGCGGCGGCCGTGTCGGGCACGGCGAACGGCAGTTCGTAGCCGGCCGCGGCGGCGACCGGTTCCCCGCCGAGGTCCCGCACGGTCCTGCGCAGCGCGTCCCGTCGTGCCCGGTGAGCCTCGTACGCGGAGGTGGCCTCGGCGCGCCGCTCGGCACCGATCCGGCCGCCGACGACCCCGTACCCGTACACCGCGGCGTGCTCGGCGGCGAGCGCGGCCTGCGCCGCGTCGAGGGCGCTCATGCCCGGCCTCCTTCGGTGAGCAGATACGCGTGGGCCGCTCCGGCGGCCGCCACCGAGGCGAGCAGGCGGGCGTATTCGGGCGGCGCGTCGAGGAGCGTGGCCGCGTGCGCGTCGGCGGTCGTGCGTGCGGCGGCGGCCAGTTCCTTGAGCGCGGCCGCCGGATCGGCGGAGACGGGGGCGGGCGCCGGGACGGACGCGGTGGCCGGAGGAGTGACACTCTCCGCCGACCGGGTGCCCGCCGAAGGAGCGGCGTTCGCCGGCGTGGGCGAGGCGGGAGAGGGGCTCGGTGCCACGCCCTCGCCCAGGGCGGCGGCGTGCGCGGCCGCCGCGCGCCGCAGGGGGGCCAGTCGTGTCGTCAGCGAGGGATGGGCGGCGAGCACCGCGTCGTAACGTTCCAGCAGGGAGCGGCTCGTCGCCGCGGAGCGGCGGCGCAGGGCCGCCTCGGCGAGCGCCGCCCGTTCGGCCGCCGTCCGCTTCCCCGGCCGCCCGCCGTCGGCGCGGTCCGTGGTGCAGCCGGCCAGTGTCACCGCCCCGGCCGCCAGGAGCGCCCGCCTGCCCAGGGTCCCCGTGCGCCCCACATCCACTCCCTCGGCCTCGGTCGAAGATCACCGCAGGCGAGCGTACCCGCGGCCCTCCGGCCCGTGGACGGCAACACCCCCCGGGACCGGATACCCTTTGGTCTGACACGCGACGAAACCCACAACAGCACACGCGGCCGAGGAGTCACCCGGATGAGCACCACCCAGAGCGACAGGCTGCGAGCACTCCTTGAGCCGCTCATCGCCGCGCAGGGACTCGATCTCGAAGAGCTCGAGGTGGCTTCCGTGGGACGCAAGCGAGTGCTGCGGGTCGTCGTGGACTCCGACGAGGGAGCCGACCTGGACCAGGTCGCCGATGTGAGCCGCGCGCTCTCGGCGAAGCTGGACGAGACGGACGCGATGGGCGAGGGCGAGTACACCCTCGAAGTCGGCACCCCGGGCGCGGAGCGCCCGCTCACGGAGCACCGCCACTACGTGCGCGCCACCGGCCGCCTGGTCAAGCTGCAGCTGACGGACGAGGCCGGGGCCGACGTGCTGGTCGCGCGGATCCTCACCGTGGACGACGCCGGCGTGGACCTCGAAGTGCCGGGCGTGAAGGGGCGCAAGCCCACCGCCCGCCGGGTCGAGTTCGGCGACATCGCCAAGGCGCGTGTCGAGATCGAGTTCAACCGCAAGGACAAGAAGGAAGAGGAGGCGTAGCCGTGGACATCGACGTGAAGCTCCTGAAGGGCTTGGCACAAGAGAAGGAGATCTCCTTCGACCTGTTGGTCGAGGCGATCGAGTCGGCCCTCCTCATCGCCTACCACCGCACGCCCGACGCCCGTCGTCACGCGCGCGCGGAGCTGGACAAGCACACCGGGCACGTGACGGTGTGGGCGAAGGAAGACCCCTCCGAGCTGGAGGAGGGCCAGGAGCCCAAGGAGTTCGACGACACCCCGTCGGACTTCGGCCGGATCGCGGCGAGCACCGCCCGACAGGTCATCCAGCAGCGGCTGCGTGACGCCGAGAACGACGTCACCTTCGGCGAGTACGCCCGCCGCGAGGGCGACATCGTCGCCGGCCAGGTGCAGCAGGGCAAGGACCCGAAGAACGTCCTCGTCAAGCTGGACGACAAGCTGGAAGCCATCCTTCCGGTGCAGGAGCAGGTGCCGGGCGAGGAGTACACGCACGGTCTGCGGCTGCGCACGTACGTCGTCCGGGTCGCCAAGGGTGTCCGCGGTCCGTCCGTCACCCTGTCGCGCACCCACCCCAATCTGGTGAAGAAGCTGTTCGCGCTGGAGGTCCCCGAGATCGCGGACGGTTCCGTCGAGATCGCGGCGATCGCCCGTGAGGCGGGTCACCGCACCAAGATCGCCGTACGGTCCACCCGTTCGGGCCTGAACGCCAAGGGCGCCTGCATCGGCCCCATGGGCAGCCGGGTGCGCAATGTCATGGCGGAGCTGCTCGGCGAGAAGATCGACATCGTCGACTGGTCCGACGACCCGGCCGAGATGGTCGCCAGCGCGCTCTCCCCGGCCCGGGTCTCCAAGGTCGAGATCGTCGACCTGGCCGCCCGCTCCGCCCGGGTGACCGTGCCGGACTACCAGCTGTCGCTGGCGATCGGCAAGGAGGGGCAGAACGCCCGCCTGGCCGCCCGCCTCACCGGCTGGCGCATCGACATCCGCCCGGACACGGAGCAGCAGCCGGGCGACGAGCGCGACGACCGCTGACCCCGTCCCGGGGAATGAATCACGCTGTGGTGACGTTCTGCTACAGCGAGATCACGACAAACGACCGTTCGATTTTTGCCCCGCACGGGTGAGGTCGTTACGGGGAGGTAGACTTAACCGTGTCTGGCCGGACGCAAGCCCGAGCGTGCCCTGAGCGAACCTGTGTGGGATGCCGGGAGCGAGCGGCCAAGAGCGATCTGCTGCGCATCGTGGCGGTCGAGGGCGAATGCGTCCCCGATCCTCGCGGTACGCTGCCCGGCCGGGGTGCGTATCTGCACCCCGCCTCGGTCTGTCTCGACCTGGCGGTCCGCCGCCGGGCGTTCCCGAGGGCCTTCAGGGTCCAGGGGTCGCTGGAAACGGCGGCAGTGCGCCAGATCTTGTAAGAAGAAGTACGGCACGGAACACCGTGCGGTCAGGTACCTCGCGAGTTGGAAGTAGGTCGAGATTGCGATGAGCACTCGATGAGTACGCGATGAGTACGCCCATGAAGTAGCGACGGTCCGGCGGTAACCGGACCTAAAAGGAGCGAAGTGGCTAAGGTCCGGGTATACGAACTCGCCAAGGAGTTCGGTGTGGAGAGCAAGGTCGTCATGGCCAAGCTCCAAGAACTCGGTGAATTCGTCCGTTCGGCGTCCTCGACGATCGAGGCGCCGGTCGTGCGCAAGTTGACTGATGCACTGCAGGGGCCCGGCGGCAACGCCGGCAAGTCCGCTGCCAAGCCGGGCGCGCCTCGCAAGGCCGCCCCCTCGAAGCCCTCAGCGCCCTCCCCGGCCGCCGGGGCACGTCCCGCTGCCCCGAAGCCCGGCGCCCCGGCTCCTAAGCCGGCCCCCGCCGCGCCCGCGGCGCCGGCCCCGGTCACTCCGGCCGCCCCGGCGAGCAGCACCCCTTCTCCGGCTCCGGCCGCCTCGGGCCCCCGCCCGGGCCCGAAGCCCGCGCCCAAGCCGGTCACCCCGGCTCCCGCCGCCCCCGAGTTCACCGCACCTCCGTCGGCCCCGGCCGCCGGTCCGCGTGCCGGTGGCGGTGCCCAGGGTCCGCGTCCCACCGGCGAGCGTCCCGCCCGTCCGGGTCAGGGCGCGCCGCGTCCGCAGGGCCAGGGTGCCCCGCGCCCCCAGGGCCAGGGCGCCCCGCGTCCCGGTGGCGCACGTCCGGCGGGTCCCCGTCCGGGCAACAACCCCTTCACCTCGGGTGGCTCCACCGGAATGGCGCGCCCGCAGGCGCCCCGTCCGGGTGGCGGCGCTCCCCGTCCCGGCGGCGCCGGTGCCGTTCCGGGCGCCCCGCGTCCGCAGGGTGGCCCCGGTGGCGCCCCGCGTCCGCAGGGTCAGGGCGGCGCGCGTCCCACCCCCGGTGGCATGCCTCGTCCGCAGGCTCCCCGTCCGGGCGGCGCGCCCGGCGGTAACCGTCCGAACCCGGGCATGATGCCGCAGCGTCCCGCTGCCGGCCCGCGTCCCGGTGGTGGCCCCGGCGGCCGTGGCCCCGGTGGCCCCGGTGGTCGTCCGGCAGGCGGCGGCGGTCGTCCCGGCGGCGGCGGCTTCGCCGGCCGTCCGGCCGGTCCCGGCGGTGGCGGCGGCGGCTTCGCCGGTCGTCCCGGTGGTCCCGGTGGTGGCGGCGGCGGTCGTCCGGGTGGTCCCGGCGGCGGTGGCGGCGGCTTCGGCGGTCGTCCCGGTGGCTTCGGTGGCCGTCCCGGCGGTCCGGGTGGCCGTGGTGGCACGCAGGGCGCCTTCGGTCGTCCCGGCGGTCCCGCGCGTCGTGGTCGCAAGTCGAAGCGGCAGAGGCGCCAGGAGTACGAGGCCATGCAGGCCCCGTCGGTCGGCGGTGTGATGCTGCCTCGCGGCAACGGTGAGACCATTCGCCTGTCGCGCGGTGCGTCCCTCACCGACTTCGCCGAGAAGATCGGCGCCAACCCGGCGTCGCTCGTCGCGGTGATGATGAACCTCGGCGAGATGGTCACGGCCACGCAGTCCGTCTCCGACGACACGCTGACGATGCTCGGCGAGGAGATGAACTACACGGTTCAGATCGTCTCCCCGGAGGAGGAGGACCGCGAGCTTCTCGAGTCCTTCGACATCGAGTTCGGCGAGGACGAGGGCGGCGAAGAGGCTCTGGTCTCCCGTCCGCCGGTCGTCACCGTCATGGGTCACGTCGACCACGGCAAGACCCGACTTCTCGACGCGATCCGCAAGACGAATGTCGTCGCGGGCGAGGCCGGTGGCATCACCCAGCACATCGGTGCCTACCAGGTGGGCACCGAGGTCAACGGCGAAGAGCGTCGCATCACCTTCATCGACACCCCGGGTCACGAGGCGTTCACCGCCATGCGTGCCCGTGGTGCGAAGTCGACCGACATCGCGATCCTCGTGGTCGCGGCCAACGACGGCGTCATGCCGCAGACGATCGAGGCGCTGAACCACGCCAAGGCCGCCGGCGTCCCGATCGTCGTCGCGGTCAACAAGATCGACGTCGAGGGTGCCGACCCGACCAAGGTCCGCGGTCAGCTGACCGAGTTCGGTCTGGTGGCCGAGGAGTACGGCGGCGACACGATGTTCGTCGACATCTCCGCCAAGCAGGGTCTGCACATCGACTCCCTGCTGGAGGCCGTCGTCCTCACCGCCGACGCCTCGCTCGACCTGCGGGCCAACCCGAACCAGGACGCGCAGGGTATTGCGATCGAGTCCCACCTCGACCGCGGTCGCGGTGCCGTCTCGACCGTCCTGGTCCAGCGCGGAACGCTGCGCATCGGCGACACCGTGGTGGTCGGCGACGCGTACGGCCGCGTCCGGGCGATGCTCGACGACAAGGGCAACAACGTCGAGGAGGCGACCCCGTCGACTCCCGTCCTGGTGCTCGGTCTCACCAACGTGCCGGGTGCCGGCGACAACCTCCTGGTCGTCGACGAGGACCGTACGGCCCGTCAGATCGCCGAGAAGCGCGCGGCGCGTGAGCGCAACGCCGCCTTCGCCAAGCGCGTTCGCCGGGTGTCCCTCGAGGACCTCGACAAGGTGCTCAAGGCCGGTCTGGTCCAGGAACTCAACCTCATCATCAAGGGCGACGCGTCCGGTGCGGTCGAGGCTCTCGAGGCCTCGCTGCTCCAGCTCGACGTCGGTGAAGAGGTCGACATCCGGGTCCTGCACCGCGGTGTGGGTGCGGTCACCGAGTCCGACATCGACCTGGCGATGGGCTCCGACGCCATCGTCATCGGCTACAACGTCCGTGCGGCCGGCCGTGCCGCGCAGATGGCGGAGCGCGAGGGCGTCGACGTCCGGTACTACTCGGTGATCTACCAGGCCATCGAGGAGATCGAGGCGGCCCTGAAGGGTCTCCTCAAGCCGGAGTACGAAGAGGTCGAGCTCGGCACGGCGGAGATCCGCGAGGTCTTCCGCTCGTCCAAGCTGGGCAACATCGCCGGTGTCCTCATCCGCTCCGGCGAGGTCAGGCGCAACACCAAGGCGCGTCTGGTCCGCGACGGCAAGGTCATCGCCGAGGACCTCACGATCCACGGTCTGCGCCGCTTCAAGGACGACGTCACCGAGATCCGCGAAGGCTTCGAGGGTGGTATCAACCTCGGAAACTTCAACGACATCAAGATCGACGACGTCATCGCGACGTACGAGATGCGCGAGAAGCCGCGCGCCTGATCGCGTCCGATCGCAGCGTTGAGTCGGGGCCGGTCGGCGGAAGTTATTCCGTCGATCGGCCCCGGCCGTTGCGTGTACGGTTCTGGTGTCCCTGCCAAGCCCTTGGCGGGGCCACTGACCCCGAACCGGCGGGACATCCGGACATCCATGTATGTGGGGACTCTGTCCTTCGATCTGCTCCTCGGCGACGTCCATTCGCTGAAGGAGAAACGCTCCGTCGTCCGGCCCATCGTCGCCGAGCTCCAGCGCAAGTTCTCCGTGAGCGCGGCCGAGGTGGGCGACCAGGACCTCCATCGCAGAGCCCGGCTAGGGGTGACGCTGGTGTCCGGGGACCCGGGGTTCGTGTCGGACGTGCTCGACCGCTGTGAACGGCTGGTCGCCGCGCGGCCCGAAGTGGAACTGCTGTCAGTGCGACGCAGGCTCCACACTGATGAAGACTGATTGAGCAAGGCAAAGAAGGAGAAGGACCAGTGGCCGACAACGCGCGGGCGAAGAAGCTGGCGGACCTCATCCGGGAGGTGGTCGCCGAGAAGCTGCAGCGCGGCATCAAGGACCCGCGCCTGGGTACGCACGTGACCATCACGGACACCCGCGTCACCGGGGACCTGCGGGAGGCCACGGTCTTCTACACGGTCTACGGCGACGACGAGGACCGGGCCAGCGCCGCGGCGGGCCTGGAGAGCGCCAAGGGCGTGCTGCGCTCCGCGGTGGGCCGGGCGGCGGGGACCAAGTTCACGCCGACCCTGACCTTCGTCGCGGACGCCCTCCCGGAGAACGCCAAGACCATCGAGGACCTTCTCGACAAGGCCCGGGCCTCCGACGCCCAGGTGCGCGAGGTGTCCTCGGGCGCGAAGTACGCCGGCGAGGCCGACCCGTACCGCAAGCCCGGTGACGAGGACGAAGAGGGCACCACCGCCGAATGAGCACCGCAGGGAAGACGCCCGACGGCCTTGTCATCGTCGACAAGCCGTCGGGCTTCACTTCGCACGACGTCGTGGCCAAGATGCGCGGGATCGCCAAGACCCGCAGGGTCGGCCACGCCGGCACGCTCGACCCCATGGCCACCGGCGTCCTCGTCCTGGGCGTGGAGCGGGCGACCAAGCTCCTCGGCCACCTCGCGCTGACCGAGAAGGAGTACCTCGGCACCATCCGCCTCGGCCAGACGACGATCACCGACGACGCCGAGGGCGAGATCACCGCCTCCGTGGACGCCTCCAAGGTGACCCGCGAGGGCATCGACGCGGGCGTGGCGGAGCTGACCGGCGCCATCATGCAGGTGCCGTCGAAGGTCTCCGCCATCAAGATCGACGGCAAGCGGTCGTACGCGCGCGTGCGCGGCGGCGAGGAGTTCGAGATCCCGGCCCGGCCGGTCACGGTCTCGTCCTTCCAGGTGTACGACGTCCGGGAAGCGGTCGCCGAGGACGGTACGGCTGTCGTCGACCTCGTCGTCTCGGTCGTCTGCTCCTCCGGTACGTACATCCGGGCCCTCGCCCGCGACCTCGGCGCCGGACTCGGCGTGGGCGGTCATCTGACCGCGCTGCGCCGGACCCGGGTCGGCCCGTACAAGCTGGACTCGGCCAGGACCCTGGACCAGCTCCAGGAGGACCTGACGGTCATGCCGGTCGCCGACGCGGCCACGGCGGCGTTCCCCCGCTGGGAGGTCGACGAGAAGCGTGCCCGGCTGCTCCTGAACGGCGTCCGCCTGGAGATGCCGTCGTACCCCGCCGGTCCTGTGGCCGTCTTCGCGCCGGACGGGCGTCTGCTGGCGCTCGTGGAGGACCAGAAGGGCAAGGCCAAGAGCCTGGCCGTCTTCGGCTGAGCCGCCCTGCTCATGGTGGAGGGGGGGGGGGGGGGGGGCCCCCCCCCCCCCCCCCCCCCCCCCCCCCCCCCCCCCCCCCCCCCCCTCCCCCCCCCCCCCCCCCACCCCCCCCCCCCCCCCCCCCCCCCCCCCCCCCCCCACGATCCCCCTCCGGGAACTGTCTATCCACTCCGATCCGCTCCTTCACCCCTTTGGGCAGGCGCTCGGAGTGAATGGGGGAGTGCCGGGGGGCGCGTTCGTCCGGCGCGCTTCTCGGAGTGATCACCGGCGACCTACCGTCGACGGCATGGGACGCGGGGACCTGGCGACGCTGGTACGGATCTGCGATCCGGCGGGCCGGCCGCGCGGGACGGGTTTCCTCGCCGACGACCGGGGGACCGTCGTCACCAGCCACGAGGCGGTGGACGGGCTCGTACGGATCGAGCTGCACGCGCCCGGCGAGCGGATGTTCCTCGCCGAGGCCGATGCCATCACGGCGCTGCCCGAGGCCGGTCTCGCGCTCGTACGCACCGAGGGCCTCGGGCTCCGCCCGCTGCCGGTCTCGGCCCGGACGGAGATCGAGGCAGGGACCTACGTACGGATCGCCGCCCACGGCTGGCGTGAGGCGCGGGTCCTGGGCGGCGCCTCCGTCACGTACACCGCCTCCGACCGCTGCCACGCCCTCGGCCACGCCGTGGAGCTGGCCATCGGCACCGAGGGCGCGGAGGCCCTGCGCCGCGGCGGGCAAGCCGCGGGCGGACCCGTCGTGGATCCGGCGACCGGCGCCGTGGTCGCCGTCCTCGGCACCGCGCTGCACGGCGACCACCGCGACGCCGCCGGATACGCCCTCTCCCTCGCGGCCGTGGAGCCGCTGGCGGCCCTGCTGCGACGCAACGGCGCCACCGCGCCCTGCTACGGCAGCGACCTCAACCTGGCGGGCGTCCTGGAGCTCACCGCCACCTCCACCGGCTCCGCCGGCGGCCCCGGGGCGTGGGCCGAGCCCGTCCGACGGGCGGACTGCCGCCGGGAGTTCGCCGCCTTCGCGACGGGAGAGGCGGTGGTCCTCGCGCTCGTCGGCACCCCCGGCACCGGCCGCACCACCGCGCTCGCCGCCCACTGTGCCGACCGTGCCCGGGGCGCCGAGCCCGCCCCCACCGTCTGGCTGCGCGGCGCCGACCTGGACGCGGGGGACACCTCGGTCGCCGCAGCCGTGGCCCGCGTCCTGCGCCAGGCGGGCCGGATCGTGGCGGCCACCGGCGCGCGCGGTGACGCCACCGCCGCCACCCCGGAACGGGCCGCCGCCCTCGCGCGGGAGGCGGGCCGCCCCCTGCTGCTGATCCTCGACGGACCGGAGGAGATGCCCCCGGAGCTGGCTCACCGGCTCGACGTGTGGACGGCGGGCACCCAGACCTGGCTGCGCACCCACGGGGTCCGTCTCATGCTCGGCTGCCGCCCCGAGCACTGGGAGCAGGCGAGCGCGCTGTACGGCCCGGGGGCGGCCACCGCCGTGCGGCTCGGGGACCTCACCGAGGACGAGGCCGCGCTCGCGCGGGCGCGGTACGGGCTGCGCGGCGCCGACCTCGGGGCCGACGACGCCCGGCACCCGCTCGCGCTCCGGCTGCTCGCCGAGGTGTGCGAGGCGCTGCCCGGCGGGGTGCCCGGACGGCCCGGGCGGGAGGAGATCTTCGGCGCCTACCTGGATCTGATGTGCCTGCGGATCGCGGTACGGATCGCCGCCGGATCCCGCCCCCTCCCGCGCGGCACCGCGGTCCGGCGGCTCGCGGCGCGCGTCGCCGGCCAGGTCCACGAGGCCGCCCGCCGATGTCTCGGACCCGGACAGGGGGAGCTGGACCGGGCGTCCTTCGAGGAGATCTTCCCGTGGCGGACCGGCTGGGCCTCCGCCGTCCTCACCGAGGGCCTCGTCGTCCCCGCCGGATCCGGATACCGCTTCGGTCACGAGGAACTGGCCGACTGGATCCAGGGCGCGCACCTCGACGTCGACGGCGCCCTGCACGCGCTCGTCCACCGCTGGCACGAGGGCGCCCCCGTCCGGCTCCCGTCCCGCCCGGACGCCTCCCGCCCGGACGCCTCCCGCGCTGACGTCTCCCGCGCTGACGTCTCCCGCGCTGACGCCTTCCGCGCCGGGGCCTCGCACGCCCTGCCGGCCGGCGGACACGGCACGGACGGCACGGCCGTGGAGCCCGCGCCTTCGCTCCCGGTGCCCCGTCACCGGATCGGCCCCGTCGTCCAGGCCCTGCTCCTTCTGGACCGCGAGCAGGGCCCCGTCGCGCTCGGGCGGCGGCTCACGGCACTCTCCGACGCCCTCGGCCGGCTCTCCGACACGGGCGGCGAGGCCACCGACGCCGCCTGGTGGGGCTCCCGGCTCCTGGCCCAGACACTGCCGCGCCTCCCGGACCTCAAGCCGTACCTCCCGGTCCTCCGCCACCTCGCCGACCACATCGGCGCCGCCCCGTTCCGGCGACCCGCCCCGTCGGACCCCCTTCCGCTGCCCGCCCAGCGGGCCGCCGCCGGGAGCGCGGGCCCCGGGGCGGTTCCCGGACGGCAGGCCGCGTGCGCGGGCCGGGGGGCCCTTCCCACCCCCGTCCCCCCGCGGCTCGGCGCCTTCACGATCTTCGGGCCCGCCTTCTGGGAGGCCCTGCGGATCGGGGAGGACGAGCGGATGGACCTGCTGCGACGCCTCGTACCCGCCGACGCCGCGCCCGGGACCGACGCGACACCCCGGTTCCTCGACGCGGTCGCCGCCCGGCTGGTCGCCGAGCCCCGTGGCGTACAACCGCTGCTGTGCCGCTGGTTCGGCGACGGACGGCCGCTGGCCGCTGCCCCGCACGCCACCGTCGCCACCGCCGCGCAGGCGCTGCTCCACACCCACCGGAACCTGGCCGTCGACGACCTCTGCGAGGCACTCGTCGCCACCGCCCATCCGCTCGCCGACGGGCTGCTCGCCGCCCTCGCCGAGGAGGAGCCCCCCGCCCTGTGCCGGGCCGTCGACCGCTGGGCGCACGACGACGGACGGCCGGGACGGCGGGCCGCGGCCGCCGCGTACGGGTGCCTCGTCGCCGAGCACGCCACGACCGGGCCCGACCGCGAACTCCTGCGCTACACGGCCCTCGCCCTGCTCGCCCGCCCCGGCGACGCGGCCCTGCACGGCCGCGCCCTCGGCCTCCTCGTCCGCGACCCGCACACCCGCGCCCGCCACCTGCCCCGGGCCCTGACCGACCCGCGGGTCCCCGCGAGCGCGCTCGCCGCCGCGCTCACCACCCACCCCGAGCCGGTCCTCGCCGCCTTCCAGGCCCGGCTGCGCGGGCCGGGGGAGACCGCGGGCGAAGCGCTCCGGGCACTCGCCGAGATCACCACGCCCGCCCTGGCCCGCCGGGCCGCCGCCCTCGTCCGCGAGTACGCCGACGACCGGCCCTCCGACCCCGCCGCGGCCGAGCACGTCGCCGCCTTCGTCGACCGCCGCCTCGAACACGGCCCGGCGGCCCGGGCGATCCTCCATCCGCTCGTCACCGGCCTGCTCCGGAGCCGGTCCGTGCGGATCCGCGCCGCCCTCGCGCCCGTACTCGCCGCACCCGGCACCGGCGCCTCCCGCCTCCTGCGGACCGAACTCCTCGACGTACTCCTCGACCACGAGCGGTACGAGTCCCGGGACCTGGCCGTCCTCGACACCCTGCTGCGCGCCGCCGCCCTCGGCTGCGAGCGGCGCTCCGACGTCCGCACCCGCGACCTCGTGCACCGCGCCGGCCTGCTCCTGGTCCGCACCCCCGAGGGCGCCACCTGCCTCGACCGGCGGCTCGTCGAGCTCGCCCGCGAAGTCCCCGCGTTCGCCGCCCGCCTGGCCGACTGGCTGACGGATGCCCCGGACGAATGGGCCACCGTCGTCGGTCCGAGCACTCTCCGTACGCTTCTGCGTATGGGCAGTTCCATGCCGATGCGAGGCGACGGCCGTGGGCATGGCAGTCTTAGACCTGCGTAATCGGCGAACAGGCGGACGAGGAGCGGTCACAGTGCAGCGCTGGCGTGGCTTGGAGGACATCCCCCAGGACTGGGGGCGCAGCGTCGTCACCATCGGCAGCTACGACGGTGTGCACCGCGGGCACCAGCTGATCATCGGGCGGGCGGTGGAGCGCGCCCGTGAGCTGGGCGTCCCCTCGGTCGTCGTCACCTTCGACCCCCACCCCTCCGAGGTCGTGCGGCCCGGCAGCCACCCGCCCCTGCTCGCCCCGCACCACCGGCGCGCCGAGCTGATGGCCGAACTGGGCGTGGACGCGGTGCTGGTCCTCCCGTTCACGGCCGAGTTCTCGCAGCTCTCGCCGGCGGACTTCATCGTGAAGGTCCTCGTCGACAAGCTGCACGCGAAGGCCGTCATCGAGGGTCCCAACTTCCGCTTCGGGCACCGGGCCGCAGGCAACGTCGCCTTCCTGACCGAGCTCGGCGCCACCTACGACTACGAGGTCGAGGTCGTCGACCTCTATGTGAGCGGCACGGCGGGCGGCGGGGAACCGTTCTCCTCCACGCTCACCCGCCGACTGGTCGCCGAGGGCGACATCGAGGGCGCGGCCGAGATCCTCGGCCGTCCGCACCGCGTCGAGGGCATCGTCGTCCGAGGCGCCCAGCGCGGCCGCGAGCTCGGCTTCCCGACCGCCAACGTCGAGACCCTGCCGCACACCGCCATCCCGGCCGACGGCGTGTACGCCGGCTGGCTCACGGCCGCGGGGGAGCGGATGCCGGCCGCGATCTCGGTCGGCACCAACCCCCAGTTCGACGGCACCGAGCGGACCGTCGAGGCGTACGCCATCGACCGCGAGGGACTCGACCTGTACGGCCTGCACGTGGCCGTCGACTTCCTCGCGTACGTCCGCGGGATGCTGAAGTTCGACACCCTGGACGACCTGCTGGTGGCGATGGCGGCGGACGTGAAGCGCTGCCGCGAGCTGACCGAGGCGTACGACCGGAAGAGCTGACCGGCCGGACCGACCGGTGGAACCGGCCGGACCGACCGGTGGAACCGGCCGGACCGACCGGTGGAACCGGCCGGACCGACCGGTGGAGCCGGCGTGACGAGCCGGCCGGCCCGTCACCAGGTGACGATCAGTTCCTTCGGGCCGCGGATCAGGCCCTTGGACTGGAACACGGTCTCCTCGGGCGGGCCCGCGAGGCGCAGCTCCGGGTAGCGCCGCAGGAGGGTGGAGAGCATCACCTCGGACTCCATCCGGGTCAGCATCGCGCCCATGCAATGGTGCGGCCCGTGCCCGAAGGACACATGGCCGGTGCCCTCCCGGTCGAAGTCGACCGTGTGCGGATCCTCGAAGACCGACGGATCGCGGTTGGCGGCGAGGTACGACGCGTAGACGGCTTCACCCGCCCGGATCAACACCCCGCCGACCTCCACGTCCTCGGTGGCGATCCGCGGCAGCCCCACGCCGTTGCGGTGCGGGATCCAGCGCAGCAGCTCGTCCACCGCCTGGGGCAGCAGCTCCGGCTCCGCCCGCAGCCGGGCCATCAGATCGGGCCGCGTCAGCAGCAGGTACACCATGTTGGCGCTGTTGTTCCGGACCGCGTGCGCACCGCTGATCAGGATCGCCATGGCCAGCGAGACGGCCTCGTCGACGCTGATCCGGCCCTCGGCCAGGGACTGCGCGAGCTCACCGGCCAGATCGTCCTGCGGCTCGGCGCGCCGCCGGTCGAGCAGCCGGGTGATGTAGCCGTGGATCTGGGCCTTGGCCGCCCTGCTGCTCTCCGGACCGGGTCCCGAGGACAGGATCAGATCGGGCCAGGACGCCAGCTCCGCCCGGTCCTCCTCGGGGATCCCGAGCAGGTCGCAGACCACCGACATCGGCAGCGGACCGTGCAGGTGCCTCATCAGATCGGCGGGCCGGCCCGCCCGCTCCATCGCGTCGAGCAGCCGGTCCGTGCTCGCCTGCGCCATCGGGCGCAGCCGCTTGGCGTTCTGCCCGGTGAACGTCTTGGTCACGGCCTTGCGCAGCTGGGTGTGGTACGGCGGATCGGCGTAGTTCAGGGCCGCCTTCGAGGCGACCATGTGACCCGTCATCCCGGTCACCATGCGGTCGAGCAGGGCCGTTCGGCTGAAGCGCGGATCGGAGGTCACCTTACGGACGTCCTCGTACCGCGTGACCAGCCACGCCTCGTTCTCGGCGGCGAACGGCAGGCGGACGCGGGCCACGGGCTCCTCGTGGAGCAGCTCGATGAGCAGGGGGTCGAAGTCCAGCGCGGGGAGGTCGTCGACCGCCCAGGTGCGGACCGGGCGGGGCCCGGCGGCCGTCGGTCCGGGGGGCATCGAGGGAATCGTCCCGGAGGGTGGCTCAGCGGTCGTCTCAGCGGTCGTCTCGGAGGTCATGAGGAGGCTGTTCCCGGCCGGAGGCGGCGCCGACACGCCGGGTGGCGACTGCCCCCTGAACGGAGGACGGCGCCGCCCAGGCGCCGGTCACCCTGCGTGTCCCTCCGGACGCTCGCGGTTGCGGGGTGGCGTCCCCCGGGTGAGTGTGGGCGGCAGTTCGCGGTGTACGAGAACGAAGGAGCGACTGTCGTGGTGACTCTGTGCAAGCCCGCGGTGTCCGTACCCGAGTACGTGATCACAAGGGAGGAGACGCTCTCCCTCGCCCGCTCGCTCCATGCCGATCACCCTCAACTGCCCCTGGCGCTCCGGCTGATCGAGAACACCGGCGTCACGCAGCGGCACATCGTCCAGCCCATCGAGGAGACCCTGCGCCACCCCGGCTTCGAGGAGCGCAACGCGCTCTACGAGAAGGAGGCGAAGGCCCGGGTCCCGAAGGTCGTCGAGGAGGCCCTGCGCAACGCGGGGCTGCGCCCGGCCGACATCGACATGATCGTCCTGGTGTCGTGCACGGGCTTCATGATGCCCTCCCTGACCGCCTGGATGATCAACACGATGGGCTTCCCCAGCCACACCCGGCAGATGCCCATCGCCCAGCTGGGCTGCGCGGCGGGCGGCGCCGCCATCAACCGGGCCCACGACTTCTGCGTCGCCTACCCCGAGGCCAATGTCCTCATCGTGGCCTGCGAGTTCTGCTCGCTCTGCTACCAGCCCACCGACCTCGGCGTCGGCTCGCTGCTCTCCAACGGTCTCTTCGGCGACGCGGTCGCCTCGGCGGTCGTACGGGGCAGGGGCGGCACCGGCATCGCCCTGGAGCGCAATGACTCGTATCTGGTTCCCGACACCGAGGACTGGATCGCGTACAGCGTCCGGGCGACCGGCTTCCACTTCCTGCTCGACAAGCGGGTGCCGACCACCATGGAGCCGCTGGCCCCCGCGCTCCGCGAGATCGCGGGCGCGCACGGCTGGGACGCGGGCGAGCTCGACTTCTACATCATCCACGCCGGTGGCCCCCGGATCCTGGACGACCTCAGCCGTTTCCTGGAAGTGCCGCCCGAGGACTTCCGGTTCAGCCGGGCCACCCTCACGGAGTACGGGAACATCGCCAGCGCCGTCGTCCTGGACGCGGTGCGCAGGCTCTTCGAGGCGGGCGGCCTGCCCGAGGGGGCCCGCGGCATCATCGCCGGATTCGGGCCCGGCATCACCGCGGAGATGTGCCTGGGGAGATGGACGACGGCCGCCGTGCCGTCGCTGGAGCCCGACCTGAGGACGCGCAGGATCGTGGGCTACAAGGCCCCCGTCCAGCCGGCGCACTCGACCACCTGACCCTCCTTCGGCTTCCCCCACCACCGTTCCGTAAAGGAGACCCGTATGCCCGTCACGCCACCCTCCCCCCGCAGAATCGTGCGCGGCCCGGCCGCCCTCACCGCGCTGCTCGCCGGTGTGGCCGCCGCCTCGCTCGCCGGGGCGCCCGCCCAGGCCTCCGGTCCGGCCCAGGGCAAGGTGCCCATGCACCAGTGCTGGGTCAACGGCGTCTCGGCGCCGCCCGGCGACAAGGTCAGCGGCACCGAGAAGAACGACCACATCTTCTGCGACAGCGACCTGGAAGGCGTCACCATCTGGGGCGGCGCCGGCGACGACATGATCGAGGTCCGCGGACTCGTCATCGACTCGGCCATCAGCGGCGGTGACGGGCACGACGTCATCCGCGCCAAGCACCTCGTGCCCCAGACCACCTTCAGCATGGTCCGGGGCAACCGCGGCAACGACGTCATCAAGGTGGCCACCGTGCGCGGCGACGGGGCGAAGCTGGGCGCCGTCGTCCACGGCGACGACGGCGACGACAAGATCACCACCGGTTCGGTGTCCGGGGCACCCGGACAGTTCAACCGGGGCGGCGGAATCGTCACCGGCAACGACGGCGTCGACACCATCAAGACCGGTGTCATCGACTTCTCCGGCCGGGTCCTCGGCGGCAGCGAGAACGACACGATCGAGGCCGAGGCCCTCGGCCCGGAGTCGGGCGGTCTCATCCAGGCGGGCCCCGGCAACGACAGGATCAGCGGCCCGGAGGGCAGGATCCTGATCGTCGGCGAGCACTGGGGGAACGTGGACGGCGGCGTCGGCAAGGACGACTGCAAGGTGAAGTCCGTGTCGACGCGGACGGCGATCACCAGCTGCGAGATCCTTCCGCCGAAGACCCCCGACACCGGGCAGAAGCCGCCGAACGCCCCTGACACCGCGGGCCAGAAGCCGCCGCACGCCGAGGACGCCGGTCAGAAGCCGCCGAACGGCCAGGACCAGGGCCAGAAGCCGCCGCACGCCGAGGACGAGGGCCAGAAGCCGCCCCACGCCGAGGACCAGGGCCAGAAGCCGCCGCACGCCGAGGACGAGGGCCAGAAGCCGCCGCACGCCCAGGTCCCGGGCCAGCCGCCGCACGGCGACCTCGCGTACAAGCCGGCCGAGCCCGTGATGAAGCCCGTGGGCCCCGGCCCCGGCCGCTGACGTCCCGTACGACGCGTACCGCCGCCCGGCGGTCAGCGCCCGCTCGTGACCTCCGCGCCCCCGTTCACCCAGTGGCAGGCCACGTCCCGCGCACCGCTGCCGCCGAGCACCGGCAGGTCCTGGCCCCGGCAGCGGTCCGCGACAGCCGCCGCCTCGCCCGAGGCCAGGACCTGACACCGGGCGTGGAAGCGGCACCCGGACGGGACGCGCGCCGGGTCCGGGGGCTCGCCGGTCAGTACCACCGGCTCGCCCTCGGACTCCGGCAGGACCGACAGCAACGCCCGTGTGTACGGGTGCTGGGGCGAGGTCAGCACGGACTCCACCGTGCCGGTCTCCACGATCCGCCCCAGGTACATCACCGCCACCCGGTCCGCGATGTTCCACGCGAGCCCCAGATCGTGCGTCACGACCAGGGCCGACAGCCCGAGTTCGTCCCGCAGGCGCAGCAGCAGCGCCAGGATCTCGCCCCGCACCGAGGCGTCCAGCGAGGCCACCGGCTCGTCCGCGACGATCAGCTCGGGCTGGAGGACCAGCGCGCCCGCGATGACGACCCGCTGGCGCTGCCCGCCGGACAGCTCGTGCGGATAGCGCAGGAAGAAACGCTCCGGCGGACGCAGACCGGCCCGCGACAGCGCCTCCGCGACGGCGGCCCGCTCGTCCCCTCCGTGACCGTGGATCCGCAGCCCCTCGGCCACCGCGTCGTACACCGTGTGGCGCGGGTTCAGGGAGCCACTGGGGTCCTGGAGGACCAGCTGCGCCCGCTTCCGGTACGCCTTGAGGGCACGGGGGGTGTACGACAGCGGCGTCCCGTCGAAGGTGACGGACCCGGACGTGGGCGGCACCAGACCGAGCAGCGACCGGGCCAGCGTCGTCTTGCCGCACCCCGACTCACCCACCAGGGCCACGATCTCGCCCGCGCCGATGTCCAGGTCCACGCCGTCCACCGCGCGTGCGGCCGGCGCGCCCCGCCGCCCGGGAAAGGCGACCCGCAGGCCCTTCGCCGACAGCAGCGGCCCGGCCGCGGTCGCCGGGCCGGCCGACGCCCCCGCCCCGTCCTGAGTCAACGGTGGTTTCACGAGCCGCTCCCCACGTGTACGCAGGCCGCCCGGCGCCCCGCGCCCGCGTCCCGCAGTTCCTGGTCCTGCTCACCGCACACCTCCACCGCCGCCGGGCAGCGCGGGTGGAAGGCGCAGCCGCCCGGCAGGTCCGCCGGGTCGGGGGGATCACCCGGGAGCCCGCGCGGCGCCCGCCGGGACGCCGGGTCACCGATCCTCGGGAAGGCCGAGGACAGCGCCCGCCCGTACGGGTGCTCGGCCGCTTCGTACACGGCCCGCGCCGGGCCCTCCTCCACCACCCGCCCGGCGTACATCACCGCGAGCCGGTCGCAGGTGTCGGCGAGGACCGCCAGATCGTGACTGATCATCAGCAGACTGATGTCCTCGTCGGCCACCAGGCGCTCGATCAGCCGCAGGATCTGCGCCTGGATCATCACGTCGAGCGCCGTCGTCGGCTCGTCCGCCACGATGAGCCGCGGATCGCACGCGAGGGCCATCGCGATCATCACCCGCTGGCGCTGCCCGCCGGAGAGTTCGTGCGGATGGGCCGCCGCCCGCGCCGCCGGCAGACCGACCTGCTCCAGGAGCTCCCCGACCCGCTTGCGGGCCGCCGCCGGGGTGGCGCGCCCGTGCACGAGCAACGGCTCGGCGATCTGGTCCCCGATCCGGTGCACCGCGTTCAGCGAGTGCATCGCCCCCTGGAAGACGATCGACGCCCCCGCCCAGCGCACGGCCCTCAGCCGCCCCCACTTCATGGTGAGGACGTCCTCGCCGTCGAGCAGGATCCGCCCGGTCAGCCGGGCGGACGGCGGCAGCAGGCGCAGCAGCGCCAGCGCCATCGTCGACTTCCCGCAGCCCGACTCGCCGGCGACCCCGAGCTTCTGCCCGGCCGCCAGGGTGAGGTCGACGCCCCGTACGGCGGGGACGGCCGTCGCCCCCGCCCCGTACGTCACGCTCAGGTTCCGTACCTCCAGCAGGCTCATCGGCCCACCCCCAGTTTCGGGTTCAGCACCGACTCGACCGTGCGCCCGCACAGGGTGAACGCGAGCGCGACGAGCGCGATCGCGATCCCGGGCGGGGCGAGGTACCACCAGTGACCCGAGGAGACCGCGCCCGCCTCCCGCGCGTCCTGGAGCATGCCGCCCCAGGACACCACCGTGGGGTCGCCGAGGCCGAGGAAGGCGAGGGTCGCCTCGGTGAGGATGGCGGCGGAGATGCCGAGCGTGGTCTGGGCGAGCACCAGCGGCATCACGTTCGGCAGCACGTGCCGGCTCATGATGTGCCCGTGCCCGCCGCCCAGCGCGGTGGCCCGCTCGATGTACGGCCGGGACTCCACCGCGATGGTCTGCGCCCGTACGAGCCGGGCGGTGGTCGGCCAGCTGGTGACGCCGATCGCCAGGATCACCGTCCACATCGAGCGGGACAGCACGGTCGCCAGGACGATCGCGAGGACCAGCGCCGGCATGACCAGGAACCAGTCGGTGATCCGCATGACGACGGTCGAGAACCAGCCGCCGTAGTGGCCCGCGAGGATGCCGACGAGCGTGCCGATGGCGACCGAGAGCGCCGCCGCGAGCAGACCGACGAGCAGCGAGATCCTGGCTCCCCAGAGCAGCAGGCCGAGCAGGGAGCGCCCGAACTGGTCGGTGCCGAGCGGGAACCGGGCGCTCGGGGACTCCAGGGCCGTACCGGGCGCGTTCGTCACCGACTGCACGTCGGAGCCGACGATCAGCGGGGCGGCGAGCGCGAGCAGGCCGATCAGCGCGAGCCCCGCCAGACCGAGGAGACCGGCGCGGTGCGAGCGGTACTGCAGCCAGAAGCGGGACACGGCGTTCTTGCGCCGCGTCCAGGTCAGAGAGGAGGTCGTCATCGGCCCACCCGGGGGTCGAGCAGCGGATAGAGCAGGTCGGCGATCAGGTTCATCACGATCATCGCGCCGGCGAAGACCACGAACAGGCCCTGCACCAGCGGCAGATCGGGCACGCTGAGCGCTTGGTAGAACAGCCCGCCGAGCCCCGGCCAGGAGAACACCGTCTCCACCAGGATCGAGCCGGCCGCCACATGGCCCAGGTTGATGAAGACCATGGTCACGGTCGGCAGCAGCGCGTTCGGCACGGCATGCCGACGCCGTACGGAGTCGTCGCGCAGCCCCTTGGCCCGCGCCGTCGTCAGATAGTCGCTGCCCATCTCGTCGAGCAGCGAGGAACGCATCACGAGCAGGGTCTGCGCGTAGCCGACGGCCACCAGGGTGAGGACCGGCAGCACCATGTGGTGCGCGACGTCGAGGACGTACGCGAACCCGGTCTCACCCGTGCCCGACTCCATGCCGCCCGTCGGGAAGAGCCCCGGGACCGGGCCGATGCCCACCGAGAAGACGATGATCAGGAGCAGCCCGAGCCAGAACGACGGCACCGACCACAGCGTCAGCGCGACCCCGGTGTTCAGCCTGTCGCCGAGGCCGCCGTGGTTCCAGGCCGAGCGGGTCCCGAGCCACAGACCGAGCGCCGAGTAGATCACCACGGCGACGCCGGTGAGCAGCAGGGTGGCCGGCAGCTTCTGGGCGATGAGGTCGCCGACCGGCGCATGGAACTGGTACGAGGTGCCCAGATCCCCGCTCAGCGCCTTCGCGCAGTAGTCGGTGAACTGCTGCCAGAGCGGCAGGTCGAGCCCGAACTGCCGGCGCAGCGTCGCCAGCTGTTCGGCCGAGGTGGGCACCCCGTGCGTCATCGCCTTGACCGGATCGCCCGGGATGATGCGGAAGAGGAAGAAGCTGGTGACGAGCACGGCGAGCAGCGAGACGGCCGCGCCGGCCAGCTTGCCCGCCACATAGCGGAGGTAGGAGAGGGCCGTACCGGTGCGGGCGCCGCCGTCCGTGGCGCGGACCTCGTCGGTCCGCACCACGTCGGCGGGCGTGTGTGCCGTCGTCAACGGACTACTCGCGGTCGTCGGCGGTGGAACGGCGCCGGAGGACGGTCCAGACGCCCACCCCGACGAGGACCAGCGCGACGGGGCCGAGGATCAGCCAGAGGTTCGACGAGCCGCCGTCGGAACCGGACTCGGATCCGGCGGCGGAGGTGGCCGGCTCGGCCGACCACCAGCTCCAGTAGCCGTCCTGCCCCCAGAGATTGCCGGCGGCCGCCGGCATCGTCGTGATCGACCTGATCTGGTCCGTGCGGTACGCCTCGAGAGCGTTCGGGTACGCCATGATGTTCATGTACCCGGTGTCGTACAGCCTGGACTGCATCCGCTTGACCAGATCCGCCCGCTTGGCCGCGTCGTACTCCACCGCCTGCTGCGCGTACAGGGCGTCGAACTCCCGGTCGCAGATGAAGTTGTCGGTGGCGCCGGTGTCCCTCGGGGTCGCGGGCAGCGTGCCACAGGTGTGGATCGACAGGACGTAGTCCGGGTCGGGGTTGACCGACCAGCCGTCGAAGGCGAGGTCGTAGTCGCCCTTCGTCCACGGGTCACCCACGTTGTCGAGGCATTCCACCTTCAGCCCGATGCCGAGCGCGCCCCACCACTCCTGGAGGTACTTGCCGACCGCCTTGTCGTTCGGGTCGGTGGCGTGACACAGGATCCGGAAGTCCAGCGGCCTGCCGTCCTTGCCGACGCGCTTGCCCTCGCCGTTCTTCCTGTACCCGGCCCGGTCGAGGACCTGTGCGGCCTTGGCCGGGTCGTAGGCCAGCTTCTGCCCGGCGGCCGGCTTCCAGAAGTACGTGTCGAACCGCGGCGGGATGTAGCCCTCGCCCTCGACGGCGTGGCCCTGGAAGACCTTCTCGACGATCGTGGCGCGGTCCACGGCGAGGAAGAGCGCCTTGCGGACGGCCGGGTCGAGCAGCGCGGGGTGTCCGTTGCCGAAGGTCTTGCCGTCCTTGGCCTTCGCCCCCGGGTTGGTGGCGAGCGCGAAGAAGCGACGGCCGGGGGCGTCGTTGACCTTGATGTTCTTCGCGGATTTCAGCGCGGCGGCCTGGGCGGGCGTCAGGTTCGGAACGAAGGACACCTCGCCCTTCCGCAGCGCGGCGACGGCCGCGTCGCCGTCCTTGTAGTACTTGAACACCAGCTCGTCGAACTTGGGTGCGCCGCGCCAGAAGCTCTTGTTCGGCTTCAGCTTGATGTACTGGTCGACCTTGAAGTCCGTGATGACGAACGGACCGTTGCCGACGATCGGGAACTGCTGGTCGTTGTTGAACTTCGAGAAGTCGCCGACCTTCTCCCAGACGTGCCTGGGCACGATCGGCACGTCCAGCGCCGTCATCGTGGCCTGCGGCTTCTTCAGCTCGATGACGAGCGTCCGCGGGTCCGGGGCGGTGACCTTCCTGAAGTTGGCCGTGAAGCTGCCGTTGGCGGTGGCGGCGTTCTCGTCCGTCATCATCTTGTTGAACGTCCAGGCGGCGTCCTCGGCGGTGGCCTGCTTCCCGTCGGACCACTTCGAGTCCGTGCGGATCGTGTACGTCCAGGTCAGCTTGTCCGGGGAGGACTTCCACTCGGTCGCCAGACCGGGGATCGGCTTGGCGTCCTTCGCGTCGTAGTTCGTCAGGTACTCGTAGGCCAGCCGGTGGATGCTGGTGGAGACGAGCTTCTGGGCGAGGAAGGGGCTCAGGGAGTCGACGCTCTGCGAGACGGCGACGGTGAGGGTGGTGCCTCCGGACGTGCCGTCGCCCTCGGCGGGCGGGGCCGCCTGAGCGGCCGTCGGAACCGCCAGGGCGCTGGCGGTGACGCCGGCGGCGAGGAGAAGGCGGAGGGCTCTGCGGGGGGCGACCGGGCGGGGTGGAACCTTCGTGACCATGACCATGGGACGTGACCTCGCGTCGTGGATCTTGGGGCGCCAACTGGTGAAGCGAAGGTCTATCAGCGGTGGACGAGCGGCGTCAACGATGTGTCAAACCCCTTGTGGGCTGCGGGAATACCAAGAGGCTCCGCACCGGAGAGCCGGTGCGGAGCCTCATTGGTCTATTCCTGTGACGCCTTACTGATGAGGGGCTGGCGGTGCCTGCGGAGGCGTCTGCGGGGGCTGCTGCCAGCCCTGCGGCATCCCGGGCTGACCCGGCTGCTGGGGGTACGGCTGCGGCTGGGCCTGCGGATACGGCTGCTGGCCCGGCTGGCCACCGTACGGCTGACCCGGCTGCGGGGCCTGGGGCGCGTACGGCTGACCGGGCGCCGGCTGACCTCCGTACGGCTGACCCCCGTACGGCTCACCGGGCACCGGCTGACCGGGCTGGCCCTGCTGGCCGGGCATCGGCGGGGCCATGTGCGGCGGAAGGCCGCCCTGGCCGTCCCCGGTCCACAGCCCCTGCGCCTGCTGCGCCCGCACGAAGTCCTCGGCGACCATCGCCGACAGGTTGAAGTACGCCTCGCGCGTCTTCGGCCGCATCATGTCGAGGTCGACCTCGGCGCCGGCCGACAGGTGCTCGTCGAACGGCACGACCACGACTCCGCGGCAGCGGGTCTGGAAGTGCTGCACGATGTCGTCGACCTTGATCATCTTTCCGGTCTCGCGGACCCCCGAGATGACCGTGATCGAGCGCTGCACCAGCTCGGCGTAACCGTGGGCGGAGAGCCAGTCGAGCGTCGTCGACGCGCTGGAGGCACCGTCCACGGACGGGGTGGAGATGATGATCAGCTGGTCGGCGAGGTCGAGCACGCCGCGCATCGCGCTGTAGAGCAGACCGGTGCCGGAGTCGGTGAGGATGATCGGGTACTGCTTGCCCAGGACGTCGATCGCGCGCCGGTAGTCCTCGTCGTTGAACGTCGTCGAGACGGCCGGGTCCACGTCGTTGGCGATGATCTCCAGACCGGAGGGCGCCTGCGAGGTGAAGCGGCGGATGTCCATGTACGAGTTCAGGTACGGGATCGCCTGCACGAGGTCACGGATCGTCGCCCCGGTCTCGCGGCGCACCCGACGGCCGAGCGTGCCGGCGTCCGGGTTGGCGTCGATCGCCAGGATCTTGTCCTGCCGCTCGGTGGCCAGGGTCGCGCCCAGCGCGGTGGTCGTCGTGGTCTTGCCGACACCGCCCTTGAGGGAGATGACCGCGATCCGGTAGCAGGACAGGACCGGCGTACGGATCAGGTCGAGCTTGCGCTGCCGCTCGGCCTCCTCCTTCTTGCCGCCGATCTTGAAACGGGCGGAAGCACCCGGGTTCCGGCTGGACTTGGCCTTCTGCTTGTTGTTGCGCAGCAGGCGGTCGGAGGAGAGCTCCACGGCCGCGTTGTACCCGAGGGGGGCACCGGGCACGGAACGTTCGCGCTGGTCGTGCATGACCGGCGTGGGCCAGGCGGCCCCGGTCCGCGGATCGACGGGCGGCTGCGACGGGTGCGGCTGCTGACCGGCCTGCGGCGGTACGGGCGCCTGATGGGGCGGCACCTGGTGATCCAGGTGCGGCTGCCCGGGCACCTGCGGGGCCTGGGGCGCGGGCTGGGCACCGGGGTGCGGGAAGCCGTAACCGCCCTGCGGAGCCGGGGCGTCGGCCTGGGGCGCCTGCGGGGCCTGGGGCGCGGGCTGGGCACCGGGGTGCGGGAAGCCGTAACCGCCCTGCGGGGCAGGGGCGTTGACCTGGGGAGCTTGCGGGGCCTGGGGCGCGGGCTGGGCGCCGGGGTGGGGGAAGCCGTAACCGCCCTGCGGGGCAGGGGCGTTGGCCTGGGGAGCTTGCGGGGCCTGCGGGGCCTGGGGCGCGGGTTGGGCGCCCGGGTGGGGGAAGCCGTAACCGCCCTGCGGCGCGGGCTGCACGGCCGGGTGCGGGAAACCGTAGGCACCTTCCCCCTGCGGGGGCACGGGCGCGGGCAGCGGCTGGCCGGGGTGCGGGAAGCCGTAACCGCCGGGGGCGCCCTGCGGCGGCACGGGAGCCTGAGGGGTCGGGTGCGCGGGGGCCTGCGCCGGGTCCTGCGCCGGCCAGGAGGCGGCGGGCGGCAGCGGGGCGGCCGGCGGCGCCGGCTGGTCGCCCTGAGGGGCCGGGGCGGGCCACTGCGGCGCCGCCGCCGGAGCCGCCGGCTGGAACGACGGCGGAAGCGGAGGCAGGCCGGCGCCGCCCTGCGGCGGGGCGGGGCTCCACGGCTCGGGCGCCGAGGGCTGCGCCGGGGGCAGCGCGGCGGGGGCCGCGTCCCGGGGCGCGTCGGAGGGGGCGACGGCCTCGGCGGAGCCGTCCGCGGCGCCGGGAGCACCCGGCCCGGAGGTCTCGCCGGCGGCCGTGGTGTCGGACGTGGTGGCCTGCGTGTCGGAGTCCGGCGTCTCCGCCGTGGCGGAACCGGTCGCGGCGTCGTCCGAGGGCTCCGACGCCGTGTGGCCGTCCGCCGCGGCGTCCGTGCTCTCGGCCGCCGGCAGCTCCGCCGGGGCGGAGCCCTCCGGGGACGGTGCGACGGCGGGGTCCACGGTGCCTTCGGCTCCGGCGGCAGGCTCCGGCGTGTCCACCGAGGCCGGTTCAGGGGTGCCGGCGCCGACGGAGGGAGCCCCGTCCACGGACTCCTCCACGGCCCCGGCCGGGTCATGGCCGGGCACGGCGGGGGCGCCGGGGGTGTCCGGCGCGGGGGGCTGCTCGGCCGACGAGCCGTCACCGGCGGCGGCCGCCGCGGCTCCTTCCACGGCCGGGGTGCCGGGCGCGGCATCGGCCTGTGCCGCCGCGCGCTCGGCGATCTCCGTCATCTCGCGCTTCAGCGCGGCGGGGGAGAAGCGCATGGTCGCGCCGCTCTCCAGATCGCCACCACCCAGCGACCCGCCGTCGGCGGGCGCCGCGGCCACAGAGGGCGCGGCAGGGACAACGGGCGCCGCGGGGACGGCAGGCGCGGGAACGCCGGGCGCGGCCGGGGCGGGCGCGGCCGGCGAAGGGGCGGCCGGCGTCGGCGGTACCGGCGCCTGAGGCGCCCAGTTGGGCTCGTAACCGCTCCCCGCCGGAAGCCCCGGGACGGCGACGGGCGCACCGGTCGGCGGCGGTGGGGTCGCACCACCGGATCCCCCGGCACCACCCGTACCGGCCGATCCCGACGCGTTCTGCGTGTACCAGGCCGGAGGGGTGTAGTCGATGGTGAACTCACCCGTCATCTCGGCGGGATCCGCGTCGGACTGATCATCGGCGGGTGGATTCCAACCCCCGTGGATCTCGTCCCGATCGCCGTTCACTTTGCCTCCTGGTGTGGTCGCGCACCCTTGTGCTGTCGTGGGCGGGCCCTCCCACCCTAAACGCCAACCGTGTCCGGCGGGCAGGCCCGGCCGCCCGCCCCCGTCGGCCCCCTCGGTCACGTTTCGCCCCCAAGTGACCTACCCGCACCGCAGAGTGAACCCCCAGGTGACCAGGTGGCGATCCACATCCGTACATAACCCGCACATAAATGGACGGGAGGGGACATCGTCCGCGCCGTCAGTCCATCCGGCGCGCGCTGCCCAACAATCCGGTCTCGGCGTCCGTCGCCTGCGTCATCACGAACTGCCGGTCACTGGGCGTGCACCACAGGGTCACACCGTCCGCGAGCGTCGACAACGCCTCCGACTCCGCGCGCGGCAGCCCCATGATCCGGCCGATCTGCGCGGCCTCGTCGGGGGACACCCGCTGCACGCCGACCAGCGAGGACTTCTCCAGGAGGCGGGGCGCCACCGGGCTCAGATACGGCAGCAGCGTCACCACCGACTGCCAGGGACCCGACACGACCCGGCCGCGCGGCGGGCGCATCCCGCAGTCCCGCACCACGACGACCGGACTGCCGGCCGACGCGCCCTGCGGCGGCACACGGCCGACGTCGTGCAGCGTGATGCACGGCTGACCCCCGCCCGCGGCCTGCGCGAGCGCCGTCCACGCCGGAGCCCGGCCGGTCTCGACCGCCACGCGGGCCCCCGTCGCCGCCGCGCGCAGCGCCATGATCTGCGCCGTCCACAGACCGCCGATCAGCGTCACGTCGTACGGAGCGGGGCGGTTGATGCCGAGCACCGCGGGCCGGCCCTCGGCGTCCACGCCGATGACCATGCCGTCGTCGCCGACCGGGAGGCTGAGCGCGCCGAGCTGTTCCAGCGGTACGGAGTGCCGGTCCCGGCGCGGTCCGACGAGCCCGAAGCCGAACCGGGGCCGCGCGCCCCGGCCCGTCCCGCGCGCGGACCCGCCGCGCCGGCCCGTGCCGGCGGAGGCGGCCGGACCCAAGCCCTGGGGCCCGGGAGACGGTGAGGAAGAAGGCGAAGTGGAGAAGGACATCAGCGCGCACCCCCGAGCGGCAGCGAAGCCAGCATGGCCGGAACCTGTTCGCGGTCGAGCCGCACCAGACCCGTCTTCACCCCGCGCGCCGCGCGCTCCAGTTCGTGCCGCGCCGCCACGAGCTCCTCGTCGCTGCGGCCGGTGATCCGTACGTGCCCGGCCACCGTCACCTCCTGACGGTCACCGCCGCTCAGCGTCAGGCTGAACGTCGTCGCCAGCGCCGGGAGCGAGGTCAGCAGCGCGATCAGCTGCGGCATCGACGCCCCCGCGCCACCCGCGCCGCCCAGTTGGGGCCAGCGCCCCACCCAGTACGTCGTGTGGCGACGGTCGTCGACCCGCCAGGTCCGCGCGGTCTCCTGCGTCCGCCGCGCCTGCGCCTGCCCCCGTCCCGCCTGCGCGATCGCCATCGGGCTCGCGCACGTCGACGTCGCCAGCGCGGCGATCAGCTCCTGCTCGGTGAGCACGGTCGCCCGGAACCCGGCGCCGGTCAGCCGGCTCGCCAGCTGGTCCGCCACCCGCACCACACACTTCTGGGCGCCCTCCAGGCCGCCGCCGCGCGCGGCGACCGCCTCCGGGCACAGCTCCGGGTCCAGCTTCAGCGCCACCCAGGTGATCCGCAGCGCCGGCGAACCCGTCTGCGCCTGCAGCGGCGCGTAGTTCCGCTTGGCCATCGACTGGTCGGGCAGATGAGGAGCGGGCGCCGGCTGGGTGTGCTGCACGATCTGCGCCGACTCCAGGCGGATCCCGTCGACGTCCAGGACGTCCCGGACGATCGCGACGGGCAGCGGCCGTGCCGCGCGGTCAGGACGGAGCGCCGTGGCCTCCGACTCGACCCGCACCAGCGCCGTCAGGAACGTGCCGTCGCCGACCATCCCGACCGGCCGCCGGTCCCGGTCGCTGTACGCGTAGGTGCGCAGCGCCGGATCGCACTCCACGACCGGCGCGAGGCCCGGCTCCGTACCCTCCGGCACGACGAGCGAGGCGGCCCGGCGCGTACGCGTGCGCAGGGCGAGATAGGTGGTGAGCCACTCCGGCATCGAGCGGCGGTGTCTGCGCACCACCGCGAGCAGGACGAGCAGCGTCGCCACGACACCGGCGGGAACCAGCAGCAACGGCTCGACGACCCACGCCACGAGCAGCAGCGCCGCCGCGACCTCGATCAGCACGAGTTGTTGCAGTCGGAACGATCCGAAGTGTCCCGGGCGCGCCTGAAGACGCGGTGAGACGGCCGGCGGCGCGCCCGCCGAGGAGTGCGCCGGAGGCGCGGAGGAGGGTGCGGCCGCCGCGGGCCGCGTCCGCGTCGCGGATGCCATCATGGAGAATCCCCCCAATTCGTCCCGATCACCCTGGCCCGCCAGGGCTTTGGCGGCCCGTTCACCCTACCCGCCCCACAAGCACCACCCGACAGCAGGCATAGTAGGGGGCCGGTCCGACAGCCGGAGTCCGGGTGCCATGCCCCCCGGACTCGTCGGTGAAGACTGCGCCTGACGAAAATGGGGACTCATGGCATCACGGCGGGATGAGCTCAACGCGTACACCTTTGCGAAGAAGCGCACGGTGGCCGCATTCCTCCAACCTTCGCCCTCGGGTACGGAGGAGGGGGCGCCGAGGCCGCTGCGCGCGGTCGTTCCCGGCCTGATCGTCGGTGCGCTGGTGCTCGCCGGGTTCGGCGCCTGGGGCATGTTCAGCCCCAAGGCCCCCAAGGGCTGGGACAAGCCCGGCGCCAAGGTGATCGTCGGAAAGCAGTCGACCACCCGCTACGTCGTGCTCACCACCGGCAAGGGCAAGGACAAGAAGACCCTTCTCCACCCCGTGCTCAACCTGGCCTCGGCTCGACTCCTGCTCAACCCGCAGGAGTTCTCGGTCATCCAGGTCGACGACAAGCTGCTGGACGCGGGCAAGCCGCCGCGCGGCCCGATCCTCGGCATCCCGTACGCCCCCGACCGGCTCCCGACCGCCGACGAGGCGGGCACCGCCAAGCGCTGGGCCGTGTGCGAGCAGCCCGGCGGCGGCAAGGGAGCCAGCGTCCAGAAGGCCACGTTCGTCTTCTCCAAGCGCGACTTCACGCGCACCGAGGGCGCCGGGCAGCTCAAGGACGGACAGATCCTGTACGTCAAGGGGCAGAAGGACAGCGCCCGCTACCTCGTCGACCACCGGGGCACGAAGTACCTGGTGCCCGGCTCCCCCACGGAGTCCGCCGGACTCACCACGGCGCTCGTCGGCCTCAACAAGGAGCCCCAGCAGGTCACGGACGACTGGCTGGCCACCCTGCACACCGGCAGCCCCGTCGAGTTCCCGCAGATCCCCGGCAAGGTCGGCGACCCGGCCGGCATCGGCGGCGGCAACCTCAGCCAGACCGAGGACCGGGTCGGCATGGTCCTGCTGGCCCAGACCGGTTCCGGGCCGCAGCACTACGTCGTCCTGCCCGGCAAGGTCCAGCCGGTCTCGGACTTCACCGCCTGGCTGCTCATCAACTCGCCGCAGACCGACGCCCTCGACATGGACGGCAAGGCGACCGCGGTCGACGCGGCCTCCTTCACCCCGGACTCCGCCACCTTCGGCGCCCAGTACCGCTGGCCGACCCGCAAGTCCGAGCAGGTCAACGCGGCCACCGGCGCGGGCGCCCGGGACACCGTCTGCAACGTGCTCAACCAGGTCGACGACAAGGGCCGCACGACACTGACCACCTGGGCCGGACCGAAGTACCCGGCCGAGATCACCGCCGGCGGCACCAGCACGTACGTCACCCCCGGCAGCGGCCTGCTCTACACCCAGGTCCAGGGCAACCAGACGAAGCCCGACGGCTCGCTCTTCCTCGTCACCGACACCGGACTGCGCTACGCCGTGCAGGCCAACGGCGACAGCGACGCGGCCCGCTCCGACATCGGCACGGGGGACCAGGACAAGCAGACCGACGGCCGCCCGGAACCGAGCGAGGCGCAGACCCGTCTCGGCTACGAGAAGGTCACTCCGCTCCTCGTCCCGATCACGTGGTCGGAGTTCCTGTCCAAGGGACCGAGGCTCGACACCAACAGCGCGCGTCAGCCGCAGGGTTCGTAAGGGGGTGGCAGTGGTGACGTACCGAACGGCGGCCCTGTTCGCCGCCACGGCCCTCACGGGTCTTCTCGCCGCACCGCCCGCGGCCGCGGCCGCGGAGCCGCACGAGGTCGTCCTCGACGGCAGCGGCGAGTGCACTTTCCCGATGAAGAAGCAGATCGAGGGCATCCCCTGGTCGCTCCAGCGGGTCCTGCTCGACGAACTGTGGCAGGACACCAAGGGCAAGGGCGTCCGCGTCGCGGTCATCGACACGGGCGTCGACGACGTCAACCCGCAGCTGAAGAACGTGGTGGACGCCAAGGCGGGCAAGGACTTCCTGAAGCCCGACAAGGAGAACCCGGGCGCCGGCGACGAGATGCGTGGCAAGACCGACGGCACCGTCGACGAGGTCGGCCACGGCACGAAGGTCGCCGGCATCATCGCCGCGCGCCCCCGCTCCGGCACCGGCTTCGTCGGGCTCGCCCCCGAGGCGACCATCATCCCGATCCGGCAGAACGACGAGAAGAACAGCGGCAAGTCCGACACGATGGCTCTGGCGATCGACCACGCGGTCGCCCAGAAGGCCAACGTCATCAACATCTCGCAGGACACCACCCAGCCGCTCGCCGTCGATTCCGCGATGGGCAAGGCGGTGGCCCGCGCCCTGGAGAAGGACATCGTGGTCGTGGCCTCCGCGGGCAACGACGGCATGGACGGCAAACTCAAGAACACCTACCCCGCGGCCTTCCCCGGCGTGCTCGCCGTCGCCTCGTCCGACCGCAACAACGAACGGGCCGTCTTCTCCCAGTCCGGCACCTTCGTGGGCGTGGCCGCGCCCGGCGTCGACATGGTCTCCACCGTCCCCGGCGGCGGCCAGTGCGTCGACAACGGCACCAGCTTCTCCGCCCCGTACGTCTCCGGAGTCGCCGCCCTGCTGCGCGCGAAGCACCCGAAGTGGACGGCGGCCCAGATCGTGGCCCGTATCGAGCAGACCGCCGTACGATCCATCAACGGACGTGACAATCACGTCGGTTGGGGAGTCGTCGACCCGGTCAAGGCGCTCGCCGACGGGCCCGAACCCCAGCCGGACATGCCGACGGCGGACCCCGGTCCGCCCAAGCCTCCGGCGCCCGAGGCGGCCCACCTGGCCCTCACGGAGACGCCGCAGGAGCGCACGGAACGGCTCGCCACCTACGCGTTGGGGATCGGCGGTGTGCTGGTGGCGGTGGTCGCCGGCACGGCCGTCGTGATCCGCGACAGCCGCCGCCGCCACGGGGCCGCCCGATGAACCGAAACAGTCATGTACCAGTTCGGTCCTTTGCAGTTGGAACTGTCGTACGGAATGGCTAGAGTGACCGTCGGGGGCACGGCAGTGAAGTGGCCCTGCACGGGGGCGGCATCAAGAGATACCCGTCCGCATCACGACCGGAAGGCCCGACGGCAGGGACCGTCGAGACGCCACCGAAGGAAGAAGGGGCAAGATGTCGAATCCAAACCTGAACGTAACCAGCGCCGAACAGACCAAGCTGGCCGGGCGCATCCAGGACTTCCACGACGAGATCCAGGCGCGCATCACCTCGCTGAACGGCGTCGTGGACCGCATTCAGGCCGGATGGCAGGGCGCGGCGCAGAAGGAGTTCGACCGGGTCCAGGGTGACCTGAACCTGCGTCTGAAGAACATGCGCGTCGAGCTGATCAAGCTCGAGGAGTACATGCGGATGAGCGCCGACGGCTTCACCCGCGAGGAAGAAGAGCGCATCCGCAGCTTCCGGAAGATGGACGACACCACCCAGGGCCAGAGCGCCATCCTCGGCATGGCCTGAGCCCCAGGGCTTCGTCCTCTCCAGTCTTCGCGTACCTCTCACTCCAGGAGCCAAGAACATGACGACTGCCGTCAATTACGACACCGTGACGCAGGCGGCCGGCGACGTCCGTCTCACCGCCTCCCAGCTCAACCAGAAGCTCTCCGACCTCATGGCCGAGGTCAACCGCGTCGCCTCCAACTGGGAAGGTGCCGCGAAGGAGGCGTACCAGGAGAGCCAGACCCGCATCGCCAGGGACCAGGCCGGCATCAACCAGGACCTGCAGCGCATCGCGCAGCTGCTCGACGAGTCCGTGATCGGCTACCAGGACACGGACAAGGGCAACGCGGCCCGGTTCCGCATGGCGATGTGAGACCACGCGCACACGCGTGAGGGGGTGGCCCGTTCCGTACGGGCCACCCCCTCACGCATGTCCGGGCGCCTAGCGGAGATCGAACTCCCCGTCGCGGGCGCCCAGGACGAACGCGTCCCACTCGGCCTTCGTGTACCGCAGCACGGTCTCCTTGTCGAGCGACGACCGCATCGCCACCGCCCCGTCGGGCAGATGCGCGATCTCCACCCGCTCCTCGTCCGGAGACGTCCCGGGCGCGCCCTGCCACTCGACGTCGGAGATGTCGAGCGCGTAGAGCTCTTCCTTCTGGCGTTCCTTCTCGCTGGCGTCGGCCATCGGCGCGATCCTTATCTGTGCTGTGAACGAGCCCGGTGCGGTGGACAAGCTAGTGGATCAGCCTAGTGGCCGAGCCGTCGCGCCGTGGCTCGTACGCCGCAGACGGGACGCGCCCGCGCCCCACGCGCCCCAGGCCCGACGCACGCCCTCAGAGGACACAGAGACGGCGGGGGGGGGGGTGGGGGGGGGACCACACCCCCCCCCCCCCCCCCCCCCCCCCCTGGCCTTTCCGTCACCAAACCCACCCTCCCCCCGGTGTTTCCCCCT